>NZ_AZDT01000027.1 GCF_001434785.1 Levilactobacillus namurensis DSM 19117 | reverse complement strand
GGTAGAGCACCTGACTGTTAATCAGGTTGTCGACGGTTCGAGCCCGCCTGCCGGAGTTATGCTGGATTTACAGCAAGTATGCCGGCTTAGCTCAGCTGGTAGAGCATCGGTATCGTAAACCGAGGGTCGGGGATTCGAATTCCTCAGCCGGCATCTGATAAAGTTCAAACCATCCGGTTTGAACTTTTTTTGTGCAAAAATTTAGCGCATTCAGCTGAACTCCTCTTTAAATTGGTATAGACATGGTATAAAAATTGGTCTAGTCTTCAAATCCTTGATATATCGCAAACTATACCGCAAATTTTAATATTGATTTTTATGAATATGCCTTGTGGTCTACAACACTTAGTGATATTCTTAATATATTGAAAGATATCAAAGGGAGATGCCAGATCATGAAGAATGTATTGCTAGTTTCGGGACGGGGGATTACCAGTCGGTTGTTTTTAGGAGAGGCCAAGCGGGTCGCAGAAACCCGGCACGCCAACTTGAAGTTTACGGCAGTGGGCCTGGCTGACTTGACGCCCGAACTGTTAAGCCAACAAGCGCTTGTGCTGTACACACCGCAAGCTGCCTACCAGGCAGCAACGGACCTGGACCAGCAGGGAGCCGTTCAAACGGCGGTTATTCCGAATGATATTTATGGTTGGCTGAATAGCGAAGCCTTGGTTAAGTTTGCGATGCATCAACTTGCCGCAACCCCAGTGGTCGCTTAGAGTCGCCCTCTCTTAATGCTTTATGGACGTCGCTGATTACCGGTGGCCACGCTACCGACGGGGAAATCAGGGAAGTCATCAATCTGCCGAAAGTTTAACCTTAATTCTGGGACCTAGCGCGCAACGCTAGTCCTGAAAAGAAAACTGACGAAACTGTGTGCTGTAAGGGACACGGGCTTCGTCAGTTTTCTTTTGGCTCTTTATCAACCAGTGCTGATGAGGACTTATATGGGAATCCAATTCATTTTCGAATTGGATTCCCTTTTTTGATTTTGATCTTGCGTTTAATCCCTTCGACTGGGCCGTTTGAGAATCTTCCTGCGTCCATATTCTTAATAAAGGTCTTAAACGTTGTGGCAAATTGAGGACTAATATTCGTGGCTTCGCTTAAAGTATCGATAAAGGCTTGATATAACCAGTCGATGAGTCGAGTAGTAAGCGTGGTTAAACTGTTCGCTTAATTCCAATTCCTCTTGTATGACTTGTTCTAAGGTCAATTGATCTTTTGAGTACAAAAACCATTGTGTTTTACGGCTTTCACGAGCTTCGTAATTCATGATTAAAATACTTATCAATTTTTGAGATAAGAATCACTGAAACTATTAATGATGGTATAATATAAATATTAAATTCTCGTATTGATTTTGTACAATGGCACAGAATAATAATTTATATAAAGAGGGGGCGTCACCATTTTTAAGTCCTATTCGTTTTGGATTTCTTTATTACTTATATTGAATTTAATATCATTACCCTTCGATTCATTATTCGGCCTGATGTGGTTTTGGCATGTATTTTTGGGTATAGTTGGAGTAATTGCGTTAATTAATGTTTTATTAAAGAAAAATATTAATTAGATTTGTTTTTTATACTGAGTTTGGAGTGCCTATACTCATAGAAAAATGGCTCTTTGTCAACCGGCATTGATGAAGAGTAATGTGAAAAACCAATTCACTTTTGAATTGGTTTTTTTGGACTCTAATCTTAAATTCAATTTGAATACGGTAGATGAAGTATTACCAGCTTTGCAACCATAGGCCGTTCGCTTGATAAGTAAAAGTCTAGTAGATTGGTCTTGGGACATACTGTTCACTCGCTTTCAATTGGTTGTGGTTGACTTGATTGTAGTATAGGTCGGTATGCCCTTTTTGTTCAAAGAAAAAGGGTGTTGATGGATTTCATCCAACAATAGAGTGAACCCCTAAGGTTGGACGTCAAATACCATGGATTCGTTTTTTCCCCGGAGTAACCTTCCCAGAGAAACTACTATGGGAGGGTGGTAGGAGATGGGCCCTAATCATAATAGGAAAGCAATCAGCGCTGATGCCGATTCCAACATGGATCAGCCAGATAACCTAGTGGCACGACGAGACAGGCATCAATGGGGCAGAATGGTCTTGGTCGTCCATCAGGTGTCCCAGAGAAGTCGAGGAGGACTCAAGCCTTTCTAATTGAAGCGAGAAGGGGTAAAAAGCAAGTTAGCTGGTGGCTAGGGAACATAACTGGTGAGCCTCACGATGGATAAGCCTAAACTTTGTGAATGATAAATGAATAAAAAATAAGAGGATTGCATGAGATGCCTAATTTTTTATTCATTGTCACACCGCTGTTGCGGGCTCTTTGATGGCGCTTTTATTAGGAAAACCGTTGCGTAATAACGTTTCATGTCTTATAATTATCACTATGTTTTATTAAAGGCTTATGAGACACCGTGCATAATCGGGTCTAACCGTTATGCCTTACGGAGCATAAAAAAACGTTTTAGGAAATGCAATGGAGGTATTATTAATTTGAATAACAAGTCGGACGTTAGCCAAGACAAGTCGTTCTTTGGCCAACCACGTGGATTATCCACGCTGTTCTTCACCGAAATGTGGGAACGATTTAGTTACTACGGAATGCGGGCTATCCTGATCTACTACATGTACTACTCAGTAACCAAGGGTGGTTTAGGGTTCGATCAAGGAACTGCCGCATCCATCATGTCCATTTACGGATCGATGGTTTACTTATCATCCGTCCTCGGGGGCTACTTAAGTGACCGGGTCTGGGGAAGTCGCCGGACCGTCTTCATCGGTGGGGTGCTGATCATGTTCGGGCACATCGCCTTATCCCTCCCCGCAGGTAAAATGGCCCTATTCGTCTCAATCCTCTTGATTGTTTTAGGGACTGGATTGTTAAAGCCCAACGTTTCTGAAATGGTCGGGAGTCTGTACGCTGCTGGGGACACTCGGCGGGACTCCGGGTTCACCATCTTCGTGTTCGGGATTAACTTAGGGTCATTAGTAGCGCCATTGCTGGTCGGTTGGCTGGGAATGAATTACAACTTCCACCTGGGCTTCTCCTTAGCCGCAATCGGGATGTTCTTGGGCCTGATCCAATATTGGATCGGGGGCAAGAAGTACCTCAGCAAGGATAGCCTGTACCCAACTGATCCGTTGGAACCAGGTGACATGAAGAAGTTAAGCGGCCGGGTCATTGTAGGGCTAGTAGCTTTCGCGTTAGTCTTAGTTCTGATGTACCTGTTGCACGCCTTGAACCTGAACAACTTCGTGGTCTTGCTGTCAATCATCGCGTTGGCAACGCCAGTGGTCTACTTCGTGATCTTCTTGACCAGTAAGAAAGTTACGGCACAAGAACGGAAGCACGTCTGGGCTTACCTGGGCCTGTTTATCGCCGCAGCCATCTTCTGGGCCATCGAAGAGCAAGGTTCGTCAGTGCTGGCCTTATTCGCTGCAAACCAGACCAACAACAACTTCTTAGGCCTGCACATCTCGCCATCTTGGTATCAATCACTGAACCCATTGTTTATCTTGATCTACACGCCAATCTTTGCGATGCTGTGGAACAAGTGGGGGAAGAAGCAACCAAGTTCGCCAGCGAAGTTCGCTACCGGGATGTTGTTTGCCGGGGCTTCCTACTTGATCATGGTGATTCCAGTGGTCTTATTCGGCACCAATTCACTGGTCAGCCCATTATGGTTGGTCGGTAGCTGGGCCGTGGTGGAAATCGCTGAATTGCTGATTTCACCAATCGGACTTTCCGTGACGACGAAGTTAGCGCCACGGGCCTTCCAGTCGCAAATGATGAGTATGTGGTTCCTGGCCGACTCTGCCGGGCAAGCCGTCAACGCACAAATCGTTAAGTTGTACACGCCAGAAAATGAAGTTGCGTACTTTATGGGTGTGGCCATCGTGGCGATTGTCGCTGGGTTGATCATGTTCGCGCTGGTTAAACCAATTAAGAATTTAATGGCGGGGATTAAATAATTCCCGATAATCCGTCAAAAGTGCTACGCTAGGTAAAACTAGTGGCGCACTTTTTTTGGTTTCAGGGAGGTGAAAAAATGGCGCAAGTCGCGTTGATCAGTGATCTGCATTTTGATGTTAACCAGGTAGACCCCGCCGCAGTGCTTCCCCAGCAGGCCGCATATCTAAAGGCCCAAAACGTGGCGTTGTACTTGATTGCCGGTGACCTGACCAATCACTTCAATCAGTCGTTAGCCATCGTCCAGCAGCTCCAGACGCTCTTAGCGCCGGCTCAGGTGCGGTTCATTGCCGGGAACCATGACATGTTGCACGATGTGAGTTATGCGGCCTTAGAGGCGCCGTTATCACCGTTGTACCTGCATCATCAATTCTACGATCTCCCGGGGACTAATTGGCGAATTATCGGCAACAACGGCTGGTACGATTATCAGTACGCGGATAACTTACCGGGTCGCAACTTTTTGGCCTGGAAACGGGCCTTTTGGATCGACAGTACGATCACCCAGTCGATGAGTGATGACGAGCGGATGGACCGGGTCCTGATCCAGATTCAAGCGCAACTGGCCCAGGCCCGGCGCGCCAACAAGCGGGTCCTTTTGATGACGCACTTTGTGCCGCGGCGGGAGTTTATCCGCTACACCGCAGACGACCGGTTCTGGAACATGGCCAACGCCTTGATGGGTAGCCCACGACTCGGGCAGCTGGCGGCAGCCTATCAGGTCCCGTACGTGCTCTTTGGCCACCTCCACCGGCATTTTTGGCCCCAACACTTGGGGGCCGTCACGTACTTGAATCAGGCGCTGGGCTACCATAACCGGCGACTCAACGAGTGGGATTCCCCCGATTTCATGACGGAATGGCGGCACCGGTTAAAAATTATGACGTTAAGTTAAAAAAGTTTCCAAAAAAGCTTGACGGTTTATGCAGAATTTTGTATGATAGTGAAGTTGATTCGTTACGACGATTCATTTTTTGGAGGGGTAGCGAAGTCTGGCTAAACGCGGCGGACTGTAAATCCGCTCCTTCGGGTTCGGTGGTTCGAATCCACTCCCCTCCATTTTTATTGGGCTATAGCCAAGTGGTAAGGCAACGGGTTTTGATCCCGTGATGCGCTGGTTCGAACCCAGCTAGCCCAATCAGGAGAACCACCTCGGATAGACGATACCGGTTGACGGTATCGTCTTTTTTTGTCGTTTGGGCCGTCAGACGGGCACCGGAAAATTGACAAGTCAGCTAATTTTCGCTACAGTCAACTTAACAATTGCTCTGGACCAGTTTGTTGAGTGAGCCAAAAATAGGGGGTTATTTGTCATGACAGTCGTTGAACCAGAAGACCTGTTCGCCATGCGTCCATTGGCCCAGCCAGTCAGCGATGGTCAGCGGGTCTACTACTTGGAAACACGCCTAGACCAGTCGGCCAACGCGCGGCAGACCATGATTGCCAGCGTCCGCTTAAGCGATGGCGAGGACCGGCGGCAGTGGAGTCCCGTGGGAGTCGATGTGCACCAGTTAACGTTGAGCCCGAATGGCCAGCAGTTAGCGTTTAGCGGGGTGATTCACGATCACGCCCAGCTCTTTGTGATGGCGACGACCGGTGGGGCGGCTGTCCAGGTGACCCATGGTGACGCTGACGTGCACCACCTGCTGTGGTCTGCGGACGGGCGGAACGTCTACTTTCAAGTTGATCGGATTCCGCAGGATAGTCCCGCGACCCCCGCGCGTCCGACCGTCCAGGTGGTCGATCGCCTGCGGTATCAACAAAATGGTCGGGGAATCTTGCCCCAACACGTGATTCACCAGGCGATTCGTTACCAGTTAGCCACGGGGGACCAGACGGTGGTGCTTGAACGGGCCACGGACTTTACCGTGACGGCGGCGACCACCCAAGGGCTCCTCTACGATGCCGAACGGTTGCCCCATGATGAACACGACTTTAGTGCAGGGGTCTATTGGCACCCGTTCACGGGTGGTCCAGATCACCTCTTGACGGCGGCACTGACTGCCGGTGCGTTTAGCCAAGGACAATTGGCTAGCGATGGGCACCGGGTCCTTTTATGGGGCCAGGATAACCACGTCCCCAACGTGTCACAGTACCATGCGTGGGTGACGGACGTCCAACAGCCTAAGCTTCGCGATCTGACCGCGCCCCGTGACGTGGAAGTGGGCAACATGCTGGCTATGGATAGTCAACAGCGGTTATCGGGACGCTACGTCGCGTGGTTGAATGACCAGACCGTATTGACGTTGGAAAACACCCACGGACGGTTAGAGCTGATAGCCCAGAACCTTGAATCGGACCGGGTCACGCCGCTACTGACCGGTGACCGGGCCATCACCGACTTCACGGTGGTCGATCAGCACACCATCGCCTTTACGGAAAGTACCATGACCAGCGTCAGTCGGTTAAAGGTCCTCGATGTACCGTCCGGGACCGAACGCGAGTTGATCAATCCCAATGCGACCTACGAGGCCCAACGTACCCTGGTAACGGGGCAACGCTTTACCTTTAAGGGTGCTCAGGACTGGCCCATCGAAGGCTGGTACTTCGCGCCAGTCGTGGGTAAGCCACAGCATCCCGCGGTCCTGTACGTCCACGGTGGCCCCCAGGTCGACTTCGGGTACGGGTTCTATCATGAGCTGCAGTACTTGGCCGGTCGGGGATATGGCGTGATCGCCATTAATCCGCGGGGCGGAAATAGTTACGGTCAGGACTTTGAAACGGCGGTTTTAGGCCATTACGGTGACGGTGACTTTACGGACCTAATGCGTGGGACCGATGCGGCCTTAGCCCTGGATCCGACGATTGACCCGCACCAACTCTGTGTGACGGGCGGGTCGTACGGCGGCTTCATGACTAATTGGATTGAGACTCACACCGACCGATTTGCGGCGGCCGTGACCCAGCGGTCGATTGCCAACTGGATTAGCTTTTACGGGACCAGTGACATTGGGTACTACTTTACCCCGTGGGAGCTGAAGCAGGATATGCGCAATATCCAAGCGCTCTGGCGGTTTTCCCCGTTAGCGTACGTTAAGCAAGCACACACGCCCATCCTGGTGATGCATGGCATGGAAGACTTGCGGTGTCCGACGGGGCAGGGAGAGGAATTCTTCGTGGGGTTGAAGGAAGCGGGGGTCGAGACCCAGCTGGTCCTATTCCCCCAGTCGAATCACGAGCTCTCCCGTTCGGGGCTGCCGCATTTGCGCGTTGAACGGTTAAAACGAATTGATCAGTGGTTCCGGGAACATCTACCGGCCACTAAGGAGGACGAATAAGATGACAAAAATTGGGTTTATTGGTGTTGGTGGGATGGCTCAGGCCATCATTGGCGGTCTGTTAAAGGCCCGGGCGTTCGCGCCGGCCGATATCGTGGTGCATAGTCACCAGGCGGCCCACTACCAGCCGTACGCGCAACGGCTAGGCCTGACGGCGGTCACCAGTAACGCCGACCTGGTAGCTGCCAGCGACCTAGTGGTCTTGGCAGTGACGCCCAACGTTGCGGCGACCGTCTTAACGGAAATCAAGCCAGCCTTAACGCCCCAGAAGACCTTGATTTCCATTGTGGCCGGTCTAACGTTGGCTAAGATGGCCACGCTGGTGGGGGACCAACAACCAATCCTACGAACCCTGCCCAACGTCAACGTCGAGATTGGCGCGGGGATGACGGCCGTGGCCGCTAACACTGAATTAACGGGCGCCGCGCGGACCACCGCTGAGGACGTCTTCAATGTACTAGGAAGCACCACAACGTTGAACGAAGATCAATTCGGCATCTTCAGTGCCCTGGCTGGGAGTTCCCCCGCGTACATCGACTTCTTCATCGATAGCTTAAGTCGGGCCGGAGTGAAGTATGGGTTGTCCAAGCAACAGGCGACCCAGATTGCCGCCCAGGCCACGTTGGGTTCGGCACAGATGGTCCTTAAGAGCGACAAGATTCCGTTCGCCCTGATCGACCAGGTAGCCTCACCCGGTGGCAGTACCGTGGCTGGCTTATTGGCTATGGAAGAGGCAGGCTTGATGACCGCCGTGGTTAAGGGCATCGACGCGACCGTTCAACGGGATCACGAAAACGCTTAGCTGGTTCTTGCAACTCTGGTCTATACCGATTATAATCATCATGTAGGCTAAGACTAACCTGAGGAGGAAGAGCCATTGAGTATTGTCTTAAAACACGCAAAGATTTACACCGGTGAGACTGTGATTCCAGACGGGTACATTCGTTTCGACCAAAAGATCGAAGCCGTGGGTCCCGTGGCGGATTTTCGCCCGCTACCCGCGGACCAGGTCCACGTGGTGACGGGACGGACGATTGTCCCGGGATTTATTGATGTGCATAGCCATGGTGGTTATGGTTATGATAGTATGGATGGGGACCCCGACCAAATCAACGAGATGGTTAACCATATGGTTTATGAAGGAATTACGTCACTGTTCCCGACGACCATGACCCAGTCGAATCAGGCCATCGATCACGCGATGCGGGGAATCGCGGTGGCTGCTGAACGGAATCCGATCATTCAGGGGGTGCACCTGGAAGGCCCATTTATCGCGGCCGTCTTCAAGGGCGCCCAACCCGAAAAGTACATTAAGGATCCCGATGTCGAGTTGTTAGACCATTGGAACCGGCTGTCGGGTAACCGGGTCAAACTAATCACCTATGCGCCCGAAGACGCGGGTGCGCAGAAGTTCGAGAGTTACTGCTTGGCGCACGGCATTGTCCCGTCCGTGGGACATTCGAACGCGACGCGGGCACAATTGTTAGCCAGTCGGGCGACCCACGTGACCCACTTGTACAACGCACAACGGGGACTCCACCACCGTGAGCCGGGGGTTACCGGTCACGCGATGTTGGAAGATAACCTGTACTGTGAGTTGATCTGTGATGGGTTCCATATCGTTCCGGACATGGTGAAGCTGGCCTACCAGCAAAAGGGATCACACCGGCTGGAACTGGTGACGGACGCCATGCGGGCGAAGGGGATGCCGGAAGGTGTCAGCGAGCTCGGTGGGCAGAAGGTCATCGTCAAGGACCGGCAGGCACGGCTCGAAAGCGGTAACCTAGCGGGGTCCGTCTTACGGTACGACGAAGCGTTCCGCAATGTGATTGCCTTTACGGGATGCGACGTGAACGATGCCGTGCAAATGAGTGCCGTGAACCAGGCGGCCGAATTTGGTTTGGACCAAAAAGGAAAATTAACGGTCGGTCGGGATGCGGATCTCAACCTGTTGACGGCGGACCTGCACCTGATGGCGACCTACAGTTTAGGTCGCAGATTTGCGCATGATAAACACTAAACAATTACACAAGTTTTAGAAGGGATGTTGGTTGCTGTGAGTTCACCGATTTATATTCAAATTCATAATGACATTAAGCGGGCGATTGAGGCCGGTAAGTGGGCAGTGGGGGATCGAATCCCGTCCGAACGGGAGCTCTCACGCGATTTTGATGTGAGTCGGATGACACTGCGGCAGGCGATTCAGACCTTAGTCGATGAAGGAATTCTGGAACGGCAAGTGGGGTCTGGGACCTACGTGGCCAACCAGAAGGTCCAAGAGAAGATGTCCGGGGTCACGAGTTTTACGGACCTGATGCTGGCACAGGGCAAGCAACCCTCCAGCAAGACGATTTCGTACCACGTGATGAACCCTTCCTTGAGTGAAGCCGAAAAGCTGAAGCTGGGTGAAGATGACGTGGTCCTGCGGATGGAACGAATTCGTTACGGAGACGATGTGCCCATCTGTTTTGAAGTCGCAACGGTCCCGGATCGGCTGGTCAAGGGCTTGAATAAGAAGGAAGTCACCAGCTCCTTGTACCGGGCACTGGAAGATAAGAAAAAGCTGATTCCCGGTAAGGCGCAACAGACGGTCTCTGCGATGTCGGCGTCCGAACGGATTGCTGAATATCTGAAAATCAAGCGGGGCGACGCCATCTTACGGTTGCGGCAAGTGACCTACCTGCAAGACGGAACGCCGTTTGAGTACGTGCGGACCCAGTACGTGGGTGAACGTTTTGAGTTCTACCTAGAAAAATAGTCGAATAACTAAGAATACCTCCCACTAGCGGCCCATGGTCGTTAGGGGAGGTATTCTTGTAAGCGAGTCAGTATTATGATGTTTATGGAAAAATTAGGGACGTTATCATCTAGTGCTTGGCTTGCTGGCGAACCAGACGCAGGTAACGGGGAATCACGGCAATCCGTTTGAGCCGCTTAGGTTCCTTGAGCGTCCGGTAGGCCCACTCTAAGTGATGTTTTTGCCAGAATTCAGGGGCCCGGGGAACCGTCCCCGCGAGCGCGTCGAAGCTCCCGCCGACCCCCATCCACAGGCCGTTTACGGCTTGACGGTGAATCGCGATGAAGTGTTCTTGCTTGGGGAAGCCCAGGGCCGCGAAGACCATGTCCGGTTGCTTGGCAGCGATGTCGTCGGCGACGGCCTGTTCGTCCGTAAAGTATCCGTCGCGGAGCCCCACGATGTTCAATCCCGGGTAGTGACTGGGGAGAATGTCGCGGAGAAAGTCGATGACTTCCGGTTTGGCTCCCACGAAGTAAGCCGCCTTGTGGTGGTCACTGCCCCAAGTCAACAGGGCGGTCATGGTGTCGAAGCCGGTGATACGTTCGGGAAGCGGGTCGCCTAGAATCTTGGCGCCGTCTAGGATGCCCACACCGTCGGGGGTCACGAAGTCTGCGTGTTGCAGCAGCCGGAGGTAGTCCGCGTGTTGGTGGGCGTACATCACAATCTCTGGATTAGCGGTCACCACGAAGGTATTTTGCTGGTGGTCGATGCGGGCCTGGAGGGTCGACAGGAATTGGGCCCGTGAGGCCTTAATGAACGGAACATTTAACACAGAAACGGTCGGAAATGTCGTTTGCATGGCAAGGACTCCTTTCGATTGTTCGGAGGATAAAGTCACTCTGAGGTTTGATATGAAATATTGGGCTGAATTGCGGGTTTCATGCTAAAATGTAAGAGATTATTGCATGAAAATCTGTCTCACGTTCAGCTTGAAAACTAGCTAAGGGAGTAAAGAATTATGACAACTTTGTATCCTGATGACAGTTACACTCTGCACACGGATGCCTACCAGATCAACATGATTCAGACGTACTTTGAAGAGGGCATCGCCGACAAAAAGGCGGTTTTTGAAGTCTTCTTCCGCGACATGCCCTTTCACAACGGGTATGCCGTGTACGCGGGGTTAGAGCACGTTGTTCATTATATCCAAAATCTGCACTTTTCCCAAACCGACATTGCGTATTTGCGGGAAGCGGAGGATTATTCCGACGACTTCTTGGATTACCTGGCAAACTTTAAGTTTACGGGGTCGATTCGCTCAGCGGTCGAAGGGGAACTGGTCTACGCCCATGAACCTATTCTACAGGTTGAAGGACCATTAGCCGACTGTCAATTAGTCGAAACGGCCATTTTAAATATCCTGAACTATCAAACGCTGGTGGCGACTAAAGCCGCTCGGATTCGTTCCGTGGCCGGCGACGATGCGTTGATGGAATTCGGGACGCGTCGGGCTCAAGAATTCGATGCAGCCATCTGGGGGACCCGGGCGGCCTACATCGGGGGCTTTAACGCGACGTCCAACGTCCGGGCCGGTAAACTCTTCGGGATTCCCATCAGCGGTACGCACGCCCACGCGCTGGTGCAGACCTATGGCGATGACTACTCCGCCTTCAAGGCTTACGCGGAGACCCATCGCGATTGCGTCTTCTTAGTGGACACGTATGACACCTTACGGAGTGGGGTGCCGAACGCCATCAAGGTGGCCCAGGAGATGGGCGATAAGATCAACTTCCAGGGTGTTCGCATCGATTCTGGCGATATGGCCTACCTGTCGAAGCGGGTCCGGCAAAAGCTGGACGAAGCGGGCTTCCCGAACGCGAAGATCTTTGCTTCCAACGACCTAGATGAAAAGACGATTCAAAGTCTGAAGATGCAGGACGCCAAAATCGACGTCTGGGGGATCGGCACTAAGCTGATTACCGCCTTTGACCAACCAGCCTTGGGTGCCGTCTATAAGATGGTGTCCATCGAAGACAACCATGGTCAGATGCAACCGACAATCAAGCTGTCGAACAACGCCGAGAAGGTGACCACGCCAGGAAAGAAGCAGGTCTGGCGGATCACCAAGAAGACGGATGGAAAGACGGAAGGGGACTACGTGGCGCTGTCGAGTGAAGACCCCCGGAACTACGAAAGCCTCTTCATGTTCCACCCAAGTTACACCTACATCAACAAGACGGTCACGGACTTCAACGCCCGGCCACTCTTGCAGTCAATCTTCGAGGACGGCCAGCTGGTCTACAAGCTGCCCGCTCTGTCCGCGGTCCGGGACCGTGCTCGGGGCGCCTTGGCCAATCTGTGGCCGGAATACAAGCGGGACTTGAACCCGCAGAAGTATCCGGTTGACCTCTCCCAAGCTTGTTGGGACCAGAAGATGGAAATCATCAAGCAGATTCACAGTTACGTACAGAAGATGCCTGAATAACGCGGGATTATTTGAGGGGGTAAGAACGATGCGCGACATGCAACGAGAAATCATTGAGGCGCTCAAGGTCCAACCGACCATTGATCCGGAGACGGAGATTCGGCGGAGTGTGGACTTCTTAAAGGATTACCTGCGCCACTATTCATTCATGAAGACTTTAGTCTTAGGAATCTCCGGTGGTCAGGACTCGACGTTAGCGGGGGCTTTGGCCGAACAAGCGGTCACGGAGTTACGTCGAGAGACGGGTCAGTCGGACTACCAGTTCATTGCGGTACGGTTGCCGTACGGCGAACAGGCCGACGAAGCTGACGCGATGGCGGCTATCGACTTCATGAACGCTGACGTGGTGGAACGGGTCAACATTCAACCCGCCACGGACGCCATGGAAGCGGCTGTGACGGCTAACGGCGACACCATCAGCGACTTTAACAAGGGTAACATCAAGGCCCGCCAGCGGATGATCGCCCAGTACGCGATCGCCGGTGCCCGGAACGGGGCCGTCGTGGGGACCGACCATGCGGCCGAAGCGGTGACCGGATTCTACACCAAGTACGGGGATGGCGCTACGGACATCTGCCCGTTATGGCGGCTAGATAAGCGTCAGGGTGCGGCCATGCTGCGGTTCCTGGGTGCGCCGGAACACCTGTACCAAAAAGTCCCAACGGCCGATCTGGAAGACGACCGTCCGGCTTTACCGGATGAGGTGGCCTTAGGGGTCCGCTACCAAGACATTGACGACTACCTGGAAGGGAAGCCGGTCAGTGAGCAAGCGGCTACGACGATTGAGAACTGGTACCGTAAGACGGCCCACAAGCGGCACTTACCCGTCAACGTGTACGATACGTTCTGGCGAGACAACTAAAATTTAGGAGCGGTCGAGATGCGAAAAACAAATCCAAACGTGTACTTTGGGGTATTGTCGAAGGTCCTACAAGGAACCGAAGACGAAGCCAACGACATGAACGCTGATTTTGAAAAGATTCGGCAGGCCTTAGACGCGCACACGGTCGACCAATTGACCGTGGCAGATCTGACGGCGGTGGCGGACCACTTCCAAAAGGGAACGGATGGCTACCAAGCCAAGCTGGCTCAGTTGGAACAGGCCCAAGCCCCGATTAAAATTTTGGGGAAACACAAAAATTTGGTGACGGCTTTCCGGAATTACACTGAGGGATGCCAAGCCATGACAGATAGTATTCATCCTGCGGACCAGACGGTCGATGAAGCCGCCTTTAACGCTGCTGAGCAGCAACAAGAGGAAGCTATGGGTAAAGTCACCGCCATGACCCAACGGATTATGACGAGTCAAATGTAAGGCCGACGGGCGCTTCACGATGGTGGAGCGCCTGCTTGCCAATCGTGAGGTTGAAAGGGGATGGTTGCATGACCGATGAAGCGCTACAGCGGTTAGTCGAGCAACTCTCACAGCAGTTCTTTGGGCATCCCTTCCGGCATCACGCGTATTTTAACGCCCGCCTACGAACGACTGGTGGCCGTTATCGGCTGCGGGATCACGATATCGAGATCAACCCGCGGATGTTAACGGAGCACGACCAGGCGACCTTAGAGGGTGTGATTAAGCACGAACTGTGTCACTACCATCTGCATCTAGCCGGACAGTCCGGTCAGCACCGAACCAAGGCTTTTCAGCGTCTCCTCCGGCAGGTTGGCGGGTTGCGGTATGCGCCCGCCCCGGCTCCCGCGACGCCGCGATTGCGGCATTGGCAGGTCTACGTCTGTACGACCTGTCAGCAGCGGTACTACCGGTTACGCCGGGTGGACGTGACTAGGATGGTCTGTGGTCGGTGTCGCGGCCGACTGCGCTGGACGGGCGTGGTCACGGCGGCAACGCGACCTAAAGATTGAAGGAGGCAAAAAATAAATGGGTAAGACAATTATTCGGGTACCGGCAACGGCCGCGAACCTGGGCCCCGGCATCGACTCGATTGGGGCCGCCCTACACCTGTATCTGACGGTCATTATCGAGGAACGGACGGAAGAATGGCGGGTCAATCATGCGTTGGGGACGGAGATTCCTCGCGATGAGCATAACCTGATGGTCCAAGCGGCCTTAAAGGTGAACCCTAAGTTGCAGCCCCACCAGTTGACGGTGATGTCGGATATCCCCGTTTCTCGGGGGCTGGGGAGTTCTACCAGTGCCATTATTGCCGGTATCAAGATTGCCAATGAGCTGGGGGAGATGGACCTTTCCATCGCCGATCAGCTGAACTGGGCGGTCAAGGTCGGCGGTAACTTGGATAACGTGGCACCCGCCTTAATGGGGCAGGCCGCCGTGGCCACGGTCAACGACGGGTGGGCGGACGCGCTGTCGTTACCGTTACCGGCTAACTTATCCGCTCTAGTCTTTATTCCGGGACAGAAGTTATTGACCCGGAAGAGCCGGGCGGCGTTACCCGCCACGGTCGACTTTAAGACGGCCGTGCACGCCAGCAGTGTGGCCAACGTGTTGGTTGCGGCGCTGCTAGCGGGGAATTGGGAATTAGCGGCCCGGATGATCGAGCGCGATGAGTTCCACGAGCAGGCCCGCTCACAGCTGGTTCCTGAGCTGGACCAGATTCGCGAAGCGGCTCACGAGTTAGACATCGTGGGCACCTACCTTAGCGGGGCGGGGCCGACCGTGGTCACGTTGGGCGATTCTGGAAAGCTGACGTTGTTGCGCCATAAGTTGGCGGAGAAGAACTTACCGGGAAGTCTGCGGATTATCCCGGTAGATCAGCAGGGGGCCACGGTCCTGACCGATGCCTAGAATGAATTAATTTAAAATAACTTGCAAAAAATATTGTCAGTGTGAAAATCATTTGGTATACTATTTCTTGTGAGTTAACGCGGCCATGGCGGAATTGGCAGACGCGCAAGATTAAGGATCTTGTCGGGGTAATCCCGGTGGAAGTTCGAATCTTCTTGGCCGCATCAGAGGTTTACAGAAAAGTTTCCCAAGCAGAATGCTTGGGGGACTTTTTTTATCGGTCTTTTTTACCCGCATAGGGTGATTAGTTGGCAAGTGAGACCCACCCCTCACTGAATTTATGACAAATAGGTAACAATTCCAGCACGCAATCGTTTTCAGGCTAATTTAACCTTTCCAAAAGTATTTTCGGCGCGTAGTATAGGGAATTAAATTGTCAGGAAAATCGCGTGAGCATATTTACAGACAAAGCTAGCCGATGGCGGTATAGTGAATGCCTTGTGGTTTTGACCTGATACCTATTATTTGAATAAGGAGGTCGGCATTTTTATGAACGACTTAACCAAGGGCAGTCCCCTCAAACTCATTTTCTTCTTTACCATCCCACTGTTGATTGGGAATTTATTCCAGCAATTATATAACGTTTCGGACACCGTGGTCGTCGGACAGACGCTGGGCGTCAAGGCTTTAGCGGCCGTTGGGGCAACTGGCTCGATCAACTTCTTGATCATTGGTTTTGCGCAAGGACTCACCGCCGGCCTCGCCATCATCACGGCTACTCGATACGGTGCCGGGGATCTGCGCGGTGTGCGGCGGTCGTTTGCTGCGAGCATTGTCATCTCGATTCTGATGACCATCTTGTTAACGATTCTGTCGTTGACCTTCGTGGATCCCATCTTGAAATTAATGCAGACGCCGGCGTCCATTTACGTGAACGCCCGGATCTTCATTCGGACCATCTTTGCCGGAATCTTCGCGTCGATGGCGTTCAACTTGCTGTCGAACATCATCCGGGCCTTGGGCGACTCGCGGACCCCGTTGATCTTCTTGGTCATCGGGACCGTGGTCAACGTGGCCTTGGAGCTCCTGTTCATTCTGGTCTTCCACATGGGAGTGGCCGGTGCTGGTTGGGCGACCGTGATCTCGCAGGTCGTTGCTTCGCTGCTATGTATCGCCTACATTGTCCGGTCGATTCCGCTCTTACACATCACCTGGGACGATTTTCGGGTCGACGTGAAGGAACTCTGGGATCACTTCTCAACTGGGATGCCAATGGGCTTTCAGCTCTCCATCATCGCGATTGGGACCATGGTGATGCAAGCGGCCTTGAACTCCTTAGGGACGGATTCCGTGGCGGCCTCGACGGCGGCTTCTAAGGTCGACCAACTCTGCTCGTTGCCGATGTCTTCGTTCGGGGTCACCATGGCGACCTTCGCAGCCCAAAACTTCGGGGCGGCCAAGTACGGCCGAATCCTAGAAGGGGTCAAAAAGACCCTGTGGCTGTCCGGGACCTTTGCCGTGGCAGCCGGTGCGTTGGTGATCTTCTTTGGACGGCCTATCGTCACGTTGATCATTGGGACAGCCGACGAACACGTGATTCAACTGTCACAGACCTACTTTAACATCATCGGAAGCACCTACCTGTTATTGAGTGTGCTGTTCATTATTCGAAACACCCTGCAGGGCCTGGGTCGGCGGGTCTTACCGACGTTGGCCGGTGTCGGAGAATTGACCATGCGGGTCTTCGCCGCACTGTTCATGGTGGGGGCCTTCGGGTATGCCGGGGCCGTTTCTGCGGAACCCCTGGCTTGGCTGGGTTCCTGTGCGATTCTGGTGCCTTCTTGGATTCGGGCGGTTCGGCAATTGCGGAACCTGCAACGTTCTGAAGAGGTCATTAACGACCAGGACGATCACCAATCGGGAACGCCGGTGCCAGCCGACGGCACGGTTCCCGCACCGAAGTTTGAGTCGTAATCAAAAAAGCATGCTACACTAGGGATGAGACCTCACGGGGTCGCATCCTTTTTTAGTGGGATGACGGAAAAACCGGAAACGAGGCAAGTAAAATGAAAAATTTTATCTTTGATATTGACGGAACGTTACTCGACACGGAAGCCATGTACATGAAGTCGCTACAAGCGATTCTCCACGAACGGGGCATCGAGAAGCCCTACGCGGAACTGGCGACCATGTTCGGGATTCCCAGTAAGGATGCGTTGCTACGATTGAAGGTGCCGGATTGGCCAGCGGTCTTGAAGTTGTGGGGGCCGCGAACGCAGGAGTACCGGGACACGGTGGCCGTCTATGCCGGCGTTAAGCCGGCGCTTGGTCAGCTCATGACGTTAGGCTCTCGGTTAGCCGTGATGACCTCGAAGCGGCAATTCGAATACGATCGCGACGTGGTGAGCGAAGGGTTGGATGACTACTTTGCCGTGAAGGTGGTGGCCGAAGATGTGGCCCACGGCAAGCCGGAACCTGATGGTATCTTACTCGCGATGGAACGGCTAGGCGTGAAGCCGGCCGACACGGTTTATGTAGGGGATACCTTATACGACCAACAAGCGGCTCACGCGGCCCACGTCCAATTCGGCTTTGCTGCGTGGAACGGAACGCGACCCACGAACTTAACGCCCGACGTCAGTTTCTTGACGCCACAAGCGATGGTGCAACTGGCACAAAATTCTTAGGGGTGGTGGCTGGAAACGCTCTTTTGTGCTATATTGAATTCAGACTAAATAACGGAAAAAGTGAAGGGGTGGCAGGATGCTGGCCATAATCGTAACCAGTCACGGGGAGTTTTCCCGGGGGATTCTACAGAGTGCCGAAATGATTTTTGGTAAGACCCAGAAAGTCGTTGCCGTACCGTTGGCCGCTAAAGAAGGGGTCGAAGACCTGGTTAGCCACTACCGACTCGCGATTCAAGAAATGCAGCCGAACGATGGCGTGTTGTTCCTGGTCGATCTGTGGGGCGGGTCGCCGTTTAATGCGGCGAGTCGCATCGTAGCAGAGCACCCGGACCAGTACGGCCTACTGGCTGGCTTGAACTTACCGATGTTGATTGAAGCCCTAGCGTTGCAACAACAGCCACTAGCCGATGTGATTCCGCACCTTGAGCGCGCGGCGCAGGGGGGCATTCGGCACTTAGATTTACAGATGGACACGGGAGATGACGACTTACTATGACAATGGCGATTCAATTGGCACGCGTGGATGACCGGCTTTTGCACGGTCAAGTGGCGACCGTGTGGACCAAGGCGATTCGGCCCAACCGAATCCTGGTCGTCTCCGACAACGTGGCTCAAGACCACTTACGTAAATTATTGATTATGCAGGCCGCGCCGCCGGAGGTCAAAGCCAACGTGATTACGGTGGCGAAGATGGTTCAGATTTACCGGGATGCCCGGTTTGATCAATTTCGGCCGCTGGTTCTAACGGAAACGTTGGGAGAAATGGCCGAGTTAGCGGCTCAGGGCATCGATCTGACCGAGACCGGCGTGAACGTGGGGAACTTGGCCTACACGGTCCATAAGACCATGTTGACCCCCAGTGTCGCGGCGGATACGGCGGACGTGACTGCCGTCCAACAGTTGGTTGCGGCAGGCGTGAACGTCTATACGCAGACCGTGCCGACTGATCGGCAACAGGCATTTTTAACGTTAGCTACGAAGCAAGGGTTAACGGCGAATTAGAGGGCATACCTCACTCGGGTCGTTCCGGGCGGGGTATTTTTGTGAGAACATTGTGACAGAAGTTAGGAGGCGTCATCGTGACCGGAGCTATCATTGCTATCTTAATCATTGCCTTTCTTGCGGGAATCGAGGGCGTCACTGACGAGTGGGAGTTCCAGCAACCCATCGTGGCCTGTACCTTGGTGGGCCTGGCGGTGGGCCAGCCGTTAAGCGGCGTGACGTTAGGCGCCACGTTACAGCTGGTCACACTGGGCTGGATGAATATTGGTGCGGCCGTTGCCCCAGACCCCGCGTTAGCCGCTGTAGTTGCGGCTTGGTGGGTCAGTGGCCCGGCGCACTTACCGGTGGCTGCGGGCGTGATTTTGGCGTTACCCCTAGCCTGGGTCGGACAGGTCTTGACCCGGCTCTTACGCCACCTGATTGTCCCGTTGGTCGCCCAAGCGGACCAGGCCGCGGCGGTGGGGGACTTACACCGCATCACACGGTTACACCTGTATAGCGCGGCGTTGCAGGGCCTGCGGGTCATGTTGCCCACGGCGGTATTGCTGTTGATTCCAGCGTCCGTTCTCCGGCAGGGGTACCAGTGGTTGCCCACTTCCGTTCACGGGGGGCTACGGGTCGCCGCCAGTATGTTGGCGGTGGTCAGCTTTGCGATCGTGATCAACATGATGGCGACCAAGCAGGTCTGGCCGTTCTTCTTCCTGGGCTTCGCGCTCGCCACGGATCAGCACCTCAGTCTGATTGCGTTAGGTATGATTGGCGTGGCACTAGCCTTGATTTATGTCTCGATTCAACCCACGGGGCGGGGACCACAACCGCCGACGGGAGGCCAATCTGGGGACACCACGGAAGATGAGCTTGACCGGGAATTAGACGACTTGTAGGGAGGGTCAACGATGCCAACCAAAACACCCCAGACGTTAACGCTGGGAGATCAATTGAAGATTTTTGGCCGCTCTGGTCTGGAACAGGCCGCGTGGAACTACCCGCGTCTCCAGAACTTGGGGTTTTGCTATATCATGATTCCCGCTATCGAGCGGTTATATGCGGATAAAGCGGACCGACAAGCCGCGGCGACTCGGCATCTGGCGTCCTTCAACACCATGCCCTACATGCAGTCGTTGATTACCGGGGTGACCCTATCCTTAGAGGAACAACACGCCCGGGGCGACGCCGTCTCAGCAGCGGATATCAACGCCATGAAAGTGGGGATGATGGGCTCGTTGGCTGGCGTGGCGGACCCCGTGTGGTGGGGAACTTGGCGCCCAATTTTGAGTGCCTTTGCGGCCAGTTTGGCGCTAAGCGGCTTTGGTATCGTGGGCCCGCTGGTTTTCTTTATCGCGTGGAACTTAGTCCGGTTAGGTTTTCGCTGGTGGGCCCAGCGCTGGGGTTACCAGCAGGGTCTGCACGTGATCGATTATCTGGGCAGTGGGATTCTCCAGAAGCTGACGTTGGGCGCCTCCATCGTGGGGATGTTTGTCATGGGCGCCTTAGTTCCGCGGTGGGTCCGAGTCCAGTTGCAATTCAGCTGGACCACCAGCACCCATACGGATTACACCTTGCAGAAAGTTCTCAACCAACTGATGCCGGGTCTGATTCCCCTGGTCTTGACGCTAGGCTGCGTCTGGCTACTGCGCCACCACGTGAAGCCGTCCTGGTTATTGGGCGGCGTACTGGTCATCAGTCTGGTGGGCTATGCGCTGGGGTTGTTAAACTAGGATAAAGTTAAATGCTGGTGCTGACCGCCCTCACGGGTTATACGTATGCCGAAATGATTTAGGAACTATGACTCAACCACGTCTAACAGTGAATCTTCACGGGTTGGGGGACGGAATTTAAATGACATCTAACAATGGAACGCTGGCCTACTTGCGGTAGGAGACAGCGTTTTTTTAACCCTTCAGTTAAAAGTGGATTTCTTCACTAATTAAACGTTTTGGGGACGATGAAGGTGCTATACTATTAACTGTAAAAGCGCTTACATGGCCAGCTGATGGTAGGAGGAATTGAGATGTTTTGGAAAACCGCTATTTGCTTATTGACCGGCTTAGGTTTGGGGGTGGCCGTCCCTATGAACGTATCGTTGGAGGAGAAAACCCCAGTGGTGCAACCGACGATGACGGTTCATGCGTATGGTATTCAAGATGCTTCTGGAATCATGGGGGAGGGATGTCGATGGCGTTTTGAAGCGGGAATTTTGTACCTCGAAGGGGGGACCTTACCCAATTATAATGGTGATTATAATCAGGACTTTGAAGTTCCAGCGAGTCCATTGATCTCAGCCGTTTCCCAGGCGACAGGGCAGTCCATTCGGGTCGTCGAATCAAGCATTCGGCAGATTGAATTTACAGGTAGCGTAGTGGCTGGTAAGGATTCACGAGCACTGTTTGCGGGATTTCGTTTTTTAAATTATATTCATGGGTTATCGTATTTAGATACTAGTCAAGTTGAGAATATGTCTTACTTTTTTGCTAAAGAATGGAATTTTACTTACCCGGATCTTACGTCTTTAAATACCCAAAACGTCACGGATATGTCTTACATGTTTTGGGACAATGTTGCTGAAGGCCCCAACCTTGACCTTTCGAGTTTTGATACGCGTAAGGTCACGAACATGAAAGGCATGTTTAATACATGCCATTTTGATGATACCTGGAATTTGACCAGTTTCAATACGCAAAATGTGACAACTATGGAGGGGATGTTTGAACGTAGTCTGGGCGGGCATCTGGATCTTAAAAACTTTGATACCCAAAATGTGACCAATATGGCCAATATGTTTCGAAGTACTGACGTGACGGGAACCGATTTTTCTAACTTCAATACTGAAAAGGTGACCACTACTAAAGGAATGTTTGCAGATGGACGCTCAACTCAGTTAGACTTTTCGAATCATCAATTTCCACATGTCACCACCATGGCAGGGATGTTTGCGAATAATCATGACTTGCAACAGCTTAATGTTGATTATCTAACGAAAATTGGGGCGGCAAGCGGTGGTGTTGACTTGTCGCAAATGTTTGCCTTGAATGAGAATATGACCCAATTAACTCTGAAAGGATTGGATACCTCTCATGCGATAACGCTAGCTGGACTATTTAAGGAAGATAGCAGCTTAGCTGATTTAGATGTCAGTGGCCTGGAGACTGCAAATGTTAAGGATATGTCGCAGATGTTTGAGGGACTAACTAGCATGGACCAATTGGACCTCTCGAATTTTGACACTGGTCAGGTTACAGACATGTCAGAGATGTTTGCGGGCCTAACCAGCATGTCCCAATTGAACCTTTCGAACTTTGATACCAGTCAAGTCGCGAATATGGCACGGATGTTTTGGGGATGTTGGAGCTTGGCGAAATTGGATCTTTCAAGCTTTGATACCAGTCAAGTCACGAACATGTCGCAGATGTTTGCTGTCTTAGGCGTAAAGGCCTTAGACCTATCGCACTTTAAAACTGAGAAAGTCATTGATATGACGAATATGTTTAGCATTGATGATGCAACGCTGGAGGAGATGGGGGTAACGCCAGAGCAGTTGCCAACGAAGATTGAGAATCTTAATCTTGCGGGAATAGACACGCGAAATGCGGATACTACGAAGATGCTTAGTAATCTGTGCAATCTGAAAAAGCTTACGTTGGGACCTAAAGTCCAATTTGTCACTCATCAAAATCCAGACTTAGCAGAATTAACAGCTAATGAAAACTATACTGGAAAATGGCGTTCCACCGCTGGCGGGCCAGGTATCACCAGTTCGGCACTGGTTCAGAACTATGCAACGGCAGGTCAGCCTGTGACCACGTATGTCTGGCAGACAGTAGGGGATCCTGAAGAACCAGTGAAGCCCGTTGATCCTGAAGAACCCGTTGACCCTGATCAACCAGTGGATCCCGAAAAACCTATTAATCCGGGCACACCAGTAGTTCCTGACACACCGGGGATATCGCAGCAACCAGTTCTCCCGGTTACCCCAGATTTTAATGTGGTGGTGAGTCAACAGGACCAACCCGTTGCACAAAAGCGTGTTATCGCGGTTAAGAAAATTGGCTTTTACCGAACACCAACCTTTACCAAGCAAAGTCGAATGGCTTGGTTCAAGCGACAGCCGCAGATGAAGCAGCCGCAATTCAAAGTTCTAGGAAACGCAACGTCTAAACAAGGGAATCCTCGGTATCGTGTTCGTGATGTGAACCGATACTCGCCGACTTATAGGCAAGTGGGCTACATCACGACCCGGTCAGCCTATGTCCAGTCAGCTTACTACGCACATCCAGGACAGACTGGTGTGGTAACGGTCATCAATCCTAAGGGTGTCAATGGCTATCAGCGGGTAATGTTAAGCGGGAAGATACAGCATTACCGGCAAGGTCAGCAACTTAACGTTAAGCGGGTGACGCGTCAGGGCCAAGCAACGCGTTTCCAGCTGACCAATGGCCAATTCATTACCGGTAATAAGCAGCTGGTTCAAGTAGGGAAGCGGTGGATTCCGCGACGGGTAACGGTTCGTCGGCACATTAATCGTTATTCAACCGTTAATTTTAAACACCGGAATGGACGTTATCCAGTGCGTCGAGTTCTAAAAGTCTTGGGTTGGAACTACACGCAGAATGGTACGTTACGGTATCGTGTGGCTGGCGGTTACATTACAGCTAACCCAACGTATGTACGGTAAGAACAGAGTGAGTTTTAAAAAAACGGTCTCAGGAAAAATCCTGAGGCCGTTTTAATTATCCTAAATCTAAGCTGGTAAGCTGGGTTTACCGTATAGGTACCCTTGGTGGATGGAGATTCCGAACCGCTTGGCCAGTGCTTGGTCGGCGGCGTTTTCGACCCCCTCCAAGATCATCCGTAACCGGAACGTTCGGGCAATCTGGGACCAGAAGGCCAGTTCATAGGGAATCCGCTGGTCACGATGGGTGGCCCGCAGGTTCTGCATGGCAAACTTGATTTCGTCTACGAAGGGGAGGAGGTTCCGGATGTTGGCGTACGTGTTGGAACCGGTGCCCACATCGTCGATGATCAATTGAATACCGTATTGGTGCAGGACCGTGCTAAAGCGCGTTAGTTCGTCCAGCTGGGGAGCTTCGGTCAATTCAATGGTCAAGTCCACGTTAGTGAATTGCTTTTTGAAGAGGACGATGGCCCCCAGAGTTCGGGGGTCGTGAAATTGGGCGTTGTTGAGGTTGAAGGCCAGGGTTTGCTGACTGGCGGCGACGTTTAACGCCGTGGCCGTCTCAGCTAACAGCTTGATCTGGTCGGTCACTGAAATCGCCGTAAATGAGGCGGGTAACACCCAGTTTCGGTTGACCTGTTGGCGTAAGAGGGCCTCATACCCAATCACCCGTTGCGCGTCCTGATCGATTTGGGGTTGGACGAAAAAACGATAGGTCGGCATGGTGGTTCACTTCCTTTTGTACGAAGATGCGTTCACCTCTACTTTAGCACAGTTTCGACGGTTACGAGTAGTGGGGCTTCAGTCGGCGTTAGCGCTGGTCGGCTTGAATCCGGGCTAAGTCAGTGTATTGCTGAGACATCCACTCTACGTAGGTCTGGCCCTGAGGCTTGGTCTCGGTCACGTTCAGCACGGGGACTTGTGATTGCTTGGCAAGGCGAACCAGCTGCTTGACCGTGGGAGAACTGGCTTGTTGGTTGTTGACTAAGAAGGCCACTTTACGGTGACGAATTGCCGTTTGCAGGCGTTGTAAGTCCCGGGGGGCGGGGTCCGTACCGTTCTCTATGGCCTTTTCGAACCGGTCACTGATACGTTGGTACCCTAGGGCCTGTAGTGCAGTATCGAAGACGGGCTCGCTGGCAATGACTGGTTGAGCCTGCTGAGAACGTTGTAATTGCTTGATTTGACGTTGGAGGGGCTTGAGCTGCTGCTGGTAGGATCGAGCCCGTTTTTGGTAATAGGCCCGGTACTTGGGCGCCTGTTTGCCGAATTGCTGGGCCAACGCGGTGGCAAGCTTGGGCATGGTTTCTGGGCGGTACCAGACGTGTTCGTTCGCCCCGGTCTTTAAGCCCAGGACATCTTCGCCCACCCGTAGATACTTGGGGGCGTTCCGGTCACTGGCGACCAGCTTACCTAGCCAAGCGTCGTAGCCCAGTCCGTTACCCAGGACCAGGGTCGCGTGATTCACGGTCGTGGCGTTTTGCGGGGTGGGTTCGAAATCATGCGGGTCCACGCTGGCACTCTTGATGATGGTGTCGACGGTCCCGTGTTGGCCCAGGACGGCTTGAGCGACTTCCCCGTAGAAGTCCAAGCTGGCGACCACGTGGATCGGTTTCGTGGTGCTAGTTCGTGAGGCAGCGGATTTCTGGGTGGATTGGCACCCGGCTAGCAGCAAGATAGCCAGTAGGGGAAGCACTTGCCAGAAGCGGGTAAGGCGCGGAAAACGTGAGAACATGTTGAAAACACTCCTTATTTCTAAATGGTAATAATTACTATTTAGATATTACGGGATTCGCTACGCGCTGGCAACCCCTAATTTTGCGAAGAATGAGTCGTTAGTGGGGCTAAGCCGTGGCAAACGGGGGATTTGGCAAATAAAAAAGACTGAGAAAAAATCTCAGTCTTGATCAATCGTGATTGAATTAGTAACCAGTTCCCGTCCCGGTGGTATCCTGCGAAGAATTTAACGCATCCGTGGTGAACTTGGTTGTTGGTTCGAGGTCTAGGGTCTTCCGAATGTGGTTGGAAACACGCTTAAGTTCCTTATTCGGCGCGACCTGGAAGGCGATTCCATCGATCATGGCGTCGTCCCCCTGTAAGGTCTCTGACTTGATGTGGTGCGAGGCGTCACCGTACTTAGCCCGAATCTGCATCAGATCGTCAAAGCTCAGGTCCGTCTTCAGGTTCCCCTTGAGGGACGTTAGGATCTGCTGGTACCGGGTGATGGAGGATAATCCCGCCGCCTTGACCACTAGTTTCTGGAGAACTTGGCGTTGCCGCTTTTGCCGGCCGTAATCGCCTTGGGGATCATCGTAACGCATCCGGGAGTACGACAGAGCCTGCTTCCCGTTCAAGTGGGTCTTGACGCCCTTCTTGACGTCGGCTTGGGCGTACTTGAAGGTCAGTGGTGGCGTTACGTCGACACCGCCTACCGCGTTGACCATCTTTTCCAGCCCACCCATGTTGACGATGGCGTAGAAGTCGATCGGCACATCCAACAGGTCTTCCACGGTCTTCACCGCACCGCTGGGTCCACCAATCGTGTAGGCAGCGTTGATCTTCTGGATGGACGCGTTCGCGCCGGAACCCACCGTTACCCGGGTATCCCGGGGAATACTGGTCAGGTAGGCCGTTTCCGTGGTGGGGTTGATGGTGGCGACCATCATGGTATCGGTCCGCCCCACGTCAGACCGTCCCAAGGCCCCCGTGTCGGTTCCCAGGAGGAGAATCGAGAACGGCTTGTTTTCCTTTAACACGGCCGAGATGTTACGGCTCTTGGACACACCAGAAGACTGGTAGGTCTGGTCAAAGGTCTTTTTGGCCGAGGTCCAAGCGTGGTAACCATAAGCTAGTCCGCCCCCTAGGAAGACCAGCAGGATTGCCACGATGACCCACAGGAGTGGGCGGTGGGGATGAACCTGGGGATGTTTGAAGTGTGAGTTATAGTCGCTACGCCGATCATAGACTTGTTCGAAGTCTTCCGGTGACCGTTGCCGGTTACTTTCATTATTTTTGGGCATTTTAATTTCCTCATCTTTGTCAAAATCTTTTCCCATTATAGAACGGAACCGGGCCGATTGGAAAGGGCGGGGCAGTCCTTAACGGGAATTTAAGCAAACCCCTGAGTCTAACGATTGCCTTAATGCACTTATTAGACCATAGATTTCGCCTTTCGTAAATGGTTTGACCGTTAAGATACCTTAGCCATCCCGCAAGCGCTAAAGGGGATGGGGCCGGACTTTAACGGACTGTCAAGAAAAAAGAAGACGCGTAAAGGCAACACTTGTAAACGGTTACGATAATTCACGAATTGGGTGGCATGCTATAATAATTGGGACGACTTAAGAAAGTTTAATTTTTTTCTTACGATTAGCGAGGGGGGCCAAATATGGCCGTATTCATTCGAAGTGTTTCGGGTGTTTTGATTATTCTCGTGATGATTGGGCTGGGCTACGTGTTATCCCGGCGCGGGTGGTTTGACGATCAAGCACCTAAGTTGATTGCCCGGTTGGTCACCCAGATTGCGTTACCGGCTTATATGATTAGTACGATTACGACCAAGTTTTCGGCGACAACGTTGAAAGAGACCTTGCCTGACCTGCGCTTTCCGGTCTTATCGATGCTGATCATGTTCGGGCTATCGATCATTGCGTTCCATCTGTTTCGGATCAATCCTAAGCACCGGGGATTATTTGAGTCCATGTTTTTGAATTCGAACACGGTGTTTGTGGGGCTGCCGGTCAACGAAGCGTTGTTCGGGCCCAAAAGTCTGCCGTTTGTGCTGGTCTACTATATGGCCAACACCACGTTCTTCTGGACGCTTGGGGTCTATCTGATTCAACGCGATGGCCAGGGAGTGAGTCAATTTAACCTGAAGACCACGTTGCAGAAGATCTTCTCACCGCCCCTGTTAGGTTTCATCGTGGGGGTCATCTTGGTCCTGTTAAACATTCAGTTACCTCACTGGATCATGCAAGACTTCCAGTACGTGGGCGGTTTGACGATTCCGTTGTCGATGATCTTCATTGGAACGGCGATTGCGGGTGCGGGCCTACAGAATATTCGGGTAAACCGGGATAGTCTAGGCATCTTGCTGGGGCGCTTCATCGTCGCCCCCGTGTTGATGGGCTGCTTGGTCCTGCCAACGGGGATGCCGCTATTAATGAAGCAAGTCTTCATCTTACAGGCGGCGATGCCGGTGATGACTAACGCGCCCGTGGTCTCCAAGCTGTACCATGCGGATTCGGATTACGCGGCCATCATGGTGACGGAGACCACGTTGTTGAGCTTAGTGGTGATTCCAATCTTGATGGTGATTGTGCAGCACGTGGCTTAAGACTTAAAAATCCCTGTCTAACCGGCTTTTCCCAGGAATCTTAATGGGAAGGGCCGGTTTTTCGAGCCGCTAGCGTTTTTTGGAGGCGACCGGTGCTTGTCGTGAAAAAACGAACAGGTTGGCTTAGTTTCGACTGGCGGCTATGGTATCATAGGCTTTGTAAGCAGTAAGAGAGGATGAGGATTGATGGCAACGCTAGTGATTTTACGGCACGGCGAAAGTGTCGCCAATCGAGATAACGTCTTTACGGGATGGAGCGACGTCCCGCTGACGTCTAAGGGTCGCGAACAGGCTCGCATTGCGGGGCAAGCGATTGCCCGGACCGGACTGCAGTTTGGGGCGTTACACACGTCGATGCTTCAGCGCGCCATTGTGACGGCCAACCTGGTATTAGAGCAGATCGACCAGTTATATATTCCGGAGTACAAGTCTTGGCGGCTGAACGAACGTCACTACGGTGCGTTACGGGGCCACAATAAGGACCAGGTCCGCGACCAGGTCGGGGACCGACAAGTGAAGATCTGGCGGCGGAGTTTTGGCGTGGTTCCGCCCCTCTTGGAGCAGGTGGACCAAGACCGGCGTTACGACCGCTTCGGCCCGCACATCGAGCCTCGAGGAGAAAGTCTGGAGATGGCTTACCACCGGCTGATGCCGTACTGGGTCGACCAAGTCGCTCCCCGGTTGTTGGCGGGGCAGAACCAATTGATCGTTGCCCATGGCAGTACCTTACGGGCCCTGATCAAATACTTGGATCGGGTCCCCGATGCCGACATTAGTCAGGTCGAGGTCGCGAACGGGGAACCTATTCGCTACGAGTTTGACGACCATTTGAAAATCTTGAAAAAAACGCTTTTATAACGGTTTTTATAATAACCTTAAGTTGGGACAAACAATCAGGACAAATGATTGTTTTTGCCCAACTTTTTTGTATAATCTGGAAGTAAGAGTTGGGTTTCAAATGGGGGAGAAAAAATTGAATAAACGAAATCTAGGGCATTGGGTGATTTTGATCGTCGTGATTTTGGGGATCGGCGGTCTGGTTTATGGAATGCATCAACTCGATGCCAATGACCAAAAACAAGTAACGGCAACTAACCGGCAACATGCGAAAGCTACCCGGACAGCCTTGGCTAAGGATGCGGCGGAAAGTAAGGCTGCGCGGCGCCACCAAGTCACCGCCTTCGACCGGGCGAATAAGGGCCAACAAACGCCGCTTTTGACCGCGGAAATCACGCGCCAACTGAAGGCTAAAAAATTCGTGGGGACCGCGTTAGTGGTGAAAAATGATCGGGTCGTGTACCAGAAGGCTTATGGATACGCTGACCGGGCCCAGAACCGGAAAAATACGGTCAAGTCCCAGTACTTGATCAACTCGATTCAGAAATCGTTGACCGGGCAACTGGTGATGCGGGCGGTTCAAGCCGGCCAGCTGCGGTTGACGGATAAGCTGAGCCAGTATTATCCCCGAATCAAGCACAGTGACCAAGTGACGATTCGGCAAATGCTGGATATGACGGGGGGCCTCATGGGCAACATGGCGCCCACCACGACCTTAACGGAAAATCAAGCCTACCAATACGCTGCTCAAAATGCGCAAGTTGTGCCGGCTAAGCTGGGTCGGTTTGACTATCAACCTATCAGTTACGTGTTATTGGCGGGGATCTTACATCAGGTGACCCATCAATCCTATTATCGGTTGTTCTATCAGCAGATAGTCACGCCGTTGGACTTGAATCATACCAGTTTCGCGCAACTACGGCGGTCCGCTAAGCACCGGATTTTAGGATACGGTGGAACAGCACCGCGGCAGTACACGCATCCGCACACGCCGAGCGCGACGGATATGGCGGCCCAGATTGCGACTGGGAATGCGACCATGAGTGCTGGGGACCTCTTTCGCGCAGAACGGGCCATCATTCAGGGCACGCTCTTGCCGACGCCGGCGGGGGCCCAAGTCCTGCACCAGGCCACGACGAATCTGCATTACACGGGTGGCATGTACCATTTCGACCAGTTAGGGTATTACGGTCACGGGATGGGGGACTATTATGAAAGTACGTTTGTGATGAGCCGGAACGGCCGGACGGGCGTGGTTCTCCTCTCGAATAACTTTAAGAAGAAGACCATGTATCCCAAGTGGTCAACGGAGCAAGTGGCCATGGACCTCTTTGAACGGGTCAACGCCGCTAAGCACCTTAAATAATTGGATAACTAAAAGAGACGTTAGGACTTTGCGGTCCTAACGTCTCTTTTCTAATACTTAAATTAAGCTAACGCACCCATTGGATCCCAAGGGGCTAAGACGGTTGGTTCTTCCGTCTCTTGAATCTTCCGTAAGTCATCAGGCAGGAATTGCTTGTTGACCACGACTTGGTAGCAGTACTTGTCCATCCAAGCGTCACTCATCACGAAGTAACCCTTAGTTCCGACTTTTTCACCCCAAGAGTTTTCAACCTTCCACTTCGTAGGTTGACCATCGACCAGGTCGACACCAGTCAGAACCATGGCGTGCGTCATCATGCTTTCGCCGTAGTCCAACTTGTCAGCCTTAGAAAGGTCGAAGTCCACGTTGAAGAGGTCGTCTTGGTGGTAGTAGTTAGGATCCATGATCCCTTTTTGCCGGTCAGATTCTTGACCCACATCACAACCGAACCAGACGGATTGACCCGCTTGAAGTTGCTTGATGGCCAGTTGTTTGAAGTCGGCCATGGAGACGTTCAAATGCTTAACGGAACGACCACCCACAACGTTACCTAACATTTCCACCGTGTAGGTGTGGTTGTAAGGCTTGTCGGCAGTAGGGGCGTTGATGATGGAGACGTAGTCGGATAAGTTCCAGCCCACGTACTTGTCGAAGAAGCTCTTCGGCGTCAAGCCCTTGTCGATGTGGTAGTTCTTGTCATCGTCGCGGTATTCGAAGTCGAATTCGGAGACGGGTTCGCCTAAGGCAAAGCTTAAGATGCGGTAGTCTTCCTTTAACATCTTGTCCTTAGCGGCGGCGATATCGTCAGCACTGGCGTTATCAGCCACTAACTTCCGTAAGACCACGGCGTCCTTCCGCAGCTTCAAGTTCAGCGTCTTGTTGAGCTCGCTGGACTTAGAACTGTTGTAAGTTTCGGGCATAACGGACTTAGGCACGATCCCATACTTTTCGATGATGGCGCACAGCATGTCCCATTGACCACCGTCTTGTTGGGGGGTCGCCATTAAGAAGGCGACCTTCCGGCTAGACGTTGGTTGGTCGGCAGTTGCCAAGACGTTTTCGTAGAAGTAGTTAGCTTTTTCGAACTTGTCCCAGAAGTTGGTGTAGTTTTGGGATAATTCGAAGTCGCTTAACTTGAAGAGGTCGGCAAGGTGGTGCCGCATGGTGTTTAATGCGGCGAACATCCAGCACCGGCCACTTTGCTTTTGGTTCGCAACTTTACCGGTATCCAAGTCAATGGAGAAGACGGGGGTCATATCCCGGTCTGACGCAAAGTCGGCGGCAGTTGCTAAAATCCCTTGATGGCTAACGGCCCGTTCCAACACTTGAGCGTTGGTATCGTTCGCTAGTTCTTTTTGGTACGCAGCGGTTTGGGCTGCAGTGATTTCTTTACTCACTATCTTCACTCTCCTCACTATTTTATCATTGTACTCCAATCTTCTCATCTTTTGAATGGGTTCTGGAAAACTCATGGCCGGTAAGCAAGGTTGACCATCGATCGAGTGGCAGTCGGCCGGTATCGGTGAATGGAAACGCGACACTTCTCATTTTGAAAAATGGTGGAACAGCTTACATTTAGAAAGCCATTTTTGAAACGAGCTTTCATCTATGGTACACTGCTAGGCAGTTTGCAAAAAATCATGAAAGCCTGCGGGCGTTAGGAGGAAGTTATGGGTCATCGAGTAGAAGTACGCCATTATGGATTGGGGTTTGCCTTTGTGCTGCTGATGGTGGTGAGTGCCACCGCCTTACACGATCAAGAATTGATTCTACCGGAAATCGGGGCGTTGACCGCCGGTACCTGGATTTACCAGAATCCAAGCTGGATTCATCAACCCAGTAAGATCTTCCTGGCGCCTTCGGGAACGGCTATCATTGGGTTCTTGATCAACCAGCTTCCTTGGGCGTACCCGGCGAAGATTTGGTTAGGGTTGCTCCTGATGCTGGTCCTGTTGTGGGGCCTGAAATCCAATTTAGCGCCGTCATTTGCGACTGGGTTGTTGCCCATCATTATCAACGCGACTCACTGGTCCTTTATCGCGGCCATTCTGATCTTCACGTTATGCCTGATGCTGGGAGTCTACGCCCAAGGACAATTTCGACAGAGTGCGGCCGGAGAGCCCATTCAAGGTCGGCATATGGGGCTATTCGTGGTACTGGTCAGTCTCTGGGTCGCGGGCGTCTGGTTAGCAGGGGTCCCTCAGATGGCGGGAATTCCACCGGTATTGGTGGTCTTCTTTGAAGTCTTGCAGAAACCACAGTACGCCGCTAAGTTAGCGGGGCGGCAGTGGCTGGCGTTGACCGGTGCGGCGACCCTGGGCTTTGCGGTCCACGTCCTGATTGGCACTTGGGCACTCGCGGCGCTGGTTACGTTGCCACTAGTGTTCATCTGGTTACAGGTCTTACGCTTGAAGCTCCCGGCCGCCTACGCCTTTCCGTTATTGGCGTTGGTCCTGCCAGCAGATATGTTTAGGGTGCTGCCCCTATCGGCGGGACTCGCCGCGGCCTTTTTCTTGGGGTCACTACTATCCGTTCACCGGGTGCGGGACTGGTGGGACGCCCGCGCGGCTGTCGAAAATTCAGAGGTTCGTTAAACCAAATAAACTAAGATTGAGAGTGGGACCAAGGGCGGTTAAGCGGAGCTGGCTGCCTTTGGTCCCACGTTTCAGTATCGTAGTGTTATCATCAAAAATAACAGGAGTTTGGGCGTTTTGTCCCAAACTCCTTTTTAAATTAATGTGACGTTGAAGATTGAACATTCTCTCTGTCATCCACCTTACCGGACGGCCAGCCTCTTCAGAGCCAACCGGTAAGGCGCACAATCTATACCTTAACTAAACGTATGTGCGACACCGCCAGATAGTCGTGGATGCCCAAAAAGAGCCTAGGCGGTTGGCCCAGGCTCGAGATAGTGACGTTATGATTAACAAATTGATAAACGCGGGTGACCTGACGGTAAGAAGCTTAGTCGCGAGCGTTTAAAACTTCGGGACCGTCCTGACGACCCACGATAACGGTGTTGACCAGGTCTAAGAAGAGGCCGTGTTCTACGACGCCCACGATACCGTTCAAGGTGTTAGCCAGTTCGTGGGGGTGGTCAATGCGCCCCAGGTGCAGATCGATAATGTAGTTCTTCGAATCGGTCAGTACGTGGTGGCCGTCTTCAGTCATCCGGAATTCAGGGTGTAAGCCCATCCCGTCTAATTTTTCCAAGACGTGCGTGGAGCCGAACGGAATGACTTCCAGAGGTAACGGGAACTTGCCCAAGTGGTGGACCAACTTGCTCTCGTCTACGATCCACATGTTCTTGGTGGAGTTGATGGCCACAATCTTTTCCCAGAGGTGGGCGGCCCCGCCACCCTTGATGCCTTGGAAGTTGTCGTCGATTTCATCGGCGCCATCGATTGTGAGGTCAATGTGGTCCACTTGGTCGAGCTGCTTGATGGTGATGCCCAGTGATTCGGCTTGCTTAGCGGACCGGTCGGAAGTGGCCACTCCAACGATGTGGAGGCCTTCCTTAGCGACCCGTTCTCCTAAGGCGTCGATCATGTACCGAACGGTTGAGCCGGTGCCGATGCCTAAAATCATGCCGTCTTCGACGTACTTAACGGCTTCTTGGCCAACGAGGGCCTTTAATGCGTTTTGATCCATGGATGCGTGACTGCTACTGATAACTAAGTGACGGTGGCCGTTGATAGTGGTCGGACCGCTCCCGCCTAGCCGCGGGTCTGATGAGTGATGGTCAAGGAGACATTCTGGACGGGGGCTAGGGAAACTTCAGTAGCAGCCGTGCCTTCTTTCTAGTTTTTTTAGCCTAGAATGTCTGGGTACGATGGCGCTCCCCGTGACGCCTATTCCGTGGGGTGCGCTGTAAGGGCGACTGGCCGGACCGCAGTAGCTCCCTGGACGGGAAGCTGGTGGGCGGCCACCAACGTTGGCGCGGGATGCGCCGCAAAGTAACGTTTGGCGTATGGGTCCAGTAACTTGACGGTGACCTGAGCAGCTGTGGCGAGCTGGGTAAAACGTTTAATCAGCTCCACAGCTAGGCTGACGGGCTGGTTGGGGCGGACAAAGATCTGTTCGAGGACCCAGCTGTCCGCCGAAAGGGTCAGGTAGTGCAGACTAGCCATTAACCGGTCGTCGTCCAGAATCGTGAGGCGACCAGGTTCTTCCCGTAATGCCATGGTAAGGGCTCCCTTCTTGTCTAAGGACTCCCTTTGATTTTGGTCTATCACCGGCGGCTTGTCAACTGCTTTTCGCGGATGGAAAGCTTTTACTGGTAATCTGGTGGCGGGATGCTTATCCTAGTTAAGAGAGTCGATTCTCAATCAGTGGATAGAGAGGAAGAATAAGATGAAGCAACGAGGATTTGAAGTAGTCAGTAAGTACGCTGACCAGGGGCTCCACCTACCTTACCGGACGACCCAACAATCGGCCGGCTATGATTTTGAATGTGCCGAGGATTTTACGTTACCCTCCATTTGGCGGCACGACGTCTTACACGCCTTTAAGCGACTACGGCACCGGGACCCCCTGACGACGGCGGAACTCACGGCGGGACAACACGACTTAAAGCCGTACCTGGTACCGACGGGGATCAAGGCGTACATGCAACCGGATGAGGTCTTGCTGCTGGCGAATCGGTCCAGTAATCCGCTGAAGCATAACTTGATCTTGCCGAACGGGGTCGGGGTGATTGATGCCGACTACTATAATAATGATAAAAACGAAGGGGAAATCTTCGTTCAACTGGTCAACGTGGGTCTCAGTGACGTCACGATTCGCAAGGGGCAACGGATTGCCCAGGGCATCTTCATGCCGTTTCGACTGGCCGATGCTGAACAGGTTCCTCAGGCCCAGCGTCAGGGAGGCTTTGGGTCGAGCGACGAACGTTAAGACTTTGCAAATGCCGTAACGGACTAGTGGGGGAAGACCCGCTGGGTATGCTAGAATACACAGTAGAAAGAATACGAGATTAGGGGGATGCACGTGGCTAAAGCGAAGACCAAATATGTTTGTCAGAATTGTGATTACAGCTCACCCCGGTATTTGGGGCGTTGTCCCAACTGTGGCGAGTGGAATACCATGGTCGAAGAAGTCGTGACGCCGGTGGCGAAGCCCCAGTCGACACGGGTCACGGTGACTGGCGAACATTCACGGCCACAATTGATGCGCGAAGTTAAACATACGACCGAAACCCGGGTCAAGACTCAGATGGAGGAACTTAACCGGGTACTAGGGGGCGGCATCGTTCCGGGTTCCCTGATCCTTATCGGGGGAGATCCCGGAATTGGAAAGTCAACGCTGTTGCTACAGGTCTCCGGTCAACTGAGCGCGACCGGGGGAAAAGTCCTCTACGTGTCCGGAGAAGAAAGTGCCAGCCAGATCAAAATGCGGGCGGACCGGTTGGTGGTCAACGCCGACAACCTCTACCTGTATCCCGAGACGGACATGGCCAGTATCCGAGCCAATATTGAAGAGATGCATCCGGACTACGTGGTGATTGATTCGGTTCAGACCATGCAGGCGCCCGGTATCGAGTCGGCGATCGGGTCGGTCTCCCAGATTCGAGCGGTCACCGGCGAATTGATGCAGATTGCCAAGACCAACGGCATCACGATTTTTGTGGTGGGCCACGTGACTAAGGGTGGTGCCATTGCTGGGCCGAAGATTCTGGAACACATGGTGGATACGGTTCTATACTTCGAAGGGGACATGCATCACACCTACCGAATTCTGCGGGCGGTCAAGAACCGGTTTGGCTCGACCAACGAGCTAGGCATCTTTGAGATGCGCGAGGGGGGCCTTTACGAAGTGGCCAACCCTTCGGAGATCTTCTTGGAGGAACGCTTGAAAGACGCGACGGGTTCGGCAATCGTGGTCTCGATGGAAGGGACCCGGCCGATTCTGGTCGAAGTTCAAGCACTGATTACGCCGTCGGTCTTTGGGAATGCCCAACGCACAGCGAGTGGCTTGGACCGCAACCGGGTCTCCTTGTTGATGGCGGTTCTGGAGAAACGGGCTAACCTGATGCTCCAGAACCAAGACGCCTTCTTGAAGGCGGCCGGGGGCGTTAAGCTGGACGAGCCGGCCATCGACTTGGCCATCGCTATTAGTATCGCATCGAGTTACCGGGATACGGCCACCGCCCCAACGGATTGTTTCGTGGGCGAAGTGGGGTTGACCGGTGAGATTCGGCGGGTCAGCCGGATTGAACAACGGGTCGCCGAAGCCAAGAAGTTAGGCTTCCAGCGGATTTTTGTGCCGAAGAATAATTTACAGGGATGGACGCCACCAACGGGGATCGACGTGGTCGGTGTGTCGACTTTACGCCAAACGTTGAAGTTGGCCTTAGGCGTCTAGGGGTGCAAGTCCCCTTTGAAGGGAGGTGAAGAAACATGCATAAACGAACAGTCGTATTAGTGATCTTTGCAATCATTGGCGGTGTGCTAGGCGCAGCTTACCTACCACGGACTTGGCTCCTCTTTGGAGTGAAGAGTCTTCTCGTTGATAACGTTATTGTTAATATTTTGCTTGGTGCTATTATTTTTCTCATTCTCGGGGCCATTTTTGCGAAGAGCTTCCTGCGGCTGATCAGTCGGGTGGAAGGCTACCTGAACAAGCAAGACCCCATGACGATTATCTTTGGGAGTCTGTTGACGATTGTGGGCCTGGCGTTAGCGCTGTTGATCTCGCAATTCCTGTTCCGGGTGCCATCCTTACTGATCAGTACGATTATCCCGTGGATCTTGATGATTCTGCTGGGGTACTTTGGCTTTCGGTTGGGAACGCGTCTGAGCAAGATTCGGGGCGAAGAATGGCGTAAGCTGTTCCAGTCACGGAGCAAGAAGGCGGCCGAAGAAGCCAGTGAGAAGGTCATTGATAAGCAACCTGAACCGAATTTTCACCACTATAAGATTTTAGATACAAACATCTTAATCGATGGTCGTATCTATGATCTAGCGAAGACGGGGTTCTTGGAAGGAACGTTGTTGGTCCCCAATTTTGTCCTGTATGAATTACAGTACATTGCGGACTCCAGTGATTCTGTGAAGCGGGTCCGGGGCCGGCGGGGCCTGGACATCTTGAACAAGTTGCAAAATGAACACGTGATGCCTATTGAGATGTACGAAGGTGACTTCGAGGATATTCCCGAAGTAGACAGTAAGTTGATTGCCCTGGCCAAGAAGAACGGTGGGGTGATCGTCACCAACGATTACAACTTGAACAAGGTCATCCAGTTCCAAAACGTCCAGGTCTTAAACATCAACTCGTTAGCGAACGCGTTGAAGCCACGGGTCATTCCCGGGGAGAACTTACACGTGATGGTGGTTAAGAACGGGACGGAACGGCAGCAGGGGGTCGCTTACCTCGACGACGGTACCATGGTGGTGGTCGAAGACGGTAAGTACTTCATTAATAAGCAACTTGACGTGGTGGTCACCAGTGCCATTCAGACCGACGCGGGCCGAATGATCTTTGCCAAACCAGTTCATTCCGACCGGGGCATCGAAGATCAAAAGCCTAAGAAGAACCGGAAGAACTAACGGCCCAGAACTGGTGAAGGTCATCCGCCTTACCGGGCGGCCAGCTAGGGCTGGAACGCAGTGGGCACCACTTCGAGCCAAAGAGCGGTCTCGAAGCTGGGCCTTTGACTAGGCCGACTGAGAAACGTCGTCCAAGTCAAATTTCACTGCTGAGCCCTCACGGCTCACGTTAGCGTTAGCATGATCAATTACGTCACGCAGTATCGTGACCAACGTGAGGTCCCGTTAGCCGATAGGGCCCAGCCGGTGACATTAGCGTTAGGCCAGTGGTTTGCTGGCCTTAGGCTAAGGCCGAGCTTTGAGATTCGCGTTCTTGGCGAAGCTCAAAGTCGTGCCCACTGGCGTCACGGCCCTGCCAATCGGCTGGCGGGACCGGATTAATACCACTATTTCATTAGGCGCAAGTTGCTAGTTCGGAACAATCCCAGTCTACCCCTTTATTTTTAGTGGTAGGCATTGTACACTTAAAACATGTCGTTAGACGCCGGAGAGACCCGGCGCTAACCAAAAAAACGAGAAAGAGGCGCAACCAATTTGGCTAAAAATGCGATTCGGGTTCGTTATGCTCCGAGCCCTACTGGACATCTGCACATCGGTAACGCGCGGACGGCAATTTTCAATTATCTGTTTGCCCGCCACAACAAAGGTAAGTTTATTATTCGGATCGAAGACACGGATACTAAGCGGAACATCGCTGACGGTGAACGGAGCCAGTTGGACAACTTGAAGTGGCTGGGTCTGGATTGGGACGAAGGTCCCGATGTTGGTGGAGATTACGGTCCTTACCGGCAATCCGAACGGCGTGACATTTACACGCCCCTGATCCAACAATTGATGGACGAAGGTAAGGCTTACGAATCTTACCGGACTGAAGAAGAACTGCAAGCTGACCGGGAAGCTCAAAAGGCCCGGAACGAAATGCCACATTACGAATACGAATATGCCGGCATGTCTGACGAAGAACGGCAAGCCGCTATCGACGCCGCTAAGGCTAAGGGCTTGAAGCCAGTTATCCGGTTCCGCGTTCCTAAGAATGAAGTCTTCGAATGGGACGACATGGTTAAGGGCCACGTGGCCTTCAACTCCGATACCATTGGTGGGGACTTCGTCATCGCTAAGCGTGACGGGATGCCAACTTACAACTTTGCCGTGGTGGTCGATGACCACAAGATGGCCATCAGTCACGTCTTCCGGGGCGATGACCACGTGGCCAACACGCCTAAGCAATTGATGATCTACCAAGCCTTTGGTTGGGAAGCACCTAAGTTCGGCCACATGAGCTTGATCATCAGTAAGGACACGGGTAAGAAGTTGTCCAAGCGGGACGAATCCGTCTTACAATTTATCGAACAATACCGGGACCTGGGTTACTTACCAGAAGCCATGTTCAACTTCATTCTGTTGTTGGGCTGGTCACCGGTCGGCGAAGACGAAATCTTCACGCGCAAGCAATTCATTAAGATGTACGATGAGACGCGCTTGAGCAAGTCACCAGCCACCTTCGATATGGACAAGCTGGAATGGTTGAACAACCGTTACGTCAAGGACGCTGATGAGAGTACGGTCGCGGACTTAGCCATGAAGCAGTTGATCAAGGCCGGCAACTTGCCAGCTAACCCAAGCACGTCCGAAATTGAATGGGCGCGTCAGTTGATCAACCTGTACAAGCGGCAAATGAGCTACATGGCGCAAATCAACGATATGGCTTCGGTCTTCTTTGAAGAACCAGAAAAGGTCGAAGGCGATGCGTTGGCTGAAATCAGCAACGAAACGGCGCCAGTGGTCTTGAAGGCCTTCGCTGAAGAAGTTGCCAAGTTGGACCTGTTTGACTCCGTAGAAATCTTCCACGTGATCAAGAAAGTTCAAGCACAGACGGGCATCAAGGGTCGGCAACTATGGATGCCGATTCGAATCGCCGTCACCCACGAAATGCACGGGCCAGAATTACCAGAATCCATCGAATTGGTGGGTCGGGAAACGGCTTTGAAGCACATCCAAGAAACCTTGGACCAACTGGGTGCTTAATGAAGCAATCTAAAAATGTTACGGCTAGCTTTCGGGCGGGCCGTAACATTTTTTGTATGATTTTTACCTATTTGGGAAAATGAATAGCCGCGTTGTCAGTCCGGCCCCGGCAGCCGCTAGGGCCGTGACGCCCGGTAAGGCGGATGGTACGATCAGTGTATCAGCTAAACAGAGTTTTGAATTTCAGAGGAGGATGGCAGATGAATCAGCAAGCAGCGTTACGGTTTTTACAGCAAAATGGGATGAAGCATACGCCGGCTAGTCTGCAGCGGTTAATTGAGGATGGTCGGGTCACGGCGAGTCGTCAGGCGGAGAACCTGGAAGTCGACGCGGCCTCGTTACGCGCCTACGTGGACCAGTTTCAGCGGGAATTAAAGTCGATTCAGCGCGGTGGTTTTCCGGGCCCCTTGGGGTTTTAACGGAACGGTGGTCAATTGAAGACCAGTTTCCAGTTGGGCGTAACGGTCAACCTTTTCAATGATTTTGTAAAGAAACCGTCAGCGCGGTGAGTTCCGCCACTTTCAGTTTCTAGGTTTCGGGGTGGTTATGCTACAATGGAACTAATATTGATGAGAAACGTGAAAGGAGCCTCGGGATGCTCAAAGTTTTTAATACCATGACACGTCAGAAAGAAACATTTGAACCCATCACACCAGGGGTGGTCAACATGTACGTGTGTGGCCCGACTGTTTACAATTACATCCACATTGGGAACGCCCGCAGTGCAATCGCCTTTGATACTATTCGGCGGTATTTTGAATACCGGGGATACCAAGTCAAGTACGTCTCCAACTTTACGGACGTCGATGACAAGATGATCAACGAGGCCCACAAGGAAGGCATTACCGTGCCCCAATTGGGGGATAAGTTCATCAAGGCGTACAAGGAAGATACCGCGGCGTTAAACATTCAACCCGCTACGGCCAATCCACGCGCCACGAATTTTATTCCAGAGATTATTAGCTTCATTGAAACCTTGATCACTAAGGGATACGCTTACCCGGTCGCTGGTGACGTCTATTATCGGGCCCACAAATTTGCGGACTACGGGAAGTTGTCGCACCAGAACATTGCGGAACTCGAAGAAGGGGCTTCCCAACACACCAACGACGAAGAAACGGCGCGGAAGGAAGATCCAATCGACTTTGCGCTGTGGAAGGGTGCTAAGCCGGGCGAAATCTCTTGGCCTTCGCCTTGGGGCGCTGGTCGGCCGGGCTGGCACATCGAGTGCTCTGTAATGTCGACCCACTATTTGGGGGACACCTTCGACATCCATGGTGGGGGCGAGGATTTAGCCTTTCCGCATCATGAGAATGAGATTGCACAGAGTGAGGCGGAAACGGGCAAGCCGTTCGTGCATTACTGGCTGCATAACGGGTTCGTCACGGTCGGTGATGAGAACCAGAAGATGAGTAAGTCCTTGGGGAACTTTGTGACGGTCCACGACCTGATCCAAAAGGTCAACCCGCAGACGTTGCGCTTCTTCATGGCGACCACCCAGTACCGGCGGCCGATTCAGTACACGCAGACCAACATGGACACCGCGGCCCGGAACTTGGAACGGCTACAGACGGCGTACGACAACATGGGCTATCGGCTCAAGGACGCCGAAGACGGCAACGACCCCAAGACGGAACAGGAGACACGCCAATTAGTCGCTGATTACATCGACGCCATGGACGACGATTTCAACGTGCAAAATGGGATTTCTAAGGTCTACGATCTGGCCCGCTTAGGCAACGTCTACGCGGAACGGCCGGTAGTCTTCAAGGGGACCGTTGAGTTCATGCGCCAGACATTGGTTGAATTGTTGGGGGTCTTCGGTGTAAAATTAACCGCCGCAACGGCGTTGGATGACGACCACATCGAAGCGCTGATCCAGGAACGGGTCCAAGCACGGCAAGACCGGAACTTCCAACGCAGTGATGAGATTCGTGAACAATTGAAGAATCAAGGAATTATTCTAGAAGACACGCCCCAAGGGACGCGTTGGCGAAAGGTAAATTAATGACAAATACAGCAACTGATTATCAGCAACTTAACGGGGTGGCGTTGGCCTACCTCGGGGATGCCACCTACGAAGTGATCATTCGGCGGCACCTGATCAAGGAAGGACTCGCGAAGCCCAACCATTTACAACGCACGGCGACCCACTACGTTTCGGCTAAGGCGCAAGCTGCCTTGATTGCCTTGATGGAACAGGACGGCATCCTAAGCGATGATGAATGGACCATCTTCAAACGGGGCCGGAACGCGAAGAGTTACACCCACGCCAAGAACACTGACGTGGTGACCTACCGGATCTCCACCGGATTTGAAGCCTTGATGGGCTACCTTGACCTCAGTGGTCGGCAGGATCGGGTCAATGAACTCAGCAACTGGTGCATCCAACAAGTGGAAGCGGGGCGAACGGAATAATGACAGAAGAACGCGAACAGATTGATTTCGTGATTGGGCGCCACCCAGCCGTAGCGGCTCTGCGCAGTCAACAGGCCATCAACAAGGTCTTCTTGCAGAGCGGGTTGAAGTCGGAAGCCATCGATGAGATTCGGCAACTGGCGCAACGGCGGCACCTGGTCATCTCCGAAGTGCCGAAGCAGAAGCTGGACCAGTTAACGGACCACCAGAACCACCAGGGGGTCGCCTTAGGGGTCGCAGCCTTTGACTACGCTAGTATCGATGACCTCTACGCCAACGCTCAGAAGAAGGGCGAGGAACCCTTCTTCTTGATCCTGGATAACGTCGAGGATCCTCATAATCTGGGGTCCATCTTACGGACGGCGGATGCCAGTGGCGTGCACGGTGTGATTATCCCCAAACGCCGCGCGGTCGGCTTGACCTCCACGGTTGCCAAGACCTCGACGGGCGCCATCGAAACGGTGCCCGTAGCCCGGGTGACCAATCTGGTCAACACGGTCAATGACTTGAAGAAGCGGGGCATGTGGATCTTTGGGACCGACATGGCCGGGACCGATTACCGGGACTGGAACGCCAAGGGCGCCGTGGGCCTGATCATCGGGAACGAAGGTAAGGGTATTTCGCGCTTGCTGAAGGAAACGGTCGACCAGACGTTGACCATCCCGATGGTCGGCACGGTCCAAAGCCTGAACGCCAGTGTGGCGGCGGGACTCTTGATGTACCAAGGCTTCAACTCGCGGCACCCGGTACAACACTAAGCTTTTAGCAGAAATGGGCGAGGGAAATTAAAAAAGATATTCTAATTGTCGATGCATACAACATGATCGGCAACTGGCCTGAACTCAACCGGCTAAAGCTAAATGATCGGTTACCGGAGGCGCGCGACCAGTTGCTCAACATGCTGGCTAATTATCATAAGTTACGGGATGCGGAGATTTACGTGGTCTTCGATGCCATGTACGTGCCCGGCATCTCGAAGAGTTATAAGCAGTATGATTTACAGGTCATCTGGACCAACCGGGATGAGACGGCCGACAGCTATATCGAAAAGCTGGCCAAGGAACTCCAGACTCGTTTCACCCAAGTCACGGTCGCGACCAGTGACCAGGCCGAGCAATGGACCATCTTCTCGGAAGGCGCGCTGCGGATTCCGGCGGGGGAACTGTTACGGGACATTGAACGGGCCAAGAACGAGGTCAACCAGACGGCCCGCGAATTTGCGGACCGCGGTCTGGTGCGTAAGTCCCCCTGGAACGATCAACAACTCTATAAACTGGAAAAATTACGGGATCAATTGATGGACCAACCGGAATTGATTGGGCGATCAAAGTCGAAGAAGAAACGACGGTAAAACGTTCGTTCGCTTCATTTCCCGGAGCCTCCTGGCTAAACTGAGAATATTCAGTTTAGCTAGGAGGCTTTTTCATGACCACGTTTAGCGATGACCAGTTAATTGCCACGATTCAACGGGATCCCAACTCACCGGCGCTCCGGCTCTTGTTCAACCGGTACCGTCCCGTCCTCACCAAGCTTCAGCGGGTCTATTATATTCCGGGGCATGACAGTGATGACTGGGAACAGGAGGGGCTGTTGGTCTTACACGGAGCGGCCCAGAAGTTTCGGCAACACCGCTCGTGCAATTTTGGAGCCTTTTACCGGTTAAATCTGACGCACCGGGTCTTTGACCTGATCCGTTATTCGCAGGCCCAGAAGCGGCGGGCGACCACCATCTCCCTGGAAGCCAACCGCACTTACTTTGCGGAGACCCTCCACGACACCCGGGTGCAGTTGGGGACCCAGTTGGAGGCGCAGGAGGCCGTGGGCCGCGTCTTACCGGGACTATCACCCACGGAGCAGGTGGTCTTCCGGGGATTGTTAGGCGGTCTAACACCGCAAGCCATCAGCCAGCAGGAGGGGTTATCGATGACCCGGGTCTCGGCAGCGATGCACCGGGGCCGACAGAAGCTCCGTCGACTCTTAGGTGAATGATTGACGCACCGCGCAGATGATGGTAAGCTACTACAGTATGAGTTAACTGGATTTAATTAAAGGTGGTGGCAGGATGGCTCAACGTAAAATCGCTCTGGCCTGCTCAGTTTGCGGGTCCCGGAATTACACCATCGCAGCAAGTGCGACACGCACGACACGACTTGAAGTCAAAAAGTTTTGTAAGCATTGCGGTAAATACACGCTGCACCGGGAGACCCGGTAGTAGCGCTTCGAATCGACACACATTTTGAGGGAGGCAACACCATGCGGTTATTCCGATTTTTTAAAGCGGTCATTCAAGAAATGAAACAAGTTTCTTGGCCAGGCGCGAAGCAGACCCGGCACGATACGGGGACGGTTGTGGGCATTTCTGTGCTCTTCGCAATTTTCTTCGCCATCGTGGACTGGATCGTCCAATTTGGCTTAAAGTTCGTCGCCTAAGGAATTGTCGGTGGTCAAACCCGACTAAATATGCTATATTGTAGCTAACGGGAACTTCGTGTAGACGAAGTTTTTTTATTTTGCACAGAAATTAGACAAATCAAAAAGGAGTGGCACCAACGATGGTTGAATCAGCAGAAAAGCAATGGTACGTTCTGCACACCTATGCGGGGTACGAAAACAAGGTTAAGGCGAACTTGGAATCGCGGCAAGAATCCATGGGTATGCAAGACAACATCTTCCGGATCGTGGTTCCTGAAGAAGAGGAACACGAAGTCAAGAACGGTAAGGAAAAGGTCACGATGGAAAAGACCTTCCCCGGCTACGTCTTGGTCGAAATGGTGATGAGTGACCAAGCTTGGTTTATCGTGCGGAACACGCCAGGTGTGACGGGCTTCTTGGGCTCTCACGGGCAAGGGAGTAAGCCAACGCCATTATTGCCAGAGGAAGTTGAATCCATTCTGCGGACCATCGGGATGTCCGCACGGCACGCTGACCTGGACGTAGCGCCAGGCGACTCCGTGACGATTGTCGACGGTGCCTTCAGTGGCTTAGTCGGTAAGATTACCGAAGTGGACAACGAAAAGATGAAGCTCAAGGTCAACATCGATATGTTCGGTCGGGAAACCAGTACCGAACTGAACTTCGACCAAGTCGACCCAGTGGTTTAAAGTTAACGGTTAAACGGAAAGTTCCTTTCATTTTTTGAAAAGGAACTTTCCGTTTTTTGCGTTTCAGGACGTTTTTAGCCGAAATTTCGTGGACGGTCTTGCAGGCTGGTGTCAAACATGTTTTACTTATTTTGTAAAAGATATTTGACACTAGGAAGTGAGGGACTTGCGGAATCAGATTGCAGTTCGGCGTAAGCAGCGTCAGCTATCGCAAGCGGCACTGGCGCAGTTAACAGCAGTTACACGGCAAACGATTAATGCGATCGAAAACGATAAGTATGATCCGTCGCTGTCGTTGGCTTTTAAGTTGGCGGCAGTCTTGGGGACCACGGTTGATGAATTGTTCACACAGGGGGAGGATACGAAATGAGTCGGGCAAAGCGTATTTTACGGTTCACGTTTTGGACCAACAACGTTGAATTGTTGGTGTTGATGGGGGCGTTTTGGGTTCCCCAATCGGGCATTGAGACGCCGTTGCTGGCCGCACTAGCGGTAGGGTTGTTCGGGGGAATCGGGTGGTTCTTGTGGTATGCGCGCCAGCGGCTGAACATCAAGACGTTTCGGGGAATGTACTGGGTATCCGATGAGCGGGAAAAGGAGATCGCGTTGAAGGTCCATTCGGCCATGCTGACCAGTGGTATCGTCTTTGTCGAGGTTCTGTTGCTATTGGTTTCGGTACTGATGGCGCGACAACTTTCAGTGTATGCGTTCGGCCGAACGATTGAGTTCTTGATATGGTTGGGGTTGGCCGCGGGCAACGGGCAGTACTACTGGTTATGGTGCAAGTACGATCAGGCCTAGCCTTGATAAATTAGAACTTGTCGGGAGGTATGAAGTGTGGTAAACTCTTCAAGTATGCGTATCATAAGATGCACATTCTGTTAAACGTGGGAGAAGCAAATTGCATGCTTCACTTACCACACACGGACTTAAGGAGGTATTGTCTCGTGGCTAAAAAAGTAGCTAACGTAGTTAAATTGCAGATTCCTGCAGGCAAAGCAACCCCAGCTCCCCCAGTTGGACCAGCACTGGGTCAAGCAGGGATCAACATCATGGGCTTCACCAAGGAATTCAACGCTCGTACCGCTGACCAAGCTGGTATGATCATTCCTGTTGTGATCAGCGTCTATGAAGATCGTTCCTTTGATTTCATCACCAAGACCCCACCAGCAGCAACGCTGTTGAAGAAGGCCGCTGGTGTTGAACATGGTTCTGGCGAACCTAACACGAACAAGGTTGCAACTGTAACCAAGGATCAAGTTAAGCAAATCGCTGAAACTAAAATGCAAGATCTAAACGCAGCTGACGTTGAAGCAGCTATGCGCATGATTGAAGGTACTGCCCGGAGCATGGGCTTCACGGTCGAAGGTTAAGCTCAGTTTTCGGATAGTCGGACACTTCACGAAAATGAAATGTGTCAAGTGGGAGGTTTATCCGTTACAACCACATTTGCAAGGAGGAATACACAAACATGGCTCACAAACGAGGTAAAAAGTATCAAGACGCTGTTAAACAAGTGGAAGCCGGTAAGGTTTACGCTTTAAACGACGCCGTTGATTTAGTAAAGAAGATTGATTTCGCTAAGTTCGATGCAACGGTTGAAATTGCATTCAAGCTTAACGTTGACACGAAGCAAGCCGATCAACAATTACGTGGCGCTTTAGTGCTCCCTAATGGGACTGGTAAAGAAACCACGGTTATCGTGTTCGCTAAGGGTGACCAAGCTAAGGCCGCAGAAGCTGCCGGTGCTGACGTTGTCGGTGAACAAGACTTAGTTGAACGGATCCAAGACGGCTGGATGGACTTTGACGTTGCCATTGCAACGCCAGACATGATGGCCCAAGTTGGACGCTTAGGTCGGGTCTTAGGTCCTAAGGGCTTAATGCCTAACCCTAAGACGGGGACGGTTACCATGAACGTCACCAAGGCCGTTTCCGACGCTAAGAACGGGCAAGTTACTTACCGGACTGACCGGGATGGTAACGTGGCTGTTCCTGTCGGCAAGGTTTCCTTCGATGCTGATAAGTTAGCCGGCAACTTGAAGGCTATTGCTGAAACGATTGTCCGTGCACGTCCAGCGTCTGTACGTGGGACTTACGTTCAACACGTTTCCATCGCCTCAACGTTCGGCCCTAGCGTCGATGTTGACTTGTCAACGTTGGTTGCTGCTAAGTAATTAGCCAACCACTAAATAAAAAAATCCCTAGCCGTCCATTGACTTTTGTCGGTGAGTACGGTATCCTAATAAAGTTATATTAGTGATCTACCTAAGACTCAGGTGGCCTATTGGTCTTAATTTCCTGCCGAGGAAGAAGTTTATGATGAACTTTTGACTCTCTATGTCTTGGTGGCATAGGGATTTTTTTATCCCACCAATCTAATCAGGGAGGTGAACAATGTGAGTGAAGAAGCTATTGCAATCAAAGCGAAAAAAGTTGATGCCGTCGTTGAACAATTCAACAACGCCACCAGCGCAATCGTAGTCGACTACCGTGGTCTGACGGTTGCTCAAGTTACCGACTTACGTAAGCAATTACGGGATGCTGGCGTTCAGATGAGCGTCATCAAGAACAAGGTGCTGACTCGGGCTGCTGAAAAGGCTGGTTACGCCGACTTAAACGATGTCTTTGCTGGACCTACGGCCGTTGCCTTTTCTAACGAAGATCCAATTGCCCCAGCTAAGATTTTGAAGAAGTTTGCTGATAGTGTCGATGCCTTGGAAATCAAGGGTGGTTACATCGAAGGCAAGATTATGCCAGTCGATGAGATCAACGTTTACGCTACCTTGCCTAGTCGTGAAGACCTGCTCTCCATGCTGGCTAGCGAACTTCAAGCTCCTATCCGTAACGTGGCTTACGCAATTAAGGCCGTTGCTGAAAAGGGCGATGATGGGGAAGCTGCATAAGCGACCTGTCGTATCCATGATATAAAAACTATAAACCCAATTTTGGAGGAAACTAACATGGCTTTTGATAAAGATGCTATCATTGCTTCTCTTAAAGAAGCATCCATTACTGACCTTAACGACCTTGTTAAGGCTATCGAAGACGAATTTGGCGTTTCTGCTGCTGCTCCAGTTGCAGCTGCCGGCGCTGCTGGTGGCGACGCTGCTGCCAAGGACTCATTCGATGTTGAATTGACTGAATCCGGTGACGCTAAGGTTAAGGCTATCAAGGCTGTTCGTGAAATCACTGGCCTTGGTTTGAAGGACGCTAAGGGTCTTGTTGACAACGTACCATCTGTCATCAAGGAAGGCGTTTCTGAAGACGAAGCTAACGACATCAAGGAAAAGCTTGAAGCCGTTGGTGGTGTGGTTACGCTTAAGTAATCATCTTCAACCTATAATGATAAACAGCTCGACCCTCGTGGTCGGGCTGTTTTTTTGACCAGTTTTCCGTTGGGAACGCAAGAGTGGAGCGGCTTAGCCTTCAAAAACGCGTCACGCAGCGTAGTTCTTTAAAATAACCCTTAATCCCCGCGTTCCCGGCCAAGGTTACGGCCAGTTTTTGGTATACTTAAACCAACGTCTAGAAAGTGGCGGAACCAACGGTCGATCAATCGAGAAGGACCGTTGTCTTTTTCCCCGCGACTGGACATAATGAAGGGGGAAATTGCTGTGGGGGTGGCAAACGTGTGGCAACGACTAATGGCGTGGGTGCAAAAACGCCTCACCTTAATTAAGGGTGTCTTCTTATTGTCGGTGCTCTTGTTGGTGATTCGTGAACTTGGCCGGATTGGCCATGAGATTAGTGGGGAACAGGTTCGTTCAGCGTTGAGTGCGCTCAGCCCGATGATGATTGTGCTCTTGGCTGTGGTCGGGTTCATTGCGGTCTTACCTATGATGGTCTACGACTTTACGATTGTGGAATTTTTACCGGGACACTTTTCCAAGGGGTACATCTTTCGGAGCGGTTGGGTCACCAACACGTTCACGAATTTAGCCGGCATGGGGGGCTTGCTGGGCGCGAGTCTTCGGGCAAACTTTTATGCCCAGTCGGCAACTAAAAAACAAGTAGTTTATGCGATTTCGAAAATTGCGTTGTTTCTATTGGCCGGGTTATCGATTGCCTGCTGGGTCGCGTTGATTATGATGTTTGGCTTCCAAGTGGGAACGGTCTATCAGGGGTACTGGTTCTGGCTCTTAGGGGGCGGCCTGTACTTTCCGGGGCTCTTTATCTTCACCCGGGTCAATGATAGTGCCTTCTTCAGTGACCTGACTTGGTCGCGGGAATTACGACTGATCTTGGGGTCAACCTTGGAGTGGGGGAGCTGTGCGCTCTTCTTCCTCCTGATTGGGTGGACGCTGGAGTTACCGTTAGACTTTGCGGCGGTCTTTCCCATGTTCGTGGTGGCGTCGGTTGCTGGGGTCATCTCGATGATTCCCGGGGGCTTGGGTTCCTTTGACGTGTTCATGATCTTTGGCTTGGGCCTACTGGGTGTTAGTCGTTCGGACGCCGCCGGGTGGCTTTTGTTGTACCGGCTATTCTATTACATTCTCCCGTTCGGCGTGGGGGTCGGCTTGTTCGTTCACGATGCAGGTCACCGGTTGAACCGGTACTTAGCCGGCCTGCCCGTAGCGATTCTGCGCCGAGGTGCGTTGCTCTTCGTGACCACGTTCATGTACTTCTCGGGCGTCATGATGTTGCTTTACGCGACGATCCCGGACGTGGTGTTATCGAATCAGTTATACATGCGCTTAGTGCCGTACATGTTCTACTTCTTAAGTCAGGTCTCTAACCTGGTCATGGCGTTCTTACTGATTGGGTTGGCGCGAGGCATCGGGGCGCGAGTTTCACGGGCGTTCTGGCCGACTTTTGCGGTGCTGGTCCTCGCCATCGGCTATACCCTATGGCGCGAGAATTTCCCGGTTGGCCTAGCCGTTCTTCTGGGCCTAGTCCTGGTCTGCTTGGTTCTGGCCAAGCCCGAACTGTCCCGGCAGAGTTTTCACTACTCTTGGGGCGGCTTACTGGTCGATGGCAGTATCTATGTCGGGACCTTTCTGCTGTACACCGTTTTGGGGCTGTACGCGTTTCAGGGGGGCAAACACCGCTTCTTCCACCTGTTACAGGCTTGGTTACCAGCGTCGACGCAGGTCTGGTTAAACGGCCTAGGAGGCCTCTTGATTGCCCTGGTGATCCTGTTGACCATCAACCGTTTCCTCTCAGCAACTCAGGCGCCGTGGCTCCAACAGCCGTTTGACGCCGAACGGGTACGGCGGTTGATCCAACGCTTCGGGGGTAACGAAGTTAGTCATCTAGCCTTCTTGCGGGATAAGCAGACCTACTTCTACCAGGTCGATGGCGAAGACCGTCTACTCTTCTTGTTCCGCCAAAAGGCTGATAAGCTCTTAGTCATGGGGGAACCCATCGGCCAGCAGGCGGACTTGTTGCCGGCTTTGCAGGAGTTTATGCGGACCGCAGATCAGGCGGGATTACGACTGGTCTTCTATGAGATTAGTGAAGAGTTGACCCTCCGGCTACATGAGATGGGCTTCGACTTCATCAAAGTCGGTGAGGAAGGGCACGTGGACCTCACACAGTTCACGCTGGCCGGTAAGGCGCGGCGTGGTGAACGGGCCCTGGTCAATAAGTTTAATCGGGAGAACTACCATTTCGAGATTCTTCAGCCGCCGTTGAGTGACCAGCAGTATCGCGACTTACAAGCAATCTCAGATTCCTGGTTGGGAGACGAGACCGAAAAGAGCTTCTCGATGGGCTTCTTTGACCGGGAGTACCTGGACGAAGCGCCCATTGCGGTGATGACGGACGCGGAAGGGCAGATGGTGGCCTTCGCGAACCTGATGCCGACGGGAAACCACCAGATGACGTCGATCGATCTGATGCGAAGTAGTCAGGCGGCACCTTCGGGGATGATGGACGGCTTGTTCGTCTACTTGTTCCAGACTTGCCAGCAACAGGGGTATACTAGCTTTAACCTAGGGATGGCACCCTTAGCGAACGTAGGGGTCTCGGAGTTCAGCTTTATCGAAGAACGGCTGGCCCACTTGATCTACCAGTACGGGTCAACCTTCTATAGCTTCCAGGGGCTCCGGGCGTATAAGGAAAAGTACGTCACGGAATGGCAGCCGAAGTACCTGGCTTACCGCCGGCGTGAGTCGTTGATCTTCACCATGTTGCAACTGATGCAGGTCATCAACCGGCCGGGGGCGGCGGTCAAGGGCAAGTTAGAACCCAAATGGCTCAGTCGGCTGTTGGTCGACGAAGTTAACTGGCAGAACCGACAATAAATTAGCATGAAAAACAAAAAGCTCTGTAAAACCAAGACAGTTTTACAGAGTTTTTTTGAAGGACAGTGGCCTATCTGGCACTGAAGATTGAACATAGGTCCTGGGGCCCAATAAGGCTGGTTGTATCGTTTGGTTTTAACGGTCCCACACGCGATATTTCTAATTTCAGGCAGTGGAAAACACTGTCTTGGGTACACTCAATACACTCAATTTAGCCGTGAGGTTGGGCCTGGAGAGGCTCAGTGGTGTCGTTTGGGTTAGTCAGCGTTTTTAGCTGGCTTACCCAAAGGCCGAGCTTGAAGACCTGGGGCTTTCAGGGCTCCAGGTCGTGCCCACCACGTTCCAGCCTCTTCAGGACCAACTGGTAAGGCGGGGGATTGCCACAGCCTGTCCCTTGGTTAATCGCCGTTTGGTCCACTCTCCTTAAACTAGGGCTTTAATTAGTTGGTGTACTTGTAAGGCAACTGGTGTTTGAAGGCTGCGAATCCCGCAAACATGTCCGGAATATTATCGGCGGCTAGGAACAGGTCCATATTGGCCTGAGGCGCGAAGCCTTCGTCACAGGATTTTTGCATCATGGCCACCAGATCGTCGAAGTAGTGGTTGATATTGAACAACGCGATGGGTTTCTGATGGACGTTGAGTTGGCTCCAGGACAGCATGGTCGTGAACTCTTCGAAGGTACCGAAGCCCCCGGGAAGAACGATAAAGGCGTCGGCTTGACGCAGCATTTCGTCCTTACGTTCGTCCATCGTGCTGGTTTGAATCAGACGTGTGACGTCCATCTTAGCAAGGCCCATCTCTTGGAGGAAGGTGGGGATGATGCCGATGACTTCACCGCCGGCGTCCATGGTCGATTCGGCGATAGTGCCCATCAACCCTTCCTTCCCGCCACCGTAGACCACGGGATGGTGATGGGCCGCTAGGTACTGGCCTAGCGCCACGGTTTGTTGTTTAAAGGCCGGGTCTAAGCCGTGGTTGGACCCGCAGAAGACACAGACATTTTTGATCGTTGGCATAGTAGAACCCCCTGAAAAGCATAAGATGGTCCCATTATACCGCAAGCAAGAGCCCCCTAACACTGAACTTGGCATCCATTCTGGGTCACAAAATCAGCGGGTTGAGGTCCACAGCCAAGAGGATAGGCCACTGATGAGCAGAATACTGAGAAGCCAAAACACACTGGATTCTAGGGGCCACCCCAGGGCAACGTGTACCAATAATGGCGTACCAACGATAATCCAGGTTTGATTGACCCAGACGTTATTCAGGATACCAGCAACGCGGCGATTTTGGTAAATTCGGGTAATGAGGGGCGCGCAGAGTAACGTGACCATTAAGAGCCACAGGGCGGTGTCCCCGGTCCATAGAAGGGTTGGCATGGAATGATCTCCTTTCTGAAAATTGAGTGCTCTTTTTAGTTAAGGTTAGCGTAACAGGTCCTGAACGGTTATGGGGAATCAAGGACTTGGCCGGTGCAAAAACAGCGTAGATTGGGAACAAAAAACGACGCCTATCCCAAAATAGGCGTCGTCTTAAAATCACTTTGAATTTACTTGTCGTGGTTCGGATCTTCCGGGTCAGCGGGTTCGCCAATCTGGTAATCACTGTCGTTCATGGCTTCCACGTTTCCTAACAGGTAGCCGTTACCGACCTGTGAGAAGAAGTCGTGGTTGGCCGTTGACGTCGAGATCCCGTTCATCACGATGGGGTTAACGTCCTCAGCGGTGTCGGGGAACAGGGGGTCCTGCCCCAAGTTCATCAAAGCCTTGTTGGCGTTGTAGCGGATGAACGTCAGGACTTCATCGGTCCAGCCCACTTGGTCGTACATCAAGTGGGTGTACTTCTCTTCGTTGTCGTAGAGGTTGTACAGGAAGTCGTACATCCAGTCTTTAAGTTCCTGCTGCTCGTTTTCACCGAGTTCCTTCATTCCCAGCTGGAACTTGTAGCCGATGTAGGTGCCGTGGACGGATTCATCCCGCAGAATCAGCTTGATGATTTCGGCCACGTTGGCGAGCTTGTTGTGCCCCAGGTAATACAGTGGGGTGAAGAAGCCACTGTAGAACAGGAAGGTTTCCAGAAAGACACTGGAGATCTTCTTCTTCAGGGGATGCTCGTCATCGTGGTACAGAGTGTAGATCCGCTTGGTCTTGTTCTGTAAGAATTCTTCGGAGTCACTCCACTTAAAGATCTCGTCGATTTCGTCCGGCGTGTTGAGCGTCGAGAAGATGGTCGAGTAGCTCTTAGCGTGGACGGATTCCATGAATTGAATGTTGTTGAGGACGGCCGTTTCGTGTTGGGTCTTGACGTCCCGCCGTAACGCGGCCATGCCGTCTTGGGACTGGAGGGTGTCCAGTAGGGTCAATCCCCCGAAGACGTGGCCGACCACCCATTTATGGTCGGTATCTAGGGTCCGCCAATCGTCTAAGTCGTTGGAAACGGGAATCCGGGTGTCCAACCAGAATTGCTCGGTCAGCTTTTCCCAGGTCGCCTTATCGATTTCGTCAGAAACTTGATTCCAGTTGATGGCTTGGTAATTGCCATCGCTGTTCATTGTTGCCATATTCAGCACTCCCTTGTCATGCGTTAAAGTGTCCTAGATGACACAGCTTTCACATTGGTTGGCGCCCACTTCGCTGTTATCGTCGGTAAAGGTCCGGACGTAGTAGATGGACTTGATGCTCTTACGGTGGGCGTAATTCCGCAGGATACTCAGATCCCGGGTGGTCATCTTATCCGTGCGCCCGTTCTTCCATTCGTAGAGGCCCGCCGGAATCGTCGAACGCATGAATAAGGTTAGGCTCATCCCTTGGTCCACGTGCTGTTGGGCCGCAGCGTAGACGTCGATGACCCGCCGCATGTCGGTGTCGTAAGCAGACTTGTAGTACGGCATGGTGTCGTTGCTGAGGTAAGGTGCGGGGTAGTAGATCTTCCCAATCTTCTTTTCCTGGCGCTCCTCAATCCGGTTGATGATTGGGTGCAAGCTGGCCGTGGTGTCGTTGATGTAGGAGATCGATCCGTTGGGGGCAACGGCCATCCGGTTCTGGTGGTACAGACCGTCACGCATTACGTCGGCCTTGAGTTGGGCCCAGTCATCTGGGGATGGTAACCAGATGTTGCCGAAGAGGGCTTGGACCTTCTGGGAAGTCGGCCGCCAGTCCTTTTGGGTGTATCGGTCGAAGTAGGACCCATCGGCGTACTTGCTGTTCTCGAAGTTGTGGAACGTCTCGTGGCGTTCCTTGGCAATCTGGTTAGAGGCCTTTAACGTCCAGTAGTTTAACAGCATGAAGTAGACGCTGGTGAAGGCGATACTGTCCTTAGACCCGTACATCATGTGGTTCTTAGCAAAGTAGCTGTGCAACCCCATGGCACCTAGACCAATGGTGTGGGCCAAGTGGTTACCGTGTTGGATCGAGGGGACCACGTCGATATCGGAGTGATCGGTCACGAAGGTCAACGCCCGGACCATGGTCTCCACGGAGTGACCGAAGTCGGGGGAAGCCATTAGGTTAACGATGTTGGTCGAGCCTAGGTTACAAGAAATGTCGGTGCCTAATTTTTCGGCTTCTTGTCGGTTATTGTAGGTCGTCGGCGTCTGAACCTGCATGATTTCGGAACACAGGTTGCTCATCACGATTCGTCCCTGGATGGGGTTCTCGCGGTTGGCCGTGTCGACGTTTACGATGTAAGGGTAGCCGGACTCCTGTTGCAGTTTCCCAATCTCAGTTTCCAGTTCCCGAGCCTTGATCTGCTTTTTGTGAACCTCGGGGTTGGCGACCAACTTGTCGTATTCCGCCGTGATGTCCACGTAGGAGAAAGGCTTGCCGTAGAGGCGTTCCACGTCGTAAGGGCTAAACAGGTACATGTCCGCGTCCGCTTCACAGAGCTGGTAGAACTTATCCGGAACGGTGACCCCTAGGGACAGGGTCTTCAACCGAATCTTCTCGTCGGCGTTTTCCTTCTTAGCCCCTAGAAATGCGATGATATCGGGATGGAAGACGCTGAGGTAGACTACCCCGGCCCCTTGACGTTGTCCCAGTTGGTTGGAGTAGGAGAAGCTGTCTTCTAGCAGCTTCATGACGGGGACAACGCCGGAAGCGGCCCCCGCGATATGCTTGATGGGTGCGCCGGCCTCACGCAGGTTCGAGAGGTTGATGCCGACCCCGCCACCGATACGGGACAGTTGCAAGGCGGAATTGATGGTCCGGCCGATCGTGTTCATGTCGTCGGTGGATTGGATCAAGAAGCAGGAGACCAGTTCACCACGCCGGGCCCGACCGGCACTAAGGAAGCTGGGGGTTGCGGGTTGGTAGCGTTGGTGGATGATCTCATCGGCGAGATCGTGGGCCAGTTGCTGGTCGCCTTCCGCAAAGTCCAGGGCGTTCATGGCGACCCGGTCGATGAAGTTCTCCAGGTAATAGGCGTTGTCGTTGGTCTTCATCGCGTATTGCGCGTAGAACTTATAAGCAGCCATGAAGGACTTGAAGTGGAAGTTTTGGGCCTTTAGGTAGGCGTAGAGGTCTTCGATAAAGGAGAACGGGTACTGGGTGATGACCTGAGCTTCGACGTAATCTTCTTGGATCAAGTAGTCGAACCGTTCCCGTAAGGACGCGAAGGTCTTGGTGTTAGGCCGGACGTTTTCTCGTAGGAAGGCTTCGAGGGCTTCTTGGTCTTTATTCAAAGGAATCTGACCATCAACGGGGATGTTGATCTCGTTGTTTAAATCATAATACGTGACGTCTTGTAAATCTTTTAGGCTCATGCGCATACTCGCTTCTTTCTCTTAGAATGGACTGATCGGTCAACTGACCACTAAAAAAACGGCCCCGTGAACAAACACGGCGTCGCCAAGACGGGTTTGTCGAACTTCAGTTAACCCGCGATTTGTTGCAATTGATCTGGACGAAACCCAAAAAAGGCCTTGTGCCCAGCAGCTTCAACGACCGGAAGGGACTGAAATCCTTGTTCTTTTAGATAAGTGACATATTCCGGATTCTGGTTAATATTGCGTTCTTCAAACGCCACATTGTGTTCGGTTAAGAAACGCTTTGTCATCTTGCATTGCATGCAGTTATTTTTAGAATAAACCGTTACTTTCATGTTACGCACATCCTCTTACATTTGGTTATCAATGTGTTTAGTGTACACCAGATTTAAAAAAACGCAATCGAAAAAAGCACCATATTTGGTGGTTGGGATATACAATAACCACTAAATATAGTGCTTCACGCGACTTAATTATTTTATTTGGCACGGACCAAACTTCTACGGTAAAATAAACCTAAAAGGTGGTCTCGAAAATGACTAATCACTATTATACACAAAATCCAGATGTTGTACACGAAGAACGTCATTGGCCGTTCACCCTCTTAGGTAACGAATTGTTGTTTACCACCGACAACGGGGTCTTTTCAAAGAGCCGGGTCGACTATGGTTCCTGCGCGTTATTGAACGCGTTTGAAGCGGACCAAACGCCGGCGGGCCCGTGGTTGGACCTGGGCTGCGGATACGGTCCCATCGGCCTGGCCTTGGCTAAGCGGTGGCCGGATCGGCAAGTGACCATGGCGGATGTGAATGAACTTGCGCTGTCGTTAGCGCAACAAAATGCAACGGCTAATCAGATTACTAACGTGACCATTGTTGAATCTGACCGTTACGCAGCGTTGGGCACCCAACGGTACGCGGCCATCCTGACCAATCCTCCCGTTCGGGCGGGCAAGGCCGTGGTGACCAGCATGTTGACCGAAGCAGCACAGCACCTCTTACCTGGCGGGACCCTGACGGTGGTTTTGCAGAAGAAGCAGGGAGCGCCATCGGCTAAGAAGACCATGACGGCCACGTTCGGCAATTGTCAGATCCTGAAGAAGGACAAGGGCTACTATATCCTGGAGAGCCGACAGAACGCATCATCATAGAAAAGGGGCGGTTGAATGCGGCAGTTAACTTATTCGGATACGCAACGCCACTATATGCAAGAGGCGCTCTTTGAAGCCGACCAGGCCGGCCTGATTGGCGAAGTTCCCATTGGGGCGGTCATCGTCCACGACGGGCAGATCATCGGGCGGGGGCATAACCTCCGGGAACACGCCAACGACGCCACGTTACACGCCGAGATTCGGGCCATTGAAGAAGCCTGCGCCACGTTACGGAGTTGGCGTCTGGAAGACTGTGAAATGTACGTCACGATTGAACCCTGCTTGATGTGCAGTGGAGCCATCATTAATTCACGGATTCCGGTGGTGTACTATGGTGCCCGGGATCCCAAGGCGGGGGCCGTCGATAGTCTGTATGAGACGCTGACGGATGATCGACTGAACCACAAGGTCAAGGTCTACGAGGGCTTGCTAGCGAAGGAGTCCGGCGAACGGTTAGTGTCATTCTTCAAGGCGGCTCGGCAACGCGCGAAGGCGGCCAAGAAGGCCCGGCGCGCGGCACAGAAAGCCGCGACTGATAAGACGCTAGACAGTCCAGAAAAATCATGATACACTAGTACTTGCCGTTAAGGCCTTGAAGCAAGGGCGGGCTTACGAATCGTGTCAGGTCCGGAAGGAAGCAGCACTAAGTCTGATTCGCTTTGTGCTTCAAGTTTATGAGATAATGAGCACTCCTGGTCGCTGACCGGGAGTTTTTTTAGTATTGCCTTTAGGCCCAGTTGAGCGCGCTAAAGCGTGCGAAACAAAAAC
>NZ_AZDT01000026.1 GCF_001434785.1 Levilactobacillus namurensis DSM 19117 | reverse complement strand
CGAGACAATCTTTTAAACCAACAGTTTGATCAAGTTACTGAACCTAACCAAGTGTGGTTAGCCGATTCAACTGAAGTTCGTTATGGCGTTAAGGGTGAATATAAGTTGCGGTTTTCCGGCGTTCTCGATTTACATGGCCGTTATCTTTTAGCATACAATTTGAGCCCGACTGAGACCAGTGAAGCGATTATTCAAACCTTTGAGCAAGCCTTTCAAAGTGCCGGTAACGTCCATCCCATGGTGCATACAGACCGCGGGGCAGCCTTTACTTCCAAGGTATTTAATCACTTTATGGACCAGCACCAGGTCACTAGGAGTATGTCGCGACCGGGAACGCCGTACGACAACGCACCAATGGAACGTTGGTGGAACGAATTTAAGTTGAACTGGTTGGATAGCCAGCCAACGCCCAAAACTCGCCAGGAACTCGTCGAATTGATTGAAACCGGAATTCACTATTTTAATTACATTGACCGTACGATACAAAGAAACGGCTCCACCGCGAAAGAATATCGCGATGAAGCCGCTTAAGTTACGTCCGAGAATTATATTATTTCATCTGTCAACTTGACAGGGACTAGTACA
>NZ_AZDT01000025.1:68096-84266 GCF_001434785.1 Levilactobacillus namurensis DSM 19117 | reverse complement strand
AATTGATAGATGAATTATAGTTTTTCATCTGTCAACCTTAAGGGGACTATAGCAAGTTTTACAGAGCTTCTTTTAGCTGTTTTCAGATTTTTACGGCCTAATGCCTAACTTACTGGTCGATGCCCGTCATCTTCAACGGGTCGACCCACGCTGCGAACTGCTCAGCAGTCACCTTCCCCGACTTAAGGGCGGCGGCACGCAACGTCAGTCCCTCACGGTCGGCCAGCTGGGCGATGGCCGCACTCGCATGGTACCCGATGTGCGGCGAGAGGGCCGTGACCGTCATCAACGACTGGTCGACTAACTGCGTCATCCGCGCTTGATCAATGGTCAGCCCGTGGACCATCTTGTCCGCGAACCCCATGATAGTGCCGGTCAAGAGGTCGGCGGATTCCAGGAACGTCGCAATAATCACGGGCTTATAGACGTTCATCTCGAAGTTCCCCTGCGACGCCGCAATCGTGAGGGTCACGTCATTACCCATGACCCGGGTCGCCGCCATGGTCAGGGCCTCCGCTTGCGTGGGGTTGACCTTCCCCGGCATGATTGACGACCCCGGTTCGTTCGCCGGAATCTGGAACTCATGGTAGCCCGCCCGCGGACCGCTGGCCAAGAAGCGAATGTCATTAGCAATCTTCAGCAAGTCGCTGGCCAAGGTCTTCAGTGCCCCGTGGACCACGTTTAACCCCGAATGCGCCGCGAGGCCAAAGAACTTATTGGTCTTAGCGGTAAAGGGTTCCTGGTAAGCTGCGCTTAAATGGTCGCTGACCTCCTCCGCAAATCCGGGGGCCGCATTCAATCCCGTTCCCACGGCCGTTCCCCCAATCGGAAGTTCCAGCAGCGTCTGGTCGAGGGCTTCCAAGTAAGTCAGGTCATGCTGCAACGTGCTGACCCAACCGCTGATCTCCTGGCCCACCGTCAACGGCGTCGCGTCCTGCAGGTGCGTTCGGCCAATCTTGACCACCCGCCAGTACGCGTGTTGCTTCTGAGTCAACTCCGCGACCAAGTGGCGGACCGCGCCGACCACCGTGTGCACGGCCTCGCGCGCCGTAATGGCCATGGCCGTGGGAAAGGTGTCGTTGGAACTCTGCCCGTGGTTAACGTCGTCGTTGGGCTGTAACTCACCGGTCGGATCCAGCTTCAGAGCCTGATGAGCGATGACCTCGTTAACGTTCATGTTGGTCTGGGTCCCCGAACCTGTCTGGTAGACGTGCAACGGAAAGTCCCCGCGAAGTTGGGAATCCGGCAACGCCAATAAGGTATCCGTCGCTTGTACGATCAGCTGGGCTTTGGCCTCCGCTAACTCACCCAAGTCACGGTTGGCCAACGCGGCGGCGCGCTTGATCTGTAACAACGCCCGAATCACGGGCAACGGCATCAACGGTCCCGTGGTAAAGTTGTGGCGGCTCCGTTCCGTTTGCGGTCCCCATAACGCCGTTGCGGGAACTTTGACCGTTCCTAAAGTATCTGCTTCTTCTCGGTACTGCACCATCATCAATCCCTTCAGAATTCTCTAAGGTCAGCTTACCCATCTTAACGGGCCAGCGTCAACTCTCACGCCAGCAAAAGTAGGCCTCTCCTCCCCCAGTGCCCAAAAAAGCCGGTCATCGCTGACCGGCTTCGCTTGGCTTCTATTTTACTGGTCGTTCTGGTGACGCTCCGGGCACTTTATTCGCCTTCAGCGGAAGCGTTGACCGTGGCGCCCTGGGTCTTAGCCAGCTGTTGTTCGGCCGCCTTACGAGCATCCACCGCGTCGTAAAAGTCACTAAACGTTTGGTTCAGGAGGTAGTGCCCGTGGTAGAATAAACGTGCGGCCCACTTTCCTGAGCGCTTGTCGAAGCTGACACCGATGACGCCGGAAATGTTCCGAGAACTCAGCTTAGTCCGGGCAGCCACGTTCGAGCCATCCACTAAGGGGAGGTTCGTGGCGTTCCCAATCTGCTTGCGGGTCCGGGGGTCCTTGGTCAACCGGGCTTTACTGATGTCGCGGCGGTAACACCCGCAACTCACCGTAATGCCGTGGCGTAGCCGATAACTGTCGACCGTGACCAACTGGCCGCAACTGCACTTGCATAACCAAGTCGCGTTTCCGTTCTTGGCTGTGCCGTCCCGTTTAATAACCGTTAGTCTGCCGAATTGTTGTCCACTCAAGTCTAGGAGTCTCATCAGTCATTCCTCCATTCATATCTTTCAGAAAGCTTGATTTTCTGCGATTGATGCGACTAAATCTTCGAGCGCACCTGCAATAAATATCTTTATAATACAATTTTACACGCTAAGCTAAAAGTTAGCTTAAATCTAGCAACTATTTTTAAGATTATTTATAATTAGCAGTTACGGTTTATCCTATCATGACAATCATCTAGAAAGAAGGCATTCCTCATGGATCTCCTCTTCACCGTCCTAACCATCCTAGTCGCCCTGGAACATCTGGGCATCATGGCCCTCGAAATCTGGGGGCAGCCCGAACGCCAAGCCAAGGTTTTCGGTATGCCCCTGCGCTTCGTCCAACAACCACACGCCCGGATTGCCCTGGCTAACCAAGGAATCTACAACGGCATGTTGGGCCTAGCCCTTTTAGGTAACCTGTGGCTATTGGCCGGTCAGCCCCAGCACTTAGCCATTGCGTTGTTACTCCTGTTCATCGTAGTCGTGGCCCTCTTCGGCAGTTTGACCGCGAAACACGAAATTTTTTGGCTACAAGGATGCCCAGCACTCGTGACGTTACTCGTTTTACTTATTTTTGAGCTTTAAACATTTCTTTAAAATTGGGTTTACAGGCTGCGGTTCGCACGTTATAATGAACTTACATATTCAGGTGAGAGCCTGCAGCGGTTTATGATTATTGGAGGAGTTAATTAGCGATTTTGCCATTATTAACACCATCTTAGACCGTACACATACTTCTATTCTGCTGGTTGCGTTCAAACGTAACTAGCTTTTTTTATACCCAAAAATGGGGTGGCTTACTAGCAAGCCACCCCACTTCGTCATTGATCCGTTACATACTGCTGGCCGTAGCCCATACCATCGCTAAATGGTAAACGGCCACCAGCATCACAGCGACAAAAAGTCCACCCGCTGCGTAACACAGATAGTACATCCCAGGATGTTTCATGTCATCGTCCCCTTATACCAGCACTCTAACATGACCCCAACCGACTACCTAACATTCTGTCTTCAAACCGACTGCATCCACACCGACTTAACTAACCACCGTGGCGCGCCGTGATCGCGCTGCCACCAAGATGGCCTCTTGCTCTTCGATGGTTGCCGTGAACTTCCGCATTTGTTCTTCGGCAACGACCTGGGCGCCATGTTTTTGGGCGCGCCAAGTGAGCATTTCAAATTGACGTTTTTCGTCTGACAGCTTGTTTTCTAACATATGGCTCCCCCTAAATTACTTGCGCCAGTGTTCTACTGCTTGTCTGGATTCATTATAAGCGCATTTCTTCAAGCGGTCTACCCTTTTTTGATATTTATTACAAAACATTTACATAGTTTGCGATTCCCCGTCAATCCCCAATCTAACAGCGATTAGGTTTCGGCATCCCCGTAACCCCGTCAGTTTATACCGGTTTACCTAAAATTGGTATAGGTGTCGATGCAAGCAGTTGCATGCTAGTTGTATCACCCGATAAGCGGTTTAATCATCCGATTATTTAGTAATGGTCCACTTCAGTTGGAAGCCTTATCATTTGGCGGCAAATTGATTGAGTTTTGCCCCTAACCAGCGTACCCTAAAAGTAGATCACAAAGGAGATGCAAGCGATGCCAATTGACCGAGAAAAGTTCCCACCCCTATACCGGACCGTTGCCAATAACGACGACGGCCTTGAAAGCCGATCGTACGTCCCCGGGGGCCTGGACGTCAAGACCAGTACGCCGTTATCCGCGGCACCGGGGGCCAACCCCGAACAGTTCGTGGGCTTGGCGCTCAGCACTTGTCTGAACGCCACTTTAGAAGCTATTGAGAAGCGGCGTGACCTGCCGCACACCTCACAGGTTCACACCATCGTCGAGATGGCCCGTGACCGGCGGGGCTTCCAATTCTACGTAACGGCCGAGATTCGCCTGCCCGGCGTTGATCGCCAGACGGCCGAAGCCATGGTCACCTTAGCAGAAAGTCGCTGTCCCGTCGCTAAGCTCTTAGGCGGCAGTGAGAACGTGGTGGTGAAATTAGTCGATGACTTTACCCCCGTCGAACCGGTGGCAAAAGCGTAACTAAAAATGGACACCACCCTGACGAATCTGTGATTCGCTCGGTCGTGTCCATTTTGCTTATCGTCGTGACAACCGCCGCTTGAGCCGTTGCCACCACGATGACGATTGTGCCCCTTCACCGTAGACGTACGAATGGGCTCGACGCTCTGGCCGCTTTTCTCCCTGGTCGTCGTCCATGAAGACAATCTTGCGCCAGCGCTTGGCCTCTTCGTCACTCATGCGCTTTTTGCTCATTGACTTCAATCTCCTTCTCTACCTAGTGGGTGCCCCCCTAGGTTCTCGATGACGCTATTTTTTCAGGCGGGTCACCTGGCTGAAGTCCTGGATGAACTTGAGGATCTCCCGGGCGCGGTCTTCGCCGTAGACGTCGACCCATCCCTGGAAGCGTCGGCTGATGCGTTGCCGGATCACCCGCTCGGCCTCAATGCCCGCTGGAGTCGCCAAAAGATACAGCCGGCGACGATCGTTCTCATCGGGCTGCTGACGTAAATACCCCTGACGTAACAACACTTTAATCTGCCGCGAAATTGCACTCCGCGTAACCTGACGCTGACTGGCAATATCCATTAACGTCACGTTACGGTGCTTGGTGATCTCTCGCAGAATCAGATACTGTTCAAATGACAGATGAAACTCTTTAGCTGGCTCCGAAACGAACTCATCCAAGTACTTCAACGAGTTCATGTAGACGTCGATAAAAGCGTCCAACAAAGGTTGCGCTGATTCGGCCATACTACCCCACCTACAATTCTCAAAATACGATTTTTATCTTAGCATTTACGCTCATTAAATACCAGTTTTTTCGCGCGAACGCCCCATCCCGGCACGAATTTGGTAAAATAAAAGAAAGGCATCCCTAACATTAAAATCAATTAGTGGTTAACCTATTTTGCTACTTGGATAACTTTACCACCTTATTGGGGTTAGGGACTTAGAAAGGATCTTATCATGCCCAGTTTAATCGATCGGATACACCAAGTCGAGTTAGGCAACTTGGACCAATTCACCACCCTTTGTCGGGAGCTGAACCTGCCCTACTTTCTAATGGGTGGTTCCCTATTAGGCGCCATTCGCCACCAGGGATTCATCCCCTGGGACGACGATGTCGACGTGGGGCTGTTGCGACCCGACTACGATCAATTCCTCGCGGCCGCACCCGTCCGGTTGGCCCACAGCGCGTACTTCCTACAGACACCGACTACCGACCCCTATTACGGCCTCAGCTACGCCAAGTTGCTCGACCGGCGGACCTACATTGAGGAGAAGAACAACGTGAATAGCGCCCGTAAAGGCGTGTTCATCGATATCTTCCCCCTTGACCGGATTCCCACGGAGACGACCTTACAACGCGAACAACTGGCCAAGTTTCAATGGCTGAACACCCGGATTCTACTCCAGTTGCGGTACCACCTGGTCAGCACGCCACTGCAAAAGCTCCAACCGTCCTTAGACGCGGACCAGCTCGCCGACGTGCACGCCCTGAAGTTGGAACGGGATGCACTAATGACCAAGTATCAAGATCGTTCTGAGCTGACCCAAGTTAAGAACCTCGCTTCACAGTACAGCTACAATAAAGAAGTCTTTTCGCTTAAGCAGGTCAGCGAGCTAACCACGGTCCCCTTTGAGCGCCTATCCGTTCAGGTTCCCGCCGATTATGCTACGATTTTAACCAATATGTACGGCGACTATCAAGCCCTCCCGCCTAAGGGCCAACGCACCGAGAAACACTTGGAAAAGCTGATCATGGATAATCAGGTCTTCACCCAATAACCTCGAGGCCATCTTTTCCACAGATTTTCACGACCAATACCCAGTACTCTATATAGAAAGTAGATGAAACTATGGCTGACACCTATTTTGGCGCTATCCTGGTCAACGTGACCAGCATGGAACTATCCATTGTCAATCTCAAAACCGGCCAGCAAGTCGAGCACGTCACCTCGACCGTGGCCATCGGGGAGAACATCTATAACCACGAAGACATCGAACTACAGACCGTGGCGGACGCCGCAGAGGCCTTACGAGGTTTCCTTCAAGTCATCAAGGACTACGGCGTGACCCGCTACCAGGTCTGGGGCTCCCAGGCCCTCTCCTCGGCGCCCAACGCCGACTTCATCGCCGACCAACTTTACGTACGCACGGGACTACGCTTACGGTGGATCTCACTAGGACGGGAATCCTTCGTCCTCAACGAGGCCATCGCGCTGAAGTTTCCCGCTTATAAGAAGCTGGTCAAGCACCACACCGCCATCATTGGCCTGAACTCCGGGAGCACCACGTTCTCCTTCTTCCACCACGCCCGCCTGCTGGCTTCCCACAACATGAAGCTGGGGCCGACGCGGATCAAGGAAGTCTTACAGAACCTGCGGGCGACCGCCCCGAACCCCATCGCCGTACTGGACGATTACATCAACAGTAAAGTCGACGATTTCTACCGGTTCGTGCCCGACGAGTTACAACAGGTCAATAACCAGGTCATCTTAATCGGGGCCACGCCGCTGAACAACTACTTCATCCCGCGGGGCAAGACCAGTTGTTCCCTGACGTTACAACAGTTCCACGACTTTACCGACGAGGCCTTAAACGCTTCTGACCAGTACCTGATGGAACGGCTCCAGTTGAACGAAGATACCGTGGGCTTAGTCTTACCGGAAGTCCTGTTGCTTCAGAAGTTATTCGCGACGGTCCACGCCGACCAGATTCACTTGGTCAGTCTCAACGTCTTAGATGGCCTGACCACGGAAACGGCGATCGACGCCGGCTACCTCAAGAAGGACTTCAACGACCAGATTATCGACGCCGCCCACGCTCTGGCGGCCCGCTACCGGGTCGAACCCCAGCACATGGCCTTAGTCGAGAAGTTCACGTTACACCTTTTCGATCAGCTCAAGGCCCTGCACCACTTAAGTGCTCGAGACCGGTTACTCCTGCACGTCGCCGCCATCGTTCACGACATCGGTGGCTTCATCGACACCCACGAGCACTACCTGCACTCCGACTACATCCTCAAGCAATCGGAGCTGTTAGGACTGACGAACCAAGAAATGCAGATTATCGCCGCGGTCTCCCGCTACCATAGTTCGCGGACCCCGGGCGGTGAACTGGCCCGTTTCCGGCAACTCAGCGCGGACGAACGCCTGCGAATTGCAAAGTTGGCCGCCATTCTGCGGGTCGCCGACGCTCTCGACGACGCTCACCAGCAAACCATTGCGCGGATCTCCGTGTCCGTTCAACCCACGCAGGTGGTCATCACCGCCTTTAGTGACGACGACCTTTCATTAGTCCGGTGGGCCTTCAACTACAAGGCCGACTTCTTCACCGACGTCTTTGGCTTACAACCCGTATTTAAACAAAGGAGGTTACATAAATGACCATCAACTTTAACGATCCCCAAAACTTTACTAACCGGGAACTCAGCTGGCTCGACTTCAACGCCCGGGTCTTAGAAGAAGCCCGGAATAAGGCCAACCCACTCCTGGAACGGGTCCGGTTCCTGGGCATCACGCAGAGTAACGTTGACGAATTCTTCATGGTCCGGGTCGCGTCACTAGCGAAACTCGCCGCCGTCAACTACCCTAAGCCCGACGCTTCAGGAATGACGGCGGAGGAACAACTGCTCGCCGTCAACGCCAAGGCCCACGACCAGGTCATCAAGCAATACTCGACCTTAACGCGGATGTTACTACCCTTACTGGCCAACTTAAACGTGCACCTCAAACCGATCGACCAGCTCACGGACAAGCAGCACGCCTTTATCGAAAACTACTTTAATAACGAGATTTCACCAACCATCACCCCCATGGCCGTCGACAGTTCTCGTCCGTTCCCGTTCATCGGCAACAACACCCTCAACATCGCCCTGCGGCTACACAAGAGCGGTGACAAGCACGACAAGCGTTTTGCCACGGTCCAGGTCCCCGAGATCTTCCCGCGGACCGTCCGCTTACCGGGTGCCGACAATGAATTCGTGATGCTAGAAGACATCATCAAGACGTTCATCGGCAACCTCTTCATGGGCTACAAGGTCCAAGAGACCGCTAACTACCGGGTCATCCGGGACATGGACCTAGACGTGGCCGAAGAAGACACTTCCGACCTGTTGAAGGAAGTGGAACACCAGCTCAAAAAGCGGGAACACGGGGGCGCCGTTCGGCTAGAAGTCGAGAGTGGCATCTCCGCACCGTTGCTCAAGCGCCTGACCACGGCCATCAAGGTCCCGGCCTACGCCGTTTACAGCATCGGTGGGCCAATCGACCTGACCTTCCTTAGTAAGTGGACCAAGCAGATCAGTGGTCACGACGACCAGAAGTTCCCGGCCTTTAAGGGCGCTCCAGTACCTGGAATGGGACGGGAAGATGACGTCTTCGCCACGATTCGCGACCACGACATCATCATGCAACACCCTTACGATTCCTTCGATGCCGTGACCGAATTGATTCGGCAGGCTTCCCTAGACGACGAAGTCTTAGCCATCAAGATGACCCTCTACCGGGTCTCCGCGAACTCGCCCATCATCAAGTCCCTGGGACAAGCCGCTCAGAACGGCAAACAGGTCACCGTACTGGTCGAAGTCAAAGCCCGGTTCGACGAAGAAAACAACGTTCACTGGGCTCAACAGCTCGAAAAGATGGGCTGTCACGTCATCTATGGTCTGATTGGCCTGAAGACCCACTGTAAGCTGACCCTGATCGTTCGGCGCGAACCGGACGGGATTCGGCGCTACATGCACATGGGAACTGGGAACTACAACGACGTGACCGCTCATTTCTACACCGACATGGGCTTATTGACCACCAACACCGACATGGGGGTCGACGCTTCGAACATCTTCAACATGCTGTCGGGCTACTCGGAACCACCGTACTTCCACCAGTTGCACATCTCACCGGACGGGATCCGGGAATTCATTAACGCTAAGCTGGACCAAGAAATCGCCAACGCTAAGGCCGGCAAGGAAGCCTGGGCGGAGATGAAGATGAACTCCTTATCCGACTCCGCCATGATCGCTAAGATGTACGAGGCCTCGCACGCCGGTGTGAAGCTCCGACTCATCGTCCGGGGAATCTGCTGCCTCAACGTGGGGATTCCGGGCATTAGTGAGAACATCACGGTCCACTCCATCGTGGGCCAGTACCTGGAACACAGCCGAATCTACGCCTTCGCCAATGGCGGCGATGAGCAACTGTACCTGGCCAGCGCCGACCTGATGACCCGGAACCTGAACCGCCGGGTCGAACTGCTCTTCCCGATTCTTAACGAAGCTCTCCGGCAACACGCTTTCGATATCTTCACCACCATGTGGCACGATAACGTCAAGACGCGGGTCTTACAAGCCGACCGGACCTTTACCCGTATCGACCGGCGGGGCTTAGAACCGTTGAACGCCCAAGAAACGTTCATGCGTCAAGCCGAACAAAAGAATCACGCCCAACACATGTCGACCGGTCATTTACCGGGAACGCCGCACCAATTTCACCCCATGCTAAGTCCTAAGAACCAAGCGAAGCCCACCCAAGATCGGGGGCCACACGCATGAAGAATCTGGTCGTCATTGATCTGGGGTCTAATTCCGTCCGAATGACGGTAACCGAAATCGACGCTCACGGGCATTTTAAGACGGTCCACGAACTTAAACGTTACGTGCGTTTATCCGAAAACATGGGTACCGAAAAGGTCCTCCAAGCAGCGGCTATCGATCGGACCATGGACGCCCTGACCGAATTCAAAGCCATCTACGACCCGTTAAAGAACCGCAAAATCATCGCGGTCGCCACGGCAGCGGTCCGTCAGGCTAAGAACCAAAAGGCGTTCTTAAAGCGCGTCAAGGAGGAACTCGACTTGACCCTGACCGTGATCTCCGGGGCTGCCGAAGCCCGCTACGACTACCTAGGCGTGGTCAATACCCTGCCCATGGTCAATGGTTTGATTGTCGACACTGGCGGTGGGTCGTCCGAGCTGGTCTTGGTCCAGAACCAACAACTTAAGCACGTGGTCTCCATTCCACTGGGCTCAGTCACCCTCTCACAAAACTACCTGGAAAGCGATAAGGTCGCGGCCGACTCACTCTTTAGCGCCATGACCTTCGTCAACAACGTCTTCAACGATATCTGGTGGTTACGTGAAGCCACTAACCTGCCCATCATCGGGCTAGGTGGCGCAAACCGGACGCTCGCGAAGATCAACCGCCGGAAGAAGAACTTCCTTAACGTGGAAGACGTTCACGGCTATAAGCTCACAGCGGCGGACTGCTACGCCACCCTGACCAACCTGCTGGGATTAGACCTAGCGGGCCGTAAGAAGGTCCCTGGGCTCTCTAAGGAGCGGGCTGACATCATTATCGGGGGACTGATTCCCGTGATCCTCCTGATGCGTCTGCTCGATTCTCAGCAGATCACCTTCTCCAACGCCGGACTCCGCGACGGTATTCTCCACGACTACCTTAACCAGCTTGAAATGGTTGAAACTAAACAGGGATAGTCTTTCCCAAAATAAAAGAAGCACAGCGACCTCACAGTCGTTGTGCTTCTTTTACGTTGGCTACTTACCCAATATGGTTTTCATGTAAGATGGCGGCCACTTCTTCTTGTTGTTCCTTAGGCTTCTCCCATTCTTGGAACTCGGTGAAGTCTTCGTCGGGCATGGTGTAATGCTCATTCACGTAGTCCTCGTACGCTTGAACGTGCGGTGTGTGCGCGATGTTCAGCTGCAAGATGCGCACTTCCTTGATCAGCCCCCGTTCGGCGGCCAACTCCGCCCGACCGTTCTGCACCATGTTACTGATTTCCATGTACTTAGTCCCGTCTAGTCGGGTAATCTCTTCAATTAAGGTAAACGTTTCGTGACTCTTCAATGCCGGTTCCCTCCTAGTTCGCGTTATCTAAATCATAGCACATCCCCCACACCCCGTTAACCGGAATGTTGCGTTCGTCTTACCGGTCAACGTGAGTGCCCCATTTTGGGCAAAACAAAACCACTACCAGGGAATGGCAGTGGTCGGCATAAGAGAGAAAGAGAATTGATTAGAAGGTAATTATTAATACCTTACGAGTACTAATATACCTATAATTGTAAGCGCTGTCAACACCTTTCGCGAAAAAGTTTGGTTTTTTCGCAATTATTTCTGCAAATAACCGGTCCGCTAAATCATTTTTTAGCCAACTGATTAGCCGCCAACGCTAGTCGCCCAAGGGGTCTCCCGTTTTCACCCATTTCTAGTCCTCCCCTGATTTAGCCGACCATCCTATTGAAAATTTTTTTGGAAAACGCGAAATGGTCCTAATATGGACGCTAGGATAGTCGCCTTACCGGTCGCCGATAAGGCCACAACACTAGGCACGACTTCAAGCCTTGTACGACCACGAAGCTTAAAACTATGTCTTAACTTATGCCAAGAAAATGGCTCGGTTAACACCACTCTCACCGACTAGGCCCCACGACCAACAGAACCTCGTGGTCAGCACCTAACTACCAGTTATGCTCAATTGTAAGCCGTGAGGGTGCCCAGACAGGGCTCAGCCGTGAAATTATTCTTAGTTGGCGTTCCTCAGCCGACTTAGAATAAGGCCCAGCTTCGAGACCGCTCTTTGGCTCGAAGTGGTGCCCACGGCGTTCCAGCCCTGTCTGGGCACCCGGTAAGGCGGATAGACGCCACTAACCAAAAAAGACCGCCGGGAGCCACCCGACGGTCGTCACCATTTAGTGTTGTAACCTTGTAACCAAATGAGAGATAGTCTCTGTAGTCAACCTCATGGGGTTCAATTCACTACAGCGGATCATTAAATGGTAAGTTAACCATACCATTAAAAATGATAGAAATCTATCTATTTTCTAATAATTTTCTCATTATTTAACTGAATTCGTGGCGTTAGGGTCATGTAGCACCGTTTCGGGATGAATTAAACTCCCGGGATTCTGCACCACGTCGCCCAACGTATGGCCTGAAACGTTCACCAGGCAAGCCAGGACAAACACGATGCCCACCACCGTGGTCAGAATCCGGTTCCCCAGGCTCATCTTTTCGCTAATCACCGACCCGTAGAATTCCTTCTTAACGGTCGCCGCCACGTTGACCTGGTCCGGTTCGGCCTGTTGCCGTTCTTCCGTGACCTGCTTCTGGTAGGCGTCAATGTCGAAGGCCTTCTGGTTCTCCTTCATCTGCCGCTGGAACTGCTTCTTTTCCTTCTTGGTCTGTGCCTTGAACCACTTGGTGAAGGCCCGGTAGTGCTTGACCACGGTTTTGGTCTCGCCAATTTCCTTCAGGGTCCCATAGTGGATCCAGGCTACCCGGTCACATAAGATTTCAATCTGCTTCAGGGAGTGACTGACGAAGACGATGGTCTTGCCCTCTTCCTTGAATTCCGCAATCTTATCGACACACTTCTGGTAGAAGGTGTCATCCCCCACAGACAGGGCTTCATCAATGATCAAGATGTCCGGGTTCACATGAACCGCAATCGAGAAGCCCAACCGGGACTTCATCCCGGAGGAGTAACTCTTGACTGGTTGATACAAGAAATCACCAATATCCGCAAAGGAGACGATGTCGTCCATCAACGCATCAATCTCGGGATTGGTCAGCCCCTGCATCAGTGCTTTTAACCGAATGTTCTCCAACCCCGTCAGGTTTCCCCGTAAGCCGGCCCCAATCGCGATGATCGAGGTATCGCCCCGAACATCCACGACCCCAGTGGTCTGCGGGATGATTCCGGAAATGATGTTCGACAGCGTCGACTTCCCGGAACCGTTGACCCCAATCAGGCCCAAGGTCTCACCGGACTTGACCTCCAGTGAGATTCCCATTAGGGACCAGAAATGCGGCACCTTCGTGTTGCTCAACGAGAAAAATGAACGGAGTTTTTCGGACTGACTCTTGTACAGGTCGTATTCCTTCGTCACATTTTGGACTTTAATTTTGTAGGCATTATCCATTGAATTAAACTTCCTAACGCATTTTTTTAATGTTTCCCGGTCCCAAAGGTACGGGACTTAATCTGTAGTATTATACCAGAAAAACCGGGTAAACGGAAAGGCTGACCCACGACTTAGGGTTTTCTTTAAGCCAACTAAAAATGGCGCCGCCCTCGCGTCGCCATTTTACCCCCTACTTAGCTTAACGCCTTAGCGTCAACCCAGTAGTTGGTCGAATCACCTTTAAATTGAATTCGGTACCAAGTCGTCTGATACTTAGGCTTGGTGGCCTTCTGATTGACCGTCACCTTGGTGCCCACCTTAGCCTTAGCCGGCCATTTCAGCTGCACCTGATCAAAGTGGGTCTTCTTAACATGGTTGTACGGGTGGTACTTGGCAAACTTCTTCCCCAGCTTCTTAGTCCCACTCGCCGCCGTATAGGCCGCGTAGTCGTAATCAGGACTAACTTTTTGGGTGGCCGATGCGACCCAGTACTTCTTGTCGCCGACCTTGATTCGGTACCAGGTACTTGCGACGCCATCTTGGGTCTTGACCGCCTGATTATCCGCCGTATAGGTCTGGTTGGCAAGGTCCTTAAGACTCCCCTGCGACTTGGCCAGGTACGCCGAATTATAGACGTGGTCGTAATAGCTTCCCTTGGCCGTCGCACTCAGCTTGACCTTGGCTTGGCCGCTGGTGTAAGTCACCTTAGGCAGGGTTAAGGCCTTGGTGTAGACCCAGTACTTTTTCGCGGATTTACTGGTACTGAACCGCACACGGTACCAAGTGGTCTTCTTATCCGTCTCCGGGTTCTGCTTAACGCCCCGCATGTCAAAGTAGACGGGTTGGCCCACGTAGGCGTGAACCTTAGTCCAGGCCGTCTTGGTGACCTTAGCCCGGGTACCCTTGATGTGGTTGTACAGTCGGTAGCTGCGATACTTGGTCCCTAACCGGCCCATCTGATTGCCCGTGGCACCATGATACTTCGCTTGGGCATAAACGGGCTGAGGCGTGACACTGTTGCCATCACTCGAATTCGAACTGGAACTGGTGCTAGAACTCGAGCTGCTGGCTGCCGCATCGCCGTCTAGACTGTTCAGATTATATTGCGTAATCAACGCAATCAGACTTGCACCATAGGTCGGCGCCGTGGCGTAAGTATTGGTCAACGCATTGGCCGCATCGGCATAGGTTGCCGCGTTCTCACGCCAAGTGCCACTATAAATGGTCGAATTATAACTGGTCCCGTTCCGTAACAACTTCGCGTTATCGGTCATGGACGCCTTGGCGTTGGGATATTTCCGGAAGTTGGCATCCGTATAGTACAGTTGCCCGTTTGCGTCGTATTCGGACGTCTGCATGGTGACCGATTGGCCATTATAACTCCCTTTGATACCAAAGTAGTTATTGGCTTGCAGCGTCAGCTGACTGGTTCCCCAGCCGCTTTCCAACGCCGCTTGAGCCATCATGACCGACGGATAAAGTTTGTATTGATTGGCCACCGTCTGCACGGGGCTCTTCAATGAGGAAATAAAGTTCTGTGGGTTCGTGGTTGTCGCCGCATGACTCGTCAACCCTACCGCACTGCCGACACCCGCACTTACTACCAGTGCAGTGATCAGCCATCGTTTTGTTCGCATCATGATACCGGTTTCCCCCTTAAAATCGTTTCAGGTCAAGAATACCATAATTCGGTTAATTGGCGGGAGAAAACTTTAGTTCAGATGCCAGTTTTTAGGGCTGGTTAGTTCAACTTGCTAGCTGCAGCTTGATCCAAAATCACGTGGACGTTGGGATGCGTTTGCAGGTAGCTGGCCGGTACATCAGGCGTTACGGGGCCTTGGAGCATCGCCGCCACAGCATCCGCCTTGGCAGCGCCATAAGCAACGATCAAAATCTGCTTGGCCTTTAAGATGGTCCCAATCCCCATCGAGTAGGCGTAACGGGGTACTTCGTCCTGGTTCTCAAAGAACCGGGCGTTGGCCGCAATCGTGGAAGCCGTCAATGCGACCTTGTGGGTGATAGAATCTGGCGCTGTGCCGGGTTCGTTAAACCCGATGTGCCCGTTTTGTCCCAAGCCCAAAAGTTGTAAGTCGATTGGGTTGGCCTTGATCAAGGCCTCGTAGAGTTGGGTCTCGTCTTCGGCGTTGGGGTTCATCCCGTCCGGCACAAAAGAATGGGCGAACGGCTTCGCGTTGAAGAGGTGTTCTTGCATGAAGTAATGGTAACTTTGCGGATGGGTCGCCGGTAACCCCACGTATTCATCCAAGTTAATCGACGTTAAGTGGCTAAAGTCCAGCTCACTCGCGGTTAACTCATCATAAATCGTGACGGGCGTACTCCCCGTGGCTAGGCCTAGAACTTGCGCGCCATGCTCCAGTGCATCCTGAAAGACTTTGAATCCGGCTAATCCCCCGGCCGTTTGATCACGAACAACTTGAACGTGGATATTCTGCTTAACTTGTTGCATCATCAAAACTCCTTCTCTTCTCAATGGTATAGCCCAATTATAAACGCTCTAGACCAATTTTGCAAGAATTTCGCCCATACCAAAAAGAGCCACTAGGGCTCTGGTTAGTCATCATTTTTACTATAGTCTCAGGCTTGAGTTGCCTGCTGGGCCGCTTCCTGAGCCGCCAACTGGGCCTTCGCATCGGCGACCGCCTTCTGAATGGCCGGCAAATCCGCGGTCTTAAAGTAAGTCTGAACGTCAGTCTTCGCCGTTGCGGGACGTCTCAACGTTGGGAAGTCCAGGAACGTCTTACCAACCTTTAGCTTGAACCGCTGGCTCTTGACCTTTCGGGCCCCAATCGTCCGGTACCCCGCCGCAGTCTTCTTGGAGACGTAGAGTTGGGTCTTCTTACTCTTCTTGCTCAAAAATAACTTACCGTTCACGCGCCAAGCCTTCAGCACCTTGCCTTGCTGGTTCTGCACGACCCCCATGACCGTATACTTGGTCACGATGATCCGCTGTACCTGCTGGCCCCCGTTCAACGGCGTAATCCAATCTCCCCGTAAGTTCGTGGGGGTCGTGGTGTA
>NZ_AZDT01000025.1:0-68051 GCF_001434785.1 Levilactobacillus namurensis DSM 19117 | reverse complement strand
CCCCCCCCGCCACTAACGCGACGAGTCCTAACATGATCCGTTCAAAATGTCTCATTTTGCGCATCCCCCTTTACGCCCCATTATACGCGTTAATTGACCCACTTTGTGATTTAGGGCTCACACAATATCAATCCTCAGTAAAAGCCACCGTCTAAACTGATAGCAGGGTATTTCAGCAAAATAAAAAGACGGTGCCCTAGACACCGTCTCCCTTATTTCCGTCGATCGCCACGTCGGTCGGCGCTTAGTGCGTTCTGTTGTTTCCGGAACTTTTCGAAAGTCGCATCCCGCTGTTTCTGGTTCTTCCGGGAATTTTCTCGTTTAGTATATTTCATGCTTTCGTCGCCTCCCTTTCCGTTGTGTTATGCAAATACTATATAACGAAACGCGGCTAGACGCAAGATTTACGTTCGCCCAGGCCTCCGTTAGGCACCCCAATCAACGACATCCCTAGGCCTAAAAAACGGCTGAGCCCCGCGGCCCAACCGTTTCTTCATTTCACATTATTCAACCGTAACACTCTTAGCCAAGTTCCGGGGCTTATCCACGTCCAGGCCCTTGTTCAAGCTGGTGTAGTAAGCCAGTAACTGAGCAGGCACCACACTCAAGAGTGGCATTAACATCTCGTCAACGTCAGGCAGTACCAGGTTGTCGCCTTCGATGGCTAACCCCTGCCGGGCGATAGTCATGGTGTTCGCACCCCGTGCCATGGTCTCTTGCAAGTTGCTCCGCGTCAGACCAGCCGTCTTGGCTTGCGTGATGAACCCGATCACTGGTGTACCGTCCTCGATCAAGGCAATCGTTCCGTGCTTCAGTTCACCAGAAGCGAACCCTTCAGCTTGGACGTAGGAGATTTCCTTGAGCTTCAGCGCGGCTTCCAACGAAACCGCGTGGTCGATTCCCCGGCCAATGTAGAAGGCCTTCGGTGACTTCATCAGGTAGTCGTTCGCCAACGCTTCGATCGTGGCTTTTTCGTCCACGATCGCCTGCATTCCCGTTGCGACCAAGCCCAACTGTTGCCGAACGTTGAAGTTCTGGGCAATGATTTGTCCGTTAACTTCACCTAAAGCCTTAGCCAGGATGGCTTCCAGCGCAATCTGTGCCGTGTAAGCCTTAGTCGAAGCCACGGCAATTTCTGGGCCGGCGTGCAACAGCAACGTGTAGCTCGCTTCCCGAGACAGCGTTGAGTTCTGGACGTTGGTAATCGTCAGACTAGGGTAACCCGCGTCGTTAACGTTGACCAACACTTCCCGACTATCCGCAGTTTCTCCGGACTGCGTCAAGAAGATGAAGAATGGCTTATCGGACAGCATAGGTTGTTCGTAAGCGAATTCGGAAGAAACGTGTACTTCCGTTGGGATGTGGGCTAAGCGTTCAAAGAGCCGCTTCCCAATCAAGCCGGCGTGGTAACTGGTCCCGGCACCCACGATGTATAACCGGTCAGCTGCCTGCATGGCCTTGATCAGCTTGTCGTCGATTTGTGGTTCGCCGTGTTCGGACAGGTAAGTCTGGGCCAACTTCCGCATCACGTTAGGTTGTTCGTCAACTTCCTTCAACATGTAGAAAGGATAGGTCCCCTTGTCCGTCTCGTCAGCGTTCATGTCGACGTGGTACGGCTTCCGTTCAACGGTCTTGCCGGCCGCATCCTGGATGTGCACCGTGTCTGGCGTAACCGTCACGACTTCACCGTCCATGATTTCTAAGAAGTCATGGGTTTCCCGTAACATCGCCATGGCATCGGAGCAGACCACGTTAAAGCCGTCAGCGACCCCAATCAGTAAGGGACTCTTGTTTTTGGCTACGAACAGCGTATCTGGTTGTTCCCGGTCCATCAGTAAGAAAGCGTATGAACCTTCCAACAGACCCAATGCCTTTAAGAAGGCCGCCTTAGCGTCCAAGTGGTCTTCTACGGCGAACTTGTCGATCAGTTGAACCACAACTTCGGTATCCGTTTGGCTCTTAAAAGGTACGTCGCTTAAGTATTGTGCCTTGATTTCTTGGAAGTTATCGATCACACCGTTGTGAACCAAGTAGAAGCGGTCGTCGTTCGAAAAGTGTGGGTGCGCATTGTCCACACTCACCACGCCGTGCGTAGCCCACCGCGTATGGCCGATCCCCGTGGATCCGTGAACGTCCGGCGTAATCTTTTCGCGTAATTGCGAGATCCGGCCCTTGGTCTTGACCAAGTAGTCGTTGCCCTTCTGATCGTTCACGTAGATTCCAGCAGAGTCATAGCCCCGATACTCCAACTTTTGGAGACCTTCCACTAAGATTTTAACGGCATTATCGTTTCCCGTAACCCCAACAATTCCACACATAATTCGTCTTCCTTTGCTCGACCGGTTTCTGAAAAACAGGCGGTCGGATTAGTTTAGTAGGTCAATGAACGAGCTTTCATGAAAATTGGTATAGACTGAAACAGTCTGAAAGCTATTCCTGAATGACTATACTTTACAGCCTTCCAGCAGGGTTGTCAATTAATAAAAGCTAAAATGGTATATCAAACTTTTAATATTTACTTAAGGTCGCTGAAAATTCAGGACATCCCACGTTTTTCGCCCCGGCCCCCACTTAACCGTTCAGATGACAAATCAGCCCGCAGAAGGCGACCTCCTACGGGCTGATTCACGACTCACTATACTGATTTATCGATGCTAGTCGACGCCGACTTCGGCCCGAACCACATCCGCAATACGTTCTACGTAGGTCGCAACGGCCTCTTCAGTTGGGGCTTCCGCCATCACCCGCAACAGGGGTTCCGTCCCGGAAGGCCGAACTAAGATGCGGCCGTCACCGTTCATTTCCTTTTCAACCGTGGCAATCATGGCCTGAACTTGCGGGTTGTTCAACGCCGCTTGCTTGTCGGCCACCTTCACGTTGACTAATTTCTGAGGATAAGTCGTCACATCCGCCGCCAGCTCGGACAGCTTCTTGCCCGTTGCCTTCAGGACATGCAACAGCTGCAGACTAGTCAACAGGCCGTCACCCGTGGTGTTGAAGTCTAAGAAGACCACGTGACCGGACTGCTCACCACCCAGGTTGTACCCGGACTTCAGCATTTCTTCGACCACGTACCGGTCTCCGACCTTAGTCTTCACGGACTTCAAGCCGTGTGCTTCCATGGCCTTATACATCCCCAGGTTACTCATCACCGTGGTGACGATGGTGTCCTTCTTCAACCGACCGTGTTCCGCCATGTACTTCCCACAGATGTACATGATCTTATCCCCATCGACCAAGTTTCCTTGTTCGTCAACCGCGATACACCGGTCACCGTCACCGTCGAAGGCCAAGCCGATCTGAGCACCCTTTTCAACCACGAACTTTTGTAAGTTCTCGGGGTGCGTTGAGCCAACTTGGTCGTTGATGTTGACGCCGTTAGGGGACGTTGCCATGGTATCGAAGTCCAGGTCGAAGTCCGCGTACAACCGGGAAACCAACCCACTGGTGGCCCCGTTAGCGGAATCGACGGCGATGTGCAGCCCACTCAGTTCATCGGAAATGGTTTGTTCCAGGAACTGAATGTACTTTTGGCTGCCTTCGGAGTAGTCTTCTACGACACCTAAACCGTCCGTGGAAGGCCGTGGGAGGTCGTCTTGTGGCGCATCCAACAAGGCTTCGATCTCTTCTTCCATCTGGTCGGACAGCTTGAAGCCATCGTTACCGAAGTACTTGATTCCGTTGTATTCGGCGGGGTTGTGGGAGGCCGTGATCATGACCCCGGCTGCCGCCCCCTGCGTCCGGACCAGGTACGCAACGGCTGGCGTGGTAATCACGCCTAACCGCAGAACTTCGATTCCCACGGACAGTAAGCCCGCTACCAGTGCGTTCTCCAACAACTGACCGGAGATCCGCGTATCCCGGGCCACTAAGACCTGGGGATGCTTGTTTTCGCTATCGGCGTGCTGGGTCAAGACGTAGCCGCCAAACCGGCCGACTTTAAAAGCTAACTCGGGCGTCAAATCTTGGTTTGCGACTCCCCGAACACCATCAGTTCCAAAATATTTCATGACAAAAACTCCTCATTTCTCAAGATTAACTTCTTTATTTCTGACTAGCCTTGACCGTGACTTGAATGGTGGCGGGATCAAACGCCGTCACATCATTATCGTTGGTATCTAAGGTCACAGTCTTAGTCGCCTGGCGCTTCACATCACTCACGTCCACGTCGACTTGGCAATTATCCAACGCCTTTAATTGCGCCGAACTGCCGAAAGCCTTCACGGAAGTCGTGCTGCTACTTAGTTTATACGTCTTTCCGGACGCGCCGTTCTTGGCGTTCAGCTTCACATCAACTTTCTTGCTGGCACCCTTGGACGTAATCGGCAAGTTCACCGTCGTGGTCGACGGCGTCAAAATCACGTTGACCGTCTTCCCGCTCTTGTCTAACGCCTCGATCACCGCCTGACTATTCAGCGTCTTCTTGGTATTCTGCGGAACCGACAACTGGGCGATGACTTGGCTGACCCGCGCAATTTCGTTGGCCGCTCCAGTCGCCTTCACGCTGGTCACATCCGTGGTCGGCTTTCCAGCCGTGTAGCCCGCCGCAATGTTTTGCTGGTTAAAACGCACCTTGACGGGGAACGAGACCGTCCGGCGGGGTTCAATATCCACCGTGATCTTTTCCGGATTGATCGTGGATTGAATCTCACGATTGAGCCCCTCCTGATGCAACGTCACCCGATGCTTACCCGTTCCTAAGTCGCTCAGGCTGGCATAGACTTTAAAGTTCTGGGTATTGGCCGTCGTCGTGACTAACGCCAACGGGCCCTTCAACGTCACCTTGACCCGTTCCGGGTAGCCGGTCACAAAGTACTTATTACTATTCACGTTTAACTGTAACGGCACCGAGACCGTGACCGTCTTGGTCGCCGTCAACGAGGTCTTCCCCGAGTTCGTCGCCTGTTGGCCACTGGACGACTGGGTACTGTTCACGTATAAGAACAGCAGGACAGCCAAAATCAGCGCGAGAATCCGGTAGACCCAGGTGGTATAGTGCTCATTTTTCATTACCTGCGCCCCCTATGAATGCGTTGATCAATCCAATCCAACGCGGTCTCTAAGATGTTATGGTTCGTCGCAGCCTCTTCGTTCACTAATTCGTGCCGCAAGAACTTCAGGTAATCTTCCTGCGTCAATCCCCGTAACAGTTCATTGTTCTTGGTGATGGACACTTCACCGGTCTCTTCGGAGATCACGATGGTCAACGCATCGGTCACTTCCGAGATTCCCACGGCCGCCCGGTGACGAGTTCCCAATTCCTTGGGAATCAAGTTGCTTTCGGACAACGGCAGGTACGCCGCAGCCACGGCAATGCGGTTGTTGCGAATGATGACCGCACCGTCGTGTAAGGGTGTGTTGGGGATGAAAATATTGATCAGTAATTCACCCGTCAACTCGGCGTCCAACGTGATGCCCGTCTCGATGTAGTCTTCCAGTCCCGTGTCCTGCTGAATGGTCATTAACGCCCCAATCCGGCGTTTGGACATGTACTGGATGGCTTTATCCAGACCGGCAATCATCTTGTTAGCGGCCTCATTTTCATGCCGCATACGCACGAATAACGAGCCCCGGCCTAAATGTTCCAGGCCCCGACGAATTTCGGGCTGGAAAATGATGATGACCGCAATGACACCCCAATTAATCACTTGGTCCATCAACCAAGCCACCGTATTCAAGCCAAAGTAACTACTCAGAACTTTGACCACCAGGATCAAAATGACACCCCGGAAGAGTTGGATGGCTTTGGTCCCCCGCAACATCACGATCAGTTCGTAAATCACGAACCAGACCACGAGGATGTCCAGAATGTTGACCAAATTTCCTAACGTTAGGAGATTTTCCCAATTTAGGTTCATTTTTTCCCCTCCAAATCGAATTCAAATTTCATTATATCACGGCCCCTATCTTTCCGCCTTAATTCTCCCCAATGCCACCAAATTCTTGCGAATCTCGTCCTAAATTTGCATAATTTCTTAAGACCGCGCAAAGTTTCCTAGCCCCTTAAAGTTTTCTGGTAAGATAGAGAGCGTATTCTAAGAATTGCCACCTTATTCGCTGTAAAATAGAGAAGAGGTGAGCAATGAACTCACGGGAAAGGACGGTGATGGCCATGAATCAGCGCGCACGATGGGAAATTCGGGGATTCTTTGCCCTGTGGTTGGGCTTCCTGTTCTTCCGCGTCCACGACCCGTTCTCCTTCCTGCTGCTGAATACCTTTCTGGGGTACCTCCCCATTGAACTGAGCTTCCACCTAGGGGCCCACCGCCCCAAAGCGGTCTGGTTATTCTGGCCCCTAGTCATCATCTGGCTGCTGTTCTATCCGAACGCCCCCTACCTGCTGACCGACTTGTTCCACTTATCGCTGCTGAACCCTTACGCTGCTAGCGGCCTACTCCGGGTCACGCCGCATATCTGGATCTACTTCACCTACATGATGCTCAGTGCCCTAGGATGCGCCTTCTTGGGCTTCTGGAGCCTGAATTACGTCAGTGAAAGCATCGCTCAGCGAATCGCCCGGGGCAACGGTCTGGTCCGCTTACTGGTGGTTCTGACGTTAACCGTACTATCGTCTATCGGTGTCTACATTGGTCGCTTTTTACGGATTCACACCATCTACTTATTCCTGAATCCGGAGCAATTCATTCAGCCATTATTGACCATGTGGACCTACCATCTCTGGATCTTTGTTCTCCTGATGACGGTCCTCCAGCTCTTCTGCTACTGGATCTTGCACCTGATCATGACGGCGCGCAATACCACTAACGACTAATCTTTCTAAAATAAACGGAGCCCGGGATACCAATCCCAGGCTCCGTTTTTTATCCCCATAACAATATGGTACCAAGGGCAGACTGCGGTAGTCATCCGCCTTACCGGTTGGGCCTGAAGAGGCTGGAGCGTGGTGGGCACAACTACAAGCCGAGGGGACGGCCGATCATCACCACGGTATTGTTTTAAGACTGGTTCTAATAAAGCGATGTAGATGTCCAACCTTCAATGCCACATAAACCACGGTAACTCAAAAAAAGCTCGGTAAAACCGTTTGGGTTTTACCGAGCTACGCTTTGTCATTTTAAGGACTACTCGCCCTCGTCGTTATTCATGGACATCACCAGCACGTTTTCCGCGTAATTGACATATTGCCGGAGATGCGTCGCCATGGTCCACGAGATGTTGCCCGCTTCTAAGAGCGATTGTATCCCCGCCCGTTCAGCACTTAACGCCCGAATCCGCAGCTTGTTGAACTGCCGCTGATACTCGTCCTCGTGGGACGGTCCCGCGGCCGCTTTAGCCCGCTCGATTCGGTTCCGGTAATGCACGATCAGGTGGTAGATGGCCTGGTTATCGAACTGGGTCTCATCTACGTCTTCTCTAGCCAGGTACTGCGACAGTGCCTTAATGGCCGCCTTCGACGTCTCCCGTTCTACTAAGTTTCCTTCCGCGTGGAGCCGGTCCGTATCTTCCGAATGCAACCAGTACGCCGTGTTCCGGAATAGGTGCTTAAAGAATTGAATCCAATACCGCATCACACTGGGCAACGTTCGGCCAGTCGCCTGCGTTAACCGGCTCTCTAACCGTTCGATCCGCCGTACCGCCCCAACGTAGCTGGTCTGGGTAATCTGTTCATTTTTGCGCATCGCCTTTAACGCCACGCGCTCACCATCAATCGCCACTTGTCGGAGCTGCAATTCGTCACTTAGGACCTTTTGCATGGTAGCATCCGCCCGGTAGTTCATTTCAAGTCGCCGAATCACGAACTGGTAATCCAAAATCAAGTCGTAGGCCGCCCGCTGATTAATGGGTCGCCGTAACTCCTCAATCTTAGAAATCGCTAACCGCATGATGTAGGCTCGGGCTTCGTCTTCACTGATCTGCCGCACGCCATCATCCAGGTCATCAAAATCATCGTCTTCGTCCGCCAGGTCCAAATCATCGTTGAGGTCATCGCTGACACTCGCCCGCGTTTGAAGGGGCTGACTTGAACTCGAAATCAACGGTAACGTGACCGTTGCCGCGACCAGACTAATAATGATGACCCCGGAGGCCACGAACAACATCAACGACCGGGTCGGGAACCCCGCCCCGCTCGCGATAGTCAACGGTACCGAGAGAACCCCGGCCATGGTCACGGCTCCCCGAACCCCGGAGAGGCCCGACAGGATAGCGGTACGGAAACTAGGCCGGTCGGCGTTATGATCCCGCAACCGTTTGACCAGCACGTAACCATAGGTCCAGACCGTCCGAATCCCCAGGATGACTACCCAGGTGCCGACCGCAAATAGGAAGGCTTCGCCCGTGTTGAACTGGCCGCCCTTGATGACTTGCGAGGTCGCTACGGGTAATTCGATTCCCAGGATCACGAACACGATTCCATTCAACGAATAGATAATAATATCCCAAACTTTTTCCGTGACCAGCTTTAGCTCTGGTGAATCTTCGACCACTTGGCTCTCCCGAGCATGGTACAAGACTCCCGCCGTGACCACCGCAATCACTCCCGATGCATGGGTAATTTCTTCGGTCACCAGGTAGACCACGAACGGCGTGGCCAACTGCAGCACCGTGTTAAAGACTACGTCATCGATGCCTTGTCGGCGTAACACGTCCATCAGTAACTGAATGGCGGTCATCATAATCAGGCCGGCTAAGAACCCGACAATACTGATATAGAAGAAATCCCCAACCGCAGTCCCCATGGAGAAGGCCCCGGTCACGGTCGCCGCAATCGCGTATTTAAAGGCAATCAGGCCACTGGCATCGTTGATCAAACTTTCCCCGCTGACCAGGTGCATCAGACTCTCCGGTAACTTGGCTTGCTTGGAGATTGACTGCACCGCCACCGGGTCGGTGGGTGAGAGAATAGCTGCCAGCGCAAAGGCCACGGTCAACGGCATCTTAGGAATCAACCAGTAGATCAGGTAGCCTCCCAAAATGGTGGTCAAGAAGACCAGCCAAATCGCGTTGGCAAAAATCGGCCCCCGCAGACGCCATAATTCGCGCCGTGGGAAGCGGCGCCCATCGTTATACAACAAGGGCGCAATAAATAAGAGTAAAAACCAGTCAGTTTCCAACTGAATCTGAAAATGCCAAGTCAGAGCCACAATCAGGCCCAGGGCAATCTGAATCAGACTGACTGGAATAAACGTGAGGTAGTGACTGATGATATTGGATAGGAGGACTAACACAATCAGTAAAATCACTGCTTCAACTATGGGCAAATGAGGTCCCCCCTTCTGAGACTATGCCTGTGGGTCTTCACCAATAATCCGAACTTCGGTCTCCAAGTGCACCTGGTTCTTCTCCCAGATGACGGCTTGGATATGGTGAATTAAGTCTAAATAATCCGTGGCGGTCGCGTGGTCGATGTTCACGATGAACCCAGCGTGCTTGGTCGACACCTGCGCGCCGCCCCACTTCAAGCCCTGTAAGCCGGCTTCTTGAATCAACTGACCGGTATAGTGGCCCGTTGGTCGTTTGAAGACACTGCCACAAGACGGTAACTCCAAGGGCTGCTTGGCCGCTCGTCGTGCATTCAACTCGTCCATCTGGGCTTGAATCGCCGGTTTCTCACCCGGCGTTAGGGTAAAGGTCGCCGCTAGGACGATGTCGTGGTAGTCCTGCACGGAACTGTGCCGGTACCCGAAGTCCATCTCCGCTAACGACAGCGTGCGAATCTCACCCTGCGGTGTCAGGACTTCGACGGAAGTGGCGACGTCGCTGATCTCGCCACCGTAGGCTCCCGCGTTCATGAAGACGGCCCCGCCAACGCTACCGGGAATCCCGGCAGCCCATTCGAAGCCGCTCAAGGCGTTGGCCTGGGCAACCTGAGTCGCCTTGATCAAGGCCGCCCCCGCCGCTGCCGTCACCGTGTGGTGGGTAGCATCGGCAGTGATCTGGTCCATCTTGGTCAGAATCATGACCAAGCCACGAATCCCGCCATCCTTCACGATCAGGTTACTGGCGTTCCCGATAACCGTTACGGGTAACTGTTCCTGGTTCGCGTACGCTAACAGGGACTTGGTCTCTTGAATGTTAGTCGGGAAGGCCAGGTAATCGGCCGGCCCGCCGGTTTTCGTGTGGGTGTAGTGCGCCAATGGCTCATGGCGTAAAATTTTAATTGCTGGAAAAACTGTTGCAAGATCTTCTGCCATCATAATTGTTCGTATCCCTTCGTTTCACCAAAATTCCGCCCGTTAGACCAACTCTCAGGCCGAACGTGGTTGACACTCATAGAACTATTTTAGCATGAATTCCCATCAAACAACACGTTGAAGGCCCCGAAAGCGGTCACCTCCCATTTTCTGGTATACTAAGAACTGTCCAGAACCAACCAATAGTGATGGCCATCGCCTTACCGGACGGTCAGCCGGTGAAATTAGCGTTAGCCGAGTGGTCTTCTCGGCTTAGGCTAAGGCCGAGCTTTAAGACGGGCGGGCTTTGCGCGGCTTAAAGTCGTGCCCACTGGCGTCACGGCCCTGCCAATCGGCTACCGGGGCCGGATTCACCCGACAATGTTGTTTCTGGGCAGATTCCTAAGGATTCTTTGGAGGTGCTTTTGTTGAAATTTATTTCTTGGAATGTGAATGGTCTGCGGGCCATTGTGAAAAAGGGATTTGTTGATACTTTTCAGGACTTGGATGCCGACTTCTTCGGGGTGCAAGAAACCAAGCTGCAAGCGGGTCAGATTGACCTGGACCTGCCGGGCTACTACCAATATTGGAACTACGCTGAACGCAAAGGTTACTCCGGAACGGCGCTGTTTACCAAGCACAAGCCCCTAAGTGTCCACTACGGTATCGACGCCCCTGACTTCGACCACGAAGGCCGGGCCATCACCCTCGAATATCCGGACTTCTACCTGTTGACCTGCTACACCCCCAATTCGGGGACTAAACTCAAACGTCTAGATTTCCGCATGGGCTGGGAAACGGCCTTTCTCGCTTACATCAACCAACTGAACGCGCAAAAACCCGTGATCTTCTGCGGTGACCTTAACGTGGCCCACCAAGAGATCGACCTGAAGAATCCTAAATCCAATCACCATAACGCCGGGTTCTCCGATGACGAACGCAACAAGTTCACCCACCTGCTAAGCAATGGGTATACCGACACGTTCCGGTACTTCTACCCCGATGTGACCGGCCACTACTCCTGGTGGAGCTACCGGTTCCACGCCCGGGACAATAACGCTGGGTGGCGCATCGATTACTTCATCACCAGCGATCGCTTGCAATCCCAGTTAAAAGACGCTAAAATTCTAGACCAAGTCATGGGATCTGATCATTGTCCCGTGGAACTGGTAATCGACGGGCTCACCGTCTAATTCTTCACTGAAAGGAAGCACGCCACGTGAATTTTGTTGCCATGGATTTTGAAACAGCTAACGGTAAACGCTACAGTGCTTGTTCACTCGCCTTGACCATCGTCCGCGACAGCCAAGTCGTCGACGAATTCTACTCACTGATCAAGCCCGATACGGACTTCTTCTGGCGTAACGTACAGATTCACGGGATCCACCAAGCCGATGTCGCCAACGCCCCCACCTTTCCGGAGGTCTGGGAGCACGTGGCACCGTTCTTCCAACGGGACCGGCTGGTGATCGCCCACAACGCCCCCTTCGATAACGGGGTGCTACGGAGCAGTCTCGAGCACTACCACCTGCCCTCCGCCCGGTACCTGACCCTAGACACGGTCAAGACCAGTCGGAAGTTCTTCCCTGAATTTCCCAACCACAAGCTAGATACGGTTTGCAACGAACTGGACATCGACCTGCACCATCACCACAACGCCCTCGACGATAGTCTGGCCTGTGCCAACATTCTCCTCTACCAGGCGAACCACTTCGGCACCCAACCGCTTAAGTCGTTCGTCAAGGTGACCGCCTAGGCACCACATTCAATTGAATAGTCAAATACCCTCGTCAGGCGTACTGGCGAGGGTATTTTTATGATTATTTTGACGTGTTATCGGTATCCGTTAACGGGAAGACCATCTCTACAGCCGTTACCGGCTTTCCCGCATCATCCCGCACGGTTTCGGGCGGCGTACTGGTCCGGACAAAGCCCATCTTTTGATACAGTCGCATGGCCGCGACGTTGCGCGTCTGTACGATCAATCCAATGGCCTCCAGCGAACTCGCTGTCTGTGCCCAGTACAGGGCTTCATCCACCAGCGCCGTCCCAATGCCTTGGTGCCAGTAGGCTTTCTCCACGGCCAGGCCTAACTCCCCCACGTTGCCTTGAGGGGTCGAGGCAATCGACAGGACCCCAATCAGTTGGGAGCCTAAGCTGGCCACCAGTAGCAGGTGGGACGTCGACCGTTCGATCTGGGCCAACTGGTCCGCTTCTTGAACGGCGCTCATGGGATCATCCGCATCCGCTAACGTAAAGGTGTCGCTCTCTTGCTGCAGGCGTTCTAGTAACTTTAAGAGTGGCCCGGCATCGGCCGCTTCGGGCAACCGAATCGCTACTTCATCGTTTTCACTCATCTGAATCCGCCTCCACCTGCCGAACCAACGCTTCAAAGTGTGCGCCGTGCGGTTCAAACGTCAACGTCCGCTGATTTTCACCCGCCGCATCGTCACGCTTGAAGATGATTCTTAAATACTCGCTGGGCAGTTCATCCGCAATGAACTGCGACCACTCGATGACGTTGACCCCGTCACCGTTGAAGTACTCTTCTAAGCCCAGTTCATCCCCACTGCCGTCTTCCAAGCGGTAAACATCCATATGGTAGAGCGGTAACCGACCGCCTTGATATTCGCGAATAATGGTAAAGGTCGGGCTCTTGACGTTCCGTTGAATGCCTAGCCCCGCCGCAAGCCCCTTGGTAAACGTGGTCTTGCCGGCACCTAAATCGCCATCGAGGAGAATAACGTCGCGGGGTTGCAGTCCCGGTGCGAGTTGCCGCCCCAGCGCCATGGTCTTCTCAGGACTAGTAACCGTGATTTCTAACATATGATGACCCCTTTTATCTCACAGATTTGTCTCCTTACAAATAATACCCGGATTAACGCCGAAGCGCAATCCGGGTATCTTACCGGTTAGGGTTTATGTCATTAAGCTAATGATTGAGCCGCCGTAATGATAGCGACCTTGTATACGTCCTCTTCGTTGCATCCCCGCGATAAGTCAGAGACAGGCTTGTTCAGACCTTGCAGGATCGGGCCAATGGCTTCAAAACCACCGAAGCGTTGGGCGATCTTGTAGCCAATGTTCCCAGATTGTAATTCAGGGAAGACAAAGACGTTAGCGTGACCGGCAACCTTTGAACCAGGAGTCTTTTGGGCCGCAACGGTTGGTACGAAGGCTGCATCAAATTGCAGTTCGCCATCAATTGGCAGTTCTGGTGCTGCTTCTTGGGCTAACTTCGTGGCTTCCTGGACCTTGGTGACCATGTCACCCTTAGCGGAACCCTTAGTGGAGAAGCTCAACAAAGCGACCTTAGGGTCAATGTCGAAGACTTTGGCCGTATGTGCACTCTCTACGGCTACTTCTGCCATGCCAGGGGCATCCAGTTCAATGTTGATGGCGCAGTCCGCGAAGACGAACCGTTGGTCACCCTTTTGCATGATGAAGGCACCAGAAATCCGCCGAACACCAGGCTTGGTCTTGATAATCTGCAGGGCTGGCCGAACCGTGTCCCCAGTTGGGTGGACCGCTCCAGAAACCATCCCGTCAGCCTGGTCCATGTAGACCATCATGGTCCCGACGTAATTCGGGTCCTTCAGCATCTCTTTAGCTTGTTCCGGCGTGTTCTTGCCCTTCCGCCGTTCTACTAAGGCGTCCAGCATGGCCTGGTGTTGGTCAGCCGGTAAGTTCTCAGGGTCCAAGAGCGTCAGTGGCTTAAGGTCGATGTTATTGGCCTGAGCCGTCGCGTCGATTTCGCTTTGCTTCCCTAAGACGATGGCTTTGATCAGCCCGTCACTGGCCAGACGGCTAGCCGCCCCTAGTACCCGTGCGTCTTCGCCTTCTGGAAAGACGATGGTTTTATGTTGTCCCGTAATTTTCTGCTTAAGACTATCAAAAAGCTCCATAGATGATGACCTCCATAAAATATCCTACGAATCAATTCTCTTCTGCTTGTGTCGAATGGGTATCCGGCCCCGTCGTATCAACCGTCACCTGTGCTGGTAACTGCCAATCGATGGGGGTCTCGCCTAATGATGTCAGTGCGATGTTGGTTTTGGAAAACGGCTTTGATCCGAAGAATCCCCGGTAAGCGGATAACGGACTCGGATGTGGTGATTGCAAGACAATGTTGGTCTTGGTATCAATCAGACTGATCTTCGAGCGAGCCGCTGCCCCCCAGAGGATAAAGACCACTGGTTCGGGTCGTTCGGATAGTTTCGAGATGGCAGCGTCGGTCAAACGCTCCCAGCCATGTCCCTTATGGGAAAAGGCGGCACCATCCCGCACCGTCAGGATCGAGTTCAGGAGCAAGACGCCCTGGTCGGCCCACTTCTTCAGGTAACCGTGGTTGACGGGCGTACAGCCCACATCATCCTGCAGTTCCTTGTAGATATTCTGTAACGATGGTGGCACCGCGGTCCCCGGCAACACGGAAAAGCTGCAGCCGTGAGCTTGCCCCGGATTGTGGTAGGGATCCTGTCCCAAGATGACCACTTTGACCTGGCTAAACGGCGTCCATTCGAAGGCCGTAAAGATATGGTACATGTCCGGGTCGATTCGGTAATGCTGATATTCGCTGACCAAAAACTTGCGCAGTTCTTGATAATAATCCTGTTCAAATTCCGGTTCTAGCACCGGCCACCAATCATTATGAATAAACGGTTTCATTCCCAACACCTCAAGGTTTATTCTATCATAATGTTTTCCGAAATGATATTATCGAATGTTCCGGGCGAAACATGGTAAAATGAAGAAAACTAGTGTCTGTTATTCCGCAGGCCGGCGACCACCGCGTCACCCCCTGCCAGTACACCATTGAAGGAGGTGTCCCGCGTCATGCGTCAACTCTATCTGAACCAGGCCGCACTGTCCGCCCGAGCCACAACAGTGATTCGGGACGCGGACAACCAATCACGCTATCTCTTAGTCGGTAAGTGGGGCCTGCGTTCCGACGTCCTGACCGTCTACCTGATTGACGGGTCACTGGAAGCGGAAGTCCGCCAAGAATCACTAGGGCTGCTCCCCCGCTTCCGGCTGGTCTATCACCGACAGACTGTGGGCCGGGTCAGCAAAACTCTGGGGGTCATCCGGGAAGTGCTCTTCGTCCGGGGGCTCAACTGGGTCATTATGGGGAACCTTAACAGCGGGAAGTTTCGCATCTACCACGGTCGCGACCTAATTGCGACCATTAGCCGGGTCACCGATAGCGGGGCCACGGTGGTCCTGACCGTCGACCAGCCCAGTCATGAAGGACTGGTCATCTGCCTAGCAGCCATCCTCGACCGCTGGGCCAAGCGTCAACAACACAGCCTCCAGCTGATCAAACGGCGGGGTTGGAACCCGGGGATGGCGTCCGAACCGCTCCCCTTCACCCCGCACCAAACTCACCTCAAAAAGGAGTCCTAATCACCAGTGTTGGTGACTAGGACTCCTTTAATCGTTAACGCTTAATAGTGTTTCATGACCCGGGCGATTTGCCGGTCTTGTTCACGCCGCTTCAGAGACTCACGCTTATCGTACTCGCGTTTCCCATGAGCGACCCCTAACAGGACCTTCGCAAACCCGTGCTTGAGGTAGACCTTCAGGGGGATCAAAGTGACCCCTTTATCCTGTGTGGCCAACCCCAACCGGTGAATCTGCTTCTTATGCAGCAGCAGTTTCCGGTTACGCAATGGGTCGTGGTTGAACCGGTTCCCTTGAACATACTCACTAATGTGGACGTTCATCAACCAAGCCTCATCGTTGCGAATCTGTGCGAACCCATCCTGAAGATTGATTCGCCGTTCACGTACAGACTTGATCTCGGTTCCGGTCAACACCAATCCCGCCTCGACCGTTTCGGTCACAGCATAATCATGCCGGGCCTTCCGGTTCTGTGCAAGCAGGTTGTCCGGCGTCTTTTTCGGTTTCTTTTTAGCCAAGTGTGCTCACCTCGCTTAGTGCCGGCCACCGTTTTGGCCGCCCCGGTTCTGACCACCATTGCGGTGGTTGTTCCCGGCGTGCCCACGATGATCCGTTGACCGGTTATTGTTGCTGGTCCGTTGGCCGTGATTACCATTGCGGTGGTTCCGGTTATTACCGTTACCGTTATGGCCGTTACCGTGCTGGTTGTTGCGGTTATTGCCGAAGCGTCCACGAGACCGGTGTTCCCGGTGAGGCAACAGGTCACTGACCGGTGCCTTTTCCGGATCCAACAGATCAAAGTCAATTTCACTTTGTTCCTTGTCCACGTGGATCACCTTGACCCGAATCGGTTGGCCAATCCGGTAAGTCCGCCGCGTGTTCCGACCGACTAAGGCCAGGTACTTTTCAACGTATTCGTAGTAATCATCCTGCATCCGGCTGATATGGATCAGGCCTTCGATCGTGTTCGGCAATTCCACAAACATCCCGAACTTCATTACGGAACTGACCACCGCGTCGAACTCTTCACCCACATGGTCAGCCATGTATTCGGCCATCTTCATGTCGTTGGTACTCCGTTCAGCGTCGATCGCCCGCCGTTCCATTTCAGACGTGTGCGTCCCAATCTCTTCCAAGATGGGGCCAAACTTCTCTTTAGAGGCCTGGTTGATTCCGTGATCCGCGTAGTAGTGAATCATCCGGTGAACCATGGTATCTGGGTACCGCCGAATTGGTGAGGTGAAGTGGGTGTAGAATTCCGCCCCTAACCCGAAGTGTCCCAAGGATTGGTCACTGTACCGGGCCTGCTTCAAGCTCCGTAACATCATCACGGAAACCATAGCTTCTTCCGGCTTACCCGCAACTTGCTTCAGAACGCCTTGCAACATCTTAGGCCGCAAGTGGTTCGGGTCACCCTTAACGTTGATTCCGAAGGCCGTCAAGAATTCGAAAAAGCTCCGAACCCGGTCGCCATCTGGCGTTTCGTGAACCCGGTATAAGAACGGTACCTTTGCTCGGAAGTAGTGTTCCGCGACCGTTTCGTTGGCAGCCAGCATGAAGGATTCAATCATCCGTTCCGCCAAGCCCCGTGTCCGTAACTTCACGTCAATCGCGTGGCCCTTGTCGTCCACGATGATTTCGGCTTCCCGGTCATCGAAGTCAATGGCGCCCCGGTTCTTCCGGTGCTTCAAAAGAATCCGGTGCAGGTCACCCATGGTTTCGAACATCGGCACTAATTCCTTGTACCGGTCCATAGTAACGGGATCATGGGCTTCCAGGATCTGGTTCACACCAGTATAGGTCATCCGCGCCTTAGAGCGCATCACGGATGGGTGGATGCGATGCTTGACCACGTTTCCTTCATGGTCGATTTCCATCTCACAGCTCATGCATAACCGCAATTCGCCCTCGTTCAACGAGCAGATTCCGTTCGATAACCGCCGTGGCAACATTGGAATGACCCGGTCAGTCAGGTAGACACTGGTCCCCCGCTTGTAAGCTTCTTTATCGATCAAGGAGCCTTCCTTGACGTAGTGGGACACGTCCGCAATGTGAACCCCTAAATGGTAATTACCGTTAGGCAACTTCCACGCAGTGACCGCGTCATCCAAGTCTTTCGAGGACTCGCCATCAATCGTGACCAGGTCCTGGTCCGTGATGTCTTCTCGACCCTTAGCTTCTTCGGGTAAGACGTGATCTGGAATCTCATCGGCCGCTTGCAACACTTCTTCCGGAAATTCGGCTGGAATGTTGTGTTGGTAGACGATTTCCAAGATATCGATTCCGGGGTCATCCACACTCCCGATGACCTGCTTCGCAATCCCCACCATGGCTTCTGGGTGAGCATCGTTGGGGTATTCCGTAATCTCGGCCGTGACCACTTCGCCCGGAGTCGGTTTGAGCCCTACGGCCGTCACGTAAAACTTGTACTTCAATAACTTCTTATCCGTTAGCCGAACTTGGCCCACGTAACCCGCATCGTCGTCCGTCTGGATGAACTCACCCACGACTTGTTCGTAATGCCGTTCCGTAATCGCCACGACTTTACCTTCGGGGCCCTTGCCCGTCCGGGGGTCGCCGGCACGCACAATCTCAATGTTGACCGTGTCGCCGTTCAACGCCCGCATGGTGTTGTCGGGAGCGATGTAAGCGTCTGGTTCGATCTTATCGGGATCGTACTGGACGAAGCCAAAGCCCTTGTCGTTGCCGTGGAAGGTCCCACTCAGAATCTTCTGACTAGGGTCTAACTGGAAGTGGCCGTGTTCGGTCACCTGAACTAACCCGTCTCGTTCGAGTTGGGCCAGTTCCTGAACAATCAGCTTGAACGCCGCTGAACCATGGTAATGTAAGGCATCTGAGATGTCTTCAACTGTATAAGTTTCGTCCGCATGTGCGCGGAAGAACGCTGTTAAATCATTTTTTAAATTATCTTGCACTATGAATTCCTCATTATTTTTCAAAGATTAGGTGTAAAAACGTCAGTAAATCTTGTTCTAGGGCGTGATGGGCCGAATTAACGGTCAACACGTGACCAGCCCCAGCATACTCGTGGAACGTCACTTGGTCCTGCGGATACGCCTCGGCGAGCCACTTACCCGAACGGGGATCGATCATCTGATCGGCATCTCCCTGGGCAACGAACACGGGTTGGGTCACCCGGTCCAGATGGGTCGCTGTGGTATCCGCAAAGGCCTGAATCGCCGTGAGTTGAGCTGTCAAGTGGTCCTGTAACCAGGCCACCTTCTGGTCCTGTTCTTCCCCGACAATCTTTGCCTGACGATAAGTCGCCCGGGCCATCTGAATAAAGGCCGTAGGGACGTTCGTCTGCCCCCGGAAGATGACGGGCGACGCAATCGTCCCACCACCCACTAATTGGGGGTCTTCCATTAACGCCCGGGTCGCAAACAATCCCCCCAGCGACAGCCCAAAAATGGCAATCTGCTGGTAGCCGCGATCCCGTAACTGTTGAATCGCGGCCTGGGTATCGTGCCACCACTGTTGCGGTGATCCGGCCGTTAAGATGTCGGCCGGATCACCCGTGGCGTGACCCGTAAAGATGGGCGCCAAAACCGTATAGTTTTCGCTTTCTAACCGGCGCGCTAATAGCCGCATGTCGTTAGAACTACCCGAATAGGCGTGCAGTAAGATTACCGCGTGAGGACCCTGCTCGAAAAAGAGCGGGGTTGGTTTTCGAATCATGTAAAACCACCACTTTCCGCTATCGAAATAGTCTGTTTAAATTGGTTCGTCAGCTCGCTAAAACTGCGAATTTTACTAAAAAGCCTCCTGCGCTAAATCATGACAGGAGGCTTAAATCTCTAGTGTGAAGAAAGATATACTAAAGCCAGTGCCAGTGCAAAGAAGATTGCACCTAAGACAACTGTAACTTTTTGCATAAAGGCTTCAAACCCACGGGGCTTTTGCTTTGCAAAAAGATCATCCGCACCACCGGACAGTGCCGACAAAGCATCGTTTGTCTTAGCGGGCTGCATCATAACTGCAATAATGATCAAAACACTGACAATTAAAATACAGGTCATCAAAAAATTATACACAAATTTGCCTCCTACCTATCGAATAGGTCTAACTATACTCTCCCTAATCTATCATAATCAGCGCCGTTTTACCAGTCTTACCCTCGCTCAATCCTGAAAATGCGGGGGTAAAGTCGCGATTCGTTGCATTTCCTGCCGGACATAAGCGCGGTTCTGCTGATACGTCAGAATCACCAAACTGTCCCCGGCACGAATCAGGGTGTCCCCGTGGGGAATCACCTGCCGTTCGCCCCGACGGACACTGGCTAATAACGCATCCTTCGGCCACATAATATCACGAACCTGGACGCCCGCCAAGGCGGAATCTTCTCCGACCGCGAACTCGACCCGGTCGCTTAGCCCACTAGCATTGGGATCCGCTGGGGTAACCAGCTTCTCGAGCAGCGCTTCGTAGATGGGCGCGCCACCTAGTGAATCCACCGTAATATAAGCAATAATGGACACCACTGCCAAGGGCAAGAGGTGCCCCAGACTCCCGACCATTTCCGTAATCAACAGAATCGCGGTAAAAGGGGCCTTGGAGATGCCAGCAAAATAACCGGCCATCGCGTAGATCATAAAGTTAGCAATGTAGGCCGTTGGCAACCAGCCCACGGCGTTAAAGCTCCGCGCGCCAATGGCCCCCAGCAGCGCCCCCAAAGCCAAGATGGGCAAGAAGATGCCTCCGGGCAGTCCGGAATTATAACTAATCATGGAGAAGGCTAGTCGCAGGACAAAGAAGCCAATCAGCGGAAATAATAGCGGTGTGTGTTGCGCAAAGGTCACGATCATCTGGTTCCCCCCACCCAGCGTAATGGGCCATAAAAGCCCAACCGGGATCACGAGTAGGAACGGAATTACGCCATCAAACCGCCGAGGTAACCAAGTCAACTTAGCGTATAAAAAGCCGCCATGCAGCGTCCCCTGCTGGTAAACGTAGCCCAACAGGCCCAAGCCGACCCCTAGAATCAATAAGAGCCAGTAATACTTAAGGGGTAAAGCCCGCTGGTACGCGATGTGCAACACGGGGGTCAACCCGAAGACCTCACTGGAGACGAAGTCCGCAACCACGGCACTGGTCAGTGAAGTGACCCAGACCAACGTCGAGAAGCTGTGGTAGACCTCTTCGAGGATGAAGAGCGTCGAAGCGATGGGGGCGTTAAATGCCGCGGATAATCCCGCGGCGGCCCCACCCGCGATAAAGAGTCGCCGGCGACGGCCGGTTAGTTTCAATTGTGCCGCCATCCCTTGGGCAACGGTACCACCCAACTGAATCGAAGGCCCTTCCCGCCCTAGGAAAAGGCCTGACCCAATTCCGAGCACGCCACCCACGAACTTACGCCAGAGTACCGGCCACCAATGGTAATCAAGGTCGCCAGCCAACTGGCCTTCAATCTGGGGAATCCCGGACCCTTTGATCATGGGTTCCTGGCGAACTAAGCGCCCAATAAATAGGGCCACTAACACCAAAAGAATCGCCCACGGAACCAACCAGAGCGGATGTTGCCCCAACCAGCCGTACGCGATCTGCATGATCGTCAATAGGTGTTCAATTAAAAGACGAAACAAGCTTACGACACAGCCAGCCCCTAATCCCACCAGGCTTCCGAACCCGATGGCACGCAGACGGGTAAAGTCACGCTGCGTCCTTTCCTGCTTTTCCATTCAAACATGCCCCCAGAAAATAGTCTGTTCCTAGTTTATCACAGATTGGGGCGTCATTAGTGACGTAATCGTCGGTAACGGTAGCCAACCAGCGAACCTAGGGCTAGTAGGCCACCCCATGCCCAGGTCGTGGGGGCTTGTTCGCTGGTCTGTGGCAAGCGATTTGCCGTCTGCGCTTGTGATTGAGAGTGCTTAGCCCGGGAGCTGTGCTGCGACCAGTTCCCAGCGGTTGCGGGGACTTCCGGCCAGTCTAGGGCGTGGGCCACACTATCTGTGCTTGTACCATCCGTTGATGGCCGCACTGGGCGGTGAGTACGCTTCGACTGAGATGCATGTCCCGTAGCTGCCGCCGTGACCGCAGTTGGTGAAAAGACCGTGTGTGGGAGCCGAGGACGGCTGGGGCGCACGGCAAGTTGCGGAACTGGGTGAGAACCCGCTGGTGCCGAGTCCCCCGGCTGCACCGTCATCACCGGTGGTTCAGGCTGTAAGTCCGGATTCAATGGTCGCTGGTTCCCGGACTCAATCGGTTGCTCGGGGACCACCGGTGCTGGCTGTGGATGCAACGGCACGGCCGGGACTTGTGGTTCTGCTGGCGTTACTAATCCTGGGCCCGGTTGTGGGTCTGGCGTAACCACGCCTGGTTTGGACTCTGGTCCCGGATTGACTCCGAGTTCCGGCCCCACTTCTGAGTCTGGTCCGGCGTCCACTCCTGGTTTTGGCTCCAGTGGCTCCGGCAACGGGCTCGGTTCAAGTTGCTGGTTCGGTGTAGCCGGAGCACTCCCGATGACTTCAAAGCTAAACTTCACGGTCTGATTCTCCTGGACCACCCGCTGACTGCCCTCAACTCTTTTGACTTGATAACCCTTTTCAGGATGGGGCAGTACGTAGCCTCCTAAGCTGGGATGGACGGCGTCTGTATGCCACTTCAAGTCTCGGGGATAGAACGTCATTACGTTTACCTTAACCTTTTTCCAGCGACTATCATAGATCCAATCAACCATGGTTCGTCCGTCCTGTTGATAGACCCCACTCAGATACGGCGCAACGCCCATGAACTTAAGCTTTTCGAGCCCATTCGCCTCTCCAATTTGCTTGACCTTCACCGTCTTATAAATATAGTCAGCCTCACTACCGTCTGAATTCCAAGCTAAAATCCGGTAATTCACCTGACACTCGTCCGCGTGGGCCTCGTCCGCATGGGCCGTAACAGCCCCGAAATTCCCCCAAACGCCGGCAATCGCCACGCTCAGTCCCCATATCCACTTTTTCCACATCATCCTTGACGCCTCCTTCGATACTGCTAATTCCGTAGAAGACACTTCGAATATCGAAAATGGGGATAAAAAAATAACGCCCATTCTCAGAATGGACGTCATTTTAAAAGTCATAAATTACTTGTTGATGATGGCTTCACGCGCATCTTCGCTCAAGTTGTAGAAGGAGTGGATTCCCTTGTATTCGGAAGTCTTTCCTAATTGGTCTTCGATCCGCATTAATTGGTTGTACTTCGCGATCCGTTCGCCACGGCTCATAGAACCAGTCTTGATTTGACCAGCGTTCAAAGCAACAACTAAGTCAGCGATCGTAGTATCTTCAGTTTCACCAGAACGGTGAGAGATAACGGCCGTGTAACCAGCTTGCTTAGCCATTTCAACGGCTTCAACAGTTTCCGTCAAAGTCCCGATTTGGTTCAGCTTGATTAAGATGGAGTTAGAAACGCCCATCTTGATCCCCTTGGCTAAGTAGTCCGTGTTCGTAACGAACAAGTCGTCACCAACCAGTTGAACCTTCTTGCCAAGACGCTTAGTAGCCATTTGCCAGTCTTCCCATTCGTTTTCATCCAGTGGGTCTTCGATGGAAACAACTGGGTACTTGTCAACGATACCTTCAAGTAAAGTAACGAATTCTTCAGCGGTGTAGCTCTTGCCGTCACCCTTCAGTTCGTACTTCTTGGTGTCAGCGTTGTAGAATTCGGAAGAAGCACAGTCAAAGGCAATGGCAACATCCTTACCAGGAACGTAGCCGGCTTGCTTGATCGCCTTGACCAAGATTTCGAATGGTTCTTCGTTGTTCTTCAAGTCAGGAGCGAAACCACCTTCGTCACCAACGGCAGTGGAGTAACCTTCGTCGTTTAAGATGGACTTCAGGTTGTGGAACGTTTCAGAACCCATCCGGATGGCTTCCTTAACGCTCTTAGCACCAACAGGCATGATCATGAATTCTTGGAAATCAACCTTGTTGTTGGCGTGCTTACCACCGTTGATAACGTTCATCATTGGCGTTGGCAGTACGTGACCGTTGAAGCCGCCTAAGTAGTTGTACAGAGGTTGGCCTAATTCGTCAGCAGCAGCCCGTGCAGCAGCTAAGGAGACACCTAAGATTGCGTTGGCACCTAACTTACCCTTGTTAGGCGTACCGTCCAAGTCGATCATGGCTTGGTCGATTGCCCGTTGGTCAGTTACATCGTAGCCCACGATTTCCTTGGCGATGATGTTGTTAACGTTGTCCACAGCCTTGGTAACACCCTTGCCCATGAAACGACTCTTGTCGCCATCACGAAGTTCAACGGCTTCGTGTTCACCAGTAGAGGCACCAGAAGGAACGATCCCCCGGCCCATTGCACCGGCTTCGGTGTAGAGTTCAACTTCAACAGTTGGGTTACCACGAGAATCTAAGACTTCGCGTGCGTAAATATCAGAAATAATTGACATTTTTGAATTCTCTCCTTATGAGTTTGACTTCACGGGAACTAGAAACTCATCCCATGCTTTATTCTATAAGTTTAGCATTGAACTTTCAATCACATTTTGGACGTTTTACAAATTTTGATAGTTTGCAAGCTGAATAAATGAGTCCTCGGACAGACTGGAACCCCCGGCTAAGACCCCATCTACGTTGTTCCGCGCCATCAGACCGGCAATGTTATCCGGCTTCACGCTCCCACCGTACAGGACCCGTACGCCGTTGGCTAAATCATCCGAATAAATATCAGCGATGGTCTGCCGAATCAGGTAGCACCCTTCTTCCGCTTGGTCACTGGAAGCCGAGGTGCCACTGCCGATAGCCCAACTGGGTTCGTACGCAATGACGACCTTCGCCGCATTCTCTTCGCTGATGCCCTTCAGCGCTGCGCTGACCTGGTTGACAACCCAGTGGATCTTGTCGCCCGATTCACGGCGTCCCATGGTTTCGTCACAACAGATGATCGGCGTCATACCGTTCCGGAAAACGGCCTGCACCTTCCGGTTGATCACGTCGTCGGTCTCGTTGAAGTAGCGCCGCCGTTCGGAGTGCCCCACAATCACGTAAGGAATGCCCATCTGATGCAACGCTAACGGGCTGATTTCGCCCGTGTAGGCTCCTTCATCTTCGTAGTAACAAGTCTCGGCACCAATCCGTAAGACCCGGTCCTGGTTGGCCTCCAGCATAGTCTGTAAGAACAACGCTGGTGCGGCAATCGCCGTCTCTACTTGGTCGGCCGCCGGCAACTTGCCTTGCACGCCCGTTACGAAGTCGCGGGCTTCGGTGACCGTTTTGTTCATCTTCCAGTTACCCGCAATCAATGGTATCCGCAACCTAATCCGCCCCTTTTTCGATAAATTCAGTACACAAGCTACATCTTACCTAATTTACCGGCAATCTACCAGTAATAACCCTTTCAAGGTTTAGTCAACAAAAAAGCTGTGACGTTGCCATCACAGCTTTTCATTAGTTTAGATTACTTGTCAGAAATCGCAGCAATTCCTGGTAAGGTCTTCCCTTCAAGGTATTCAAGAGAAGCACCACCACCAGTAGAGATGTGGGACAGCTTGTCCGCAACCCCTAATTGTTGAACGGCAGCCGTGGAGTCCCCACCACCAACGATGGTCTTGGCATCACTTAAGGTACCCAAGAACTTACCAACTTCCAACGTTCCTTCAGCGTAGTTTGGCATTTCGAACACACCCATTGGGCCGTTCCAAACCACCGTCTTGGCGCTCTTCAGAACATCTTCGAATTCTTTGATGGACTTAGGACCGATATCCAAAGCCATGTAGCCGTCAGGAATGTCACCGTCGACCGTCTTGTGGTCTGCGTCATTCTTGAATTCAGTTGCGACTACGGAGTCACTTGGCAGAACCAGCTTGTCGCCGGCCTTGTCCAAGATTTCCTTGGCTAAGTCGATCTTGTCCTTTTCAACTAAGGAGTTCCCAATCTTCATGCCCTTAGCAGCGTAGAAGGTGTAAGTCATCCCACCACCGATCAAGACCTTGTCAGCCTTGGACAGTAAGTTGTCGATAACGCCGATCTTGTCGGAAACCTTGGCACCACCTAAGATGGCAACGAATGGGTGTTCTGGGTTGTCCACAGCACCACCGATGAACTTGATTTCCTTTTCCATCAAGAAACCAGCAGCGGTTTGGGCCATGTTCGACGCAATTCCCACGTTAGAAGCGTGAGAACGGTGCGCCGTCCCGAAGGCATCGTTGACGAAGACGTCACCCAATGAAGCCCAGTACTTGCCCAATTCAGGGTCGTTACCGGATTCACGCTTAACGTATTCGCCGTCCTTAACGTCTTCGTAACGGGTGTTTTCCATAACCAGAACATCGCCGTCGCTCAGACCGTTGATGGCGTCTTCCAGCTGCTTACCTTCCGTGGTTGGCACGAAGGTCACTGGCTTGTTCAACAAGTTGGACAGACGTTCTGCCACTGGCCGCATGGACAGACCTGGCTTGTCGTCTTCCTTCTTGACCCGACCTAAGTGAGAAAGCAAGATGGCCTTACCACCATGTTCAATCACGTACTTGATCGTTGGCAATGCCGCTACGATCCGGTTGTCGTTACCGATGACGCCGTCTTTGATCGGGACGTTAAAGTCGACCCGCATCAGGACTTTTTTGCCCTTCAAATCTAAATCAGAAACTGTTAATTTCGCCAATTTAGAAATCCTCCTTCAATGACATGCTTAAAAATGATTACTTTCACAATATACAGCACTTACCCGTGAATTTCAAAGGACTTCTCTTAAATTCACGGCGCAAGCAAAAACGCGCCGAGGAAATTCCTCCCCCGCCGCGTCTTGCGCATCCTAAACGTTATAAGCGTTAGGCAATGTCTAACGAATTAGAGCGTTGCGAAACGAAGTAAAGTCCGGACCATGTTGCAAGTGAAGCCCCATTCGTTATCGTACCAAGCAACGGTCTTAACCAATTGGGTGTCACCGGCAGTCGTAACTTCCGTTTGAGTTGGGTCAAAGACAGAACCATGAGGGTCGTCAATGATGTCGGTAGATACGATTTCGTCAGCATTGTAACCGAAGGCTTCGTTACCATCGGTGTGCTTCTTCATTGCGTCGTTGATTTCGTCGGCCGTAACCTTCTTGTCAAGAACAGCAACTAATTCAGTCAAAGAACCATCTGGAACGGAAACCCGTTGTGCATGGCCTTGTAACTTACCTTGTAATTCAGGGATAACCAAGCCGATCGCCTTAGCAGCACCAGTTGAGTGAGGAATAGTGTTGACAGAAGCAGTCCGGTTGTTCCGCATCTTCTTACCACGAGGGCCATCCAAGATCATTTGGGTGGACGTGAAGGCGTGGATCGTGGTCATCGTACCGGCCTTGATACCGAAGTCTTCGTTCAAGAAGTATGCCATTGGAGCAAGGCAGTTAGTCGTGCAAGAACCAGCAGAAACGATCACATCGTCCTTGGTCAACTTGTCCAAGTTAACGCCAGGAACAACCGTCGTAACGGCACCGGCTGGGGCAGAAACTAAGACCCGCTTAACACCAGCATCGATGTGGGCGTGAGCCTTTTCTTCAGAAGTGTAGAAACCGGTACATTCAAGAACGAAGTCAACGCCATCGTTCTTAACCCAAGGAATGTCTTGAGCCTTTGGTTCAGCGTAAACTGGGTATTCCTTACCGTCAACTACGATACCCTTATCCGTTGATGAAACTTCACCAGGGAAACGGCCATGAGTTGAGTCATACTTCAATAAGTATGCCAACATTGAAGGCGTCGTTAAATCGTTGATTGCGACAACTTCGATGTCATCAGAGTGCAGTTCGTGAATCCGCTTGAAAGCCAAACGACCGATACGGCCGAAACCATTAATACCAATCTTTACAGTCATACTGTGATTTCCTCCTTCAGGAAGCAAACAAAGATAATTTTTTTAAAAAGCAGTACATGTTAAGTGTATCACTTTTTTAAAACAATGTCAGCAGCACCATCATCGGTTATCAACCAAGTCTGGGCTGGCGCTAAATGCATGTAGGCCGCAATGGCCGTTCCCTTCTCCGCCCCACCGGCGACCGCAATCACCAGTGGCTTATTGGCCAGGTCAGCAATGCCAATCCCGATTCGGGGGAACTTGCTGACCACGTGACCCGTGGCATCGAAGAAGAATCCAAACGCTTCACCTACCGCGTGGGCGGCGGTCAAATCCCCAATCACCTGGGGCGACATGTTTCGCCGCTCCGCCATGGTTCGGGCCTGACCAATGCCGTGGAGGACCACGTTGCTTTCATTGATCAGCTGTAAGACTTCGTGAATCGCTGGTTCTGCAAATAACGACTTGTAAGTGGCGGTGTTTAGTTGTTCCGGCACGAATAACGACCGGAACTTACTATTCGTCCGCTGAGCCATTTGGGCACTCACGGCGTTGGCCTGAATGTCCGGTGACTCACCAATGCCCCCGCGTGCCGGGACAAACAACAGCTCCCGGTTGGTCGCAAGTGACGGGGTCAGGACCGAAGCCACGGTCGCTAACGTATGCCCGCCCATCACGGCCACCGTACTGGCACCACTGGGCAGCTGATCCATCAATACCTGCTTGGCCGCTTCGGCCATTCCGCCCAGTGACCCGTTCGCCGCGGTACTGTCCCCCGGCACGATGGTGCAATTGGCAATTCCTAACTTTTGAGCTAACTTGCGCTCACGTTCCTGCCGACCGGCCAGCGTATCCATCACCGGCGTTAACCCGTGCAAGACCCGGTTACCCGCCGCGGTGATCTGCATCCCCTTGACACTCATCTGGATGAATCCCAGATTAGCCAAGGCATCCGTCGTGGTCCGAACCGTGCGTTCAGTACAGGCTAAGTGGTTGGCCAAAGTTCGCCGGCCAACCGGCTGAAGAGCAGCGATACCCTTTAATACCCGAAAGCGACTGGTTAATTTCGTCACCATCTGGGGCATAATCGCTTCTACCCATTGCCAATCATCCTGCATCCTACTTACCTCCCGGTGGGACGTTGAGCGACCAGGGTGGCCAAATAACGCCCACCCTGCTCAAAAAATATAGGCCAACTCATCGCTAACCTAACTTACTGTGTCAGTATAAGCCCATTTAAGTCCTTTGGCAAGTGAATCCACCTAACGATTTCTTAATTTCGAACCGACCTAGACCGCTGACCGTCTCCTCCGAGAAGCAGATCTATTCTAGCGGGGCGTTCGCGCAATTCTGAGAGCATTAAAAAACTCACCGCCAACAACGGTGAGCTTACTAAGTGCGCCCGGAGGGAATCGAACCCCCATTTCAAGAACCGGAATCTTACGTGCGATCCATTACACTACGGGCGCATATCAATGACTTGATAACACTTAATTACTATAACTGATTTTGCATAAAAATACAAGGCGTATCTGAAAATTTATCCTGATTATTTTTACCATTCCCCATCTGAGCGGCCCTGACTTAGTTCGGTCACCAGCCATTCACTTGAATGGTCGCGCTTCCGTTAGACGCACACCGGTGGGTCGCGGCACCTAATACAGGTTAATCCCCTACCGAATGATTATCCACCCCCGAGAGCGATTTGTCGGAAATACTCATTCCCGTCGCAGTCCATTACCCCCTAAAACATGCTATAATGACGGAACCATTTGATTATTGGAGGTTTCATTATGACGCGTCATAAGACCTTTCGTCTGGTGGTCGATGCCCTGATGATGGCCATCGTCCTCCTGCAAAACATCGTGCCCTTTCTGGGGTACATCCCCCTGGGGCCCTTCAGCATGACCCTGATTGGACTCACCGTAATCGTCGCTGGTATCGCGCTCGAACCCCGTGACGGTGCCCTCATCGGCGGCTTCTGGGGACTGATCACTTTTGTCCGGGCCTTCACCTCGCCTACCAGCCCCGTGGCGCCTTACGTCTTTACGAATCCATTGGTCGCCATCTTGCCCCGCCTCTTAATGGGGCTGATTGCCGGGTACCTCTACCGGTGGGCCCGCCAACGTTGGTCCAGTACCAACGCAATGCGGCTGGCCGCCGGAGTCGGTGCCCTGATCAACAGCTGCCTAGTTCTGGGCATGATCTACATCTTCTACCAGACGCCCCAAGTGGCCCACGCTATGGGGGCCACCGGTGGGAAGACCCTAGGGTACGTCCTGATGCTCTCGGTCCTGACCAACGCCATCCCCGAGTTGCTTCTAGACAGCCTGGTCGCTCCGCTGATTGCCCGGCCCCTCCGGCATAAATGGGATTGCTTAAAAGCTTAACCACCCGTCAATGGGGCTCGGCTATTCGCCGGGTCCCATTTTTAGATCAAAAAAAGCTCACCGCCAACAACGGTGAGCTTACTGAGTGCGCCCGGAGGGAATCGAACCCCCATTTCAAGAACCGGAATCTTACGTGCGATCCATTACACTACGGGCGCATATAGCCGTGTTCCTTTAACAGAACACTAACTACTATACCTGACCCCCATCTGAATTTCAAGGGGCAAACGCATTTTTCTTTAATCAAATCTCATCATAGGTAGACCACGGTCAGTCCCGCCAAGGAGACCCGCCCCTGGACGATGACCCGCGGCCCATCCGTGGCTGGTTGCTTACCCTTAACGTCCACCCCGCCCAGACTGGAGTCTACCGCTAACTTAACGTTCCAGTCGCTCGGAAAGTACAAGGTCACGCCCCCCAACGAGACGTCTAGGTTAACCACCGCCCCATCGGCTGCCACCTGAACGTCGTCAAAGTACACTTTCGCGTTCCCCATCCGGACCCGGACATCGGCTTGTTGAAAGTCCTGCGATTGGAGGTACCGAATACTATCTCCCATGTTGACGTCGACCTGCACATGGTCCTCATCCGTGGTCATCCGATCAGGACTACCCAAGCGTTCGTCCGAATCCTCCCAGTCATCTGCCGTGCCGGACTCAAAGTGGTAGTGGTAGCTAATCGCGTGCGTGGGCTTCAACAAGAGCGTCAAACCAATGGTCACCAGCAAGGCGACGCCCACGATGGTCCAAGGCCCCAGGGCCGTAATCCCTAGCGGTCGACGAAACAGAATCGCCAATGCTGCCAATCCAAAGACGGTACCCGTGATGCCCTTATGCGCCAAACTATAGATGACGATAGCGACCATGAAGATTGCAAATAGGATGCGCCAAAACCCAAACTCGGCGGGTAATCCGCCCAACTGGCCCATGACCACTAGGACCGCGCCAATGAGAAAGAAGCTCCCCCAAAACCAACGATGACTTTTTTTCATCATGCCTCATTCCTTTCGTTCCAAGGCGTGCTTGACGGCACTATAGTAGCGCCGCGACACGTAGAGTTGCTTATGCGACTGTTGAAACTGAATCAAGTTACCGGTCAGCGACTTACTCAGCGTAGCAATCTGCTGGACGTTGACCACGGCGGACTTGGAAGCCCGGACGAACGTTGCCGGCAATTCGGCGGCCAATTGATACAGCGGCACGTGGGTGGTGACCACCTGAGTTGCCGTATGAATTGCCACCTGGTGACCGGTCGCCTCACAGAACAGGATAGTCGCAACGGCGATTCGTTCGCGACGCCCCCGCTGGGTGACTACCAGCTGCTGCGGTGGCGCTATGGCCGCTTGGATGGCCGCCACCAGTTGGGCCGTTGTTGCCGTTTGGGCTGGGACCCGGACCACCACGCTAGGTGCGGTCAGGTCCGGATCAATCTCGACTTTAACTTCCATCTCATCCCTCCCGCAATAACCGCTCTGTGCCGCCGCTCCATCGCGCCGACGCTTATTAATAGTAGACCACATCCCCGACTGGCTGTAAACACCGTCAGCCTAAGGGGCTGGTCAAGCCCCCTAACCGGTCATTTTCGTGATAGAATACGTGTCATTTGGCCGAACTCTGTTATGATAGGGTCAGTTAATCGGCAAATCAATCCAGGGGAAGACATATCGTTTGACCTGTTTTGACCAAAGCGGTACACTAACAACATGTTAGCAATCGCTAGCCACACAACGTAATCTAAGGAGGCTATCACGTCATGAATTTAGTACCAACTGTTATTGAACAATCATCCCGTGGTGAACGGGCATACGACATCTATTCACGACTCTTAAAGGACCGCATCATCATGCTTTCTGGTCCCATCGAAGATGACATGGCCAACGCAATTATTGCGCAACTACTCTTCTTGGATGCTCAAGACAACACTAAGGATATTTCCTTATACATCAACTCACCTGGTGGCGTCGTTTCTTCCGGGTTAGCCATCTACGATACCATGAACTTCATCCAATCCGACGTTCAAACGATCACGTTAGGGATGGCGGCTTCCATGGCCAGCGTGCTGGCTTCTTCCGGGACTAAGGGTAAGCGGTTCGCCTTACCACACGCCCAAGTCATGATTCACCAACCATCCGGTGGTGCACAAGGGCAACAAACTGAAATCGAAATTGCTGCTCGTGAAATCTTGAAGACGCGGAAGTTAATCAACCAAATCTTAGCTGACAACTCCGGTCAACCGATCGAACGAATCAACAAGGACACGGAACGGGATAACTACCTGAGTGCCCAAGACGCCGTTGATTACGGTTTAATCGACCACATTATGACCAACAGCAGCGAACAAAAGAAGTAATCATCACCTTAAAACGCTCGTCACAACCGTGACGGGCGCTTTTTGATGAACCGAATCGACTGGAAGCATTAGCGCAACATGCCAAGTGCGGGACAAAAGACCGTAAGTCAAGGGACAGACGGGGTGACAATCCCCCGCCTTACCGGTTGGGCCTGAAGAGGCTGGAGCGTGGTGGGCACGACTTGGAGCCCTGAAAACCCCAGGTCTTCAAGCTCGGCCTTTGGGTAAGCCAGCTAAAAAACGCTGACTAACCCAAACGACACCACTGAGCCTCTTCAGGCCCAACCTCACGGCTAAATTGAGCGTACCAAAAGCAGTGTTTCCTGACGTTTGAACAACCTGTGGGACTGTTAAACCTAAATGATCAGACAAACTTATTGGACCTGGAATCAATGATATACATCACCAGATATTTGATGTCGTCAACCATATGATGAGATGCCGCGGCCTGATGACGCATCATGTTCGGATATGGTTACACGATTGTAAGCCGTGACATTTTCCTAAGTGAGCGCTTCTTAGCTCGCCTAGGAAAAGGCCATGGATCTGTGTTCAATCTTCAGTGTCAGATATTACATTTCATTCAAAAAGCTCTGTAAAGCCAAAATGGTTTTACAGAGCCAATTTTTATCTATTCTACAAACAACTTGGCTAACGTCGCCACTTAAGCCGTGGCCTCGCCCTCCCGCAGTTGTTTGGCATAATCGTTGATTTTACGTAGCCGGTGGTTGATCCCCGACTTGGAGATGGGACCACCCGGAACCAGGTCGCCCAGTTCCTTAAGACTGACCTCGCGGTGCGCCAACCGGGTCTCGGCAACTTCTCGCAACTTGGTCGGTAACTGACCCAACCCCACCGTGGCTTCGATATATTGAATATTATCGATCTGGCGGGTCGAGGCGTTGGCCACCTTGTCCAGGTTCGCACTCTCACAGTTGACTAGCCGGTTAACCGAATTACGCATGTCCCGCATGATCCGAACATCTTCGAACTTCAGCATCGACGCGGTCGCCCCGATCAAGGACAGGAAGGTGGCAATCTTTTCAGCCCCCTTCAGGTAGGTAATGTACCCACTTCGCCGCACGATGGTCCGGGCGTTTAAATCATAACGATTCATCATCTCGGCGATCATCTGGTTGTGCTCCTCGTACAGGGAGTAGATTTCCAGGTGATACCGGCTGGTTTCGGGATTGTTGACTGACCCCCCGGCGAGAAACGCGCCCCGCAAGTACGAGCGGACCTGCAAATCCGAGTGCAAGATTTCATCGGGGACCGACTCTAAGAGTTGCATCCCGTCAAAAATCCCCAGGTCAGAGAGAACCTCCGTGGCCCCGTTCTTGACCCGCACGATGTACAGGTTATTCTTCTTCAACTTCATCTTTCGCCGAACCAGCAATTCACTTTCCAAATCGTAGAACTGCTTCAATAACTGGTACATCCGCCGCGCAATCGCCGGGTTTTCCGTCTGCACGTTCAGGACAAAGTGGTGGTTCGCCAACCCCAGGGCCCCGTTCATTCGAATCAGGGCGACCAGTTCGGCCTTCGCGTTGGCCCGATGCACCTCTAGGGTGGTCAATTCTTTTTTCACTTCACTTGCAAAAGACACGTTAAGCCCCCCCGTTCGCCCGGTAACGCGGCTGACCAATCAGGTTCAAGAGTTCTGAGACCACTTCTTGTCCGTTATGGAACGCCCCGTTATCGCGCAATTGTAAGAAGTCCGTCGAGATGACCCGGCAGCCTTGGCTGCGCAGACCTTGAAAATCATGACGGACTGGTTGTGACATTTCATTCCACCGTTGATAATCGATGTACTGGTCAGGCACCTTACGGGTGTTGACCAGAACTGTATCAATAAAGTTGCGGTGTAAGTGCTGGTTCAAGACGCGCACATGGTCGGCGTCCGTAAAGTTCTCGGTCTCGCCCTTCTGCGTCATGATGTTGCAGATGTAGACCACTTCGGCTTGTGATTCACAGACCGCCCGGCCGACACTGTCGATCATCAGGTTCGGTAGGATACTAGTAAATAGGCTACCGGGGCCCAAGACAATCTGGTCAGCGTTCATGATGGCATCGATCACCGGTTGAACCGCGTGCGGCTGTTGATGGTGGTCGCTGGTTTCGACCCAGACCCGCTTGATCAGCTTATGGGCCGCCGTAATCTCCGACTCCCCGCTGAGGGTGCTGCCATCGTCAAATTGCGCGTGCAGTTCCAAGGGCTCGTTCGCCGCCGGATAGATGTGCCCGTTGACCCGCATCAACTGCGAGAGCTCCTGAACGGCGTCAAAGATACCGCCCTTCATCTCGGACAGTGCCGCGATGATCAGGTTACCGATCGCGTGACCGGCAAAGAAATCGTCGGTAGTCTCAAAGCGGTACTGGAACAGGTCCTTGTAGATTCCGGGGACCTCCGCCAAGGCGACCATCACGTTACGAATATCACCAGGCGGCACTACGTTGACGTAGTGCCGAATGATGCCGGACGAGCCGCCATCATCAGCCACCGTCACCACCGCCGTGATGTCGACGTCTTGGTCCCGTAGGTTACTCAAAATCACGGGTAACCCGGTTCCCCCGCCAATCACGACGATTCTGGGCCGATGAGTTTTCATTAAATCTTTCATGATCGGTTCGCGGACTCCTTTCGTTTATTAATATCGCGATGGGTCACGTGAACCGGATACTGGTTCCCCAAAGCCTGAGCCAACCGCTGCGTTAGTGCAACCGAACGGTGTTGACCCCCGGTACAGCCAATGGCAATCGTCAAGTTGGCCTTACCCTCTTTTTTATACCCCGGCATGATGGCCTCTAGCAAGCTCAAGAACTGCTGGTAAAAGGCTTCCGTCTGGGGTTGTTGCATCACGTAATCGTAGACTGGTTGATCCAAGCCCGTCTGGTCCCGCAACTCCGGTAAGTAGTACGGGTTCGGCAAGAACCGCACGTCCATCACAATGTCGGCATCGATTGGCAGACCGTACTTAAAGCCAAAGGACATTAGTTCAATATGGAACGTCTGCGTACTTTCCGTCTCGTAGTTGTGAAAGATCTCTTCGCGCAACTTACGGGGCGAAATGCTCGTGGTGTCGATTACCAGCTGGGCCGCCTGACGGATGGGCGCCAACAGCTTTCGTTCGCGTTGAATCCCTTCCATGACGCGGCCGTTTCGCGCTAGTGGATGGGAGCGCCGGGTCTCCTTATACCGTGAGACCAGCTCCTCGTCGGAGGCATCCAAAAAGAGCACCTGAGCCTGCATGGTCCCGTGCACAGCCACATCGTTCAGCATTTTGACGATTTCGTCGTAAAACGCTCGTGACCGCAAATCAATCACCAGCGCAATTTTGTTCAACTTACCGGATTCACGGACCAGGTCCCAGAACTTCGGTAAGAGGGTCGGGGGCAAGTTATCAATACAGAAATAGCCGAGATCCTCAAAACTCTGCATCGCAACCGTCTTGCCGGCCCCACTCATCCCCGTAATAATTACTAAATGGACTTGTTCAGTCATCGTTTACGCCACCCTTTCCGTCTAAAAATGTCTTTTACGAGTATAGCACACCGGGCGTGTCTTTCCTAATCATTCTCTTGTTCGCACCTCAAAATAACGGGGTACCGACCTAATTCGCCCCAGAACATCCATAAAAAAAGTTCGCGGTCATCTACCGCGAACTTGGTTGTTGCTCTAATATTCAGTCATGCCTGCTGGTTCCCGGCTAACCGCGACTGCGAGCGAACGCAATCCAGATGGCGTTGAGACCAAAGATCATAAAGAAAATGGCGATCAACCCGTTTAACGACAACGCCGCCAAAACGGGGTGGACGAACAAGAGAATCCCGACGATCAACGTCAGAATATCCAGAACCATCGAAATCCAGAAGTAGCCCCCGCCAAACCGACGCAGGTGGTTGGCTACAATCAATCGCTCAAGCGAGTCAATGATAAACCACAGGGCAAACAGGTACCCCAACGTAACAATGGCGCTGTTCATATCAAAGAAGAACACCACGGCAATCAGGATATCTAAGATGCCTAACGCGAGCGCAAAATTGGCGCGCACACCCGTAACTTCACGTAATTTTGAATACCCCGCAATCGTGGTCAGACCACTTAGAAGGGCCATAACGGCAAAAATAATAGCTAAGCCCGTGAGTCCAATCTTGGGTGACCGAAATAGGCCATACGCGGCAACCAAGAATAGGATGCCCAGAATAAATTCGCCCCAATCGAAGCCCCAACGGGTCCGGTTCATTTGAAACATTTGCGTGCATCTCCTCACAACTTCAGTCATCTGCTGACTGGTTTCTAACCATTGTACTGGTTTTCGGGGGTTCTCACAAGGACCTCCACTCACAAAAAGGCGTTAACCCGCAATGATTCACGGGTTAACGCCCCTTTTCTAACAATTAGGTAACAGTGGCCCGCTACTTGCTGGTCTGGTCGGCTTCCGTCCGCTGACGGTCGCGTTCCAACACGGGTTTTAAGTACTTTCCCGTGTAACTGTTCTGAACAGTCGCTAATTCTTCTGGCGTCCCGGTGGCCACCACGTGTCCGCCGGCTTCTCCGCCTTCGGGTCCCAAGTCAATCAAGTGGTCGGCCGTCTTGATCACATCCAAGTTGTGCTCGATCACCAAGACCGTGTTGCCCTTGTCGACCAGTCGGTGCAGAACCTCCAACAACCGCTTGATGTCATCAGTGTGCAGCCCCGTCGTGGGTTCGTCTAAGATATAGAAGTTCTTGCCGTTCTGTTGCTTATGCAACTCCGACGCCAACTTCATCCGTTGCGCTTCCCCACCAGACAGCGTGGTCGCGGGTTGCCCCAACTTGACGTAGCCCAAGCCCACGTCCTGAATCGTCTGGAGCTTACGCGTGATCTTAGGAATGGCATCGAAGAACTTCAGTGCCTCGCTGACCGTCATGTTCAAGACGTCCGCGATGTTCTTCCCCTTGTATTCAACTTCTAGGGTCTCGGAATTATACCGCGTCCCGTGGCAGACTTCACACGGCACGTAGACGTCAGGCAAGAAGTTCATTTCGATCTTCAAGATACCGTCCCCGTGACAGGCCTCACAACGACCGCCCTTGGTGTTGAAGCTAAAGCGGCCCTTCTGGTATCCCCGGAGCTTCGCGTCGTTGGTCTGCGCGAACAGGCCGCGAATATCGTCGAAAACACCAGTATAGGTCGCCGGGTTACTCCGCGGGGTCCGTCCGATTGGACTCTGGTCGATATCGACCAATCGCTCAATGTTTTCGACCCCGGCAATTGAGGTGTACTTCCCAGGCTTTTCAGAATTGTGATTGAGCTTCTGGGCCAATGCCCGCTTGAGAATCGTGTTGACCAGCGTTGACTTCCCGGAACCGGAAACCCCCGTGACCACCACGAACTCCCCTAACGGAAAATCAACCGTGATGTTCTTCAGGTTGTTCTCAGCTGCCCCGGTGACCCGGATCAACTTGCCGTTACCCGGCCGCCGAGTCAACGGCACCGGAATGTACTTCTTACCAGCTAGGTACTGGCCAGTCAACGACTTCCGGGAGCGCATGACCTGCTTCGGTGTCCCGGCAGCCATGACCTGACCCCCGTTCTCGCCGGCACCCGGACCAATATCGACAATGTAGTCGGCGGCCCGCATGGTGTCCTCGTCATGTTCCACCACGATCAGGGTGTTCCCCAAGTCACGCATCTGCTTCAACGAAGCAATCAGTCGGTCGTTATCCCGTTGGTGCAACCCAATCGAGGGTTCGTCCAAGATATACAGGACCCCCGACAAGTTAGAGCCAATCTGGGTAGCCAACCGGATTCGTTGGGCTTCCCCACCGGACAGAGTCCGGGCCGACCGACTCAGCGTCAGGTAGTCTAGCCCCACGTTCCGCAAGAAGGTCAAGCGATCCCGAATCTCCTTCAAGATCGGTTGAGCGATTACTTGGTCCTGTTCTCCGAAAGACAGCGCCTTGAAGAAGCCCAATTCTTGGTCAACCGGTAAATCGGAGACTTCTCCGATGTGCTGACCATCGATCTTGACACTTAAGGCCTGCCGGTTCAGCCGGTAACCGTGACAGGTGCTGCAGGTCAGTTCGGTCATGTACTTGCGCATCACGTCGCGGGTGAAATCACTATTGGTCTCGTGGTAGCGCCGGTTGATGTTCGGCACCACCCCTTCGAAGGCAGCGTCCACGTCGCGAACCCCACCGAAGTCGTTTTCATAGTGGAAGTGGAAAGTCTTTCCCTCTGACCCGTACAAGACTAACTTTTGAGCTGCTTTATCTAAGTTCTTAAACGGCGTATCCATATCCACACCGAAGGCCTGACAAGCTTGTTCCAACAAGGCCGGGTAATACTGCGAACTGATTGGGTTCCAGGGTGCTAAGGCCCCTTCACGTAAGGTCTTGTCCTTATCCGGCACGACCAGATCCAAGTCAACTTCAAGCTTGACCCCGAGACCGTCACAGTCGGGGCAAGCGCCAAATGGGGCGTTAAACGAGAACAGACGTGGTTCCAATTCGCCCACGGTAAACCCACAGATGGGGCACGCGTAGTGTTCGGAAAAGATCAATGGTTCGCCGTCGATCACGTCGCCGATGGCGTAGCCGCCGCTCAACCGCAACGCTGCTTCGAAGGAATCGAATAACCGGGAGCGAATCCCCTTCTTGACCACGATTCGGTCGATCACGATGGCAATACTGTGCCGTTGGTTCTTATTCAGTTCGGGAACGTCGTCGATATCCTGAATCTCCCCGTCGACCCGGACCCGAACAAAGCCTTCCCGCCGAATCTTCTCGAAGACTTGCTTGTGCTGGCCCTTCTTATCCCGGACGATGGGCGACAAAATCTGTAGCTTAGTCCGTTCGGGCAACGCTAAGACTTGGTCAACCATCTGTTCCACGCTTTGGCTGGTAATCTTGGTGCCGTCGTTGGGACAGATAGGTGTCCCGACCCGAGCCCAGAGCAGACGCAGGTAGTCGTTGATTTCGGTCACAGTCCCGACCGTCGACCGCGGATTCTTCGACGTGGTCTTTTGGTCGATCGAGATAGCGGGACTCAAGCCATCGATGGAATCGACGTCCGGTTTGTCCATTTGCCCCAAAAATTGCCGGGCATACGATGAGAGGCTTTCGACGTACCGCCGCTGGCCCTCGGCGTACAGGGTATCGAACGCTAACGAACTCTTCCCCGAACCAGAGAGGCCACTAATGACCACCAGCTTATTCTTGGGAATCGTGACGTCGATATTCTTCAAGTTATGGGCCCGCGCCCCGTGAATCACAATTTTATCATTCTGCAAACTAGTTCCTCCTCCGGACCTAATCACCGATCTCCGTCTTCATATCCATAATGGTATCCCGCAACGAAGCCGCCTGTTCGAAGTCCAACTTCTTAGCGGCCGCTCGCATCTGGTCTTCCAATCGTGCAATCAATTTCTCTTGGTCTTCCTTATCCATGGACTCGAAGTCGTTTTCGACAAAGTCATCGCTTTCACCGGTATCGTCACTCTTCTTAGTGACCGCAATCAAGTCGCGAATTGGCTTGATAATGGTGGTTGGCGTGATATGGTGCTTCTGATTATAGGCGATTTGAATCTTCCGCCGCCGAGCCGTTTCATCCATCGCCGCCTGCATCGATTCCGTGACACTGTCGGCATACATGATGACGTGCCCGTGCGAATTCCGCGCCGCCCGGCCGATGGTCTGAATCAAGGACCGTTCGTTACGCAAGAAGCCTTCCTTATCCGCGTCTAGGATGGCGATCAAGGAAACTTCCGGAATATCGATTCCTTCCCGCAAGAGATTGATGCCGACCAACACGTCGTACTTACCTAGTCGCAGGTCCCGCATGATGGCGGTCCGTTCCAAGGTCTTGATGTCCGAGTGCAGGTACGCGACCTTGATGCCCAGGTCTTTGAGATAGTCGGTCAGGTCTTCCGCCATCTTCTTGGTCAGCGTGGTGACAAACGTCCGCTCGTTGGCCTCAACACGCTGGTTGATCTCTCCTACCAGGTCATCCATTTGGCCCATGATTGGCCGGACCTCAATGGTTGGGTCCAGCAACCCCGTTGGCCGAATGATCTGTTGAACCACGTGCTTGGTCTGGTCCTCTTCGTAAGGTCCCGGCGTCGCCGACATGTAGACCACCTGGTTCACGTGTTGTTCGAATTCACTGAGCTTCAGTGGCCGGTTGTCCAACGCACTAGGTAACCGGAAACCGTAGTCGATCAACTGTTGTTTCCGGGCCCGGTCCCCGTTATACATCCCCCGAACCTGGGGCATGGTCACGTGTGACTCGTCGACCACTAACAAGAAGTCCTTGGGGAAGAAGTCCAATAGCGTGTACGGCGGTTCGCCGGCTTTCCGGCCGTCCATCCACCGCGAGTAGTTCTCGATCCCGCTAGTGTAGCCCATCTCCCGCATCATTTCGACGTCGTAGGTGGTCCGCTGCTTCAACCGTTGCGCTTCCAATAATTTACCTTGTCCCTCAAGTTCCGCTAGCCGGTCCTTGAGTTCGCCTTCGATTCCCTTAGTGGCCGTAGCCATGATATCGTCATTGGTCATGAAGTGGGTCGCCGGGAAGATGGCAACGTGTTCCCGGTCACCAACGATCTCCCCGGTCAGGGCATCGACTTCGCGAATCCGGTCGATCTCATCACCGAAGAATTCGACCCGCAACGCCCGTTCATCCCGGGAAGCGGGGAAGATCTCGACCACGTCGCCGTGGACCCGGAAGCGGCCCCGCTGGAAGTCGTAATCGTTCCGTTCAAACTGGATATTGACCAGCTTGCGTAGCAGAGCGTCCCGTTCAATCTCCTGACCGACCCGCAACGAAACCACGTGGTTCTTGTATTCTGTTGGGTCCCCTAATCCGAAGATAGAGGAGACGGACGCCACCACGATTACATCGTTACGTTCCAACAGTGAGCTGGTTGCCGAGTGTCGTAACTTATCGATCTCATCGTTGATCGACGAGTCCTTTTCGATATAGGTATCACTCGACGGCACATAGGCTTCTGGTTGGTAATAATCATAGTAACTGACAAAGTATTCGACCGCGTTGTGCGGGAAGAACTGCTTGAACTCACCGTAGAGTTGGCCCGCCAGTGTCTTGTTATGCGACAACACCAGCGTGGGCTTGTTAACGTTTTTGATGACGTTCGAGATAGTGAACGTCTTCCCCGTCCCGGTAGCCCCCAGTAAAATCTGCGCCTTCTCGTGATTCTCAATACCCTTGGTCAGTTCCTCAATCGCCTGCGGTTGGTCCCCCGTAGGCTGATACTTCGAAACTAAGTCAAATTTTCGATCCGTCTGTCGATCGATCATGGCAGCGACCCCCTTACTGATTAAAATTTTGATGACAGCGAAAAAATGGGAAACTTAGCGCTCCCCATCACGTTCAAATAGTTTACCATACCGAACATACTTTCGCTAGTCTAGTGATTCACCGGGCGAACTTATCTTGATAAATCGTTACGTTCGCGGTGCGGTCCCCCCGAACGACCGTCGTGGTCTGAACCTTGGTCAACCCTTGGCCAGTCCAAAACGCCGGCGCACTGCGGTCCCCCATGAAGACGCTCAGCTGTAGCTGGACGGCATCCGCCGCCCGTAGCGTGGTCACCAGGCTCTGATAGAGTTCCGCACACCGGTCCGCCGATAGCGTCTTCTCCGGCATCCAAAGCCCTAACCAGACCAGACTGGGTAACGGGTAATCGATGATCAGATCAACGATCAGGACCAACTGGTCATCTTCGAAAACGCCGAGGTACGCCTTCTGGTCCGCCGTGGCGTTGACTGGGACGTCGTCTAAGTCTTGGATGGCTTCCCGCCGAGTCACCGGATGGTCCTGAAAGTGTTCGTAGTAGTCCGGATGGGCGCTTTGAAACCGATAGATCAGGTCGTCATCGTCGTGGGTCAACGGCCGGACCGTGGCGTGTTGAATATGCTGGTTCCATACTGTGGCTAATTGCATGCTTACTTCTCCTCCGCGTTTTGTAAGAGGTCGTGGGTCATCGACTGGAGCTTCTGGCGGTCGCTGAAGTCCGCCGACAACAGTTCCGGCAAGACTTCCTTCAAGAAGTATTGGACACAGGCCATGTTCTGGAACTTCAAAATGGTGGTCAGACTCTCCCGGTAGATCTCCGTATAGACCGGCTCTGGATTGCCCTTTTGAATCTCACCGAAGGATTCATATAACAGATCCACCTTATCAGCGACGGAAAGAATCTGGCCTTCCAACGTGGCGTCCTTTCCCTCACCCAGCCGCCGGGTATAGGCCGCCTGGAACTGTTTCGGAATTTCATTGTGAATAAAGTTAGCGGTCAGCGAATCCTCTACGTCGGCCAACATATGCCGTAATTCCGGCGTTGCGTACTTTACTGGCGTCTTGATATCCCCGATAAACCGTTCCGTGTAGTCGTGGTTCAAGGCCTTCTCGTACAGTAGGCGCCAATTGACCGCATTGCCGGCCTGTTCTTCGACGTCACCTAAGAATTGCGCCTCTTCGGCCACCTTGAATGAATGGGCCGCTACGGAGTGCTGCTCGAACTTGAAATAGCCCGGTGCCCGATTAATCGTCTCCAGATCACTTAAACTCTGCAAAAACTGATTCATGCCCAATACTGCCAACTCCCTTTCCTAACTCTTGATGTCGGTCGACCGACGACCGTTGTTCTCTTTAGAATACCACAATCTGGATAGGGCACGTTAATCATGGTTTGGCCCCATCAACAACTCATCACCATTGGGGATTCCCACGCCCACAAGCGCCTATGCTTCGCTATTGGGAATCCAAAAAAGGAGCCCCGGCAAAACGCCTAGGGCTCCTCTCAGTATCTTGATTTAGCTAGTGTTGCAGCGTACTCCCCAGGTAACCACTAATCACCAGGGGAACCCGCGCTGATAACTGACGCACTTATTGAGCAGATGCTGCTTGGGACTTCAAGGTCTCCAAGTAATTGAAGACGGCTTGTCCCGCCGTGCCCCCTTCACCAACGGCCGTGGTAATCTGCCGCAGATCCTTCTGGCGCACGTCACCGATAGCAAAGATGCCGGGAACTGCCGTGGCCATGTGGTCATCGGTCTTGATCCACCCCGCATCATCGGTAATGCCTAAGCCCTTGAAGGCTTCCGTCATTGGTAAGGTCCCGACGTAAATGAAGACCCCACTGGCATCCAGATGGCCATCTTCGCCCGTCTGGTTGTTGTGGGTGGCCACACCGGTCACCTTCATGTCGTCGCCTTGAATCTCCGTGACGTTCGTATTCCATACGAATTCAATCTTGTCGTTGGCAAACGCCCGGTCTTGCAAGACTTTTTGGGCCCGTAACTGGTCCCGCCGAACCACGATGGTCACCTTAGCGGCTAAGCCGGCCAGGTAGATACCTTCTTCAACGGCCGAATCACCACCACCGACGACGATTACGTCGCGGTTCTTAAAGAATGCACCGTCGCAGACCGCGCAGTAGGAGACCCCTCGGCCACCGTAGCTGTCTTCACCAGGAACACCTAACTTCTTGTACTCAGAACCCGTGGCGACAATCACGGCTTTAGCCGTGTAATCCCCATCGTCGGTCTTGACCACCTTATGGTCACCGTGGTCTTCAATGGCTTCTACGCTCCCGTAGGCAAATTCAGCGCCAAACTGGGTCGCGCCTTCGTACATATCCTTCGCCAAGTCTGGTCCTAAGACTGACTTGAACCCCGGATAGTTTTCGATGGCGGCCGTATTGTTCATCTGGCCCCCGTAAATGCCCCGATCAAGCATCAAAACGGACAGGTTCGCCCGCGATGCGTAGAGCGCACCGGTCATCCCACCGGGTCCAGCACCAATTACAATCACATCATAGTTTTTCAAGATGACGACTCCCTTCCGAAATATCTTAGCCTGACTGACACTTTACTATTAAAAAGTAAGTTTGTCACCTATTTTGTTCCGGATTTTTTCTCATCCTCTGCGGCCAGCTTCTGGCCTAAGGTCTTAATGTATTCGCGCAATTGCGTTTTAGTCTCAGGATGGTTCAACCCAAATTCGATATTGGTCTGTAACCAGCCGAACTTGTTGCCGACATCAAATCGCTTGCCGGTGTATTCGTGGGCAAAGACGCGTTGGGTCCGGTTCAAAATATCAATCGCATCCGTCAATTGCAGTTCGTTGCCTAACCCAATCGGCGTGTTCTCCAATGCTTCGAAGATTTCAGGCGTGAACAGGTACCGACCAATAATGGCCAGGTCACTCGGTGCCTTATCTGGCTCCGGCTTTTCCACGAAGTTCGTTACGTTGTACAGACCCGGCGCCGTCTCTTCAGAGGGGTTGATCACCCCATACTTGGCCGTGTCTTCATGCGGTACCCGCATCACAGCTAAAGTCGACGCACCCGTCTGGTTGTACCGGTCGATCAATTGCTTGGTCAACGGTACCTTGCTTTCCGTCATGTCATCGCCCAACATCACCACGAAGGGTTCGTCGCCGATGAAGGCTTTCGCGGTCAGAACAGCGTCGCCCAGGCCCCGCGGGTAAGGTTGCCGAATGAAGTACAAGTTCATGCCGGTGGTCTCTTGGACCTGCTTCAACATCTTTTCCTTGTGCTTGGCTTCCAAGTTAGCTTCCAATTCAGGGTTGGAGTCGAAGTGGTCTTCGATGGACCGCTTGGACTTCCCGTCGACGACCACGATATCCTCAATTCCGGACTTCCGGGCTTCTTCGACGATGAACTGGATCGTTGGCTTGTCAACGATTGGTAACATTTCCTTAGCAAGTGCTTTGGTAGCCGGTAAGAACCGGGTCCCCAAACCCGCGGCTGGAATGACTGCTTTTCTGACTTTTCTCATAACGATGGTTCCCTCCTCAGTGACATTAACTAAAATTCAGCGCGACCCTCACGTTGCATCAGGTCGGAAATGGCGGTACGAATATCCTTGCCTTCATACAGAACCTGGTAGATGGCTTCCGTAATCGGCATGGAGACGCCCCGTTGCTTCGATAATTCATACGCGGCCTTGGTCGTGGCCACCCCTTCGATAACCATGCCCATGTGGCTGACCACATCGTTCAACGCTTCACCACGGCCTAGTTCATCCCCAGCACGCCAGTTCCGGGAATTGGCACTGGTTGCGGTAACAATGACGTCGCCGACACCGGATAATCCAATAAAGGTCATCGGATCGGCACCAAATGATGTTCCCAACCGGGAAATCTCGGCTAGCCCACGGGTCATCAGCGCCGCCTTCGCGTTATCACCGTAGCCCAGACCATGTAAGGCTCCGGCACCTAAGGCGATGATGTTCTTCAAAGCGGCCCCGATTTCCACCCCGATGACGTCGGAGTTGGTGTAGACCCGGAAGTAGTTGGTCATGAATAACTTTTGGGTGTACTTAGCTGCCTCAGGGCTCGCACTAGCCGCCGTAATCAGCGTCAGGTCATGCCGCGCAACATCTTCAGCGTGACTCGGACCCGACAAGACCGTGACCGCCTTGCGGTTGGCCGCCGGAATCTCTTCTTCCAAGATTTGGGAGATCCGCTTGTAGGTCTTCTGTTCGATTCCCTTGCTGGCATGGATGATTTCCGGTTGTAATTGCTTTTCTGCCAATAGCGCACCCACTTGATGGGCCACGGACCGCACAGCCTTGGTTGGCACCACGAACAAGATGGCATCGACCCCGTCGATCGCCGTTGCGAGATCCGCGTAAGCGACTAACGATGACGAGAACGTAAAGTCCTTGATGTACCGGCTATTGGTATGTTGCGTATTCAGTTCTTCGACTTGCTTCGGGTTGTACGACCATAGCCGCACGTCATGGCCATTTTCATCCAAGACGCTCGCAAGGATTGAACCCCAAGAACCGGCACCGAGTACTGCAATTTTCTCTGACATAGTTGTCTTCTCCTTAATTTGAAAGTTTAGCACGTTCACGGAACGGATTGCCATCTAGGTAGTCCGTCGGGGCTTGCGTCTGCCGCCGCCGATAGATCCAGATGATTAAGGCACCGATGAACAGAACCACCGACAATAATTGGGAGACGCGAATGACCCCCAGTAACATCAGACTATCCGTCCGCATGCCTTCAATGAAGAATCGTCCCAATGAATACCACATCACGTAACTTAAGAAGACTTCGCCCTGCTTAAAGAGTTGCGGGTAATGCCGCAGACTCATCAGCACCACGAAGCCCATCAGATCCCACATAGACTCGTACAAGTACGTGGGTTGACGGTATGCCCCGTTGATGAACATCTGATTGATGATCCACCCGGGAAGGTGCAACCCCTGCAAGAACGACAGGCTGGTGATTCGGCCGAACGCCTCTTGATTCATGAAGTTGCCCCAGCGGCCAATCGCTTGGCCTAAAATGACGGTAGGCGCCGCCACGTCTAGCATTAACCATACTGGAATGAAGCGGGAGCGGCAGAAGAAAAAGACCACCAGACCGGCCCCAATCAACGAGCCATAGATGGCAATTCCGCCGTCCCAAATCGCAATGATCTCACCCGGGTGTTGGCTGTAATACCCCCACTGGAAGACCACGTAGTACAGGCGCGCCGCAATCAGCGCCGCCGGTAACGCCCACAAGATCATGTCGTAAATATCATCGGGCTTGATTCCGCGCCGCTGTCCCTCACGAACGGCTAACGTCACCGCGATGATCACGCCGGTCGCGATAATCACCCCGTACCAATGAACGGCCAGTGGGCCTAAGTGAATCGCAATCGGATTGAGGGCTGCTAAAATCGGTGTTAACGTGATTGTCTACCCCCTTTAGTTAGTGCGTATCTTTTTTAGAATTTTGCTTAATTAAACGGTTCAAGTTCTCATCAAAGACCTTGGTGGCGTCGTACCCCATGGAACGGGCCCGGAAGTTCATCGCCGCTGCTTCGATGATGATCGCCAGATTCCGCCCTGTCTTGACCGGAATCGTAATTTTGGGAACCACCACATCGAAGAAACGTTGTTCTTCCGTGTTGTTCCCCAACCGATCGAAGTGGTTATCGTCATGCCAAAGCTCCAAGTGCACGATCAGGTCGATGTCGGTCTCACTCCGCACGGCCCCTGCCCCGAAGAGGTTCATGACATCAATAATCCCAATGCCCCGAATCTCCAGCAGGTGACTCAAGATGGCGGGGGCGGCACCGACCAGGGTCTGTTCGTCTTGTTGATAGACTTCGACCCGGTCGTCAGCAATCAGCCGGTGGCCCCGCTTGACCAGTTCTAGAGCGGTTTCACTTTTCCCCACCCCAGAATCACCGGTAATCATCACGCCGACCCCGTAGATGTCGACTAAGACACCGTGTACGGATTGGCGCTCGGCCAGCTTGCCTTCCAAGAAGTTGGTCATGTTACTCAGTACCCGCGACGTGGTCAGCTTGGTCCCCAGAATCGGGATATGGGCTGCCTCGGCCGCCTGTTGGAGCTCCTCGGGCGGATCAAGTTGTGTCGAGATGACGAAGGCGGGCGTCTCGGGTTGACACATCTTCTGCATCACATCGAGAAGCTTCTTGTGACTCATCCCCTTGGCAAATGAGGTTTCCGTAATCCCTAAGAGTTGGACCCGTTTAGCTGGATAGTAATTAAAATATCCCGTGAGTTCGAGTCCAGGACGCGAGATATCACTGGTGGTAATCTGTCGATCCAAATCATCTTGACCGGAATAGACATCCAACCGGTTGACTTTGACCAGGTCGGCGACTGTGACGCTTTCTGGCATGAAGGCTTCCTCCTTACTGCATAGTAAACTAGTTTAATTTTAGCACTTTACCGGGGTAACTCCTATCATATTCCTCCCGTTGCGCTGATTAATTTCGCGCGAAATGGTCGTTAATGATGGCGTTAAAAATCGCCATGACCACCGCTACCAATAAGGTGACCCCGAAGGACTTAAACGCGAAGTTGGCCCCCACAAAGTAGGACGTCAACTCCAGCATTGCGGCGTTCAAAACGATACTGAACAGCCCCAACGTCAGAATCGTGATTGGTAGCGACAAAATGAATAGAATCGGCTTCACCACGGCATTTAACAGTGCTAAAACGAAGCTGGCCAGCAGGGCGATTCCCACGCCGGAAACGTAGAAGGCGTACTGGTAGCTCCCCGCGAGCTGACTCTGGAAAAAGCCCGCCAACGCCAGAAAGATGGCGGCGTTGACTAAGATTCGGGACCAAAAGTGCATCTACTCACCATCCTTATGGGTGTGAACGTCCTGTTCCGTCGCGTGAATGTCCTTCCGTTCGGACTGGTGCGGTTGCGTCGATCCACCGCCAAACTGCCCAAACAAGTCCCGGAAACTCGCTGAGGTGGTCCGCGTATCATCCAGCGGAATGAACGTCATCAAGATCACGTAGATTAAGAGGCCCAAGACCCCATGGGGTGGAATCGCTAATGAGATGATCACGTAGATCAACCGCAGTAAATTAGCGTTCCAGTCGAAGTATTCGGCGATCCCGCCCAAGACCCCGCCGACTAAGCGGTTGGTCCGGGAACGCACTAAACGTTTTTTACCTGCCATAATTAGAATCTCCTTTTTGTTAAACTCATCTTTGATAAGCACTGTTTGTTCATTCAAAGAAACGCGTGCCGCCCCTAGTTAGGGCTCTTCAAGTTTCCTTCAGAAAAATCGGGAAACTCCGGGAAACCACCGCGCCACTGGTTGCGTAGCGGGGGCCCACTACCGAAAGAATAACGAAAGCGGCCACTGAAAGCAAGTTTCCAGTGGCCGCTTAGGTAAATCTTCAATTTGACGTAAGGTTTCGGAACTTATGACCCAGTCCCCTCACTGGCTGAATTCAACTCAATGATGTGCCCAGACTTCAGGTAAATGATCCACTCGCAGACGTTGGTGACGTAATCTCCGATGCGGCAGAGGTCTTGGGCCACGTTCAAGTAGATGGATGCCCCCGTCTCAAAGGCGGCATCCTCGCGCATCTGCTGGTAACTGCTTTCCCGTACCGCGTGGTTCAGGCGATCCAACTTCCGATCGTACCCCGCCAAGGCTCGGGCTTCCTGCTCGTCTTTGTTGACGTAGGCTGACAAGACGTCCTTGACCATCTGGGTGGTCATCTGACTCATCTCACTGATCAGTTGTTCGATTTCGGGAACCTTTTGCTTAGCCCCCATCTTGATAGCTGAATGGGCGATATTCCGCGCGTGGTCTCCCGCCCTTTCTAGATCCGAAACGGCCTTTAAAATCGTCACGATTTCCCGTAAGTCCGTGGTCACGGGCTGGTACAGGGCGATCATCTCAAAGGTCTTCTTCTCCAGCGCGATTTCACGCTGGTTGATGTCGTGGTCGTGGTCAATAATGTGTTGCGCCGTCTGCGCGTCACGCTTCATAAACGCCTCGACCGCTTGTTGAATGACCTCGCTGACCAGCATCCCCATTTCCGTAAAGTCAGCATCTAAATCAGCTAACTCATCATCAAATAATCTCCGCATGTCCTGCCTCCTTAACCAAATCGACCGCTAATGTAATCTTCCGTTTGCTTCTTCGCGGGATTCATAAAAATATTCTTCGTCGCATCCACTTCAATCAACTCACCGTTCATGAAGAAGGCGGTTCGATCAGCGATCCGCGACGCTTGTTGCAAGTTGTGGGTCACAATAATAATCGTATAATCTTGCCGTAAATTCAAGAGCGTCGTTTCAATTTGACTACTCGATACCGGGTCCAAGGCACTGGTCGGTTCGTCCATCAGGATAATCTCCGGGGAAACCGCCAGGACCCGCGCGATGCAGACCCGTTGTTGTTGCCCCCCGGATAAGGCTAAGGCGCTCTCGTGCAGGTGGTCCTTGACTTCATCCCACACCGCGGCTTGCCGGAGTGATTTCTCCACCACCGCGTCGAGCTTTTCCTTATCCTTCTCACCGGCGATCCGTAACCCGTAAATCACATTATCGTAGATGGAGAACGGAAACGGGTTAGGTTGTTGGAACACCATGCCGATTTCCTTGCGAATCTCAACCGTATCGGCACTAGGGGCGTACAGGTCCTGCCCTTTGAACTGCACCGTCCCGGTAATCGTGACTCCCGGGATCAGGTCGTTCATCCGGTTCAAGGTCCGCAGATACGTCGACTTCCCACAGCCGGATGGGCCGATCAAAGCCGTGATCCCCTTGTCTTTAAAGTTCAGGTTGATGCCCTTCAAGGCCTCCTTGTTCCCGTAGTACAGGTGCAGGTCCTGGGTCGTTAAAATCTCTTCTCTCATGCTCTGTTCTTCCTCCTAACCAAAGTTCCCCGAAACGTAATCACTGGTGATTTGCACCCGTGGATTAGTAAAAATATGGCTGGTCGTGTCATACTCCAGGACCCGACCCTGGTTAAAGAACGCCGTATATTCGCTGATCCGCGCCGCTTGTTGCATGTTGTGCGTCACGATAATAATCGTGTATTGCTCCTTGAGCTTCAACAACGTGTCTTCCAACTGACTGGTCGACACGGGATCCAGGGCGCTGGCCGGTTCGTCCAGAAGTAAGATATCCGGCTTCAACGCGATGGCCCGGGCAATACATAACCGTTGGGCTTGTCCCCCGGACAGCCCCAGGGCACTCCGCCCCAAGTCATCCTTGACCTGGTCCCACAACGCCGCTTGTCGCAGCGAAACTTCGACTAATTCATCTAACTTCTTTTTCCCAGTCACCCCCCGCAGACGTAAGGCAAAGGCCACGTTATCATAAATGGACTTGGCAAACGGATTGGGCCGTTGGAACACCATCCCGATTCGCCGCCGCATCTCATACACGTCGATGTCTGGTTGGTTCACATCGACGCCCCGGTACATGATTCGCCCCTTGACCGTGGCAATGCGGTCGTTCATTCGGTTCAACGACCGTAAATAGGTCGACTTCCCGGAACCCGAAGGTCCAATCAACGCGGTAATCTGGTTCTGCGCGAACTGCAGGTCTCCTTCGAATAAAGCTTCAGACTTCCCATAGAACACGTGCAGGTCCTCCGTCGCTAACACGATGGGGTGCTGCGGATCGTTAGGTTGAACGATGTGCCGCTCCAGCATATCGTTCGCATTCGTTTGAACATCATTATTGACGAACATGGCAACCCCTCCTTACGCCGACGTGAGGCGTTTGTATAATCGTTTGCCCAAGTAACGGGCCGCAAAGTTAAAGAGTAAGATGGCAATCACCAGCACGGCCGAAGACCCGGATGAAATGGCCTTGGCGTCCGGCATAATGCCTTCCGAATTGATCTTCCAGATGTGCACCGCCAGCGTTTCGGCTGGCCGCATCGGATTCAACGGACTCGAAATGTTGAACGGATTCCAATCCGCGAAGTTTAACGCCGGGGCACTTTGGCCCGCCGTGTAAATCAACGCGGCGGCTTCCCCAAAGACCCGTCCGGCACTTAAGATCACCCCGGTCAGGATACTCGGGACCGCGGCCGGTAAGATGATCTTGTTGACGGTCTCCCACCGGGACAGCCCTAATGCCAAGCCACCTTCCCGCTGGTTCTCGCTAACGGTCCGCAGAGAATCTTCAATGCTCCGCGTTAACAGCGGTAAGTTGAAGAAGGTCAATGCAAAGGCTCCCGAGAGAATCGAGAACCCTAGGCGCAACTTGACCACGAAGAACAGGAACCCGAATAATCCAACTACCACTGAGGGTAACGAACTTAGAATTTCAATCGCCGTCCGGACAGCACTGGTCACCCAGTTGTCCTTCGCGTATTCGTAGAGGTAAATTGCCGCCCCCAACGCAATCGGAAACGAAATCAACATGGCTAAGATCAAGAGATAAAACGAGTTGAAGAGTTGGACCCCCACCCCGCCGCCTTTCAAGAAGGCTTTCGCGGGTGCCGTTAAGAAGTGCCAGCTCAGTTGTGGCAGGCCACTGACTAAGATGTACCCCAGCAGGGCGACCAAGATCAAGACCACCAGACCGGAAATCCCGTACAGGGACCCGATGGCAATTTTATTTTGGAGTTTTGCTTTATGCATTATTGCAACCGCCCCTTTCGACCAATCAGCCGGACAATTAAGTTAAAGACTAAGGACATCAGTAATAGAACCAGTGCTAGGGACCACAGGGCGTTGTTTTGTAAGGACCCCATGACCGTGTTCCCGATCCCCGTCGTCAGAACGGACGTCAACGTCGCCGCCGGGTCAACCAGGCTGTGCGGCATCAACGCCGCATTCCCAATCACCATTTGCACGGCTAAGGCTTCACCGAAGGCCCGGGCCATCCCGAAGACCACGGCCGTCATCAGCCCTGGCGTTGCGGCGCGCAAGACTACCTTGTAGATGGTCTGCCACTGCGTTGCCCCTAAGGCGAGTGAGGCTTCCCGGTAGAACCGGGGAACCGCCCGCAGTGCATCGGCACTCATCGACGTGACCGTAGGCAAGACCATCACGAAGAGGACGAAGGTCCCGGAAAGGATTCCGAACCCGCTACCGCCAAAGACGGACCGCGTGAACGGGACCACAACGCTTAACCCGATAAACCCATAAACAACTGAAGGAATCCCCACCAGTAACTCGGTCACTGGCCGTAGAATCTTGGCCCCCCGGTTAGGTGAGATTTCATTCATGAAGACCGCCGTCCCAATCGCAAATGGGGTCGCAATCAACGCCGAGAGAATCGTGATTAGAAAGGACCCCACAATCATTGACAACGCCCCAACTTCGGGCTTGCCGTGGGCATCCTTGATGCCCGGGTTCCAGTTCTTGCCCGTTAGGAAGTCCCAGAGACTCACGTGATTGGTGGTAAAGGTCGCAATACCCTTAGACGCCACAAAACCAATGATGGCGACCACGACTGCGACGATTAAGACCAACGCCGAAAAACTGACCACGCGTCCCCAGACTTCGAGCTTAGCGGCCTTAGAATGCTTTTTTAACTGGCGCTCTAAACTCGCCACTGAAGTAGACTGTTCTTTCATTACCGCGCGCCTCCAATCTGAGTGACCTTACCCGTCACGTCCCGTTCAATGTGCATCTGGTCGGGGGATAGATACCCCAACTGCCGCACCAACGTCTTCTGAATGGCAGGCGATTCCACATAAGCGATAAAGTCCTTGGTCAGCCCCGTAGGTTGACCGTTGGTGTAAAGATGTTCGTACGACCAAATCTTCCAGTGATTATCAATCACGTTGGCTTCCGTCGGCGCAACGCCATTCAGGTGCAGGGCGTCGACCGTCTTGTCCACGTACGAAAAGGCGACATAGCTAATAGCCCCCGGCGTGGTCGCCACGATCTGACGGACCATCCCCGAAGAATCCTGTTCTTGAGCCGTCCGGGAACGGTGCCCGTTCATACCGAACTTCTCAAAAGTCGCCCGGGTCCCACTGCCTTGGGCCCGGTTAATGATGACGATCGGCCGATCGGCGCCACCCACCTGCTTCCAATTCGTGACTTGGCCGGTGAAGACCGCCGTCAACTGTTGGGTCGTCAGGTTCTGTACGCCGTTCTTTCGATTAACGATGGGTGTGATGCCGACCACCGCGACCCGGTGATCGACCAATTGTTTACTGGTGATCCCCTTTTGTTCAGACGCAAAAAGATCCGAGTTTCCAATCTGCACGGCACCTTCTTGAATCTGACTCAGACCCGTCCCGGTCCCACCGCCTTGTACGTTGATGAACGTCCCCAAATGTTCACCCGTGTACTGTTCGCCCGCTGCTTCAACCAGAGGCTGTAAGGCCGTTGACCCGACGGCGGTGATGGATTGTCCGGCGTGACTGACCTGCCGAGTCTGGTAGGCAAACACCCCCAAGGCGACCAATAAAATCAGGCCAATTCCTTGAAACCACCGTTTCTTCGTCATACTGTTCCCTCCTATTCGATCAGTCCAAAAAAGACTCATCATTTCAACTGTCAGTATAACGGGTAAATGTAAATCTCATGTAGTAGTAGTGTAAAGGTTGTGTAAATATGTTGCGATTGTTGACGAACTAACCATCACTACCCATAAAAATCAAGGGGCACTAATAGGCTTAACATTCTCGTCAAAGCCGCCATATCACCATTTGACGGCCTTACACAAAACGACCGCCACTTACCTCACAGGTAAGCAGCGGTCGCTTCGAATTGATGACGGTTCGGTAACCAGATTACCGTTCACGCCAATGCACTTATTCAGTTGTCGATGGTTTTAGCGGGAAGCTCAAAGTCACCGTGGTCCCCTTATCCAGATGACTCTGGAGGTCTAACTTCCCATCCAAAGCCCGGACCAGTTCCCGGACAATGGCTAGGCCTAGCCCACTACCGTTGACCCGCTGGTTCGAATGGGAAGTCTCGGCTCTGTAGAACCGTTCGAAGACCCGCAACTGGTCTTGCGCCGAGATGCCGATTCCCGTATCGGCGACCGTCAACGTCCACGCCTGATCATTTTGGGTCGTGGTGACCGTCACGGTGCCCTCCGGCCGGTTATACTTGATGGCGTTACTCAACACATTCTTTATAATCTGGTCAAGCTTGCGCTGGTCCGTGGTCACGATAAGGTCATCTGGCACCTGGTTGATCAATGTCACCTGGTTAACGGCCGCTAAGGGTTGCAGCAGGTGAATCTGACTCGCAATTTGTTGACCGACCGGAACTTTCTCCAGCTCGACTACGTTGCCCGATTCGATATGGGAGATGGTCAATACATCGTTGATCAGTTCGACTAAACGGTCACACTGCTGGTCAATGATTTTCAAGAACTCAACACTCTTATCCGGATCATCCTTGGCCCCCGCCAAAAGGGTCTTGGCAAAGCCCGAGATGGCCGTGACCGGTGTCTTCAACTCATGGGACGCGTTCGACACGAAGTCCAGTTGCATCTGCTCAACCGCGTAGACCTCGGTCACATCGTAAAGTAGAACCAAGACCTGGAAATAGTCCTGCGATGTGGCCGTATAGATGGCCTGAACGTCGACGGTCCGGTCGTTAGGAATCCCCGCCAGCTTCACGACTTGGTGTTGCGTCTTTCGTTCAGCCAACGCCGAGTTGATCAGACTAGCGAGTTCAAACTGGTTCACGTCTTGGGTAAATGGATGACGCCGGGGCGAGATCTTACGTTGCAAGAACTGCTCCATCGCGGGATTCGCCAGTTCAACCTTCCGGTACCGGTCGATGACCATGACCCCGATTGGCAGGTAGTCTAACAGGGTCGCGAACTCTTGGTTCTGGCCCGCAATCCGGCGTTGGACCTTACGCTGGTGAGTCTGTAAGTAATTGATCTGGAGGGCCAGTTGATAAAACGGGTCGCTATGCGCCAGCAACACGTGGGCGGGCGCCTCTTCACGCCGAATCTTTTCAACCTTTTTGGTCAGAATCGTGATTCGCTCTTCCAGCCAGCGCAACCCTAAGGCAATCAGCCCCCACTCACCAAGGGTCACGATTCCCGCCAAGACCAAGGCCCAGTGGAGATAAGCCGGTTGGACCAACCACACCAACAAGCTGTTGATGCCCCAGCACCCCAGACCGCTTAGCCACAGCCAGCGCTTACTCATGGGACGCCTCGAAGGTGTACCCGAATCCCCGCACGGTCTTCAATAACTGCGGGTGCTTGGGATCCGCCTCGATTTTTTCCCGTAAATGGGAGACGTGAATGTCCACCATCCGCGTCTGACCACTGTAATCGAAGCCCCACACGCCTTCTAGCAACTGTTCACGACTCCAAACTTTCCCCGGACGTTTGGCAAAAAACAGTAGGAGCTCGAACTCCTTAGGGGTTAAATCAATCGGCTGGTCGCCCCGCTTGACCTGGAACTTATCCTGGTCAATCCGGAGACCAGCAATTTGAATCACGTGGCCGTTAGTGGCCGTGGTCACCGGTCCGGCATCTTCGTGATACCGCCGCATGACCGCCTTCATCCGCGCCAGAACTTCCCGGGGACTAAACGGTTTGGTAATGTAATCGTCCGCCCCCAGTTCCAGCCCGAAGACCGTGTCGAATTCACTGGTCTTGGCCGTGATCATAATGATGGGTGTTTTGATTTTTTCTTGCCGCAACCGCTTGGTGACTTCCACGCCATCCAGCTTCGGCAACATCAGATCTAATAGAATCACATCAAAATGCTCGTTCTGAGCCAACTGCAACGCCTGCTCCCCATCGATTGCCGTCACCACTTGGTAATCTGCTTGCTCCAAGTTGTACTGCAACAGCGTCACAATTGCTGGTTCATCATCCACGACTAGCACTCTACTCATGACTTACCCCTCCTGATCTCTGAATAGAACAATTCCGATTTCGTGTGGTGCCCCGGAATAAATGGCCGTTTCGGTAACTTTTAGTTCTCCCGCCATATTACGTACCCGTAAATGACAGTACGTTGGATTGATCAATAACGCTTCATAAAAGGTCGTTTCACTATTGACCGCCTGGTGATTGCACTCGAGAATGATGTCGCCCGGTGCCAAGTCTAGCTTGTTGGCCGGCGTCCCGGGACGAATCGCTAAGACCCGGACCCCATCGTCGACCTGAGAATACCAGAAAGGCTGATGCTCATCATAACGTTTGGCTTGCCATAAACAACCGCCATAACAAACTAACAGGGCCACCATCGCCACTGGCAGATCCTGCGGCCGCCAAAACGTCCAGGCCATCAGAACCACCGCCGCAGCGGCGAGCCAAAGCATCTTGCGGGCCAGATTCCGATAGACGACCTGTGGCGCCTGCCGAAAGACCGTAAAGCGCACGCCTAGAAGTAACGGTAAAATCAGGATTGCAAAGGACTGTCCGTGCAGGGTCAGCACCGGCCAGAATGACCATTGGCTGGTGAACCAATCCCCCGGAACCAGCGTGACCATCGGGATGATCAGCAATTCCCGCCAAGGGTAGCCGGCAATCCGCTTGCCCCGTTGCTTGGCGTAAATTCGTGGCGCCGCAAACCGGCCACCGTAATGGGCGACCCAGTGGCCTAAAGCCAAGAAGACGATGACCAAAAGCCACAAGAAACTCGCCGCGGGCACCGCATGCCAATTCAGCCCCGTCGCCCCTAAACTGGGACGGTCAGACCACAGCGCGCCGCCATAATTGGCCAGCAACGTGCTAACCACAATCAAGGTCACCGGTAAGACCGTGGTGGGAAGGACCACTAACGACACCGTTAATAAGGCCTCGTAAATGACAATCCAGAATAATGGCAAGCTCAAGCCCACCAGCAGGTTCACCACGGATAAGCCGACACCCAGGACCAGGCCCTGCGTCAACATATGCCGCAATTCGAAGTGGTCACTGTAGACCGCACTGCTAAAATCATGGCGTTCGCGCTTGATACGCGCGCGACTGGTCAGCCACATCCGTAAAATAGCCAACCATAAAAGGGGCTGGAGTAAATAACTGCCCACGACCAGTAATGTCCGCATGAAATCGACACCTTTCCTAAAACAACGTTATCAACAGTATAGCATTAATCAAAAACGGGCAACACGTGATTCGCGTTACCCGTTCAACCAATTTATTTATAATAAATTCGGTGGTTAATCTGGATTCTTCTGACTCAACTTCCACTGTAAGAAGGCGTCGATGAACGGATCTAAGTCGCCGTCCATGACGGCTTGGCCCTGACTGGTCTCGTAGTTGGTCCGGTGATCCTTCACCATGGTGTATGGGTGGAAGACGTACGAGCGAATCTGCGATCCCCAGCCAATATCCAGTTGGTCACCTTCCAGCGCCGCCTTCTCCTTGGCCTTCTTCTCTTCTTCGCGTTCGTACAACTTCGCCCGCAACATGGCTAACGCCGTCTGCCGGTTCTGCAGTTGGGACCGCTGAGCCTGACTCTGAGTGACGATTCCCGTCGGCAAGTGGGTGATCCGCACCGCGGAAGACGTCTTGTTGACGTGTTGTCCCCCAGCACCGGACGCCCGGTAGACGTCGACTTTCAAGTCGGCAGGATTGATTTCCACGTCCACGGAATCGTCCAGTTCGGGCAAGACATCAACCGAGGCAAACGAGGTGTGCCGGCGTCCCGCCGAGTCAAACGGTGAGATTCGAACTAACCGGTGCACGCCCTTCTCCGAGCGCAGGTACCCGTAAGCGTTGTGCCCAGCAATCAGCAGCGTTGCGCTACTAAGGCCCGCAACTTCACCGGGTTGGTAGTCCAGAATCGTGACCTTGAAGTTATGCTGGTCTGCCCAACGTTGATACATCCGCATCAACATGGATCCCCAGTCCTGCGATTCCGTGCCCCCGGCTCCCGGGTGAATTTCCAACAACGCGTTATTGTGGTCGTACTTTTGGTTCAACAGTAAGTTCAACCGATACTGCCGCAAAGCCGCTTGGGCCTTGGTGAAGTTCTGGTCGAATTCGGCCTGCATGTCCGCATCCGGCTCATCACTCAAGAGCTCCACGGCGACCTCCAAGTCATCGACCTGGTCCGACAACGTCTTGAATTCCTCGACCTTTTTCTTCATGTCGTTCGTCGCGTCGATCAACTTCTGGGCTTGCTGGGGATCATCCCAGAACCCAGGTTCTGCCATCTGGCCTTCATTGACACTGATGCTCTCGTTCAGCGCATCAAAGTCAAAGCGACCTCCTAAAGCCGGCAAGTTGGTCACGCATCGTGCTAATTGCGTGTTTTGCATCACTTAATTCCATGATATGGGCTCCTTTTTTGCTAAATTTTTACAATTTCACTAACACTGACGGTCTCATCCGCCTTACCGGGCGGTCAGACAGGGCTGGAACGCCGTGGGCACAACTTGAAGCCCCAAGCCCAGGTCTTCAAACTTGGCCTTTTCCTAGGCGAGCTGAAACCCGCTCACCAAGGAAAATTTCACGGCTGAGCCCTGTCTGACCGCCCTCACGGCTCACAAAAGTACTAAACCAATTAGTGTTGCCGAATGAAACGCACCCATCCGAGACCGCCATGGCTGACAACACCTAACCTTTAAAATTGGGATTAACTACGTCTTACGCTTCAGCCTGAACGAACCGCGCGCCCGGTAAGGCGAATATCCCACCAGACCGAATCTGACTGGAAACAACGCGTCGTTAACCCGTTACTGTCTTAAGTGTACCACGACCAGTTGCTGGTCAGATACTAAAACGGAGCCGGAATCTCTTCCCGCTCCGTTTAAACGTTCACTTGATTACCGCGTAATGTTCTGCCGAATTTCGGACTTCATGAACAACCGCGTTGCATCGTAATCGATGTCGGAGATCATTTCTTCGAACATCCGGAACCCATCTTGTTGGTATTCAACCAGTGGGTTCAATTGACCGTAGCCCCGCAACCCAATGGATTGCCGCAACTGGTCCATGGCATCGATGTGGTCCGTCCAGTGTGAGTCCACGACCCGCAACAGCACAACCTTTTCGAATTCCAGCATCTGCGCTGGATCGTAAAGTTGCTTGGACTTTTCATCGTAAACTTCATTCGCCAGATTCATGAAGAAGGCGATAATTTCGTCAGCCGTCTTGTCCTTCAAGTCCGCTAAACTAATCTTATCTGGTGAGACCATCGCGGAAATTCCGAAGTCTAACAGGGTATCTAAGTCCCAATCAGCTTGGTCGCCTTGCGTGTGCAGGTTGACCACTCGGGTCACAGTCCGCTTGATCATTGGCATCAAGACCCACTTCAGGGACTTGTCCTGTTGAATGATCTGGTTCCGTTCGCCGTAGATCACGTTCCGTTGTTGCCGCATCACGTCATCGTATTGCAAAACGTTCTTTCGGGAATCGTAGTTGTTCCCTTCGACCCGCTTCTGAGCAGATTCAACTTGCTTGGTGATCATCCGACTCCGAATCACGGCATCTTCACCATCCACGTTCATCCGCTTCAAGAAGTCCTTGACCCGGTCGGAACCGAACCGCCGCATCAGGTCATCTTCTAGTGACAGGTAGAACTGCGTCATACCAGGGTCACCTTGCCGACCAGAACGTCCCCGAAGTTGGTTATCGATCCGGCGAGACTCGTGCCGTTCCGTCCCAATGACGGCCAGGCCACCCAGTTCAACCACACCGGGTCCTAACTTGATATCAGTCCCCCGGCCGGCCATGTTGGTGGCAATCGTCACGGCACCCCGTTGACCCGCGTTTTGAATAATGTCGGCTTCCTTGGCGTGGTTCTTGGCGTTCAAGACCACGTGCGGGATGTTTTCATCGTCCAACCGTTGAGACAGGTATTCAGAGGTTTCCACGGCCACCGTCCCGATTAACATCGGTTGGCCCTTAGCGTGGAGTTCTTTGATTTCCCGGACAACCGCGTCGAACTTAGCTTCCAACGTTGGGTACAGAACATCCGGATGGTCCACCCGGACGACTGGCTTGTTGGTCGGAACCGTGATGACTTCCATGTTGTAGATTTCTCGGAATTCTTCGGATTCAGTCTTGGCCGTCCCGGTCATCCCGGCTAACTTCGTGTACATCCGGAACAGGTTTTGGTACGTGATGTTGGCCATGGTCTTGGTCTCTTCTTGAATCTCGACGCCTTCCTTAGCTTCGATGGCTTGGTGCAGCCCATCGGAGTAACGCCGACCTTCCATGACCCGTCCGGTAAAGGAATCAACGATCAAGACTTCGCCGTCTTGAACCACGTAGTCCTTATCCCGCAACATAATAAAGTTGGCCCGTAAGGCTTGGTCCATGTGGTGGGTCAAGGCCGTATTATCTGTGTCGTATAAGTTCTTTAAGTTGAAGTATTTTTCAGCCTTTTCGATCCCGGTGTCAGTCAACGCCACCGTCTTGGATTCCAAGTCGATCTTAAAGTCTTCTTTTTCGTGTAAGGTCTTGGCGAACCGGTCCACCCGCTTGTACAGTTGGCTGGTTCCTTCAGATTGGCCGGAAATGATCAATGGCGTCCGGGCTTCATCAATCAAGATGGAGTCCACTTCGTCGACAATGGCGAAGTTCAATGGCCGTTGAACCATATCTTCTTTGTAGACCACCATGTTGTCCCGCAGGTAATCGAACCCGATTTCCCCGTTGGTGGAGTAAGTGATGTCGGCGTTGTAAGCTTCACGCTTTTCATCTGGCGTCTTTTCAGCAGAGTTCAACCCCACCGTTAAGCCCATCCAGTTGTACAACTCACCCATTTCCGTGGCATCCCGTGCAGACAGGTATTCGTTAACCGTCACCACGTGGACCCCTTTACCCGCAATCGCATTTAAGTATACGGGCATGGTCGCGGTCAAGGTTTTCCCTTCACCGGTCTTCATTTCAGCAATGTTACCTTCGTGCAGGACGATTCCCCCCATGATTTGAACATGGAATGGGTACAAGCCAAGTACCCGGCGAGCACCTTCCCGACATGCAGCAAAGGCCTCAGGTAACAGGTCGTCCAAGGTTTCGCCGTTTTGATAGCGCTGCTTAAATTCTGGTGTTTTGGCCTTCAAATCATCATCTGAAAGCTGTGCATATTCATCAGCGTAGGCACCAACCTTATCCGCTAACTTACTTAGGCGTCGTAAAGTCCGGCGATCACTTTCGACCCATCGTTTCAAAATATTTGCCATGTGAGAATTCCCTTCAGTACATTGTTTAATCGTTCTATTTAAAAGTTACCGATACTTTTGCGATAAATCAACCTACATTTTAACACTATCCCAGCTAAGATGGAACTCTCGGACCCGGTTAACGAAATATAAACCGTTTTCTTTTGCGATTTGTTCCGAAAATCGGCATCCCCGTTATGCGGACGTTTTCCCTCGACAAAAAACGCCCGGGAACCCTGTCCCGGACGCTTTGATTATTCTCAAAACTGATTAAGCTTCGTCGCCGGCTTCGATCAAGCCGTAACGACCGTCGTTCCGACGGTAGACGATGCTGACGCCATCGGTCTCAGCATCTTGGTAGATAAAGAAGTCATGCCCTAACATGTCCATCTGCAAGATGGCTTCTTCATTGTCCATTGGCTTCAGCGAAACCCGCTTTGTCCGAACAACTTGGAGATCGTTACTGTCGTCACTGGCCTTGTCGTCCGTGTCAGCTGGCACAAAGTCAAGGTTCTTGTAGCCCTTCTCACGTGACTTCCGGTTGACCTTAGTCTTGAACTTCCGAATCTGCCGTTCCAGCTTGTCCGTAACCAGATCAACACTGGCGTACAGGTCTGGCGAGGTTTCTTCAGCCCGTAAAGTCAAGTATGGGAGCGGGATGGTTACTTCAACCTTAGCCGTCTTGTTTTGGTAGACCTTCAGGTTGACATGCGCAATTGCCTCAACGTTGTTTTCGAAATATTTCTCTAACTTGCTGATGCGCTTCTGAACGTAATCCCGGATTGCGTCAGTAACTTCGATGTTTTCACCACGAATATTAAATGTGAGCATAAAACTTCTCTCCCTTCAGCCAAGAGATTGCTTGGCTTGCTTAGCACTAGAAGGACCACTCTTCGGTGCTTTGCTTACTATTATTATAATAGAAAGCGCTTCGATAGACAATTATTCTACCTAACCTTTTCGGCCCATCAACGGGCCAAAGTCAAGCTGGTAACCGTTTCCGCGCCGCCTAAATAAATTTGTTGGGCTGCGTGCCGAATCGTGCGGCCGGTAGTGTAGACGTCATCTAGGAGTAAGACCCGCTGATTCTGCAGGACCATTGCCGCATTAGGGGCCAATTGAAAGGGTTGCTGGGCCCGTAACCGTTCCTGGCGCGTCTTACTGGATTGGGGCCGGGATTTCGTTGCCTCCCGCACCACCAACGCCTGCTGATACGGCTGGTCCGTGAGCCAAGCGGTCACCTGATTGAACCCCCGAGTCCGCCAAGTCTCAGCGGCCACGGGAATCGGTACCAAGACATCGTACACTTCCCGAGCTAAAGCCCGCCTTAAAATCGGCTGCATCACTTCGCGTAAGCGGTAATCCCCCTGAAACTTGTACTGTTGCATGTAGGCCTTGAGGTCAGAATTGTAAGGAAAAACCGCGTGATTTACGAAGTCATCCCCCCAGCGTTCGCAATCGTAACAGATTGTCGCCGTGGCCTGAGCACGACCACAGGCGGGACATCGCGGACCCGTGATGGGCTTCAGGCGCTGGGCACAGGCCACACAGACTTGGGGTTGCGGCAACGGCGCCCACCGCAACAGGTCGGCCAACGAAATCTGCGGCTGGAAGCGACGCCCGCACCAGACACAGCCGGGCCTCATGGGCGGCCACCTAACTGCCGGCCCCGCCGATTCAGCTGGACAATCATCCGCTGCGCCCGCCGTACCGTCAGAGTCTGGCTCTGACAGTAACTCACCACGTCTCCCCGGGGATGGTCCCGGTGGCGCCCCACCCGTCCGGCAATCTGGACCAGCGCCGCGGTGGAGAAGACCGGGTCATCCCCACCCAAGATCAGGACCATCACGTTAGGAAACGTCACGCCCCGCTCCAGAATCGTGGTGGTCACCAAATACGTCAAGTCGCCATCGCGCATCCGCTGTACCTTGGCTTGGCGGTCCGGATCCTGGGCGTGGACAGTGGTCCCGTCAGTCAGACCTAATCGTCGTAACACCTGGACCACCGGCGCTAAGTCTGCCACGTGGGGCACGAAGAGCAAAAAGCACTGTTGTTGGTGGTGATAGCGGCGAACCCGCCGCATCAACGCCGCCGGCAATTTCCCCCGGGTCAGCTGCTCCCGCCACCGCCAAGCCAATTGAACCGTCAAAGGTGGCAACAGGTAACCGTGGTACCGCAGTGGCAGATAGGTCACTGCGAGCTGGTGGTGGGCCACTAGACGTTGAAGCTGTCGGTCCGGCGTGGCCGTCAACAGCAAGCGACACCCTTGCGGCTTTTGCGCTCGGTCGATTGCCCCCAGTAAGAGTGGATTCATGGCTAATGGGAAGGCGTCGACTTCATCGACGATCACCAGATCAAAGGCGTGTTCAAAACGTAATAGCTGATGTGTGGTGCAGATGGTCAACTGACGGTACGCGTACGGAACGGGCTGACCCCCGTAGAGGACGGCCTGGGGGATGGCCGCAAAATCGCGTGCGAGCCGGGGCGCGAGTTCCAGGCACACGTCTACCCGCGGTGAGGCCCACGCGACCCGCCACCCCTGAGCCAGCGCCCAGGCCAGCGCGGGGTACACAATCTCCGTCTTGCCGGCTCCCGTTACGGCCCATAACAACTGGGATTCTTGGTGACGGACCCGCTGCAGGAGTTCTTGCGCGGCCCGCTGTTGGTGGTCGCTGAGGTGACCTTGCCAAGTCAGTCCCCCATCTACAACCCGTGAGAAGCGATTGGGCTCCGTAATAGTGTATAATTTAGTGTGAGCCGTTAGTCGTCCTAGATTGAGACACTGGCGGCAGTAAGGAACGTGTTCGGGCAACTCATCGCCCGGGGGGACCACCTGCTGGCACCGTTGGCAGCGCCACTGCTGATGGTGCGCCACCAACGCCGGCTTTCCCGGTTGTGTCGCGGGCCCCGGTACGGGGAGTCGCCGGCCGAACCACAACGTCGCGTCACCCATGGTCGGACCTCCTTTTTAGTCGTGGCTTACCAGTTAGTTCCGGGAACACGTTCCAAAAATTCGAAAAAAGGTGTTTTGATGGAAACCGATTATTTAACGATTCAAGCAGCCGGTCATCACGAACTGGAAATTAAAAAATCCCGCTTCATCGCCGACCTGGGGCGGGTGGCCACGGAAAAGCAAGCCAAAGCCTTCATCGCCGAGATCATCAAACGTGAGCCCAAGGCCACCCACCACTGCTGGGCCTACCTACTGGGCGACCACGACGAGATTCAGCGGGAAAGTGATAACGGTGAGCCGTCCGGGACCGCTGGTGTGCCCATTCTGACCGTCCTCCAGCGAAACCACCTGCATAATAGTATCGCCGTGGTCACCCGGTACTTCGGGGGCATCAAGCTTGGCGCTGGCGGCTTGATCCGGGCTTACAGCAATGCCACTTCGACCGGTATCGAGGCCGTGGGCGTGGTCAAGCGGGTCCGGCAGCGCGCCATCCAGATCACGGTCGACTACCCCAACTATGACTTGTTGAACCACTACCTGACGGAAAACCAGATCAGCGTCTTAGAGACCGACTACACCACGGCCGTCACGGTCACCATCGCCGTCGACCTGCCCGTGGTAGACCAGACCCAGCAAGCGTTGACTGACCTACTCAGCAACCGGCTGACCATGACGCTAGGCGCCATCGACTACCATGAAGTCCCCGTCGACGTCCACGCCACCAGCCATGAATCGGCTGAATCTTAGCCATAAGAAAAAACCTACCACTAAAATGGTAGGCTTTTTTAATCCGATGTTTTCGAAGTAAACTGCTTCACAATCCGCTTAATCCAGTGCAATAGCGGCTGACGGTTCGACCCGACCAACCCAATCGCTTCCACGAAGAGTTCCAAACCAATCAAGATGGCGATGGTCAACAGGACCGAGCCCCAAATCGTGGATAAGGGGTACAGCAAGGCGATGAACGAGAAGATCAACGCAATCCCGTAGATCACTAGGACCGTCTGCCGGTGGGTCAAACCCAGCTGCATCAACCGGTGATGCAAATGGTGCTTATCCGCGTGGGAGATGGGCTGCCGGTTCAGAATACGCCGAATCATGGCGTAAACGGTATCGGTGATTGGCACCCCTAAAATGATCACGGGGATGATCACCGAAATAAACGTCACGTTCTTCAACCCGTACAGGGAGAAGCAGGCAATCATGAACCCGATAAACTGGGCCCCCGTATCGCCTAGATAGATTCGAGCTGGGAAGAAGTTATAAGGAAGGAAGCCAACCATGGCGGCCACCAACGCAAAAATCATAATCGCAACCCAAGTGTTCGCCAGGTTCAAGAAGAACAAGCCGGTAATCCCGGTGGTGGTCAACGCAATAATCGAAACCCCGGTCGCCAGGCCATCCAACCCATCGATCAGGTTAATGGCGTTGATAATGGCGACAATCCATAACAGGGTAATCGGTAATGCCAAGAGCCCCAGGTGCCAGGTCCCGATGAACGGTAAGGTCAGGTAACGCATCCGTACCTCGGCCACAAAGTAGACTTCAACGGCCGCCAAGAGCTGCCCAATCACCTTTTGGTGCGGTTTTAATTCATAAACATCATCAATCATCCCTTCGGCAACGATGATACATTCACCGCCGAACAGGCCCCAGAGTTGTTGCGTAGGCATTTGATTGCGCAACAGGAACATGGTGGAGAAGGTAAACGCGATAAAAATCGCTAACCCGCCCAACGTCGGCATGGGGATCTTATTCACCCGTCGCTGGTTGGGTTTATCTACGGCCCCGATTTTGAACGCAAATCGGCGCACAAACGGTGTGAGGACCGCAGAGATAATCATGGTAGCAAATAGGCTAACGATAATCTCAAATTTCATATGGACTCCTCTTTCTATTCTAAATGAGTCTCCTGCTAATTATACAAAGCTCCGAAATTAAACACAACCACGTTTTCTCTTTCGGACCGCATTCGAACAGTTTGTAACCTTTACTGCAAATCTTCACAAGAGAACCGGCCATTCCCTTGTGAATAAATAAGTTTTTACAAAACTTTGTGTAACCGCTTCCCTACCGCATTTTTCGCGATTTCCGTGCACAAATGCGCAAGCAATCCCGCGAAAATAGGCAGATTTGTCTTGTGCAAATTAGCAAAAAGCCATATAATAAGTTTGTGTCATTGAGAAAGGTTTCACATTTCATTTCGTATCTGAGCTATTTATCTTTTTTCCTTGTGAAATCTTTCTAGCTGTCCGTTACTTCTGGTTTGTATTTTGAAAGGAGATTTTTCTATTGGCTGCTAATGATAAAGCTTCAAAGACGACCGAAACAGCTAAGGAAGAACAAGATTCACCTATCTTAATTCAAATGGGTATTTTCGCGGCTATTTTATTCGTATCTAGCCTGTTGTCCCCATTGTTCCCTGCATCCTTCCCTGTTCCAACGCCCGTTATGGGTCTGGTCATTCTGTACGTCTTACTTTGCACTAAGATCGTTAAGCTACGGAACGTTGCCAAGTTTGGGGATTTCATGATTAGTTTGATTGCCTTCTTGTTCGTCCCATCTGGGATCCAAATGGCCGCAAACTTGGATATCATGAGAACTCAAGGGGTTCAGATTGTGTTGGTTACGATCATTGCGACGATTGTGATGTTAATCTGCATCGCCTACACGACCGCTGGCTTCATGTGGTTAAGCCGGCACGTCTTCCATCGTAACACTGAAGTCGAAGAATAAACGTTCGACCGTTTACGACATCACACAGAAAAGGATGAATAAATGATGATTAGTTTAGCTGCTACCCCACATATGGCAGTTTGGGGAAAATGGCTCGGCGACGCCCTCGGGACTAACGCCGCTGGTGCTTCTGCCGGTAATGCTATCTTTGGTATTTTTCTTTCATTAATGGTTTACTTAATTGGTCAATGGCTCTTCAAGATTAGTAAAGGGTTCTTCTTATTCCAACCACTGTTCGTTGGGATGGTCTTAGGGATCTTCATTCTGTTCTTGATGGCTAAGGCCTTCGGAACGGACACTGCAACGTTCTACAAGTCCGCTTACTTACCAGGTGGGAACATTATCTTCTGGTTCCTGAACCCTGCAACGATTGCGTTCGCGATTCCGCTGTACCGTCGGAACGATATCGTTAAGCGTTTCTGGTTGGAAATTATCCTTTCCCTGATCATTGGGTTGGTTATTTCCCTGTTCGTCATCTACTTTGTTGCCAAGCTGTTCGGCCTGGACAACTCTGGGATTGCGTCCATGTTACCACAAGCCGCAACCACTGCGATTGCGATGCCAGTTGCCACTTCCGTTGGTGGGAATTCCGCTATTACGGCCATGGCCTGCATCATCAACGCCGTCTTGATCTACGCCTTGGGTGACTTCTTAGTTAAGATCTTCCGTCTGAACTCCGACCCGATTGGTGCCGGACTTGGGTTAGGGACTTCTGGACACGCCGTTGGTACTGCCAAGGCTATCCAATTAGGGTCCATCCAAGGTTCCATGGCTTCCATCGCCGTGGTTGTTGTGTCGATTGTTGTGGACATCGTGGTTCCACCATTCGCACAGATGATGGGTCTCTACTAAACCTAAACTTTTGTGAAATTCACTTTCAGAAACGTCCTACCAATTGGTGGGACGTTTTTTCTACGTCTTGTCAATAAGAATGTTGTTAAATCAATGTTTTATGATGAG
>NZ_AZDT01000024.1 GCF_001434785.1 Levilactobacillus namurensis DSM 19117 | reverse complement strand
GCACTTGAATCATGTGTTTGATGGGGATTTTGGAGTTTCTGGTGAATAATTCAGGAGTAAAACTTAAATTTAATATCTTGCGGGTAATTCCCAAAGTCCTTCCCAAAAATTGTCAGCCCCCCAGGATGATCCGCAGTCTTTTCCACCTTAAACGTTAAATTCCAATATTCCGATTGACGGATAAAGTTCTTAACGGTGACTTCCGAAATTTTATCACCGTTCATAAATGTCCCCTGTTGCGTAATCTCTAGCGTTTTTAATAACCCATACTGATTCATATTATTGGTCCACCACGATGGATTCAATTTTCCGCGACGGTCGTTATAGTCACCGGGACTTTCCCAAATGCCTAAATCAGTATTATTCAACACGAACGAAATATCCGAAGGCCAATTATTATTCGCAAAGGGAAATTCAGAACTGATTTCCATACTAATATCAATTTGTTGGAGCTTCTGGGTCGCCTTCAAGAAATTAGGAACTTTGTATTCAATGAATCCACTGGAAAACCATAGGATACTGGCTTCTACCCGATGAGGATCCATGAAATACTGCGGATCATCTAAGTTGCCAATATAATCTTGCTTAGTTGCGAGCCCGCACGTCGGCGTTACGGCACAATTCGTGAAATGTCCCACCGGCATCTCGACGTCATAGTGCGAAAAAGCCCGCTCAAAGCTATCTGATAACTTGATGCCAATATAGTTTACGCTCAACTCTGAAATCTTCTGACGACCATTTTTAGCCGGCCGACTCGCAACGGAAATGATTCCGGCCGCATTTAATTTCTGAATGTGCATGCTCACAATCGACTTGCTCAGACTTAAACGCTGACTCAATTCATTGATATTCATGGGTTGCTTTGCCAATATTTGAATAATCTTGATTCTCACAGGACTAGCCAACGCCTTAAACAATCCTAAGTGCGTCTCACTCAACTCAACTTCCATCTCACACCTGCCCTTTCTTATAGATAGTTCATATTAGTCTTTACTATCGAGTGTAATCATGTTAAATTCATTCGATTTTGTCCATGTTTTTATGAACTAAACCACCTAAATTCGCTATTTAGTCCATGATAGCACGAATAATCGATTGACGTTATTCATTTGTAAGCGGTAACATTTATTTTGTAAGGAGGTTATGCCAAATGAATGGAACACTATTTGCGTCGGATGCTTTTCCCATAGCTAAAATTGACCGGCGCTTAACATCTTCACTAGTTGAACATTTAGGAAGGGGCGTCTACGGCGGTATATTTGATCCCGGTAACGCCCTTGCGGATACTGACGGCTACCGGGAAGATGTCATCCAAGCGATTAAGGAATTACAAGTCCCCATGATCCGCTATCCAGGTGGTAACTTTGTATCCGGCCACAACTGGGAAGACGGTATTGGGCCCAAAAGTCAACGACCACAACAAATCGATTTGGCTTGGAAAAGTATCGAAACGAATCAATTCGGACTCGATGAATTCATGGCTTGGCTACAGAAAATCAACGCGCAACCCATGATGGCCGTCAATCTAGGAACTCGCGGTATCCCGGAAGCTTGCCATTTATTGGAATACTGCAACATGACGACAGACACCCACTGGGCCAACCAGCGGCGCAAAAATGGACACCCTGAACCCTATGCCGTTAAAACTTGGTGTTTAGGCAATGAAATGGATGCTAACTGGCAAATTGGGCACAAAACCGCCCACGAATATGGCGAACTTGTGAATGAAACGGCTAAAGCCATGAAACTCATGGATCCCACCATTGAAACGATTGTCTGTGGTAGTTCTAATGAGGCGACACCAACGTTCGGTAAGTGGGAACTCAAGGTTTTAGACGAGTGCTACGACAACGTGGACTACATCTCTATGCATCAGTACTACGACAAACCAGATCAGGGAACCATGCATCACATCGCTAAAGCCATTCGAATGGACCAATTCATTAATTCCGTTGTTGCCCTCTGTGATGCCGCTAAAGCTTTTAAAAAGTCCGATAAAGTTCTGAACATTTCCTTCGATGAATGGAACGTTTGGTACCACTCAAACGACGACACAGCCAAAGTTAGTCCTTGGCAAGAAGCTCCCAGGCTATTAGAAGACCAGTACGATTTTCAAGACGCCCTCTTAGTGGGGTCATCCCTAATCACGCTCTTAAAACATGCCGACCGGGTTAAAATTGCTTGCTTCGCACAACTGGTCAACGTTATTGCGCCGATAATGACGAGTTCGACTGGCATGTTTAAGCAGACCATCTTTTACCCAATTATGCATGTCTCTAAGTATGCTCGGGGAACGGTTCTTCGGACCAACCTGCAAAGTGACCACTACGATGTTCCTGAATTTGGCCACGTTCCTTATCTAGACGCTATCGTTGTCCAGAACACCGACAACGACTATACCGTCTTTGCCATTAATCGCCATCAAACTGACGCCATGCACCTGAAGTTAAATCTGGGACAAGCACGGTTTAATGTGCTGAATCATATTTGCTACCAAGGGCCCAATCCCCATTTTCAAAACTCAGAAGAATCCCAGTGCACGCCCCATCAGCTGAATAGCACCTACAACGACCTCACACTTCCCGCCTTTTCTTGGAACGTGATTCGTTTAAGAAAAAATAATTAGATTTGGAGGTAACTTAAAATGGAAATTACAAACCATACAGCGACCACCCACCCCACTCATCATAAAAATTTCTGGTCAATTTTTAATTTTGCTTGTGGAAACATTGGTGGTTCTGCATTATCCATGACATTCAGTACATACTTTATGGTTTACGTCACCACTGCAATGTTCACTGGCGTACCCAAAGGACAAGCCAACCGGTTTATTGCTATCATTACCGGATTAGTTTTTGTTATCCGAATTGCAGAAGTTTTCATTGATCCAATTATCGGAAATATTGTTGATAACACCAACACTAAGTGGGGAAAATTTAAGCCTTGGCTAATTGGTGCAGGAACTGTTTCAGCCATTCTTTTAGTCATCTTCTTCTCCGGTATTTTCGGTCTATCTAGAATCAGTCCCGTTTGGTTCATGATCTTATTCATTCCTGTATTTATTATTTTTGATATCTTTTACTCTTTCCGGGATGTTTCTTATTGGGGGATGATTCCTGCACTGACTGAAGATAGCCATGAACGGTCTCTTTACACGGCTTCCGCAAACTTCACCGGTTTTGGTCAAAACATCGTCACGATGATGGTCGTTCCCGTGGTTACCTACTTCACATTTCTCGCTACCGGTAAGCACAATGAAGGCCAAGCAGGTTGGACGGCCTTTGCCATCATTATTGCCTTGGTTGCAATCATCTGCTCATTCATCGTCGCTTTCGGAACGCACGAAAAGCATAACGCCTTACGAGAAGTGACCAAGCAAAAGACCAGTTTGAAAGATATGTTCTGGGCCCTCTCCCACAACGACCAGATGCTCTGGACGGCATTACCGTATTTGGTTTATGGGTTCGGAAACGCCGCTACAGCCGGCCTAATGTTCTACATGTTTAAGTACGTGATGGATAAGCCTGGACTATTCTGGATTACCGGTGCCATTCCAACAGTCGCCGGGTTCTTCACGTCACCGCTTTATCCCATTATTAATAAGTGGGTCTCCCGTAAGATGATTTACGCCATCAGTATGTGCGCCATGATTCTTGCATATATTCTATTGATTGTTTCTACTGATAACTTAACGATGGTCATTATCGCCATGTTGCTATACTACATTCCTCAAGGCTTCATCTTCATGGCCGTTATCTTGACCCTGACTGATACGATTGAATATGGTCAGCTAAAGAACGGCAGTCGGAACGAAGCCGTGACCTTGGCAATCCGCCCAATGTTGGACAAGATGTCAAGTGCTATCTCTAACGCCGTTGTTGGTTGGGTCGCCGTTGCTGCCGGTATGACCGGAACGGCCACAGCCGCATCAATCACTAGTGGCGGGATTACCTTATTCAAGTTGGTCGCCTTCTGGGCTGGATTACTGTTCCACGTTCTCGCCTTATTTATTTACCTGTACAAGGTTAAGATTTCTGAAAAGAAGCATGCCGAAATCGTGGATCAATTACAGCAACAAATCACTTCAGGAAAGCAAGATTAGCTTCCAATTTTAACTCTTAAAAATCGTCTCTAGAACCCGAAAATACGGGATTCAAGAGACGATTTTCTGTTGTTTCACGTGAAACATTCACTTAACTCGTAGTGCATCATTAATGCGGATAGGCATGCCGAGTAAGTGACAATTACCTTCAATCACCACTTCTGTACCGGCTTCACAAGCCCACTTCAAAATAACGAACTTTGTAATCGATCTTGCGCCAGTAAGTCTGTAGCTGGACAATCTACGTATCTACCCGGTCACGTTGAGCCTTGAACAATACCGGCTCAACGACGTGCCGAATATCTTTCAGCGCCGGTCCTGCCGCAGTCCGCTGCACAAACGGCATTAAGCCTTCGTGATCATAGTAGCGCAACGTATAGGCACTAAGTCCTGTCTTGTCAGCCACCTGACCGATTTAGTAAGTCATTCGTTAACTCCCTTTCATTTTCCAAGTTCCTTAACATAGCGTAGCACCCTGTAAAAGACAAAACTTAGCCACCATGTACCAGAAAAACCGCCCTAGCATTTAGCTTGTAATTCCCAATAAAAGGCGTAAACTTGCTCAATAGAAAACGGTTCCACAGACACTTTATATAGGAGGAATCCCTCATGGATTTTAACGGAAAAGTTGTTATCGTTACCGGTGCTGCCCAAGGGATGGGCGCCAGTCACGCCAAAGCCTTTATTGATCACGGGGCTACGGTGGTCCTCACCGACGTCAACGCCACGGAAGGTCAAGCCACAGCGGATAAGCTTGGTGACCACGCGCACTTCATGGCCCACGATGTGACTAGCGAAGCCGACTGGCACCAGGTGATTGACCAGACTGTTAGCCAATTCGGCCACCTAGATGTTCTGGTCAACAACGCCGGCATCACCTATTCCAAGTCCCTCTTCGACGTTAGCACGGACGACTACCTCAAGATTTTCAAGATCAACCAGCTCAGCGTCTTCTTGGGGACTAAGTTCGCCGCTGCGGCCATGAAAGCCCAGCACCACGGCAGCATCGTTAACGTCTCCTCCATCAACGGTTTAGTCGGGGGCGCCGTGGGCTACACGGACACCAAATTCGCCGTCCGCGGGTTCAGTAAAGCCGCCGCACTAGAACTGGCGCACTACGGTATCCGGGTCAACTCCGTCCATCCAGGAGTCATTGATACGCCAATGATCCACCAAGGAGACACCGACGAAGCCGTTAAACAGTTCGCCAAGATGATCCCACTCCAGCGGGTAGCGCAACCCGAAGAAATCTCTAAGGCCGTTCTGTTCCTGGCCTCTGACGACTCCAGTTACGCGACTGGCGCCGAATTCGTCTTCGACGGCGGCTTGACCGCCCAATAGCCTCACCAAGTGGGACATCGAATCCGGTAACGCACCCCTTCGATGGCGTCTGGTCACGCTAGACGCAACCAGTTGCGTTACACCACTCCCCCAAACGCGTCTTGTAGCTTCACAAAATCGTACGGCCGAGTTCCCCTATTAACCACTGATAGGGGAACTTTTTTGTCCTGAAAATTTATGAAAATAACTTTTGTTAGGTCATAACATTTTCAAACGGGTCGGGGCGAAAAACTTTTTAACGTTCAGGTTTTACATTTTACGTTCCCGTTTAACGGAATTTAACTAAATATAAAATATTTAATAACGAAATTTATAGCCGTTTTAGATTGCAAAAGTTCGGGATTCTGCTAGAATGAAAAAGAATCAAACGCAGCTAAATTACATATCTGAGGAGTGAGATACATGCATTTGCGAGGTAAGGCTAAACGATTTGCCGTACTCGGATTAGCCCTCTTAGTATTGCCCATCACTTTGTTCGGTTGTGGTAAGGCCACCAGTTCAACCAGCTCATCTTCTGCGGGATACACCCCTAAGAAGCTGACCGTTGAATTCGTCCCTTCATCCAACGCCGGAACGATTGAGGCCAAAGCTAAGCCACTGGAAGGTCTGTTGAAGAAACAATTAGGCATTCCTGTCACCGTTAGTGTTTCCACGGACTACAACACGATTGTCGAAGCCATGGGGTCCAAGAAAGTCGATGTCGGCTTCCTGCCACCTGACGCTTACGTCCTCGCGCACAAGCAATACCACGACAAGGCGATTCTGCAAGCCGAACGTTACGGGGTCAAGGAACCGAACGACCAAGCCACTAAACAATTGGTCAACTACTACCGTTCCCAGATTCTGGTTCGTAAGGACAGCGGGATCAAGTCGATCAAGGATCTGAAGGGCAAGAAGATTGCCGTTCAAGACACCACGTCGACTGCCGGCTGGATCTTCCCAGCTGTTGAATTGCTGGAACACGGCATCAACGTCAACAAAGACGGGATCAAGACGGTCCAAGTCAAGGGTCACGACCAAGGGGTGCTCTCCGTATACAACAAGAACACGGACGCAGCCTTCGTCTTCCAAGGTGCCCGGAACCTGGTCAAGAAAGATGTGCCAAACATCATGAGTCAAGTGGTCCCAATCTACACCACGGGTAAGATTCCAAACGATACCATCACGGTTCGGGGCGACATGACCGCTAAATGGCAAAAGAAGGTTGCTGAAGCCTTCAAGGCCATTGCGAAGACCAAGAAGGGTCACGCCATCATTTCCAGCGTGTACTCTCACGAAGGTTACGCCGACTCCAAAGACAGCAACTTTAACATCATTCGTGATTACGATAAGAAAGCGGAAGCACTCAATAAGTAGTACGTGCTAACGTCAAGAAAGAGTAGCAAGGGACGTTGATGACGTACCTTGCTGCTTTTTTACGAGGGGGAAATTTAGATGCAAGCAACAGCGACTCAATCCGATCCAATCATTTCATTTCGTCACGTCAACAAGATTTACAGTAACGGGACCGTTGGCTTAAAGGATATCAACTTCGATATCCCCCGTGGTCAGTTCTTAGTGGTCGTTGGTCTGTCCGGAGCCGGGAAAAGCACCCTCCTACGCACCATCAACCGCATGCACGAAATCTCGTCCGGTGAGGTGCTGGTCGATAACGAATCCGTCAGCGACTATAAAGGCAAGGCCTTACGCCAACTGCGGCGGAAGATCGGCATGATTTTTCAAAATTTCAACTTAGTGAAGCGCTCCACGGTTGAAAAGAACGTCTTGTCCGGCCTGGTGGGGTACTACCCGACCTGGAAGTGTGTCCTGGGCCTCTTTAGCGCCGACGACCGCAAGCGGGCCTTCCAAGCGCTGAAGCGGGTCAGCCTGACCAACAAGCTCTTCACCCGGGCCGATGAACTCTCCGGTGGGCAACAGCAACGGGTCGCCATCGCGCGGGCCCTAATGCAAGAGCCTAAGATTATCCTGGCCGATGAACCCATCGCGTCACTAGACCCCCGGACCACTAAAGCCGTGATGGACACGCTCCAACGGCTGAACCGCGAAGACGGTATTACCGTCATCGTCAACCTGCACTCCGTTGAATTAGCCCAACAGTACGCCGACCGCATCGTGGGGCTGCGAGCCGGTGAATTGGTCTACGACGAAGACATTGCTGATGTCACGACTGCGGCCCTCGACCGCGTCTACCAGACAGATTCGGAGGCGTAATCATGTCCTATCCAGAGATGCCACAACGCCCTTGGCGCCAACGGTACCACGTCCAGGCCATTGCCTGGGTGGTTGGCCTGATCATTCTCCTGGTCCTCTCATCTTGGGCGACCGGCGCCAACTTCGGGATGTTCCTGGCCAACATCGACCAGTTCACCGTTTTATTAGTGCAAATGTCCCATCCAGCCTGGGATTACCTTTCTGTGATCATTCAACCCCTCTATGAGACCATTCAGATGGCCATTCTGGGGACCACCATCGGGGCGGCCTTCGCCGTACCCTTTTCCGTCTTAGCCGCCCACAACCTGGTCAGCAACAAGTACCTGCGTGGCCTGATTCGGTTGGTCTTGGACCTGGTCCGGACGCTCCCCGACCTCTTATTAGCCGCCATTTTCGTGGCCGTCTTCGGGATTGGTTCCACGGCCGGGGTCGTCACACTGGCCATCTTCTCCTTCGGGATGGTCTCCAAACTCTTCTATGAAGTCATCGAAACTATCGACATGGGCCCACTGGAAGCCATGAAGTCCGTGGGGGCCAGCAAGGTGACCATCATCTGGTACGCCGTTTTGCCGCAGATCTTGAACCAATTCGTCAGCTACTTCCTATACACCCTGGAAATCAACGTCCGGGCTTCCACGGTCTTAGGGTACCTGGGAGCCGGCGGGATCGGGGTCTACCTCCAACGGTCCCTCGACCAATTCAACTACAGTGCCACCGCGGTGATCATCTTAGCGACCTTGGTCGTGGTCATGGTCATTGACGGCATCAGCAATCACCTAAGGAGGGTCCTACTCTAATGCAAACCACGTTATCTCACGAATTTGCGCCCCGGTCACTCTGGCAACGCTGGCGGTGGCTGATCTGGGTCGCCATCATCATTGCCATCTATACTTGGGCCATTACCGGCCTGCACTTTACCGGACTCCAGGAATCGGCCAAGACCGTTTCCGAGTCCATCGGGAAAGGCTTAGTCCATCCCGATTGGGCTTACGTCTATAACGGCAGCGGCGAAGACCTTTCCAGCCTGACGCTACAGACCCTAGCCATCGCCTTTCTGGGGACCATCGTGTCCGCCTTCATCAGCGTGCCCTTCGCCTTTTGGGCTGCCCGCACCCTGCACGAACGCTGGCACCTCCGCTCCGGCAGCGGTAAAGTCATGCTGACGCTAATTCGGACGTTTCCCGAAATCGTCTTAGCCATCATGTTCATTAAAGCCGTCGGACCCGGTTCCTACGCCGGGGTCTTGGCCATCAGTATCCACTCGATTGGGATGCTGGGGAAGCTCTTCAGTGAATCACTCGAGAATATGGACCGGGGCGCTGAGGAAGCCATCACCAGTGCCGGGGGTAACCGGACGCAGATCTTCGCGCTAGCTACCATCCCCACCATCATGCCAGAATTCATCTCCTACACCCTGTACCGGTTTGAAATCGCCGTGCGGTCCGCCTCTATCTTGGGGATGGTTGGCGCCGGAGGGATTGGGACACCTATGATTTTTGCCATTCAAACGCGTAACTGGCCCCGGGTCGGCATCATCCTGCTGGGCATCATCGTGATGGTCCTCCTGATTGACACCCTCTCGGAACAACTACGAAAGAAGTTGATTTAATGCGTCACCTCAAGATTCTTTCCACTAGTGACGTTCACGGCTTTCTCTACCCCACCAACTACAGTCAGCGCGACGACCACCGGCCATATGGTTGGTTACGGGCCGCGACGTTGATTCGCCAGATTCAAGCTCAGGCGGGACCCGATGACATCGTCTTGACCATCGAGAACGGTGACTGGATCGAGGGCTCATCCTTCGACAGTTACCTGGCCACGGCCGTGCCCGAACAGGCGGAAATTCTCTCGAAAATTCCCCAGGCACTTAACTACGACTTGGGTGTGTTGGGGAACCACGAATTCAACTATGGTCTGGACTATTTACGTAATTGCCTAGCCGAACGCAACTATCCCGTACTGGGCGCTAACATCGACGGGGGCCACGCCCAAGGCATCATCGACGCTCCCTACCAGATTTTTAAGAAAAAGGGCGTAAAAATCGCCGTTCTGGGGCTGACCACCGCCTACGTTCCGGTCTGGGAACCCACTAGCCACTTGACCGGATTGACCTTCCAGTCCGCCCTGGCGACCGCGCAACACTGGGTACCCAAGCTCAAGCAACGTGCCGACCTGGTCGTGGTGGCCTACCACGGGGGCTTTGAAGCCGACCTCACCACCGGTCAACCTACCGAACAAATCACGGGGGAAAATGAGGGGTACCAGTTACTCACCCAAGTCCCCGGCATTGACGCGCTGATCACCGGCCACCAACACCGCTTGATTGCCGGGGTTTACCACGAGATTCCCGTGACCCAACCGGGCGACAAGGCCGTTGCTGTGGGCGAAATCGAGCTCGACTTAGACGGCGACAACCAGGTCGTCGGCCACCGCGCCACCCTGTTGAGCACCGCGAAGGTCGTCCCCGATACAACGCTAAGTGCCCAGTTGCAACCGTTGCAGGACCAAACGCAAGATTGGCTGGACACTCCCGTGGGCCACATTGGGGGCGCCAGTCTCCAAGTGACCGACCACCTCGCCGCACGCTTGCACGGCCACCCCTATCTGAACTTCATCAACCAAGTTGAAGCCGCGGCCGGACAGGTCGACATCGCCGCGACCGCCCTCTTCAACGATGACGTACAGGGGTTCGGCACCACCGTGACCCGGCGCCAAGTCCTCAACAGTTACCCTTACCCCAACACTTTGGTGGTGGAGCGGGTCACTGGCGCCGACCTCAAAGCGGCGCTAGAACGGTGCGCCAGTTTCTTCACGCTTCAAGACGGTCAGATTACCGTTAGTGACACCTTCACGACGCCCAAGCTCGCGCTGTACAACTACGACATCTACGCCGGCATCGACTACACGTTCGACCTGACCCAGCCGGTCGGCCAACGGTTACGGGCACTTAGCTACCACGGCCAACCGGTCGCCGACGACCAGGAACTCGACATCGTTATGAACCAGTACCGGGGAAACGGTGGGGGCGAGTACCCCATGTTCCGGGCTAGCAAAATCATCCGGGAGATCAACGTCTCCGTTGCCCAGCTGATTCAAGACTACTTGACGGCCCACCCCAACGTCACTGGGGAACAACCGTATAACTTAACGATTCTGCATTAATGGATGCCAAAAAACGCGACGACCAATTAGCTGGTCGCCGCGTTTTTTTCGAGACGTTCATTCAGATTAAGATTCCCGTTTCGCCGCTTGTTGCAGATGGCCGATTTCCTTTAACCCGGCATTCATCAGCACGAAGACCACAATCCAGGCCAGAACAATCAGTACCAGTAGCTTGAAGTACGGTCCAATCAGACCAATGTCCCAGTCCCAGGCCGCGTGGAACAGGATGGCCAACAGGAAGAAGACCAAGAAGCGGGTGTCGAGCAATTGGCTGACCTGAAACGGCTTGGTCCGCTTGACCACCATGATGGCCCCGCCGGCGATGGCTGCCCAGACCAGGTGCCCCCCAATCGCGGACCAGCCCCGGATAATTGCCACGTCGACCAACTGGCCACCGGCCCGGTAGATGTACCCGGCCGTTTCAAACGCCGCAAAGCCAGCGCCCACAGCGGCACCAATCAGCAACCCGTCGAGGATGTGCTGGACGTTCAAGCGACTGATGAAGTAACTGGTAATCAGGAGTTTTCCCAGTTCTTCGACGATCCCAATCGACAGCGAATCGCCCAGCGTCAGCATACCCGTCAGTTGACTGGTCTGACTGAAACTGACGAACTCGTACAGAAACAGCGTGACAATCAGGGATAAGATGCCGCCGATGAAGAAGATCTTCACGACTTCAAACAAACTCACGTCTTTAAACGCGTTGGCTTCAAAGAAGAAGACCAGCCCCGAGAAAGGCACGGCGAACGCCCCTACTAAGATCAAGCCGGGAATCGCGTTTGGGTTCCGCAGCCCCACCAGCATGTACAGCAGGGCGACAAAGGCAATCAGGAAGCCTACCAGGATCCGGGAGAACAGCCACGGCTTGGCCCAGTCCCCGGAAATCTGGTCGAGGGTCGGCGTGGTGGTCTCCGTGCCCGCAATAAAGATCGACTCTGCTTCCGACTTGGAATGGTGCCGCAAGACCTGAGAGAACATGGCCGCGAGGTTGACCTTAACGGCACCATCCTCTCCGGTATAGTGGCTTAAGCGCGACGTGGCATTATCGTATAGGGATTCGCGGTGCTGCCGAGGCGGAACCTGGGTGCCCGGTTGTGACTGGGCACTCGCGCTCTGATTGCTGGCCGTTCCCGTCGGTTCCCCGGTTGCATTCGCTGACGTCCCGGTCGACGACGTAGCCTGTTGCGCCCCCGGCAATGCGTGCCCACAAGCGGGACAGAACTTGGCCGTGGGGGCCACCGGATGGCCACAATTTGGACAATACTTCATAAAAAATCAGACTCCTTTACCGTTTTAAAAACGGTTATCTGGAATAATGGCATAACTTGATTATAGCAGGAAACCATTTCTAGGAACGATTAAAGCTTTACCGATTCAAATCCCTAAATCACGAGATGTTCCTAACCCCCGACCAATCAGCCCCCGCGCCTAAAAAATTTTTACATCGCATTCCCCCATTTTCTTCTATATAGGCCCCCGCTTTCCCGCATTTGCAAGTTAAATTTTCCGGTTGACACCCCCGGTTAGCGGGGGTACACTAGCCTCAATTCAAGAATCGTCCGAAACAAACCATTGAAGTGGAGATCAAGCTTATCGTGCCCGTCCAGAGAGCCGCCGTTGCTGAGAGTGCGGCCGAACGCAGGTAAGTAAATGGACCACCGAGGGCTTCCCCGAACCAATTGCAGTACGGGAAGACGTGCGACATACGTCAGTTGTCAGGGAGATGTTGGTCTCCTGTGAGGTGGGGCGCGGGGTCTTTTTGAGGGACCCGGACCCAATTAAGGTGGTACCGCGGTTAATTTGACCGTCCTTAACGCATTGGCTGTTAAGGGCGGTTTTTGTTTACACTTAACCGAGGGGGAATTCTTTATGTTCACACGATGGCAAAGCTCAGATTTGTACGCAAACCCAGACAAAACTATCTTTGGAGGCTACATTTATGAGCATATTCAATCGCAAAACCACCACTATCGCAATCTGCGGCATCGTCTTAATCGGCGGCGCCTTCGCCATTAAGGCCCACTCAGCGGAAACACCTAAAGCTGCAGCCCAACGCATCAACCTGTACCAGTCCTCACCCATCACTAGTCTTGACACCGCGCGCATCACCGATAGCGTCTCCAGCGGGCAACTCGAACAAGCGGGCGAAGGTCTCTACCGGTTGAACGCCGACAGTCAGGCCGTCAACGCCCTGGCCAAGAAGACCACCGTTTCACCAGACGGCAAGCACTACACCATCGACCTGAAGACCACCGGCAAGTGGAGCAACGGCGATCCCGTGACCGCCCAGAACTTCGTCTACTCCTGGAGACGGACCCTGGACCCCAAGTCCAAGTCTGAATTCACCTACCAGTTTGCGAACATCCAAAACGCCAACGCCATCGCGGCGGGGAAACTAGCACCGTCGAAATTGGGCGTCCAAGCGACTGGCAAGTACCAACTCAAGATCACGTTAGCCAAGCCCGCCAGTTACTTCAAGCAGATGCTGGCCAGCACCACCTACTACCCGTTGGATCCTAAGGCGGTCCACAAATACGGCCGTAAGTACGGGACTTCCGCAGACACCACCGTCTATAACGGGCCGTACACGGTCAGCGGCTGGAACGGGACCAACGACACTTGGACGTTGAAGAAGAACCCGACTTACCGGGATAAGCACGCCATTAAGCTGACCGCCATCAACTACCAAGTCATCAAGTCCCCCTCGACCTCGTACAACCTTTACCAATCCCATAAGCTCGCGCAAGTGACGCTGAGCGGTGAACAGGCCAACCAAAATCAGACCAACAAGGCCTTAAAGACCTTGGCATCCGGCCGCATCGGCTTCATCCAATACAACCAGAAGAACCCGCTGACTGCGAACCGGGAGTTGCGCACGGCACTCTCACTAGCCGTCAACCGGCAACAGTTGGTGACTAAGGTCCTGCAAAATGGCTCCCGGCCCGCCGCGACGTTTGCCGTTCGGAACATGGCCAAGAATCCCAAAACCAGCGCTGATTTCACTCAAGACGCCACGGTCGCCAATACCGCCAGCTATCAACCGGCCAAAGCTAAGGCCCACTTCCAGACCGCGCTGAAGCAACTGCACCGGTCACAGATCAAGTTGACGTTGACCTGCGGAGACGACGACGCCACCCAACAGATTGCGGAATACCTACAAACCACTTTAATGAAGCAACTGCCAAATTTGACCATCAGCATCAAGGCCGTTCCGTTCCCATCCATGCTGAGTGCCGTTTCCAAGGGTAACTTTGAAGCCAACCTGACCAGCTGGAGCATGGACTTCGCCGACCCAATCAACTCCCTAGAGATTCTGGAATCGACCAATAATTCCAACATGGGCCACTACCGCAGCACGACCTACGACAACGCCCTAAAGGCGGCCGAAGGTGCTGACGCCTTAAAGCCAGCGCAACGCTACCAAGACCTGGTCAAAGCCGCCAAAACGGCCATGACCGATCAGGCCGTCACGCCACTCTACGACGCCCGCACCAGCATCTTAGCTGACCCCAACGTCAAGGGCGTAGTCTACAACAAGTTCAACGGCCAAGCGGATTACCGCACGGCTTACGTTGATTAATTTCTACTATAGTGTAAGTAGTACGCGATTGATGGCGTACTACTTTTTATTTGACCAAGGTTCACGACAACTTAAGTTTCAAACTCGCGACCGCAATATCTGTTATAAACGTGTTTGCTTCCATCCAATCACCCTAATCCGGCTAGCTCTTTGAAAATTATTTTTTCACAAGTAGTTACTCGAAAAACTAAAAAAATTTCAAAATTTACATCCCGGTTCAAGACCAATATCACGCGTCCTTTCACCAAATCAGCTTTAATGGGCCTTCCTGAAAGCGCTTGCATTTATCCCAAAATGTGTGATAATAATCACGTATTCTCTTAATACTTACTAATGGGGTGTTACATATGAAGATTAAAGCTGCAGTTGTTGAGAAACAAGATGCTGATTTTGAGATTCGGGACGACGTTGAACTCGCCGACATGGGACCTGACGACTTACAAGTCCACATGGTCGCCAGTGGGATCTGCCACTCCGACGAAGCCCTGCGGACCGGGGACGCCGTCATCGACTACCCCATCGTCTTAGGCCATGAAGGTGCCGGAATCGTCGAGAAAGTGGGTCCCGAAGTTACCCAATTCAAGCCCGGCGATCACGTCGTTTTGAGCTTCTACGCCTGTGGTAACTGCAAGAGCTGCCTCAAGGGGATTCCGACCCAGTGTGAAAACTACGCCGCGAACAACCTATCCGGGACCCGTCCCGACGGCAGCGCCCACTTCACTGAAAATGGTCACCAGGTCGCCGACATGTTCGACCAAAGCTCCTTCACCACGACCACGGTGGTCCGGGAACGGAACGCGGTCAAGGTGGACCCAACGCTTGACCTGCGGAAGCTCGGACCTTTAGGCTGTGGCTACGTCACGGGTTCTGGGACCGTTCTGAACACCTTACAACCCCGTCCCGGCGAAACTATCGCCGTCTTCGGGACCGGTGCCGTTGGCTTAGCTGCCATGATGGCCGGCAAGATTGCGGGCTGCACCAAGGTGATCGGTATCGATATCGTGGACTCCCGGTTAGCCTTAGCCAAGGAACTGGGCGCTACGGACGTGATCAACAGTAAGTCCACCGATGTGGTCAAGGCCGTCCAAGACCTGACCGACGGCAAAGGTGTGGACTACGCCGTCGACACCACCGGGGTTACCCAGGTCATGGAAGACTCCATCAAAGTCCTCGACCAAGGTGGGACTACCGCCACGATTGCGGTCACGCCAAACCATATCGACGTGGATACCTGGAACGACCTGTGTGTCAACGACAAGAAGATTGTCGGGGTCAACATGGGTGACTCCATTCCACAAGTCGACATTCCACGGTTGATCGACTTCTACAAGGCGGGTCAATTCGACTTTGATAAGACTGAAAAGTTCTACAAGTTCAGTGATATCAACCAGGCCAACGCCGATTCCCGTTCCGGGAAGACCATTAAGCCCGTCCTGATTATCGACGACGCTTATCAACCCGGGAAATAATTTTACTCAAGGTGTCCCTTTTCAACATACCTATTCAACCCGAAACGACCCACTCGCCTAAGAGTGGGTCGTTTTGACCAATCAATGCCCGCAAAGATTTGCTATAATTAAAATAACTAAGGACCTGAACCGTTCAAAACGATGGCGATACGGAAGGAAGTCAGGATGATGGGTGTCAAACGGTGGTTACTCGGCGTCATAATTGGTTTATGTAGCTCAGGCTTGGGAAGCATGACTGGACAGGCGGCGACCGTGGTCCACGACCAAGCACACCTTTTAACGGCCCAACAACGCGAACAGATTCGCACCACCAACGCCGATTGGGCTACTTCGCGGCACCACCCGCAACTCTGGGTTTACACCTACCGGCACCTCCCCGGCGACGGCTTCCTGTCCAGCTATGATTACAGCGACCCCTTTAAGACTCCTGGTAACGACCTCGCTGACCGCTTGCGCCACCGTGAAGCCCAACGGACGGCCCCGGTCTACCCAAGCACCGGCGATAGTGAATACGCGGTGACCTCACGCCAGACCCGTCTGGAAAAACACGTCTCCGTGATTGTGGTCTACCCCGACAACGGTTGGCACACCATTATTTCCCCGTCCGATGACCTGACCAGCAGCATCTCTGATCTCCAACGGTGGTGGATCACCAGCCGCCTCCCCAATAAGCAAGGAACCGGTAAATCGGCAATGAAGTTCTTCAACCGGTACGCCCATTACATCGACCACCACGTCGCCAACGTCAAGAAAATCAAGCCTGGCATGAGCGGAGATCTCCTGGCTTTCTTGATTCTGACGCCCCTATTGTTGTGCGGGGTCATCTGGTTCTTCCACGACTTTCACAGCACTCTGCGGACCATCGCGGACCACCCTTCCAACGACTACTATGGTGCCTGGACTTCGTACATGTTTGGCCGCTGGATTGGCGGCGACCACGATGATCACGACGACTACCGGTGGTAAATCCTAAAAACGTCAACCCGAAAATTTCTGGGCTGGCGTTTTTTGAAAGTTACGATAATTTCCCGGGAAATTTTCCGGTGATAACCTTACAAAAACCAGTCTTCCTATTCAAACCGCAACCGGGCCACCAACGGTCGGTGGGACTGACTGGTCACCTGAACCTGGACGTGCGCTAACTGGTATACGGCCTGTAACGCCGCCCGCAATTGGCGTAACTCCCGTAGAAACGTCCGCTGTTGCCGTAGCGTCAGGGCCGGCGCCACGACCTGGCCATGGGCGTACACCGTGCATTGCTGTGCCGTCAAGATGGCGTACCCACTGGTCAATTGAATTCTATGACTTTCTTGGACCATATCGGGAGGCTCCTTTCTTAGCATCTACGTTTACTAACGAAATTGGTCCCCGAATTGTCACCCCCAATTTCGTTTCACATGAAACATTTTAAGGCCGGTCCCTTATTTTTTCGTCACGCTACGGTATACTAGAAGTACCAGTTTTTAAGGAGGCCGTGGCATTGCATAAATGGTTAAAAATTAGCGGGGCATTCCTGATTGCCGGATTAGCGCTCATGGCGGGAACGCCGGCAGCCGCTCAGACCGAACGCCCCAATTCCCTGGTCAAAGTAGGCCACTACACGGCCAGCTCAAACTTTCTCAACCTCAGCCAATACTATCAGACCACCCGAACCACCACGGTTAAGGCCGCTTACGTGCCCACCCACAAATTCGGCGGTCGCGTCATGCGTTCGTTGACCCTGCCCAAGGGCACGGTGGCGGCGGGTTACCTCACCACCCATAAAGTTGGGAGTCGCCTGCAACCGCAACTCCTGATTTACACGTCGCGCCTGAGCCATCATCGTTTGGCCACGGCCCAACCAGCAGGCTACACGATCGACCCCACCAGCGATACGGATAATACGCCCACGGTAATCACCACCGCGCGGAAACTACGGGCTTTTAAACGGGTCCACTGTCCCCGCTATATGCCCGCCTATAGTCACGGTGACCTTTACGCGGGCGGGGCCGCGGCGGCCATCAGCCCCATTGAGCCCACGTCGACCAGTGTGCGGGTAACACCGGACGGCTATGTGGAACTTTTAACTTACGACCACACGGTACGGGGTGGGCTAGGCTTCTACCAGGCACCCACTAGCCAGGGCAAGATTACCAAGACCGTCTTCCATGATCCTTATCGCCAGCTCTACACCCAGCACGCCCTACCCGGACTCCGGACCACCGCGGTGCATGCATCCGGAACGGCGCGGTACCGGCTGACCATCAAGAACCGCCACCAACCGCAGCACATTATCGGTGATCCTTTGCGCGGAATCGCGGGAACCTTCGACAGTCTCTACCAGATTGGCGGCGTTCCCTACTACACCTTCATCGGATACGACGGTGCCAGCAATTAAACGACGTCATGTTAAAACGGCTTCCCGCTTCTGCGGAAAGCCGTTTTTGCGTTCAGATTATCACCTAATGCTTATCTTTGGCCACCACGTGAACTTCGTAAATGCTCCCGTTTTTGATCACTAGGTCGCCTGACCGGTACCGTTTGTCCGGTGAATAGTTACTTAACTCGTCCGTATGCTTAACGTTGGTCCGCTTCACCAGCTGAACCTCTTGGATCGGCTGTTGCGCCGATGTCGTTTGCCGACCTAAGTAGACGAAGGCGACAAGACCTCCCAATAACAAGACATAGATACCATACTTTTTCCATCGGGTCATCCCGTCACACTCCTTCGAAACCGTTTATTCAGTGACTTAATTCTACCCGTTTGTTGACCGTAATACAATTATATAATGTAAATAATTCCTTAAGTTAAACCATAATCGGACAATAAATCAGCAAACGTTACTAAAACCACCCCATTCAACCATTATCAACTGGTCATCGTTAACGCCTACAATTTTTAAACTTACGAAATTTAACCACTTGTGGCCCTTTGCGCTAAGTCTAAATTTCCTCAGTTGACCTCAATCTGCCCTAACCGTGGTCATCTAGGCGTTCCGGCAAGCCATCCCCCACTGGTCGCAAGTCCCCGCATGCTATACTAAACACAAATCCCACTAACCATTTTAAAAGAAAGGATGTTTTACCAATGGACCTGAAAAATGTGAACCTTATCGGTAACGTGGGCGCCGGCACCATGGGGCACGCCACGGCTTTACAATTTGCGATGCACGGGTATCCGGTCAACCTCTTCGACCAGGATTCCGCCAGCTTGGACCGGGGAATCGTGACTATTCAGCACGACCTGGCGACCTTCGACCGCGCCGGATTACTAGCCGAGGAACCCGCTACCATTCTCGAACGGATTCACCCCACGACCGACCTCCAGACCGCCTTCGCCCACGCCGACTTCATCATCGAATCAATCACGGAGAACCTGGACGTCAAGCGAACCGTCTGGCAGGCCATTGAGCAGGTCATCCAACCCAATACCATCATGGCGACCAACACTTCGGGGCTGGACCCCACTGCCTTACAGTCCGGGTTAGCCCATCCGGAGCGCTTCGTGGTCGCTCATTTCTGGAACCCCGCCCAACTGATGCCACTGGTCGAAGTGGTGCCGGGACAGGCTACGGACACCGCTACGGTCGACCTGACCGTCCACCTGATGAACCACATCGGCAAACACGCCGTGCCGCTTAAGAAGGCCTCCCTGGGCTTCGTGGGAAACCGGATTCAGTTGGCCGTTTTACGGGAAGCCTTGCACATTGTTGATCAAGGCATTGCCACGCCGGAAGCGGTCGACGACATCATCAAATACAGCCTCGGTCGGCGGTGGAGCCTAGTCGGACCCATTGCCAGTGCGGACCTGGGCGGCTTAGACGTCTTCACCAACATCTCGAGCTATCTCTACCAGGACCTCGCCAACGACACCGGCACGGACCCCGTCCTCCAGGCGAAAGTTCAGGCCGGCGAGCTGGGGCTGAAGTCCGGCCATGGCTTCTATAACTGGACGGGCGCTGCGGGTCAACAATTGGTCGCCCAACGGGATGCCGACTTGTTAGCCTTGTTAAAGGCTGATCACGATACTGAAAACCCATCTTAATCACTAAACTTCAATCAAGTGACCCCCAAGCCTTCTCGCTCGGGGGTCACTTTTACGCCCTAACGGTATCAACTTACCGGCTCCGTTCGCCGCACCGGTAACGGTAACCGACCACCAAACGCCTTCTCAGCCCACCCCAATAATCGGTTAAATTATCCGTCTAGCGATGGATTAAGTCGTTTATCAGTTTACCTAATTTTGGTTATTGACCACCCTTTCCCTCCGCGGATACTACCCCCTCTCCGCCGTTAGGGTGCACACTGGTCAGCAGTACGTTAGCGTACACAAAATAACAAGTGCCAGTGAGCATTTCTTTTGGAGGTCTTTTTGATGGAAACCATATCGTCACACTCTAGCTTAAATTCGACCCAAAAATGGACATTAGCCTCAACGTCGGCCGGGTTTGCGCTGGAACACATGGACGTCATGTTTGTCTCGTTTGCGTTATCCTCGATTATTACCACGCTTCACATTACGGGTGCGCAGGCCGGCTTGATTTCAGCTATCAGTAACCTAGGAACCTTAGCCGGTGGTCTAGGATTCGGCTTGATTGCGGATCATTACGGCCGAATCAAAGTATTTACCTACACCATCTTCATCTTTGCCTTCGCCACCGCAGCGATGGCCCTGGCCAATAATCTCGCGCTAGTCTATCTCTTTCGTTTCCTAGCCGGTGTCGGGTCCGGCGGTGAATATGGCGTGGGAATTACCTTAATTGCTGAGAGCTTCCCCGCCCACACACTGGGTAAGTTCTCCTCACTAGCTGCTATCGGCGGTCAGTGTGGCGCGATTCTTGCCGCCATTGCCGCGGCCGTCATCATCCCAACTCTCGGATGGCACGCCCTCTTCGTCTTCGGCCTAGTGCCAGTTGCCCTCATCTACTTTATTCGCCGGCACCTCCACGAAAGTCACGCCTTTTTAACCGCTCAAGCACACCGGGAACCCGGTAAACTTCGTCAGCTCTTCGCCACTCCGCGTTTAGCCTACCAGACCGGGGCGCTAATGGCGATGACCACGGTTCAAATTGCCGGCTACTACGGCTTAATGAATTGGTTACCTTCCATCATGCAAAAGCGCCTCGGCTTAACCGTGTCTGGGTCTTCCCTTTGGATGATTGCCACCATTATCGGCATGAGTCTGGGAATGCTAGTCTTCGGTCACGTCCTAGACCAGCTCGGACCGCGCCTGGCCTTCGCAATTTTCTTAATCGCCGCAGCGATTGCCTTATTCGGAATCCTGCTCACCACCAATCGTCTGACCCTCCTGGTCGCCGGGGCCACCCTGGGGTTCTTTTCCGACGGGATGTACGGTGGTTATGGCGCCATGGTCAGCCGCTTATACCCTACTGAGATTCGGACGACAGCCAACAATTGTATCGTTAACGTGGGGCGCTTAATCGGCGGCTTTTCCTCCGTCATCATCGGCTTTCTAATGGACCACGGCACGCTACTAATGGTCATGGGGTTCCTCTCCTGCCTCTACCTCATTAGTCTCGTTGCCATGCTCTCAATCCCTAACCTTCGCCACCTGACTCCCAAAACAGCCTAGGAGCGACCCTAACCTATTCAAATGAAAAATCTGGTCCAAGACCATCATCTTGGACCAGATTTTTTGATTAATTCCGCGGATACACGTTGCTTTACTTCTCCGGACGGTCAGCCGATGCCGACAAGTCGTGCAAGGCCTTAAAGTCAGCCAGTGTCCGGGTGTACTTCTCAATCGCGGTATCAGTCGCCCATTGGCCTAACGGTAACCGCAGGGGCAGGTCCGCCGCGTGGTTGGTAACTTGATCGTAGATGATTTCCGCAGCCTTATCCGGGTCACCCGCTTCGTGATGGGCTTCCTTAGCGTTACCCTCGATGCGACTCGCAAATTGCCGGTAAGCGTCGATCTGCGGTAGCGTCTTCTGCGATGACCGTCCGGCCCAATCCGTCCGGAAACCACTAGGCTCAATCAGCATGACCTTGATGCCCTGGTCCGCCACTTCTTGCGCCAAGGATTCGCTGATCCCCTCGACCGCGTACTTACTCCCGTTATAGAAGGACAGCGTGGTAAAGGAAGCCAGACCCGCGATAGAGGAAAAGTTGACGATGATTCCGGACTTCTGTGCCCGCATGGTTGGCAAGACCGCCCGGGTCATGTCGACGAGTCCCCAGACGTTGACGTCGAACATGTACCGTACCGCGTCCCGGTCGCTTTCCTCGAAGGTCCCAAAGTACCCTAGACCAGCGTTGTTGATCAACACATCGATACCGTTAAATTTTGCGTTAGTGGCCTTAACCGCGGCTTCAATTTCAGCCTGATTCGTGACGTCCAGCGTCAACTTCAAGATTTGCCCGTGATCATACGGATCCAAGTAACTCAACTGGTCCGTGTGCCGCGCCGTCGCCACTAAGTTAACGTCATCCTTTTGTGCTAAAAAGGTCGCCAGCGACTTCCCGAATCCCGTCGAAGTTCCCGTAATCAACCAAGTTTTGGTCATGATATTGCCTCCTACTAATAAAGTACTTTTAGCATACTGCTTAGAGTGGACTCTAAGTCAACGATTCCCCCTCGATAACCGGAACAACGGTAAAAGCCCCCGCCGTTTTCAGCTTGTTTCGGCGCACTAACTTATTAATACTAGAAGTTAATTAAACAATTTATAAGGAGTGCGATTTTCATGACCAACTCAACCCCAGCTTTTTGCCCTAAATGTGGTCACCCCATTACCAGTGAAACCCAGTTCTGCCCCAACTGTGGAGCCGCTTTACATATAGATACCGCTACTTCCAATCAGGGACCGGCCAATCAAGCAACGCAAACGCAAGCTCAAACGACCAGTACGCAAGGCCAACCCAATATTCATCAGACGAATGTCAATCCAGATGACAATACCAAACGGCCGTTAAACCGCATGGCCCTATTAGGTCTAGTCATCGGCTTGATTTCTTGGTTGCTAAACTTTTGGGGTATCGTCGGCATTATTGCCGTCGTCTTTTCCATTTTGGCCTTGAACCAGCAACTAACCCACACCGAAAAGATTCTCGCGTGGGTGGGACTGGTTTCCGGTGTCTTTAACATTCTTTACGCGTTATCCTTTATCAGTTAAGAGGAGATTATGATGCAAAAATACTGTCTTTACTGTGGGCACGCCATTGAAGCGGACGACGCATTTTGTCCCTTCTGTGGTCAGGCACAACCCGCGACCGACCAGGCTACCCAGCACGTCCAGACTTCTGCGCAACCTAGCACTACGGTCGGAACTGAATCTAATCAAGAAACCACAACTAGCGCAACGCCCAACGTGGACATCACGCCATTTCAGAACGGTCCTGCCCGGAAGTACCTCACGGCTTACCGCCACGCCCTCGGCTATACCACACCCAACGTTCGCTACATCTACGGTTTCTACCAAGACTTTCATTGGCATTTCTGGTTCCGCGCGATTGGCCTACTTTTCGACCGTTACTATTACGTTACCTTCGAACCCGATGGTCTTTTATTCTTGGGCGTCTCTAAAGCCACTGGTCACCTCTCCGGCAAGAACTCCTTCTTCAACTTCGCTGACATCACCACGATTCGCTGGCAACACGCCCTGATGACCGACAAGTTACTGGTCGACGCCCCCCAAGGGAAGATTATGGTAAGCGTGGTCCGGCACACTTTAGCCGACCCCAACCAAGCTACTAACGTTCAGGCCCTAGCCGCCCAATACGGAGACTCGAAGGCCCCCCATTAAAGATACCAACCCGTTGTTTCACGTGAAACACACCCCCTAAGCTGGTCAATTCCACCAAACTAGCGTACAGTGAACTTAACTAGACATTTAGGGAGGAATCGCTTTGATTACCATTAAATCACCCCGCGAAATTGAAAAGATGAATGAAGCCGGTACCTTATTGGCCAACATTCACATCGGGTTACGCGACCTGATCAAGCCCGGTATCGACAGCTGGGAAATCGAAAAGTTCACTACGCAATATTGCGCCGATCATGGGGCCATCCCGTCCGAAAAGGACGTCGACGGCTACCACTACGCGACCTGCATCAGCATCAACGATGAAGTCGCCCACATGGCACCCCAAAAGGGACGCCTGTTGAAGAACGGTGACCTGGTCAAGGTCGACATGACCGTCTCCCTTGACGGTTACCAAGCCGATTCCTGCTGGGCCTACGCCGTGGGAGACGTGAGTGATGACGTTAAACGTCTCATGGACGTGACCAAGAAGTCCCTCTACCTGGGCATCGACCAAGCCGTCATTGGCAACCGGATTGGCGACATTGGTGCGGCCATCCAGGACTTCGTCGAAACTCAACACCACATGGGAGACGTCCGCGACCTAATTGGCCACGGCATCGGAACTGAAATGCACGAAGAACCAGACGTTCCCGCCTACGGTGAGGCCGGTCACGGGATTCGGCTTCGCGAAGGCATGGTCATCACCATCGAACCCATGGTCAACTTGGGAACTTTCGAACTGGCTGACAAGATCGATAAGGACAACTGGGAATACTACGTTTCAGCTGACGGCTCTCTGTCTTGCCAATACGAGCACACCCTGGCGATTACTAAGGATGGCCCTAAGATTTTAACGTCCCAGGACCCCGAATTTGACGCCAAGTACCTCTTAAAATAAGACGCATCTGGTTAAAGCAGTCATTTTAACCATGCCTGTTTTAGATTCGCCTACCAATCACAACTAGCAAGCGACTGACATAAAGGCCTCCTTTGCAATGAATGAGGGGCGCTAATCCCCCTTTTGCTGAATTCAAACCATATCTGTCTTACTCAAATGACCGCTTCCGTAAAATCACGGAAGCGGTCATTTGACGTTAAACCCATTAACGCTAGAATCAGTAACCCACAAAATTTTCTTTTAATCTTTTATGATTTTCAGAATCTTAACTATTCACGTAAGCAAATTCCACACATCGTACAACCGAATTTGCGTAAGGTACCAATTCATAAAACGAGCGAGCTACAATAAGAAAAAATATCCCAGGAAGGAATAATCTTCATGAAGTTAAATAAGATCCTACTCATTCCCACTATTGCTATACTCGCTTTTTTTCTATCTTCCACCCAATCACAGGCCAAATCCTACCAAATTGGAAATGAACAAGTACCCGCCAATAAGCTCTATAAGTTCAAATATTACCAGGCCATTCACTCAACTAAAGTCCGTGTTCAATTTGAAGATGGTGGCCATCAATTCATTAAGATTCCCAAGGGAACTATTCTCCAAGGATTCAAAGACAATCATACCATCACGCTCAGTTTGCCGCTTTTAAATTACTCTTTGTACAACAAAAACCGACCGCATAATCGCCCCTACGATTTTATTAGTTCTCAAATTTCAAACCATCCCCAAAATTTTAAACGTGTTTCTCGTCCGGCTTACATGCCTGCTTATAGTTCTGGGCTACTATTTCAAGGAAAAATGTTGGCCAACGCTCAGCGACGTGATACCACTCTCTTTCACATAAGTACCAATGGCTATGTCGAATATCGAAAATACTCGTCTGGATCTCAATACAAACCCAAAGACAAACCGACCCATCAGGTAAAGATTCAAAGAACTAAAGTATATGGCAACACCCGCGAATTATTTCTGAACAAGAAATTTAAAGGATTATCTTTTAAAAAAGTGACACAACATGGAAAAGTCCAGTACCGTCTTGACGTCATTAACTTGCACCAACCCTTCATGACGGAGGGACAGTCAGACGATGATGTTCCTAGTATGTACTACAGTAACTACTTAGTTGGTGGAAGAAAAATGTACACTGAAATTGCCAACTCGGAGTTGATGTAATGAGATTGCTTAGGCTTAGACAATTCGATTAATGACTAACCTTGCTAATTAAGTAAAAAATAAAATCGAATAATAGGTTAAAAATAATTGCCCAAAAAATAACTGATATTGAGATAGGTTTAAATCGAGAATTTATAATTAAAATAGAGACCATCAATACCAATATATATGTGATTAAATTACTAGTTAATAGCTGTTGCATCTTAGGACTAAGCTCTCTTTTAATAATCATCCTTAAAAGAAATGGAACGAAAATAATAAAAATAGACAACCAATACGGCACCTGCATAAGATCCTCCTAAAAAATGGTATAAAAAGGAAAGCAATGGCTCTACAACTTAAATCTAATCCCATCTTATTAAAGTATCCTTGACCCCAAGCTGATACAACGTCAATGGGTGTTCCTACCGTGTCACTAATAGAATATTATATCAAGGGAATATAGTCAATGGTATAAACTTTATAAAAAATATAATATATTCACTGGATAGGTTATATGTTATGTACGATGGCGTTTAATCCGTTAAGCCTTTTTGAATACACCAAAATCTAAGTTTTCGCCACACGCTCAATTTCCATCAAATCCTAACCCAATAAAAAACAGCGGCACGACCGTTTCTCTAGGAGAGACGATTGTGCCGCTGTTTGTCATCGTCTGATGGCTTACCAGAGGTAGTCCACCGGATTCTTCAAGTATCGATCATAGACGTCTTGAACCACCGCCATCTGCGCATCCGTTAAGGCTGGCAATTCAGCCGCACTGGTATTGCGTTCAATCTGGTTCGGCGTGCTGGCTCCCGGAATCACCGCTGAAACGGCATCGTACATCAAGATGTACCGTAACGCCGTCCCTGCCAGGTTATCCGTTCCCAAGCGGTCCTTCAACTCTGCGGCGACCTTGACACCCGTTAAGTAATCCACACCGGAGAAGGTCTCCCCTTTGTCGAAGTGCTGACCGTCCCGGTTATTGTTCCGGTGGTCTTCCGGTGCAAACTGCGTATCGGCCGTAAACTTCCCGGTCAGAAGGCCACTAGCCAACGGCACCCGAGCCAAGATCCCCACATTCTGACGCTTAGCTAAGTCGAAGAACAACTTCGCTGGCCGCAAGCGGAACATGTTGAAAATGATTTCGACGGCCGAGACATCGTAATCCATGGCCTTAATGGCTTGTTCGACCTTTTCCACACTGACCCCGTAATGGCGAATCTTCCCCGCCTGCTTGAGCTTATCCAGCTCGAAAAAAGTCTCGGGTTGGTAGTAGATGTCGGTCGGTGGGCAGTGTAACAACACCATATCCAAGGCATCGACCCCCATGTTCTGTAGGGATTCGTCGACGTAACGGTCCACGTGTTGCGCGTCAAAATGTTCCGCCGACAGGGGCTCTTCCTTCCGCCCAATCTTGGTGGTGAAGTGCACGTCGGGGTGCTGCTTCAAGAACTGCCCCACGGCCTGTTCACTGCGACCGTCTTGATACCCATCGGCGGTATCGAAGAAGTTAACGCCCTGGTCGTAAGCTTCCGCCAACGTGTCCCGGGCATCCTGTTCACTAAACGGTGCGCCCCACTTGCCGCCTAACTGCCAAGTGCCCAACGACACTTCACTAATCTGATACCCAGTCTTGCCAAATGAACGATATTTCATCATGATACCTTCCTTTCAGATACTTCCTTCAATTTTAGTGTAGAACTTCGACCTACCTCTCAGTCAAGGGTCTGGTTAATCGACCGACTGGAGGGCGTCGAGCATGTTCACGCGTTTTAACTTGCGGTGCATCAAGCCCATGACCAGCAAGCTAAACACTACCGTCAAGACTGCCGAATACAGGTAACTGAGCCAGTGGATCCCCGGCGAGAACATCAGCGCGTTGGTCTCCGCCGTTTGCAGGATATAGGTGTGCAGCCAATTACCTAAGAAACAGCCCACGACGATGCCCATCCCCGTCAATATCAGGTTCTCCCGGAAGATGTACAGGGTGACCTCCCCGTCATAGAAGCCCAAGACCTTGATCGTCGACAACTCCCGAATTCGCTCGGACACGTTGATGTTGGTCAGATTGTAGAGCACCACCAGCGCCAGGGCCCCCGCGGAGATCACGAAGATCAGGACCACCAGGTTCATGCTGTCAAAGGTCTTGAAGGTGGTCTGGCGTTCCGTCCGCATCAGCGTGACGTTCAAGAAGCCCGCGTGCCGCAACAAGCCATCCGCATAATCGTTGCCCGCCCGTTCGCTATCGTGGGTGAACTGGACTAGGTTACTATTGTAGGTCGGTTGCTTGCCGAAGACCTGTCGGTAATAGGTCGGACTCAGGTAGATAAAGTGGTTCACGTAATTTTCCGCAACGGCCGCGACTTTCACGCGCCGGGCGGTCTGTCCCGCCGGTTTCACGGTCAGCCGGTCGCCCACCTTCACACCGTAGAGCTTGGCCAGCTTCTCGTCGATCACGGCTCCCTGGGTCGTGACCCGGTAGGTCTGATGGGTCTGCCGGTCACGGAGCGTGACGAACCGGTTCAGCCGGTCCGGGGTGCGCGGAACCCCCAAGGTCACGGTCTGTTCGGCCACCCCACTCTGGGTGACCGTGGCCTTTTGCGAACTCAACGTCAGGCTCCGGCGATACGTTGCTGATTGCCGCAAGGCTTTCCGCTGAGCGGCCGTTTCCCGGCCACTCCGGGTCACCATGGCGTCGTAGTGCCAGAGGTCGTTGAATTGCTTGGTACTGATGTCGCCAATCGAGTCTTTGAGCCCGAAACCCGTGATCATCATGGCCATGCACCCTGCGATGCCCAAAACGGTCATCAGCATACGCTGCTTGTACCGAAAGAGGTTTCGCAGGGTAATTTTATGGTTGAAGTTCAGGTGCCGCCAGAAGCCCGTCCAGCGTTCCAACAGCAGCGTCTTTCCCGCCTTAGGTGCCTTGGGTTGCAATAGCTGGGCGGGCAGGCTTCGCAAGTCGACTCGTAAGACGATGGCCGCGATACCCAGGGTGCAAGCTAACGCAATGACTAGAGCCACGCCAATGTCGCCCCACAGGTACTGCACGGTAATCGCTGGCAGATTATACATACTGCCATAGGCTTGGGCGATGAATTGGGGGAAGAAGTTCACGCCGAAGACCACGCCCAGCGCGGTCCCCAGTAACGCCGCTAAGCCCCCGTAAATCATGAACTCACTGCCTACAGCGGCGTTGCTGTAGCCCAGGCCCTTGAGCGTCCCCATCTGCAAGCGCAACTCCTCGACCATCCGAGTCATGGTGGTCAGGCAGATCAACGCCGCGATGGCGATGAAGAAGAGTGGAAAGACCGTCGATAAGGCGACGATTCGCTGGGTATTCTCGTGATACTCGGTGTAACCTGGATTATCGGTCCGGTCCGTGTAGACGTAGGTGGCCCGCGGAATCGCTTGGACCTTGGCCTGCGCCCGGCGCAACTGCGCGGTCAGTTGAACCAGTTGCGGGGTGTTCGCCGGAACTTGGCCCTGCATGGCGGCCACTTGGCGCTTGAGGGGCGCCAGTTTCGCCGTCGCCCGTTGCTGCAATTGGTGTTGGCGTTGTTGCGCGCGTGGCCGGAGCCAGCGTTTCAAGTCCGCTGTATTCTGCCGGTTTAACCGTTTATAACGCGCGCTGTAGGGCTGGACGTTCTGGAGGTTCTTAAATTGGACGTCCAGGCGCGTCGGCACGTTACCCGTTAAGGTCTGGGGCCGGACATACGCCAGGTAGTCCAGGGTCCCCTTACCGACCGTGGTGACGCCCCGACTCACGTTCTCCAGGTAGCGCGGCGAATTCACGAAGCCCACGATTTTAAAGGTCCGCCGGGTGAACTGGCGGTTCACAGCCGCCGTACTGGCGATCCGGTAAGTCCGCCCCACCTTCAAGCTAGGCTGGAGGACCCGCGCCTGGGTGTCGAGGACGATCTCGTTCGCGTGGCGCGGCAGGCGTCCCTGCGTCACGCGTAACCGGTTGACCCGCTGGACAGTGGGTAACTCGGCGACCCGGACCACCCGATTATTGTTCCGCTGACTGACGTCGAGATACCGTTCCGTCTGGTATCGGAACCGGTCGCGGTGCTGATTCAAAATGGCCGTATCCGCCTGAGTCAACCCCAACGAGGACTGGACGCTATTGGTCGCTAGCCGCTGGCGGTGAAAGTAGCTCGTAGCGGCCTGGGACATGTCGGGACCCGCCGCCCGGATACCGGTGTAGAACGCCACCCCCAAGAAGATGATCAGGAGAATGGAGAAGAAACGGGCCTTAGAGCGCCAGATTTCTCGGAAAATCGTTTTAAGATACGCTGTGGTCATCCCCATCACCTACCATTCAATCTCGGCCACCGGAGTAGGGTGGTCGTTAGTCACCACAGATTGAATCTGGGCGTCGTTGATCCGAATCACCTGGTCGCCCATCTGTGCGATGGCGCTGTTATGGGTCACGATGATCACCGTGGTCCCCGTCTGCCGGGCCGCATCTTGAATCACCTGGAGGACCTGCTTACCCGTCTGGTAATCCAGGGCCCCCGTGGGTTCGTCACACAACAGGAGCTTGGGGTTCTTGGCCACGGCTCGGGCGATGGCGACCCGTTGCTGTTCCCCACCGGATAATTGGGCGGGAAAGTTCGCTGCCCGGTCCTTGAGCCCCACCAGTGTCAAGGTCTCGGTCACGTCCCGGGCGTCGTGGGTGATTTGCGAGGCCAGCTCAACGTTCTCCCGCGCCGTCAGGTTGGGAATCAGGTTATAGAATTGAAAGACGAAGCCGACCGCTTGCCGCCGGTAGGTCGTGAGTTGTTTAGGTGAAAAGTGAGCGATGTCGGTCCCGTCGATCTTGACGCTCCCGCTGGTGGGCGAATCCATCCCCCCTAAAATGTTTAACAATGTCGATTTTCCGGCACCACTGGGGCCCAGAATCGTTACGACCGCGCCCCGTTCCACGGTAAAGCTAATGTCGCGGTTCGCGACCGTGGTCTGGTCGCCGTTTTGAAACTGGCGGGTCTCATGGGCCACTTCAATATACGCCACGCTAAAGCCTCCTCTATGTATTCGGTTACATTTTCAAGACTACCCTACGGTCAATTCGGGTAGTAATAGGTATATTTTAGCATGTTCCCCACCCCTTAACGCAATTCTTGTGTGTTTTGCGCCCGGTGTTTGCGTGCCCGCCGCCAGACGTACATCCCCGCAAACTGCGGTGGTTAACCCCCCACCTAAGCCGAGCACCGGTTATTATAAAATTTATCGAGCAAAGCAGTTCCCAAACCCACCCCAAAACTCTATATTTAAAGTAACCAATCTGAATCGTTAGGGGGAAGGTCCCGTGGCTAAATTCTTAAAAGGGCTTCTCGTGATTTCGTTACTCCTAGGCATCTGGGCACCCCAATCCGCCCAATCCGCCATCAAGCGGCCGGCCAAGGGCTTGATCCTAGACGCCGCACGGCAATACTATTCCGTCTCATCCATCAAACAGTTGATTACCACCACCCACCGCGGGGGCGGCACGTTTCTTCAGCTGCACCTGACCGACGACACCCGGTTCGGCGTGGAGAACGCACACCTGGGCCAGACCGTTAAGGCGGCCCGTAAACAAGGCGACGTGTACTATAACCGCAAGACCAAGCTGGCTTTCCTGAGTAAACGCCAACTGCGCAGTCTGATTGTCTACGGCCACCGCCGGCACGTCGAGGTCATCCCCGAGATCGACACTCCCGGTCACGCCAAGGCCCTGATCAAGTTGATGAAAACGGGAAGTGCGGCTAACCGGCAATTGGCGAAGACCATCGCTTCCGGTAACGAGCTGACTCTGCATTCGGCCAAGACCTTACCCTTCGTGAAGGCCCTGTTAAGTGAATACACCGGCCTGCAATACCGTGGGCAACACATCGGCATCGGCGGCGACGAATACAGCGCCACCACGGCCCCGCACCAACCCGCCACGGTCAGCTACACCAACGGGTTGAACCGGTACCTGCGCAGCAAGCACCTACGGACCACCATGTGGAACGACGGCTTGATGCGCGCCGACTTACCCCGAATCGACCACAACATCCTGGTGACCTACTGGAGCTACGACGGCGAGACCGACAACGCCCAGACGATTCGGGCACACCGGCAGATTCGCCCGACTCTACCTCAGCTCAACCAGGCCGGCTTCCAGACAATCAACGCCAACTTCTGGTACCTCTACGTGATCACCCGGCCTAAGACGTTTACCACCGAAAGCGTGCGGTATTGGCAACGCGACCTGACGCAGAACTGGACGCGCCAAGTCTGGGACAAGACCAACCACCAGAGCTTAGCCACCAGTTCCCGTAATCTAGGGTCGGCCATCTCCATCTGGGGCGACGGCCGAAAGACCTACTCTCAAAAGCAGGTGCTCCAAAAGACTAAGCCCTTCTTGACCACGTACTTCCAGCACGCTTAGACGCCAACACCAGCAACCCCATGCAATCAACCGTCAAAAATACCGTCTTTCACCGGCGTCTGCGCCTGAAGGACGGTATTCGTTAATGATGATTGATTTTTCGTTCCGCTAATGCCGGTCGCCCGCATAGTAGTGGTGGGCGTAGGTCTTCGCCAGCGCCTTGCTATGGTACCCATAAGTGCTGGTCTTAAACACCGCTCCACTGGCGTACTGGAGGGCAACGTGACGCTTGCCCTTAAGCGTATGCGTAACCTTGCGGTAATCGTCGCCGCTCCCGGCCGCTTGGAACCAGCCCCGGACGTTGATCCAGTGCTCACCCCGGTAGGTCACGGGGGTGGCCTGAACCCAATCTGATTGGACGTTGGTGCCGGCAGCCTTCACGGGATGTAGGTGCCCCGTGGTCCCGTTGACCGTGATGGTCTTCGCCGTAATCCGGGTCCGATAATACTGGTGGCTGTCATAGGTGTACCAAGTCCCCCGCAAGCTCTTGGGAAACGTCGCCACCGTGTGCTGGGCGGCCTGCGCGGTTACGGCGCCCCCGCCTAAGCCCATGAAACTCGCGGTGACCAGTCCTAGCAGACTCATTCGTTGCCACTTTTGCATCTTGTTCACCTAACCTTCCTTCGTGCATAATAAAAATTATACCACGGTTAAATGATTTATTGGCTTAGAATGTCTTCTGCGTCGTGCCACCAGCTTAATTAGCGTTGAATTTGTGCGCGTCACGTTTTAGCATAGGTTTTAGGATACCGTTGCTGCTACCGACGATGAGATTGGCCAGCCTTAAACCACGCAACGTGGTATGACTAAACCCGCTCTATTATTAATAACAAAAGTATTAATAACTATTTAAAAGGAGTCTTTTCTAATGGTCGCTTATCAAACCAAAACATTCCCCGAACTAACCACTCACGAACTCTGGGCCCTTTACCGCTTACGAACGGCCGTGTTCGTGGTCGAACAAACCTGTTACTACCAAGAAGTCGATGACGCGGACCTGACCGCCACCCACCTTTTAGGGACTGACGACCAGGGCCAGTTAGTGGCCTACGCGCGGTTGATTCCCGAACAGAACCACGTCCGCATCGGCCGCGTCGTGGTCGCCAAAGCCGCCCGGGGGAACGGCGCCGGGCGCGAGTTAGTCACGACCGCCATCGCCGCCGCCAAGGCTCACTTTCCTCAAGCCACCCAGATTGATATTCAGGCCCAAGCCTACTTGCAATCCTTCTATGAAACCTTTGGCTTTCAACCGGTCAGTGACGTGTACCTCGAAACCGGGATTCCACACCTGGATATGGTGTTGCCCTTAACCCAGCAAGACTAAACCAATGACAAAACAACGTCAGGTGACCACTTCTTCTCTCATCCAAAGTGGTCACCTGACGCTTTTTGTCAGATTATTTCTTTAGCATTAGTCGCTCGTTCACCGCATTACGGCCACTGCGAACTAGTGGGGTCGAAGCCCGTTCGGTCAGCATCCGTGATGGGCCGCAAGACCCGGCAGGGATTGCCCGCCGCGATGACGTTTTCGGGAATATCGTGGGTCACCACGCTCCCGGCACCGATGATCGTGTTCGCCCCAATGGTCACGCCTGGGGTCACACTCACGTTAGCAGCCAACCAGCAATTATCCCCCACCGTAATCGGCTTGGCGATGCACCCACCCGTCGGTCGTTCACTGGCCGCAAACAGGTGGTTACTGGTGTACAGGCCAACCTTAGGGCCAAACAACACCCGGTTACCAATCATCACGGGCGCTCCATCCAGGATCACGCAGTCGTAGTTGGCGTAGAAGTGGTCGCCCACTGAGATGTTGCGGCCAAACTCACAGCGAAAGTTCGGGTTGATGATGGGGTCGACTCCCGCGTGCTGGACTAACGCTTGAAACAACTGGGCCTTCTTGGCCATCCGGGGTTCCCGGTTCAACGCGTCCGTCTTTTGGGTCGCCTGGTCACGGAGGTCCTCCAAGCGAGGATCTAAATCGTTGTAGGGTTGTCCCGTGGCCATGTAAGCAAACTTTTCGTCTAGGGTTAACGTCATCGTAATCCGCTCCTTTAAAGGTGTTACGTTTAGCGTATCATACTTTAAGCGCTTCCATGCAAAAGAAATTAGCCCCTAATCTGCTTTTCCCTTTTTAAATCTGGTCATTCCGACTAAACTAAGTTTAAACACTGAATTGGAGGTGACTAGCCCCATGAATCAGGAAGACTTACGCGTACGCCGTACCCAAAATGATATTCAACTTGGGTTTATCAAAACGTTGCAACATAAACCATTTTCCAATATCACAATCAATGATATCTGCACGGCGGGAATGGTCGGCCGGAGCACCTTCTATCACCACTATCCCGACAAATATGCGTTACTAGACGCATTAGTGACTCAGGAGGCCGCTAAATTTGACCAGCTATTAGCCACGCGCATGGTTGGTATTCAACAAGATCAACTTCTGATTAACCTTTACCAGGGTTTAGCTCAAGACGCCGACCGCATTACGACCCTTTTGGATGTGCATACCAGTTCGGTAGATTTAAACCAGCGCTACCTTGCCAGTTTAAAGGACCATCTCGATCACCTTTGGCCACAAATCAGTCTCGATGTTCCTCGTGAATTCATCTTAGACTTCTATGCTCATAGCGCCCTAATGGCCATCAGTTGGGCTTTAAAACACGGGCATGAAGACCAAATTGCGACCTTCATGAATCAGATGACCAAAAACGTCCTAAACGGGTAATGTTAGAATTTGCTGATCCGTCTGTGGATCGTGGTTAGCTAATGCTTGGATACAATTCGGGTGATGCGCCATTTCTCGTACCCAGCCTAGTGACGTAATCGCGTCCTTACGACTGGTGCAGATTCCTGGCGTCAGCATCTTCTCCCACGAATCATTAGAATATCCGGTGTCGGCGGCCAACAATACATAGCGGCCATCCCGTCCCCGAACCAATGTGGCCGACATCCCCGTCGCGTGGCCGGGCGTGTGCACTTGTAAAAGGCTGCCGTCACCAAAAACATCGTAGCTTTCCCCAAAGGGACCCACCCCGTTTTTAGCATAGTCGTAAGTCTGAACGTTGACGCCTCGCCATTCATGGGGCAGATAAACCATTGGCAAGCGGTTAGCCACTCGCCATTCTGGTTGCGAAACTAAGATTTTCTTCGCGTTCTTGACGTGCTTCAGACCACTGACATGATCACAATGTAAGTGACTCAATAGAACCAAGTCTAAATCCTCGGGACGATACCCTAACGCCGCTAACCGCTCATCAACGGCCCACCCCGCGGGGAGGTATCCGGTATTGATTTGAACTTGTGGCCCCAATTCCCGCCAATTACTTTTACGAACCATCTTGTTCCAGCCCGTATCAATCAGGACCAACCCTTGAGGATGCTCAATCAAGTAACTGGAAACGGGTAACGTCACTTGATTACGTTCGGAACGAAATAACCCCGTAAAAGCTAATGGATTCCGATATAGGCCGTGAAAAGGTAACGCCCGGTCGACTTTGACCAATCCAGTATGCAACACGTGAATCTTAATTTGAGCTGTCATAGAAAAACCTCGCTAATGTTATAGAATGTCTCTAGAATAGGGACTATTCGAACCAGCTTCCAGCCCCAAATTTTGCCAATTTGTCCCTTATGAGACAGATTCCCGCTCGACCGTCTCGTAAGGGACAGACCACCCCAAATTGGTTCTCGTCTAAACTCGCGACAAATTTATGGACTAAAAAAGGCCCATCACCCGTTAAGCGGTGATGGGCCTTTAGTTTAAGCTAACGTCAACTGTTCGGCACTAAAATACAACTGCTGCTCCACCCCAATGCGGACTAAGAAGCGTTCCGTGGGGCCATCGTAGTAGATCACGGTCCCCACGACCCCTTGGTAGGGCCGTGGGAGCTTGACTTGGTCACCAATCTCAAACGTCTGCATATCCATCCTCCTCAACTAAAGCCACAGGTACATTGTCTTCAGGGTCGGTGAGAACTCGGCATTCCCGCTGGCGTGGTGCATGGCAGGAATCCTTGGCCTATCTGTCCCCAGAATACCCTGATTCCAAAAGTTTCGCAGGGTTAATGCTTTGCTAAAGGGAGATTGCAAGAATTATCCGAACACTTATTAGAACCTCATCTGTTCCCAGAAGA
>NZ_AZDT01000023.1 GCF_001434785.1 Levilactobacillus namurensis DSM 19117 | reverse complement strand
TTCCCTCAAAACTAGCTACTACCAATTATCTTCTTGAGAACACCATTACTTGGTTAAGTCCTCGACCGATTAGTACTGGTCCGCTCCACACCTCACGGTGCTGCTACTTCCAGCCTATCTACCTGATCATCTCTCAGGGGTCTTACTTCCATATAGGAATGGGAAATCTCATCTCGAGGCGAGTTTCACACTTAGATGCTTTCAGCGTTTATCTCATCCATACATAGCTACCCAGCGATGCGCCTGGCGGCACAACTGGTACACCAGCGGTATGTCCATCCCGGTCCTCTCGTACTAAGGACAGCTCCTCTCAAATTTCCTACGCCCGCGACGGATAGGGACCGAACTGTCTCACGACGTTCTGAACCCAGCTCGCGTACCGCTTTAATGGGCGAACAGCCCAACCCTTGGGACCGACTACAGCCCCAGGATGCGATGAGCCGACATCGAGGTGCCAAACCTCCCCGTCGATGTGGACTCTTGGGGGAGATAAGCCTGTTATCCCCAGGGTAGCTTTTATCCGTTGAGCGATGGCCCTTCCATACGGTACCACCGGATCACTAAGCCCGACTTTCGTCCCTGCTCGACCTGTCTGTCTCGCAGTCAAGCTCTCTTCTGCCTTTACACTCGACGAATGATTTCCAACCATTCTGAGAGAACCTTTGGGCGCCTCCGTTACTTTTTAGGAGGCGACCGCCCCAGTCAAACTGCCCACCTGACACTGTCTCCCACCACGATAAGTGGTGCGGGTTAGAGTGTTCACACAGCGAGGGTCGTATCCCACCAGCGCCTCCATCGAAACTAGCGTTCCGATATCTACGGCTCCGACCTATCCTGTACAAGCTGTGTCAACACCCAATATCAAGCTACAGTAAAGCTCCATGGGGTCTTTCCGTCCTGTCGCGGGTAACCTGCATCTTCACAGGTACTATAATTTCACCGAGTCTCTTGTTGAGACAGTGCCCAGATCGTTACGCCTTTCGTGCGGGTCGGAACTTACCCGACAAGGAATTTCGCTACCTTAGGACCGTTATAGTTACGGCCGCCGTTTACTGGGGCTTCATTTCTGGGCTTCGCCGAAGCTAACTCATCCACTTAACCTTCCAGCACCGGGCAGGCGTCAGCCCCTATACGTCATCTTACGATTTTGCAGAAACCTGTGTTTTTGATAAACAGTCGCCTGGGCCTTTTCACTGCGGCTACACTTGCGTGTAGCACCCCTTCTCCCGAAGTTACGGGGTCATTTTGCCGAGTTCCTTAACAAGAGTTCACTCGCTCACCTTAGGATACTCTCCTCGACTACCTGTGTCGGTTTGCGGTACGGGTAATTAATGTCTAACTAGAAGCTTTTCTCGGCAGTGTGACGTGGAGCACTTCCCTACTAAAATTCGGTCCCCGTCACGTCTTGTCCTTAGTGATAAGCATTTGACTCATCACCAGACTTAACGCTTGGACGCACATTTCCAATCGTGCGCATGCTTTAGCCTCCTGCGTCCCTCCATCGTTCAAACAACATTAACTAGTACAGGAATATCAACCTGTTATCCATCGCCTACGCCTCTCGGCCTCGGCTTAGGTCCCGACTAACCCTGGGAGGACGAGCCTTCCCCAGGAAACCTTAGTCATTCGGTGGATCAGATTCTCACTGATCTTTCGCTACTCATACCGGCATTCTCACTTCTAAGCGCTCCACTAGTCCTTGCGGTCTAACTTCGTCGCCCTTAGAACGCTCTCCTATCACGCAACATAGTTGCGTCCACAATTTCGGTAATGTGCTTAGCCCCGGTATATTTTCGGCGCAGAGTCACTCGGCTAGTGAGCTATTACGCACTCTTTAAATGGTGGCTGCTTCTGAGCCAACATCCTAGCTGTCTATGCAATTCCACATCCTTTTCCACTTAGCACATATTTAGGGACCTTAATTGGTGGTCTGGGCTGTTCCCCTTTCGACGGTGGATCTTATCACTCATCGTCTGACTCCCGGATATAAATCTGTGGCATTCGGAGTTTATCTGAATTCAGTAACCCATGACGGGCCCCTAGTCCAAACAGTGGCTCTACCTCCACGATTCTTAACTCCGAGGCTAACCCTAAAGCTATTTCGGAGAGAACCAGCTATCTCCAAGTTCGTTTGGAATTTCACCGCTATCCACACCTCATCCCAGCATTTTTCAACATACACGGGTTCGGCCCTCCAGTGCGTTTTACCGCACCTTCAGCCTGGACATGGATAGGTCACCTGGTTTCGGGTCTACGTCAATTTACTGAAACGCCCGTTTCAGACTCGCTTTCGCTACGGCTCCGGTCTTTACACCTTAACCTTGCAAATTAACGTAACTCGCCGGTTCATTCTACAAAAGGCACGCTATCACCCATTAACGGGCTCTAACTAATTGTAGGCACATGGTTTCAGGAACTATTTCACTCCCCTTCCGGGGTGCTTTTCACCTTTCCCTCACGGTACTGGTTCACTATCGGTCACTAGGGAGTATTTAGCCTTGGGAGATGGTCCTCCCGGATTCCGACCAGGTTTCACGTGTCTGGCCGTACTCAGGATCCTGAACTGAGGGTCAACGATTTCATCTACGGGGGTATCACCCTCTCTGCCGTGCCTTCCCAGACACTTCGATTATCATTGACTTTGGTAACTCAAATGTTCAGTCCTACAACCCCAATGTGCAAGCACATTGGTTTGGGCTGTTCCCCGTTCGCTCGCCGCTACTTAGGGAATCGAATTTTCTTTCTCTTCCTGTGGGTACTTAGATGTTTCAGTTCCCCACGTCTGCCACAACTTGAGTATGTATTCGTCAAGTTGTAATCATCGGTAAAGATGATTGGGTTTCCCCATTCGGAAATCTCCGGATCAAAGCTTACGTACAGCTCCCCGAAGCATATCGGTGTTAGTCCCGTCCTTCATCGGCTCCTAGTACCAAGGCATTCACCATGCGCCCTTCATAACTTAACCTATTTATCACGACGTGATAAACGATTAATCGAGTATTAGCGATTTAAACTAATTAAAAAACTCAAAATAAACGCGGTGTTCTCGGTTTAATTATCTTAATAATTAAAGGAAAATAATTGATAGTATCTAGTTTTCAAAGAACAA
>NZ_AZDT01000003.1 GCF_001434785.1 Levilactobacillus namurensis DSM 19117 | reverse complement strand
CCTCTATGGGCTTTTTTGTCTACAAGTGTTCGGTTATATTTTACAATCTCCCAAACTAAATATAATTTTTCTAACTTAGTTGTTGCACTTAAACTACTGCATACTCATTTTTCGAGAGCGTAAAATATCTTGTGTAAATGCATAAAAGATTTCTGAATTGTATAGAAATAGGGAATGCCTTCCCTTATGATATTTAGTAACCACAGAAAACATCACAGGAGGCATTCCCCATGAATGAACTTACCACAGAAATTATCGCTGCACTAGCCCAAAAGCAAGATTTGGACGAAGTTTTTCGTCACCACCTCGAAATTGCGATTAACCAGCTGCTTCAAACCGAATTGGCAGAGTTTTTGGGTTACGAACGCTACTCATACGCTGGGATTAACACTGGTAATAACCGCAACGGCAGTTATGAGCGCTCGTTTGATACGAAGTACGGCCAACTTAACTTAACCATTCCTCGAGATCGCAATGGCCGGTTTAAAAATCATACCTTGCCAGCCTACGGTCGGCACAGTGACAGTTTAGAAACAACGGTCATTCAGTTGTATACCAAGGGAATTACCACTGCTGAAATTGCCGAACTCATTGAGAAAATGTACGGTGCTCACTACTCCAAAGCCACGGTTTCCAACATGACTAAAGCCGTCAATGAACAGGTTCAAGCTTTCCAGCAACGTCGACTGGCTTCACAATATGCGGCCATCTTCTTAGATGCCACTTACTTGCCGTTAAAGCGGGATACCGTTCAAAAAGAAGCCGTTCATATTGCGATTGGCATTCGTCCAGATGGTACGAAAGAAGTGCTGAACTACCAAGTGGCGCCAACTGAATCGACTGGAATCTGGACTGAACTGCTGGGAACCTTGATCAAGCAGGGCGTTAAAGATGTGCTGTTGTTTGTGGCCGATGGGTTAGTTGGTTTGGATGAAGGCTTGAATCGGCATTTCCCTAAAGCCAAACGACAACGTTGCCTGGTTCATGTTGGGCGGAATCTGATGAACAAAGTTCGCGTAAAAGACCGCAAGGCCGTGATCAGTGACTTTAAACAAGTTCATCGGGCCGCCAACCGTGAAGCAGCCGAACTGAAACTGAATGAGTTCGCCAACAACTGGCATCAGACCTATCCCAAATTAATCAAAGATCTGCTTAAAATGCCGAATTTACTCACTTTCATGGACTTTCCACCAGCTATCCGGCAATCACTATACTCCACTAACCTGATTGAGAACTTTAATAAGCATCTCAAGCGCACCACCCACCACAAAGAACAATTTCCAACGGAAGATTCACTGGATCGCTTCCTGGTTTCTCAGTTTAATGTTTATAACGAGAAGTCTCTGAAGCGGATCCACCGAAGGTTCAAAGGACTCCAGGACACCTTGGAAGCATCATTTATTTAAGTTAGATACATATTATATGTACGAAGGCATTTCATTTACACAAGATTCTTGACGCTACCTGTTTTGTATGCTTCCAAAATATTTGGGAATCCCCAACCTCTCACGACTGCAATTGGCTCAGCAGACATCAGCAGTATTCGATTACTAAATGGTGCAAAAGGTGTTGGCATTTCTGTCTCTGAGAATCTATCAATTGTGATCATCGATTGGACAGAATTAACCCAATTAGCACGTCCTATTTTAGCACCTGTGCAGTAAAAATTTAAACAGATGGATGAATTAGCTATTACGGCTCTCGTTGATCACATACAACAACGCATACCGTAACTTTTACCGATATCACACTCAAGCAGGGCAATACGCTGGCAAATGTTAATTAAAACAACAAAAGAGTGTCAGTGTTTTTATGTACTGACACTCTTTTTAGTTATCTATTGCATTTTAGCTTCAATATTTGCTAATGTCACTTCTGAAGTAGACTCAAAATTCAGATCCGCTCCTGACAACACATCTGAAATACCAACTGCTAGTGATGTTTCACCTGCGCCATTGATTGAGGAAATTCCAGCAGCTGAATCTTCCAATCCAATGACATTTTCTGGATCTAAATGTAAGACTTCCGCAGCACGAACGAAGATTTCAGGATCAGGTTTTCCCTTTGTCAAAGTGGCGGGATCAACAATGTCAACAAAATACTCAGTTAATCCCAAATGATCTAGAATCATTGGTGCATTTTTAGAGGCTGAAGCTACCGACATTTTATAGCCGGCTGCCATAGCTGATTGAATGAAATCTTTCATGCCAGGTAAAACATCATCTTCCGTCAATGTTGAAATGAGTTGTTGATAATTATGATTTTTCTTTTCTGCTAATGCTTCTTTATCTGCTTGAGAAAAATCATCGGCATGATCCCCAGCATCCAAAATCATTTGCAAGGAAGCCATGCGACTGATGCCCTTCAAACCTTCAGCCAATTCTGGTGTCCAAGTTGTGCCAACCTCATCAGCTGTTTGATGCCAAGCTTCACCATGAAAGCGCGCCGTGTCAGCAATAACGCCATCTAAATCAAAGGCAAAACCTTTAATATCTGAAAATTTAGCCATTTTTATTTATCCTCGCTTTTTTTAATTTGGTAAGTTACAGTATATGTTTTTGTTTCATTTGCTGGCAAAACAATATCACCAAAGCCTTCATGATTAACCGCATCAGGCAAGGTCTGCATCTCAATAGCAAGCGCTGTTTTAATGTCACTGCTATCGTCAGGATTGGCAGTGAATACAACCACACCATTGCGATCTGAATCCACTGTCAAGGTCAAACTTTCATCGGGTGAAGTTAGTCCTACTCCCTCCCCTTGACGGCTGGGATCTAATACCCAAGCATCATCGTAATGCTCTTGTCCCAAGGCATGCAAATGCGCAAAATCAAATTTTGTATTTTGATTATCAATCACGTTACCGGTTGGAATCATGTGATTATCAACTTCAAGATGTTGACGTGATGCAATTTGTAATTTATGCTGACTGATATCTTGATCCTTACCAACTAAATTAAAATAGACATGCGTCATTGGATTGAACAATGTATTCTCGGTTGAAACGCCACTAAATATAATGTCTAAACGATCTTCATCGTCCAATCGATAGGTCACTTGGGCAGCTAATTGTCCGGCGAATTCATCATCAAAAGTACGTGTGAAATTAATTTCCGCCGCTGTACCCAAATTTCTTGCTTCACCGTGCCAATTAACCGCATCAAAGCCATTAATGCCAGAGTGTAAAACATTGCCATGATCATTTGGCGTTAATGTAAAATGTGCCCCATTAATATCATAATCAGTTTTTGATAGACGACCACCAACACGACCAATTGTATTTCCAAAATGGAATGGATTATCTAAATACGCGGCTAAATCATCAAATTGGACTAACAATTCTTGTTTGACACCATCACGTTCAACGGAAAACGATTGCCAAGTTGCCCCGTATGAAATTGCAGTAATCTGTGTGTGCTTGATATTTTCTAGGGTAAACGCCGTCACGACTTTTCCGTCAGGTAATTGCCCAAAATCCTTCTCTACTACTTTCATGATATCCTTTCCTGCTATACAGCAAATGAGCGATTCCTCGCTCATCATCATGCTTATTACTTACTCAATTCAACAGGCTTACCGGCAACATCAATCGTAATTGGTTCGCCATCAATTAACTTGAAGTGGGAACCATCCTGATCAACGTCGACTTCAATTAAACGATCACGGAAGACTTGTCTAAATGAATAGTGTGACCATTTCTTCGGCAGGAATGGTGCGTAATGCAACTTGCCGTCGCGAACCCGCATCCCAGCGAATCCTTGGACCACCGCAATCCAGCCGCCGGTCATCGCCGTAATGTGCAGGCCATCAACGGTATCGTTGTTGTAGTTGTCCAGATCAAGTCGTGCTGTTCGTTCATAAAGTTCAACGGCTTTTTCTTCATAGTGAAGGTCAGCAGCCAACACGGAGTAAATGGCAGGTGACAAGCTTGACTCATGCACGGTGTATTGCTCATAGAAATCAAAGTTGGATTTCTTCTGTTCCGGTGTAAAGTCATCAATGAAGTCCCAGATACCCTGCAGTACATCCCCCTGCTTAATGTAAGGGGAGCGCAAAATCTTGTCCCATGACCAGTTCTGGTTCAATGGTAATTGATCTGCAGGAATTTCTGATACCGGCTTGAGATCTTTATCGAGGAAGCCATCGTGTTGAACGAAGATGTTGAGATCTTTGTCATATGGCAGATACATGTTGTCGACAATGTCTTGCCAATGCTTCTTTTCATCTTCACTAACATTCAGCTTCTTAGCTTGTTCGGGTGAAACTTCCTTAAGAATCTGAAGCGTGTATTTCAACGTCCACTGGGCCAGAATGTTGGTATACCAGTTATTATCAACGTTGTTTTCATACTCATCAGGGCCAGTCACGCCATGAATCATGTAATTCTTGTTTCGCTGGCTGTAGTGAACCCGGTCTGCCCAGAAACGGGAAATTTCGGTCAAGACTTTTGAACCTTCGTTTAGAACATACGAAGTGTCGCCGGTGTAACGGGTGTAATTGTAAATGGCAAAAGCAATATCGCCATTTCGGTGAATTTCCTCAAAAGTAATTTCCCATTCATTATGACACTCGATTCCGTCAAAAGTGACCATTGGGAACAGGGCACCCTTGAGTCCCTGCTGTTTGGCGTTATGGTACGCACCGTCCAACTGCTTGTAACGATACATCAAGAGGTTGCGGGTTACCTTAGGATCGGTAATTCCCAGGTAGACAGGCACCGCAAAGGCCTCGGTATCCCAGTAGGTAGCACCACCGTACTTCTCACCAGTGAAGCCTTTAGGGCCGATGTTCAAGCGTGAATCCTCACCATAGTAGGTGGAGAAGAGTTCGAACAAGTTGAAACGGATTCCCTGTTGGGCTTCGGTGTCACCATCAATGACGATGTCAGATTTGTTCCAGCGATCGGCCCAGACCTGCTCATGAGCTTCAAGCAGTTCATCGTAGGACTGGCCGGCAACCTTGTCGCTTAATTGATGCATGGCGTCAGTTAAAGCAGCTTGAGTATCATAATCTCTGGAAGTCACAATGATCACGCGCTTTTCAAGTTGAGCAGATTCATTGGGTGCCAAGACACCGGTGAATTCGTTGACAACTTCTTTTTCACTGGGTTGAGCCACTTTGTCAGCAGTCAAATCCGTGACGTTACGCATTTCCATTCCGGAAGTGAACCGGGGTGTCCCAAACGGGTTCGGGGTTGTTTCGGCAAGGACATTGCCTGAATCAGTCCCCTGTTCAGTTGAGAGAACCTCCCAGAACCGTTCGTCGTAGTTGGCGTCCTCGTTCTGAACGTCACCGTCGATAGCGGAATCAATCACCAGATCCACTTTATTTGAGCCGACGTTTTGAACGCGCACCCGCTGAACGGACAATTCCGGCTGGGCAACGCTCAAGAAACGAACAAATTCGACTGCCACCTTGGCATCACCTTTGGTAACCGTAAACGAGCGGGTTAACAAGGCTTTTTTCATATCAAGATTGAGTTCGAAATCACTGAACTGGTCTTTGGCCAGGTCGATGGCTTCACCATTAATTTTAATGTGCATCTTGATGAAATTAACCGCGTTAACAACTTTCCCAAAGTAATCGGGATAACCGTTCTTCCACCAGCCAACTCGGGTCTTGTCCGGATACCAGACACCACCAAGATAGATGCCGTTTAAGGTGTCGCCACTGTAATCTTCCTCGAAGAATCCGCGCATCCCCATATAACCATTTCCTAGGCTGGTCATGGATTCTTGAAGCCGTTTGTCTTCTGGCTTGAAGTCATGAGTCACAATGTTCCAAGGCGTCACTTCAAAAGTTCTTTTCATAAATAAACGTCCTTTCTATGCTTTGTAAGTTTCTTTGATAAATCCAACTGAGGCTGCACCCAGGGCCATGATGATGCCGGCCAACAAGAACATATTTGGCTGAGCGTTACCCAATAATGGGAATAAGCCAAAGCTGGCAAGTGAGGCAACAATTTGTGGCAGGCAAATTGAACCGTTGAACAGTCCAAGATAAGTCCCCATATGTTCACCAGACAGGGCGTTGGTAACCATCGTTAATGGATAAGTGTTCATCGATGCCCATGCCATTCCGACTAGGATAAATGATAGGATCAAAATGTATTGGGTGTGAATGAAGAATACTGAGATGAAGCCAACTGCACCAAGGGCCAAGCTGATTGAGTAGCCCAACTTGTGATGGTTATTTGGCATTTTAGCCAAAACGTATGACCAGGCAACGGCAGCAATTGATTGAACGGCTGCTAAAACACCGTACCAGTTACCGGCAGCTTGGTAGCCTGCGGAAGCGGCGTTGGTGGTGTTCCAAACGTTGCTGGCAATCGCACCGGCAGCGTATGTCCAGAGATATTGGAAGGCAATCCAGCAGAAGAATTGAACCAATGTCGTCGTCCAAAATACTTTCGGTGCCTTCTTAAGCAATGTCCACCAGTTACCACCGGTTGAGTTAGCCTCTTCAGTAATACCGTGATATTTGGCGTAAGTCTTGGGATCATATTCATGAACTTTGAAGATGGTCAGCAAACTTGTCAGTAACAGAATTGCCGCACCAACATAGAAGGAAATCACAACTGATTGTGGAACGACACCCTTTTTAGCGGTATTGGCGACACCGAATGCCGTAAAGATAAATGGGAAGATGGCTGCGATGACCGCACCACCATTTGACAGGAAACTTTGAATGCCGTATGCATAACTCTTTTGGTCATCATTGACCATATCGCCAACCATCATCTTGAATGGCTGCATGGCAATGTTAGACGACACATCCAGCAGGGCAACAGTGACTGCCCCGAATACCAATGCCGTAATTGATGCGTACCCGAAGCCAAAACTCCCCGAATTAGGCAACAGACACATCACGATGATGGCAATCAAGGTTCCTAATGCCAAGTATGGCAATCGACGGCCGCCCAACTTGGGTGCCCAAGTTCGATCTGAATAATAACCGATAATTGGTTGAACGATTAAGCCTGCAAGAGGTGGCAAAATAAAGAACCAGCCCAACTTATTGGGATCCGCTCCAATCGTTTGAAAAATTCGACTCATTTGTGAGCTTTGCAGGGTAAAAGCAATCTGCACACCGAAGAAGCCAAAGTTGATCATCCAAATGGTACTGGCGGGAAGTTTGGGCAAACCAGACTTCTTGGTTGCAGCTGTGCTACTTTGTTCATCCATTTCATATTCCTCCAATTCAAAATATCGTATTAATAATAGCGTTTGCATTTTGTATTATGGCACCCTTTGGCAGAAGTTGCAAACGGTTGCATGAAATTAATTGAGAATTTTCAAAATTTAAGGCTTGAATTGTCAAATTAAGTGCAACACTACATTAAAGAATATTTCATAAGGCGTTTTCCATCCGAGACATTTACGGGGACGATTATTCATTTGTTCTGCATATGCTTGTATCCGGCGGTCAGTAATTGAATCAAGGTCAGTTCCTTTTGGCAAATATTCGCGAAGCAAGCCGTTAGTATTTTCGTTAGTTCCTCGTTGCCAAGGAGAGTGAGGATCGGGAAAGTAGAAGGGCGTACCAAACTTATCAGTTAAACATTGAACTTTGGCAAACTCTTTACCCCTATCCGGGGTAATCGTTAACGATCTACCAGGCCATAGCTTCATTAAGTCGCTCAAAGTATCCGTGACTGCTTCTGGATTGAAGTCAATATTTGAGACAGATTTTAAGAGACATTCAGAACCGCGTTTACCTTCCACAGCTCAAATAAATCATTAATCGTGATTCATAACTTATTTGAACCCTGGAAAGCATTAAATCAGGCGGCCATTTGGCTTGTAAGTGTTGCAATTTCAACTTGTAAGGGGGTCTGGTAGCCCAGTGAACTATGAATTCTCTTCCTATTGTAGAAAGCATGCACATATTCAAAAAGGACGGCAGCGGCAGTTTCATAATCTTCAAAGACCGGCACTGGATAAACACATTCCTTTTTGAGGGAAGCGTGAAAGGATTCCATTGGTGCATTATCGTATGGACACCCCTTACGGTTGTAAGAGTGGCGGATATGTAGTTCAGTTAAACGTTGATTGTAATCATCGCTGGTATACTGTGATCCTAAATCCGTATGGATAATCAGGTCCCCAGTAATGGTTCGATTTTTAACCGCGCTTTCCAGGGTCTTTAAGACTAAATCAGTATCCATCTTTTTTGAGAACGAATAGCCGATAATCCGTCGTGAGTGCAGATCCATGATGGTTGATAAGTAACACCAGCCATTACGCTTCGTTTGAATATAGGTCATATCAGCGGTCCATTTTTGATTTAAACCAGTGGTCGAGAAATCCTGCTTAAGCAAGTTGGGACGCTGTTCAACCTTGGTTTTGGAAGCCGAAGCCGCTTTCCATTTATTGACGGTAACGGAGTGGATATCCAGTTCCTTCATGAGCCGGGAAATCCGTCTTGGGCTGCACCGACGCTGCAGTGGTTGAAGTTCCAGATTCAATTCATGGTGGATCTTCATAACGCCGTATCGCTGCTTGAATTCCGCAAAGATCCGCAGAATCCGTTGTTTTAAGTCCTCATCTTCGGCCCGGCGTTTTGAAGGCTTTGGGGATCGATAACGATAATACTGAGCTCTGGAAACACCGAGGATTCGGCACATCTTAGTTACCTGGTGGTGATGGCTTTCTTGGTGAATGTAATCAAAAATATTGGTTACTTCTGCGCAAGGAAGCCCAGGGCTTTTTTTAGGATTTCGTTCTCCTCAGACAGGGAAGCCAGCCGCTTTTCCATCGCTTTAATTTCGTCTGGCGATTTACCGGATTGAGTTTTGGCTTGGCCCTGGATCCACTTATGAACGGTTGAATAGCCAATGCCATATTCTCTGGCCAGTTGGGCAGCTGATTCGCCTTGTTTATATAGGTTGATGATGTTTTGTTTGAATTCTTTGTCGTAACGAGTTGGCATGTAAAAATTCCTTCCTTTTGAGAGACGATTTATTCATTATACGCTCTCTTAAAAGTTGTCTCAGGAATCAGCTTACATCCAGAGATTATTCTTGATTTAATTGGAGCAACGGGTATTGATATACAAGAATTTGATAAATTAGCTATGAAGCTTTAGTTGTACTAATTGAAAATGGGACTACGGAAACTTTTAATAGATTTATCGAAAAGTTCAGCTAATCACTGTTTTTTTGCATATGGTCAGGAGGTGGCGATATCATGATTAATTCATAGTAAATACGGGTATGAGTTTCCGGAGTGGGCACAGGCGGGTGCTCGGCTCGATAAGATGGTGTAAGGATAATAGACGTCGTGCTAAATAGCGTGGCGTTTTTATTTTGCCCAAAATTTGGAGGTGGCCAGCATGGGCCAGATGGTAAATAGCAGATTTGGCCTTGTCAGTCGCACAGAGACACGTTGCTTGGGTGACTTAGAACATCAGCTTAAAGATGGACGGTGGTAACGTAAAAAGCCGCAGCGACCACATAAGCCGCGTATTACAGTGTGGAGAAAAAACAGGGTAACAAGCGTGAAAAAATAAAAGAAGACCAGATTTTGGTCTTCTTAAAAATGATAATTTATTTATCGTCTTTATCTAACTTTTCCTTTACGTTATCAACCGTATCTTTAACAGCATCTTTGGCATCTGACAGTTTATCTTTAGCCTTACCTAGAATACCTTGACCCTTACCTTCAGCTTCGCGGGCCTTGTCGTTCGTAACCTTGCCTTCAACTTCTTTAGCTTTTCCACTTACCTTATCTTTGGTGCTATCAATCTTGTCATCTAGACTCATAATATAACCTCCCATAATGTAATTTGTTACAACAGTATTATTCCACATTTTAATTTGCTTGTCTAATAAGGAGATCCTACAAGAGATAGTGTGAATGACACTTATAAGGTAGATTGCAAATTTAATCCGAATTTTTGGACAAATTTGTCAGCATAACCTGATACGGTGTTTGCCAGTCGAGTATTTTAAGCGGTCGCTGGTTAATTTGGAGTAACGTCGTCGTTAAATCTTGAGCACTAATGTGCTCAAAACGAGTCCCTTTAGGATAAAAATAACGTAAATTCCGATTAAAGCGTTCATTACTACCACGTTCAGCTGGAGTATAAGCATGGCAGTAATAGGTCTTAATACCATATTGTGATTCAAGTGATACTAGCCCACTAAACTCAGTGCCACGGTCCACAGTAAAGCTGTGCACCGGACCATTAAAAGTGGTTAGGAACTTAGTTAGTGCTTCATTAACAGTCGCTGTCGTCCGATCTTTTAACCGGTATGCCCAAAGGAACCGTGATTTGCGATCGATTAAAGTTAATAAAACTGCCTTACTATGCCCACGAGGACCAACGACTGTATCTAATTCAAAATCGCCGATGCGATTACGCTGATTAATCATCATGGGACGCTGTTCAATTGATCGCCCCAAAGATTGATTATATTTGGATCATTGGTCAACGTTACGCCGTTGGCGTACGCCATGTTCAGGTAGATCATTCAAGGAGAAATCAATTCTCCCCTGATTTAGCCAATTATAAATAGATTTAGTAGCTAGTTTAAATTCGTGAGCAATCATTCCTGGTGACCAGCTTAGACGTAAATGGTTGAGAATTTTTTGCTTTAACTCATCGCTCAGCTTAGTTTTCCGACCACATCGTGATCGCTTGTATTCGGCATCTGTTTATGCTAATTCAGCCTGATAAGGTTGACATCGAGATAATTCATAAGAAATTGTTGACGGTGATCGGTTCAGCCGAACGCCCATTTGGATATTGGACAGCCCTAGTTCACAAAAGGTTTCGATTTTAATTCGTTCGGAATAGGTTATACTAGACAAAAGATCAGCTCCTAAAAGATGGGTTTGTGGTAAACACCATTTTAAAGGAAGCTGATCTTTTTTGTCCGAACAGCGTTCGGATTAATTTTACAATCTACCGAATGAGTAAAAACGGATTCTGTTTCAGTAGGTTCAGGATCGTCGCATTTAACGCATGATAGCCCTGGTGCTCTCCATCAATTTCTGTAATTGCATCAGCCCCATACACTTTATACTTTTCGTAAATTTCCGTTCAACGGGTCCGTATCGCCACACTTCAAACGGTCGGTCATAGATTTTCTGAATTTCGCTTTTATCCAGTAGCCCACGATTGATCGCCTCTTTCAAAGAAAAAAACATCACTTTCTGTAGCTGAAGGCTCGTAACCGAGACATTATTTATCCGGGCAACGCCAAGAATGTGTTCAGCTAAGGCGTCCATTGTCACACAATCTCCTCCCATCAGAGCTCGTTTACTAATCGTAATCTTTCTCCTCAACGACAAGGCCAATTATGAAGCAGACCGCTCCTAACGTCGTGTACGCCACCATACTCGTCCAGAACTACCAGCTAGTATCACTAGTCCAATCACGGATAGAACGACCCCCACCCGCTGGCCAGGGGTCTGGTAGGTCAAAACGATTTGCTGATGACCACTTGGCAACTCCGCCCCCACAAACCCAACATTCACACGCTTTGTAGATACCGTTCGTCCATTAACTTTCAAGGACCACCCTGTTGAATAAGGAATGGAGGTCGTTAAAATTGTGGCTCGTTTAGTTGTGACATTTCCCGTAATCCGATTCGACTGTACCTTCAAATGGTGTAATCCGCTTTGTTGAAGTGAGCTCATCTGACGCTGATAACTCTTCCCAAATGGCACTGCAATCAACTTAGCCGACTTAAAACTAATCCCTTTAACACCTTTAAAAGTTACTTTAATATGCCGTCGCGGCTCCTTTGAATAACCCAGATTCAGCAGAACATGCCTTTTGTCCTGATAATCCGATAAGTTACTTTGACCTAACTGGGTCATCGTATTCACATTCTGATAACTCGAAGCCGTCAACTGGTAAGCACCATCACTCAGATTCCATACGGAACGTCGTAGCTGATTTAGTCGCTCGATTCCCGTAAATTCCCGATTCTGAAAAATTCGTGTATGCTTTAAAGCCCGATACTGGTCCTTAACTGTAAAACGCTTAGCTTGAATTCCCGACAACGCCAAGTATAGTTCTGTCCCTCGCGTCTGCCGCGGGTTTTTGATTGAAAGGCGGTACGTTATCGGTTGATTCTGGTTATCGCTCGTGAGTTGTTTCACCCCCGTTTGATTAACCCGTTGTGATTGTCTCAAAATGCGCTGATTCTGTTGAATCAATTTCTGTAGCCGTTGCTTATCCGTCTGGATGTTAACGGATCGATCTTGGTTATGTCGCCGCAATGAGGTTTCCGCCGTTGTCACCAATTTGGGGTCAAGTTGGTTCCCCTGTTGTCGGTAAGTGACCAGCTTTCCGAAACTATCAATCATCAAACTAGAATCAGCCGTCACCTGATAGGCAACGTGACGCGTTCGTCGATGATAGGGCCGGTGAGCGACCTGCCGGGTCGTACCATCCACAACGGCTGCAGTCGTCATGGCTTGTTCACGATCAATTGCCGCTAAGCGATTATAGGACTTCGTCGTCATTGCATTGGGTTGGAGGTAAAGCAATGGTAACGCATTTTGAGACTGCAAAATGACCGTCCCATAACTATTCCCCAGCCCATGGACCGGTTTATCCTGATAAACTAACGGCTTCCCGTGGCGCTTGACCGGTTGATAGCCATACGGAAATGCTTGTATCCCTAATTGATTAGAACGGGCAAAGAGATAACGAACCCCCAACAAGTTATTCAACGTTGTCCGACTATCCGCCTGGATGATTGGTTTATTCATCTTAAACTGAGCATTGTCCACGCTGGTACTAAAGTCACCGACCGCACCATTCTGAACTGAGAAATAGGACATGACGTCATGCGTCCCTAAATTCATTCCCATATTCGTTTTAGCATCATTCGCATAATAATACTGTTTGCTTAACGCACTGCGGGAGAAACCCGGCTGGGCCGTCACATAGTTCTGAGCACCATCGTAATAATTGGTTTGAAACTTTGGAGCGATACCCCGAGGCACGAGTTGCTGACTGGCACCACCTGAATTAGGACTAAAGTACCCGTACCCGTTGGTAATGACATTTAAGCTAAAGACGATGCCTATTACCCTAAGCGTTCGCTGTTGCGACCAATGCCCCCCAAAACTAGATAAGAGCACTAGTAACATCACCAGCAGCAAGCCGTAGATAACGAAATCATGCGGGTGGTTGCTAAAAATAAACCCGTTAGCCGCCCAAACAAGGCTTAGCCAACCAAGGGTCCCTAGAGACAGCATCATCAGATCTTGCTGTGTTAATTGCGTTAAATGGTCACAAAGTGTCATGACTGCTAAACCAAAAAGTAAATTCCCTAACAATAACCAGCGTTGCGAAGGCGTCGTTCCTCCATTCATGAGTGCCGCAATTGCCGGAAAGAGCATGCCAATCAATAGCGTAACCAAGCCAACATTTAACCATAAGTAAGCTCGAAAGTGTCGTAAGATGTATAGACAAGCTAAAAAAGTAATGCCAGTCATTCCCAAGTTGACCCAGAAACTCATGGGATTCCCCGTCGTCAGGAAAGCATTGGGTAATCGTAAATAATAATTAAATGGATATAGCCAATACCCGTTCGCAAAATGGGACGTCGTCCGTGTTGAATGTAAAACGCCTAACAACGAGGGAACGAACAGAACGCCTGCTAACAAAAAGCCTACGAGCCCCGCACCCAGTAACCGTCCTATCACTTGCCCCAATGAAATAGTTAATCGTTGTCGAATTGCCAAATACCGTAAAATGGCATAGACCAGACTACCAATGGCCAAAATATATGCAAAGTAGAAATTGCTAACTAAAGCTAGTGCTGTCACGATTGCCAATAAATACCAAGAACGCCCTTGATAGACCCGATCAATACCGTACGCCAACAAGGGAAATAGAATCATCGGTAATAAGAAAAACGGGTGTCGGATGCTCACGTAAAGTGAAAATCCCGAGAACGTATACGCTAGGGTCCCCAATAACTGGCTCGACGATAAGAAGTGGCGTTGCCGTGCAAACACCATAAACGCCAACCCACTCGAATATAGACGAAGCAAAATTAAGAGATTATACCCCAACTCTAAATGGTGTTTGGGAAAGAAGTAAATCAAGTAACTGAAGGGATCGCCTAGTACATAATAAGAGAACGTGGTCACCTTATCGGCACCCAACCCCAAGTTCCAAGACCAGCCCGCTAAATTACCCTGATGTAGCCACGTATAAAAGCGTTCGAGAATCGGGTAATGTTGTGCCAGCCCATCGCCTTCCCAGATAAATGACTTCCCTGTCAAAGCAAAGATGCCATATGTAAGACTCATTAGCCCAATAAAAGTGAGCGTGTAATACAAATAATTCTTTTTTGAATTCATTAATAGCCTACTCCTATAGTCCATTGTGTTCATCCCCATAACTATCTTACAGGTAAACAAGCCGCGGAAGCAAGCTCCTTACAAAATTGTAACCAAAGCTTCTTGTTTTTGAGATATTTGTAGTCGTACGTCCATTGCCGCCTCTTTCATTTAATTTCAGATAATAAAAATGGCATGCCGAAAATCGACATACCATTTTTACAATCTACCGTATACACAGTCAGGGTGTCATTCTTGTATGACATCTCGTCGATGGTTTAATAAACACGGAATCAGATTCCAAGAAAAAAACTTTAGTAAACACCCTCCAAAAATATAAGTAAAGAAAATAGGGTCCCTATTTTCTTTTAATACCGTATTTCACACGGTATCGAATAAAGGTCGTCCGTTTAATACCTGTATTTCGGGACACATCAATGTCACTCATGCCAGCTCGATAAAGCTTAAAAGCATGTTGCAAACGGGGATCATCTTTGGCATATTGGGGTTTGCGCCCATGATATTTACCCTGCTGCTTAGCTAAGGCAATCCCTTGTTGCTGGCGCTCAATGATTCGCTTACGTTCACTTTCGGCCTGATACTTATAGAGTTCAATAATCAAGTTGGTCATCAGTTGACGTAAATTTGGGTCAGCAATCCCTGTCATGGACGGCAAATTCAACACATCTAGGGTGGCACCTTTATTTTGAATGGAGTTCATGATCTTAGTCAAATCATGGTTGTTTCTGCCTAAGCGATCTAATTCAGTGACCATTACAATATCACCCTCACGAATATAGGCCAGCATTTTTTGCAGTTCTGGCCGATTAGTGTTAGCCCCACTTAATTTATCCGTAAATAATTTATCAACGTCTTTTAAAGCCGCTAACTGTCGATCTAAATGTTGCTCCTTGGAACTCACACGCGCATAACCGATTTTAGCCATTTCCAGTTCTCCTTTTGGACAGTTCTAATGAACACTTGTAATTCCTAGTATAGCACAGAAATAAAAATGGCCATTAGGGTATACCCTATTGGTCGCTTTTGATCCATTATCAATGGCTTTTTAAATTAGGGCCTAGTACTTTGGGAATGGAAATACTTTCCAACACCAAAAATTCTAGACCCAAATAATTTTACAATCTACCATGGCTAAAATGTTAAGCATGCGCGATTTCGACTACTCCAAGATCGGCAACATCTTTGAACTAGACGAAGTCACCCCTAAAATGGCAACTGAAGAACGCCTTGATGATTCTGGCAACAAAATCATGGGCAATGATGGTACACCGCGGAAATTCAACACGGATGAAATTGTCGGCTATAAGTATTCCGTCACGATTCTGGAAGGTGAACATCGTAAGAAGTCCACTCAGATCACCGTTGCTGGTCTCGACTGTCCAATCAACAACGCGGAAATCATGAAACGTGACAGCGTGAAATGCCGCTTTACCGGTTTAGAACCAAGCATGGTCGGCAACCCAATCTACTGCAAGGCTGAAAAGATTGAATTAGTGGCCCCGCAGGCCAAATAGAAACACTCTGGGCTACCCAATCTAAACGGGTAGTCCTTTTTCTCGCAATTCTACTTGGTCAGTTGCCGATAACGTTCAAACAGCATGGCGACGGTATCACTCTCGGTGGTGCCTTTAATTATCAGCCCATATGCCCGCATAACGGCTCGATCATTATCTTGGTGGGCTTTGCGCAGTTCAGGAACTGTCGCCAACGGATCATAGAGATCAGCTAAGCTACTATCCGGGTAAAGTTTACGGGCATCGAGAATCCTCTGGGCTGTTTGTTCAATCTGCGCCTTTTGCTTATCATCAACTTCTGGCCACGGAAAATTTGCATAGACGGTTGGCGAGTAACTGTAATCGCTCTTCATTCTACCAGCAACCGCACGCATCCACGCCATATGCACATTAGAAGTCATCACACCGAACATATACAGACTGGCATTCGGAACGAGATACAGCTTGTTGCTGGCAATAACCGCTGGAGACATCCACCCCATCGGCACATAACGTCGGTTTTCGCTCGAAACCTCAGGGACCGCTAGATAGTTTGAATCCGGTTGACGAATTTCAGTGAATAACATGGGCATTTCCGCCAATGCTTTAACTGACGGTGTAGGACTTTTTAATCTTGCTTCGGTGACGGCCGCTAACCGTTCCATAATTGGTGGAACAGAACGAAATTGACTTGGTGATACACCCTTTAACCAAATGCAGTACCGCTCAACATTATTGATAAAGTCTCTGGAGCCAACATAACGTCGGATATAACTTTCTGTTTGCGGGTACTGCTTAATTAACGCCGCTCGTTCCGCTGGAGAAAGAATTAAGTTACCCCCGTCTGTTGGTTGGCTTCCCTTAGACATCACAGGAAAGTTGGCACCGGAAATACTAGTCTTTCGACGTGGCTGTGGGAATACATCAGTTCCCGCGGTAAGATACGCATTGATATGGTCAACCAGCTTCATCTGCCCCCCTTCAAACAGACGCTTCTTCTCCTTGCGTGGGTAGCCGGTGAAGCCAATGATGACCACATGGACTTGCGCCTTCTCCTTGGCCTCACTGCTCCAGCGGAATGTCCGATAGGCGAATTGAATTTCAATGCCCTTCTCGAATAGTTTTGGCCAAAGCGTTGGCGCTTGCTCACCTTGCGTGATCGAGTTAGTTGAAACAAAGGCGACCTCGGTCGTCTTACCTTGAATGAAGTCAGCCGCTTTGTTGTACCACGCCGCCACATAATCCAGCTTGCCATACTTGGTAAAATCATGGAAAGCAATATCCATGTCCGCTGCTTGCGCGCGTGTCCGCTTTTCGTGACCATAAAATGGTGGATTACCAATGATGTAAGTAATTCTCTCGCCGCCGACTACCGTTTCCCAATCGAGACGGATGGCATTGCCCTCTGTGATGTTGGTGTACGTCTTCAATGGCAAAAAGTCCATATTCGCGTAAACAATCGCCGCCGTTTCTTCCATCATCTGCGATTCAGCAATCCACAGCGCTGTCTTGCCGACGGACACCGCAAAGTCATTGATTTCAATACCATAAAACTGTTGAATGGACACCTTGATCAAATCGTCATCAACTGCCAACATGCTTTCATTCCCGTAAATCAAGCTGATAACCTGGTTTTCGAGCTTCCGCAATGACAAATAGGTTTCAGTCAGAAAGTTACCTGACCCACACGCTGGATCAAAGAAACGCAACTTACCGAGCCGGGCTTGAAAATCTGTCGCGCGCTGAATCATGGTCTTACGTTGCTTAATTTGCTTGATTTCAGTCAGCTCATTTCGGAGACCGTCTAGGAACATTGGATCAATGACTTTATGAATATTTGCAATCGAGGTATAGTGCATGCCACCTTCACGTCGCGTGTCTGGGTTCAAGGTACTCTCAAACACCGCACCAAAAATTGTTGGGCTGATCTCAGACCAGTCAAACTCCTTGCTGGCTTGATCTAGAATCAAAGCGCGCAACGAATCGGTGAATTGTGGAACCTCAACTTCCTCATTAGTAAACATTCCGCCATTCACATACGGAAACTCAGCCAACTTTTCTTCCAGATATGGGTCGCGTTTATCGATTGGCGTATCCAGCACACGAAACAGGTCTATCAAGGCCGTACGCAGATGCCGCGTCTCAAATTCATTGAGATAGTCGTGAAACATACCATGACGGCCAAAAATGCCAGCATCTTCAGCGTACAAGCAAAACACTAGACGTACAGACAACTCGTTAATACTACGCTGACTGCTGGCATTAGTAGGATCACGATACTGCGTGAACAGTTCATCGTAAATCTTGCCGACCAACTCACCAGCTTGCATTGAAACTTCCATCTCTTTGTCGAGATGCGGATTCAACTGATCGACGATAAAGTCCAAACGGTAATACTCAGTCGGTAAGTCCTTAAGCTGGATCACTGCCGGCTCGCCATTAGGTTGCTCCATATCATACACGAAGAACTGGGTAAAGTTGCTCGTGATAATCCAGCGCGGCCGCTTAGAGTACGGTAAATTGGCGGAATATCGTTTTGCTTGCTCAAATGGAGACAGCAGACTGCCGTCAGACTGCCGTATGCCGTCAAACAAGCTCTTATTTCGGCCTTTCTGTTCAATCAACACCTTGGTTGTGTCAATGAAACCGTCAATAAAGCTGGTGTGATCCAGCATTACTCGGTCTTCAAAACTGATGTACTCACCAGGATTAGGAATATCATAGACAGTCTCCAGCAAGTCCAACCAGAAGGTCTGACTATCCTGTCGTTCATTACCACGATCTTGCCAACGCTTGACAAAGGCCGTGGCGGCTCGTTTTTGATCTGCTTCCTTCATGAAACAGCCTCGATTCGTCAGTATTATGTTTCAAGTATCACGCATCAATCATATAAAGAAAAGCGCCAGTCTCGAAGTTCCGAAAACTGACGCTCACAAACATGGGGACATCGCTATATTCTAAGTGAATTCAACCTTGAGCTTCTTTCCCAGTGCAAAGGCAATCTTGCTCATGGTATCAAAGCTAGTGTTCTGGCCATGCTCGATGCGCGCAATCGTTGATTGCGGCACATCTGCCCGCTCGGCTAGTTCCCGTTGGGTCAAACCGGCGCGTTCGCGCTCGCTCATCAACGCCACTGCGCTCTCAAGTTTGGCAGATTCGGCATCAAAGCCTGCCTTGAATTCAGGGTCCTTAAGTTGTTCAGCGAGATAATCGTCAAAAGAAATGTTCTTTGCCATGTTACTTACCTCCCAAATTATCGTAGTATTCTGTCCTGAGTTCTTTGGCATGATTAAGTTCAGACACCGGCGTCTTCTGGGTCTTCTTCGTGAAGCCATGCGTAATCACATAACGCGGACCTTCAACGTGAAAGTACAAGCCCCGCTGGATATTCGATCCTGTTGTCCGAAGCTCAAAGATGCCATCTGATATTTTTCTGATCCACATTTGGCGCGCCGCCACTTGTAAACCAAATTTCTGTGTCTTGGCAATGACGGTGACCAGCTTCTGCTTTTCCACTGGCTTCAAACTATCTAAGAATTCTTGGAATTCATTGTGTCCACTTGGACGCGTGTAAAACTCGAACTTAGGATTTTCCATGTGTTTAGTATACACCTAGCGAGCCACAGTATCAATATATGCTATCAGCTTCTAAAATCCAAATTTCAAAACTTCTTAGTCTCTAAATGAGTGAATTAAAAGACCACCACGTTCGGGAACGTTTGTTCGAAAATCGACCATAAAAGCCTTCTACTCTGCTATAATACGTATGAATCAATAAAAATTATATAGATAAGGCGGAACACACATGAAGAAAAGCCTGCCACGAAAAATCATCTACTTTGATGAAACCTCCGCTGTAGATTTATTACAGGTTCGTCAAAAAGGACATCTGACGAGAACCGAGGAAACAATTCGATCTATGACTGGGAAAATTGGCGCAGATGCTGACATAAAAGCACAACTAGACGAAGATGTCGGAGTCAATAAACTGGTGAGTCATATCTCTGGCTTATCCGCCGGCATCAACTCAATGATGGGAGCAAATGGATCTCTCAACGGAAGTAAAATTGCCAGAACCGTCATTGAGAATTCTTTGCTTTATGATTTCTTAGAGTCCGCAGAATCAAAACGGGGAACGCCATTATTAGATATTAAGGAAGATTACGCACTCTCAATTCCGAAGGATTCAATGACTTACTTCGCAACTATAGCGCCCCTAACAGAGATGATGGAGGGACATCAACAGCTCGACAATCCAGATATTACCATGGCAATTTCAAAAATGAACAGTGGCATCCGAAACTCTAAAGGTTACTACGAAGTGGTCGGAGAAAAAACTGATTCAAAATTTGGTAAATCCATCACCACTCAAAAGGTATTTCGTTTTAACATTGATGCTTTTAAGAACAATTATCGTATTCAGGATTTGCCTAAAATGAACTTAGTTCTGTATGCTATTCACGTCGGTACAACAAAGCTATCCCAACTCGATTTTGAAACAGAGTTCAATCTTGACAGTCAGCAGTCCGAAGTCGGATTTAGCGGCTTAGCCAAGCAGGCTCAATCCCATCAGGATGCTGATTCTAACGACGAAAAATCGCTTGATGTTTTCGATGTCGTTTTAGCGGGGGTTCGCTAATGGCAAATATTCAACTATTCTACGGATCGAGCAAAGATTTCCGCTCCCTACTTAATCAAAATCAAGTAGAGGACAATTACACACCATTTATGGAGCTGATTCGTCAATATAATGTAACGGTCCGCGCCAACGATACTATGGGCAACAAAGATGCCGAATTTAGCCGCGATAAAATTGGTAATGTGGTAATTTTTGCTGATGACTTTGCATCGGTCACAGAACACGTAATCTCAAATTTCTCGAATATTGTACTACTAGGCCACGACATCGAAAACTTGTATATTCAGAATCCTCCGAAACGAGTTGAATACTCCATCAGATCCAACTTTGATGAGGATGAGATTGTTGAAGTAACGTCGCCATATTTTTCTCCAAGTACGACCGAGGTCACAAAACTTTACTCTCAGCTACTAACCGGAAAAGTTATTGGACAAAACAATGCTAAACACGCATCGTGCGTAGGATTGTACAAAGCGGCATACCATCACCAGAAAAAGCCCACTGTCATGATGTTCTACGGACCCTCTGGCGTAGGTAAAACTGAATTAGCTAAGAATATTAGCAACTTCTACCATGGTAAGTTAACACGAATTCAGTTTTCAATGATGCAAACCGAAGAAGCCTTCAAATATGTTTTCGGTGATGAACATGCTCGGCCATCCATGGCTAGGGACTTACTATCGCGCGAATCAAACATCGTCCTAATCGATGAATTCGACAAGGTGTCCCCTAGCTTATATAACGTATTTTATCAAATGTTTGATGAGGGTATTTTCGAGGACATCAATTACAAAGTGGATGTATCTAGTTGCATATTCATCCTAACGTCTAATTTCAACGATGAGGAAACTATTGCATCCACGGTGGGCCTTCCAATATATTCAAGAATTGATCAAAAGATTAAATTTGAAAAACTAACCAAGGAGGAAATCTCCACGGTCATCTCAAATGCCTTCAAGCGAATTCTGTCAGAACTCACCCTTGAGGATCAGAAATTTATTAGCGCCTCAAAATTAAAAGAACACTATCAAGAAAATTTGCAGATTTTTTCAAACGTTCGCATGCTTAATTCATTTATCGAAAATGACGTATATACCATGTTGCTCGAGCAACAAATAACAGTTAACTCAAGTTCAGATGAATAGTAGTGCCCGATCCCACAAAAAGAGCCATATACTCATAGCAGATTGCTTGAGATATGGCTCTTTTTGTGGCAGGATTTTGGCAGGAAACCAAGTAAATTCTACCTATTTCAACCCGTTTCACTTCGTCTGAAATGCCGTCAAATCAAGATTTTCACTTCAAGTGATACCTGCATTTTATTCCCACTCGGGGGTCGTGCCATAAAGGGCAAGGTAGCCATCGGCTAATTTTTGCCAAGCCACTTGATAATAAGCCCCATTTCCAGTAATTTCTTTTAAATATTTGTAGGTTCCTTTAGTCTGCAAAACCGGTAATTCACTCCCAATGACTGTTAATTCGTTATCCATATTTATGATCTCCTTTGCGTTGCTAATCTCACCCGTTGTTTAGGTTTACTTTTAGGGTTGTAAAAGTGAACCTAAATGACGGGTTCACCAACCGGAACGTAGTGTAGGGCGGTAGGCAGCTTCTAATCAAAATCAAAACTTAATTTATGGCCGTCAAGCTTTAACTTGGCGTCAAACGACTTTCCTTTTTTGCTCTTGAAACCCTTTAATTTACTGGTTTCACCCTTGGTGACTAAGGCTTTGATTGCAGTTTTACCGAGGGTTTTGCTGCTCCATTTCTTGGGTAAGGTAAAGTCTTCGCCTTGCTTAGGCTTCACAATGTAAAACTTCTGTTTATTTAAAACGGTCGCTTGCGGTGTTTCTAAGAAGACTTCGGCGGCTTTTTGCGCTTGCTGCTGATGATTGATTTGTTGCTTAATGGCTGCACTGCCAGTTAATTGCGTGGAAACATCAGCGATCAACTTTGCCACGAACTTTTTGATTTGGTTCAAAAAGTTATCCGGGGTACGTTCTTCGGTACTGATTTGTTGTAACGCTTGCTCCCATTTAGCCGTCATTTCTGGGCTAGTTAGCAAGGGTTCGAGTTCAACCGCTTTACATAAAGTAATTCCGGCTTCACTGACGTGGAGATTGTTCTTTTCAGTAACTAAATAGCCACGTTTCTTTAACACTTCTAGCACATTAGCCCGGGTCGCACTTGTCCCAATTCCTTGCACGTCTTTGAGAATTGCTTGGGCTGCTTCATCATCAAGTGTTTTACCGGCCGTCTTCATGGCTGTGATTAATGTCCCTTCGGTAAACGGTACTGGTGGGGGCGTTTCTTTTTGCGGTGTTTGCAGATTTGCTTGAACTTGGTCGCCTTGGTGAACGATCGGTAGGGTGGCTGCCTTTTGCTGGTCGGCTTTGTTTTCATCAAATAAAGCTTGCCAACCCTGCTTAGTTGGGACCTTACCGGTTGCTTTAAAATTGGCGTCACCAACTTGGGTGATAATGGTGGTTTCCTCGTACTCATACGGATCAGCAAACATCGCTAACGTCGTTCTTAAAACCAAATCATAGACCTGTTGCTGCAATTTAGGCAAGGCAGCTAATTGATCTTTAGTCGGCACGACTTTAGTCATAATAATGGCGTAGTGTTCTTCAACCTTTTTTCCATTAACATAGCGCTTATTCGGGGTGGTGTTGGTTAAAGCGACTCGCTTAGAGACTAACCCCAGATACTTCGTCAGATTAGCCACTAAATACTCAAATTCTTCATTAGTGATATAAGCACAATCAGTTCGGGGATAACTCAACAACTTGGCTTCATATAAACTTTGAATAGCCGCTAAGGTTTGGCTGGCACTGGCATGATACCGTTTATTCATCGCACTTTGCAGACTGGATAGCGAGAATAGTTGGGGACTGGCACTCTTTTTAGCCTGCTTTTGCACGTCCTTGATTAAACCGCCCTGTGAGCCTTTCTGAACGTGTTTAGCTTGCATGAATGTCATTAGCCCTGTTTCATCTTTAAACCGCTGATAGGGGTCTAATTTTGCGACGAATTTTTGCTGATTGGCTAAAATTTCCGCATTTAGTTCAAAATAGGGTTCCGGCTTAAAGTTTTTGATTGCCTGGTCTCTTTGATAGACCATATATAAGGTTGGCGTCTGTACTCGACCAATCGAATACACCCCGCGTACCCCGTTTTGTCTTAATAACAAAGTATATAAAGGACTGCCATTCATACCAATTAACCAGTCACTAATTTGACGGGTTTGGGCTTCTTTATAAGCCAAATAGTCTTTGTGCCAATCACCAAGATTTTTAAAGCCGGTAATAATCGCGTCTTTTTCTAGGCTATTCAACCAAAGGCGCTTAATCATTTTCGACTTAACATCAATATGCGCTTGGTTCATGATCGACCACGCGATATTTGACCCTTCTCGACCACTATCGGTGGTAACAATAATGGTATCGGCTTTGGTTAACAGGTCTTTAACGATCCTGAATTATGCTTGTTTACTAGCTGACACTTCAACTTTGTATTTTTCGGGCAAAATAGGGTCACTAACCGTATAGTAACCCTGCTTTTTATGCTCTTTTGAAAATCTTGGACGTATGAACGGGCTTGACTAGGCTTTTCAGCTAAGATAACAGTGGTCATGTTCGTTCACTCCTTATGATTCAGCTTTTGTTCTAATTCTGTTTTACCTTGTTCAGCCGCTTTTAACCAGGTTTAACGGTGCATTTTTTATTCCGATTACAAGTGCATGCCCCCATCTTCATGCCGGTTTCGAGTTTGGTGTTGCCGTTGCTTTTTCGTCATTTCCCACTCAGTCTCCTTTAAACCTTGCGCCTGTTTTTGCCGTTGGTAATCTTCATCACGGGCATAAAGGGCGGTCATGATTGCGTTACTAAAGGCCGTCTTTAAGTAATAGTCTGGACTAACTGGCTTGTAGTTCAGTGGTTGATAATGTCCGATATTTGCTTTTCTGTACTGGTCGTCCTTGGCTTGTTGCCCTTTTAACTGTTTTTGGATTTTCTCAATCTGACTGTTCTTAATCGTTGGATCGACTTTACATTCACCTAAAAAGAGTTGTTTAGTGCCGTCATGCTTTAAAACTCGTTGTAAGTTATGATTTTCTAACTGATCTAAGCTAAGCTGCCCCGACAAATAAGCTAACCCTAATTGATGTTCTTGGGTACTGAAAACCTGTGGTGGATTTGCTTGCCACTGTTCAATCGTTTCGGCCTGACATGGCTTTAAAACAGGATCATAGTACATCACGGCTGTATAGGCTTGTTCCTGTTTAATCAATGGCAATCCATCTAAATCACCTTTGGGAAAGGCTCTTTTCAATACTTCATGGTATTGCGTTTGAATGACTTGCTTAACGGCCATGATTGTCCGTAGGTCTTTGACTGCTCGAGTAATCTTTTGCTGTTCTGCTGGTGAATACTTTTCTAGTAACCCTTGATCGACGTGTTCCAGGCTTTCTAAGCTATCAGAGTGGATCATTAGCGTATATTTCAGATCAATTTTGGCCTCTTTTTCTTGTTGCATTAATAACTTAAAACCAACGTATGGTCGCTTGGTAAAGGTCAATAATTGCTGGGTCAATAAATCATCACGAATATTCATTAAACGTTCGTTTAATTCACTGCCTTTGAAAACTGTTTGCTCGCTTTCGGTTTCCTTAATTAATTCTCGTCTTTCAGCTTGTGTGGTCTGTTCAAAATTAAGCTCTGGATAAAGTTTTTTCGTAGTACGATCGACCACTTTATTTAAGAGTTCATCTGCCTTTTTTAATGAGCTTTCTTGTTGGTTAATTGTCAATAATTGTTTATTCACATCTTCACCAACCGCATGTTTAATTAAGGTGCTGTTTTTCCAATTAAATAGCATGCGCCGCTTATCATCTAAGTTCTCCAAACTGATATAAGTTTTCAGTTCATGGCTTAACTCTTTAACTACCCGTTTTTCATTAAACGAGAAGTGTTTACTTAGGCTATCTAAATGACCTCTATTGATTACTTTTTCTTGGTTATTTTTATAACTGGCTTTGGCCTTGCGATAGTCCTTAACTTGTTGGTTAAATTCTTTTCTTTCATGCCGCTTACTATTGATTCCCTCATGTTGCATTGGGATATCATCTATTCCCTCCTCGATAAATGATTTTTCGCTGATCCGATCGGGAATATTTTTTTGCTCTAAAACTTGATTGACACTAACCGCCCAATTGTGCCGCCATTCAGTTATTTTTTCTTTTTTATCCCAATCAACTAGCCACACCTTTCTTGATCTTGGAAAACGACTATTTCCTGTATAAGTCTTGTTCCCATTTTCATCTAATATATTTTCTCTTTTACTTTTCAATCCCCATGTTCCGTCTGGATTAAATGGACGATTAGTTAGCATAACATGAGCGTGCGGATTATCTAGGTGATCTCTATGAATTGCTACGTCGGCAACCATACCCTCATCAACAAAATTTTCTTGTACATATTTTTTCAATAATTCTTTCTGTTCATCTTCACTTAATTCAACTGGTAAAGCCACGTTAAACTCTTTTGCATAGCGTGAATTTGCTCGCCGATCTTTTCTTTCGACTTCATTCCATAATTTTTCTCTATCACTCGCCCATGCTGGCGCATTCTTTGGTGTCAAAATAAAGCTTTCTGGCATGACTGACCGAGCATAAAAATAGCTTCGACCTTCTTTTTGATCGAATAACTTTTCACCACTTCGATAAGCAGCTCCAGCAATGGCACTACGTCCTTTACCAGCACTAATATTTTGAAAACTCATGTGAAAAATTGCCATGTCGGTCACCACCTTTCTTTGGGTTCATGGGTTTGCTTTTGTTGTCGCCAACGGCGACTTCTGATACAAGGGTTTAGCATAATAACACAACCAACTTTAGTTGTTGTGTGTAAGTGCGCATTGACCTCGTTTCACTCGGTCTGCTGATTCTCCTGAATTTACTTTTAGTGTATGCCTTCCGCTTCGCTATTTCAACTTTTATACTTTGACTTAACGTTTCCTATATGATATAGTTTCGGTAATTATTTCTAATATGATTGGAGGGATCGTTATGTCTCAAAGTAACTTAGAAAAACAAGAAGCTAAATTAAAAGCCCTTAATCAAAAAATTAAGGACGAAAAAAATAAGATTGAACAACGGCTAGGTAAACAAATCATCAGTCAAGCCAATTTAGATTATGCTAATTTGTCTAACGATAAGATTAAGCTTTTAGCTAAGCAATTTTCTGAATTTTTAAAGGTAAAGTCCGTAGATCATTAGCCATACGAGATGGGGAAATTCCATGTCTAATCAATATGAAAAACTAGTCGAGCAGCAAGCGCGTTTAAAACAAAAAATTGAGCGGGAAGATTTTAAATTACGGCAATCTAAATACTATGAAAGCCGACAAGACCGCAAAGCACGTTCTCGCCGATTAATTCAAAAAGGAGCTTTGCTAGAAAAATACTTTCAAGCTGATAACCTTTCGGTTGAACAAACCGAAGAGCTTTTAAAAACATTTGCCGATTACGTTAATACCCATAAGCCGAATAAGCTCAAAAACGATCAACCTAATAACTAGGCCGATCGTTTTTATTTTCTGGATCATTTTTTGGCTTAATTTCTGGGTTTTGATCCGCAAAATCTTTTAATTGTTCTTGGATTCTTTTACCAATTTCGTCTTCAACTGATTTAAGCTCTAAGTTTGCTCTAATTTGTAATCCTTGAATGCCATTGTCATATGTCCACCGTTTAATTTTAGCCATGTCATTAGTTCGATAATAATTGGCAATTAGTTCGTTCCATTGATCCCACTTATCTAACGGCACATTGATTAAGCCTGCACCACCGTCAATCATAATTTTATTAGCACTTAAAGTCGCCGTCCTTTTGTTCCCGTCCCAAAAGATTTGTTGGCGCATATTATGATACATAACAGTCAATGCTTTATCAGTGGTCGTTGTTTGCGGATCAGCCAAAATTTTTTGTAAAAAGGATTGTTCTTGTTTTTCGTTAATTAAGGATGGTTCAAAAAAGTCTTCACTGCCTAAATCAACTCCTCCTTTTCCTTGCCGTAATTCTCCTGGTACTAAGGCGTCTTCCGCGGCCACAATCTTGTTAATTTGTTTTTCCATGGTTAACGTTAAGGAGGAATTTTGATCAGTGATATATTGCCACCCACGCTTTAAGTTAACAATTGTCAAAATATCTTCAACAGGAACGCCTGCCACACTCATGCCGTCCATAATGGTTTGTGTTTGCGGCAAAGTGGTATTTACGCCTTCAAAGCGGGCACTAGTGTGTACTAGCTTGGTAAAATTTGTTCGAGCAAACCGTTTGTTTTCTGCAACTGTAAATTGATACTTGTCCATATATGCTTGTGTCTTAGTCATATTTTGTGTCTCCTTTTCATTCCAACCACTGATTCTTTGACTCGTCCATGTTAAATCACGAAATGCTTTTCGTTGATAATTTTTTTCTTGCCGTTTATCGTAAGAGGTAAGTGTGTAACGCGTCAAACAACTTGCGCTTATCAGGGTCTGGATTATGTGCCGCTTGTTCCCAAATGCCTTAAATATTGACTGTCCAGGGGTCAGCCAACAATTGCTCTATTTTTTCGACTTCTTTGCTTGGTTTGGTCATTTAAAAAACTCCTTTCCCATCTTTCTAGATTAGTTATCGCCTATTCAGCTATTTAAGGCGCCTATTTTAGCTTCTAAACGGTTTTAAAGCGGCTTTAATATAATTATGTGCCGAACACTTAAAACGGCTTAGATGAGCTTATATGCCGTTTAATTCTAAAAGCGCTCATTGTCAGCGTTTTGCTCTTCGGGGTGGTTGGCCGCATATTCTCTAGCCGCTTGTTTATTCCACCAAACCCCAAATAGGTTTTGCATGGTGCCGTACAAGTAGTTTTCAACGTTATTAATGTGCTTCTCATTGCTTCTAAGAGCGTTAAAGTAGCGTCTCAAGGCTTTGGTCATTAAAGGCTTCAGCTCCTCATCATCAAGTGGGATTAGGACCCCAATATCCTGATGATCCTTCTCAACTCGGTACTTAGCATTTAAGATAATGCCGATGAAGCGACGCATCTGTTGCGGGGTACGGCACCAAAAACTAAGCAGTATTCATCATGTTACAGCACCCAAGTAAAAGCTACGAAGATAAAAACATTCATCCTCAAAACATGTAACCTAGAAAAAAGGCCTCCAGTGTTAAACCGGGAGCCTTTTTTAGTATACCAATTTCTACTTCACATAAGGCGGCTTATCCCAAGTAACCCCCTCACGCCCTGGTACTTCCACATTCCGTTATTTTTTGATTGTGAACTTGTCCAAAAAAGAAGTGGTATAGGTCGCAGATTGGTTTTAATTGGGGAAAGAAATTTTGTAAAATTTACTGGTATTACTCCTAGACCATTCCCTTAAATTCAACTGTCTCATTCTTTGTATTAACCAAAAATTTGCCAACACTTCCCCGATACTTCACTGATACTTTAAATGAATACTTGTAATTTACCCGAGTGTATCGAATACTACTAATTCTTCCCTGATACCCTTGACTACGCAAAACTCTCTTCACTTGGTTCCTTTGTCGATCAGTAATTCTTGCAGAACTCCGATAGATTGTCTTCTTAACGATCACATCTGGATTCAATGGAACAATGTAATCCTTACATTCCAACAATTCCACCAACTTTCTTTTTTTCTTTATATTTGTCTTGACGGGTTACGGTTTTCCATTCAGTTTAGAGGGAGTGACGTTTTGAGCGCAGAATTGTTCCCTGGAATCAGCTATTTGGAATAACTGAACCAGAGTACAATTCTACTACTAAAAGTTTCCCCTTAGTTCGTCGGTCGTTAACGCCCGTCGCTTGTCTGTACAATTGCGGTATTGCTACCACCACTCATTATAAACCTACGTTTTCGGTTTAACCTACTAAAAAACGCCCTAGTAGGCGTTGGTAATACGTATTTATTTTTGTTCGATCACCAACTAATCAGTGGCACCAAGCCGAAGCTTCGTTTTACCACCCGCGCCGTTAATGGTCGCGCTCACCATTCACCACCCAGCCGTACAGATGACCTTGTTGTGGTATAGCCAGACTTATTGAAGTCGCACTGGCAAACGTGTCCCCTTGGATTTAGACCCCAGCTTGTCCCCTAGGGCTTTAAAAATCACACCGGCCATGATATAATAGTCATTAAGCAACGATGACTTTTATGTGGCGCTCACCGATTCCCGTCGGTGGGTGTTTTTTTATGTTCTATTTTATGTAACCAATATTACTCGTTGTTTGGTGATAAATCAACATTTCTTTTTATGTATCCTTGTATCCTTGTATCCTTGTATATTCATATCCTTGTATCTAAGTATCCTTGTATCCTTGTATCTAAGTATATTAGGATACTTGCAGTTAATCTTAATTTAACGGCTTTTGAGAAGAAATGTATCCTTGTATCCTTGTATCCAAGTATCTTTGTATGTTATCATCCTTGTATCCAAGTATCCTTGTATATTAGGATACTTAATTGGAGGTCAGTATAATGGGTGAAGTAATTACTTTTGGAAATTTTAAAGGTGGCACCGGTAAAACAACAAATGCCACGCTTGCATGCCTGGCACTAGCTCGTGCTGGTAAAAAAACGCTATTAATTGATTTCGATCCTCAAGCAAACGCTACAGATATTTACTTTAAAACCGCGGCTAATTTAGGCCACGATGATATTAAATTTAATCAAACCTTGCTTGCATCAATCCAAGAAGAGGACTTATCAAGATCGTTGGTTACTTTGGATAAAAACATTGACTTTATTCCATCAAGCGCAGATTTTTCATTGTACCCACGGATTATGGAAAAAAAGTTTAAAAATAATTATAAAGATAGAGTTACATATTTTAGCAAGCTACTTGCTTCACTAAAAGAAAAATATGATTTTGTGGTATTTGATTTGCCACCGACTATTTCCTTAATTTCTGATAGCGCCTTATACGCTTCAGATTGGGTTCTGATTATCCTTCAAACTCAAGAGCACAGTCTTCAGGGTGCCGAATCGTTTCTAAAATATATACAGGAACAGGTAATCGATGAATACGAAGCACCTAGTTTGAATTTACTCGGTATACTTCCTGTGCTATTAAAGAATGGGGCGCCTGTTGATCACAGCACATTAGAAGTAGCAGAAGAAGAATTTGGGAAAGAAAACATGTTAAAAACCCTAATTCGTAATATGGAAAGAATCAAAAGATATTCAATCAGAGGTGTATTTCTAAAAGATCAGTTCGATAAAAAAATAATTAGATTATACGATTCTGTGGCACAAGAAATTATTGAAAGGGCGGACTAGCATGGTGGAACTTTTACACAATCCTAACTCAAATAAAAGCAAAATAATTCCTAGAAAATCGGCGCCCCAGCCCCAAAAAGAAATTTCCATATCTTCTCTAAACGAATCAAACAAAACAAAGTCTAAACAAATAGATGGTGTTACTTTTGATACTACGCTCAGAATTGACAATCATCTAAAAAACTTTATGAAAGCTATGGTAATTTTAGGGTATAGCTCAACTCAACAAAACGGATTAGCCCAATTACAAAAAACTTTTTTTGAATCGTTAACTGAGTCTGAACAAAATACGCTTACGACTCAAATACAGACTTTGGAAACCGGCGATGCTAACAAAGTAAAAAGTAAATAATCACGTGCTCTCAGACGATACGTTCACCTTTTAGATGTATACTTGTCCGTTTAAATTAAGCAGAATGCACACAAAAAAGTCCTCTATTATGCGGAATAGAGGGCTTTTCTGAAATCAGTACATACAGGCTTTGCTTAGGAGCGTTGCTTGTGTCCATTTAGGACATACAGGCTTTGCTTAGGAGCGTTGCTTGTGTCCATTTAGGACATACACAATCATATAACAATCAATCAATGCTGTCACTTAACTTACTCAAAAAAGCCACCCACCTCGTGATGAGATGAGTGGCTTTTTGGTTGTGTCAACTTTGAAGGATTAAATTAATTCTAGCACTATTTACTTTTCAGTTAACGTACATCATCTTCAACATTGTCTAAGCGTTCGTTGATAACTTTATGCTCGCTTCTGCTAGTGATTAAATCTTCACGCAGCGTATTTTGCGAATTAAACAGCCGTTCAATTCGCTGGCTGCTATCCTTCATACTTTGAGCAATGTCTTGCAGCCGATCTGTGAAGGGCTTCATGACAACCATCAAAGCTGCATAGATACCCGCGACTACAGCCAAAGCTAACGTGATTAATTCAATCCAACGATCAAAGGTCATTACTTACCACCCGACTTTCTGACCAGCTTCACGTAGTCCTTATTAGCAGAGATGTAACCAACATCAGTCTTAATCCGGTACACCTTGCTATATTTAACAGCCTTACCATAGATTGTGCTTCCCTTTGAGAAGTGAATACGGCGCTTATTAGCCTTGTCTAGGGCTGGCTTACCATACACGTTAACCTCACTGGTAATCACTTCATACAAGCCATTATCAGCCCAGTATGAGGCTTTCTTAGGCGTTGCCTTGGTAACCTTACCAGACAGCTTACCATCGAAATCATAACTGCAATCCACTCCGTGCCAGTTGTCGGTATATTGCCAAGCGTTGGCATTAGCTACCCCCGGTTGACTGACACCATAAGCCGCCACCCAGATTGCCTTATCTACTAACTGGGACCGATTAATCCGGCCAGCATTGAACCAGCTACCTGAGCCGTACGTAATCACATTCTTATACCCGTGACTAATCAGGTATTTCAGGAACACGTTAACTTGGCCAGTAGTTGCCCAGGTTAATCCCGGCGCTTCTACATCAATGGCTAATACCGTGGACTTATCTAATCCCATCTTCTTAACCCATGATAGAAAGTATTGAGCTTCAGCCGTTCCCCGACCATGAAATTCATCACGAGTACCGAACACCTGAATGTTTGTGTCTGTAATTCCCAGTAATTTAAGTGTATTAGCTAGTTGAGACATCTATTCCTACCCCGCTTATCTTGAGTTTCGTCGCTTAAAGCATAGCACTAGGGAGGCTTAGATGCCTTTTTTTGTTATCAAAAAGGGCCTAGTACTTTTGGAATGGAAATACTTTCCAACATCAAAAATTCTAGACCCGAATAAAAATGGTCTGATCTCAGTAAAGTACTGAGATCAGACCATTAATTAAAACGGGAGATTGCAAGAATTATCCGAACACTTATTAGAACCTCATCTGTTCCCA
>NZ_AZDT01000022.1 GCF_001434785.1 Levilactobacillus namurensis DSM 19117 | reverse complement strand
AATTTGATCAAAGTATTTGGGCTCTCGAAGCCGTGTTTTGAAAACGAGATTACTAAAACTTACGTGAAGACTTCAGAAAGACAGGTATATGATGATGCGAACAATTATTGGAATCGATGTTAGTAAGAACAAAGCTAACGTTGCGGTGGCGACGGATTTAGTCATCGCCAAAGAACTGGCCATCTCTTTAGATGCATTGGGGTTTAATGAACTGAAACACGTCGTGCTTCAGTTCGG
>NZ_AZDT01000021.1:5365-80728 GCF_001434785.1 Levilactobacillus namurensis DSM 19117 | reverse complement strand
CCTCTATGGGCTTTTTTGTCTACAAGTGTTCGGTTATATTTTACAATCTCCCAAACCGTTAATTAGACAAATTAAGAGCGGACCCTGATCGACTGATCAGGGTCCGCTCTTTCTTCTTATTCTGCGATGGTTAGTTCAAGTTTTGAATATGCACACTGGGCTGTAACGCGTAGCTGACTGGCGTGTGTTGTTCTTCCAACATTTCTGTCGTCAACACCACCCGCTGCAGTTCAAAGTTATCGTAAGGTTCCATGTAGTAAGCCCGTTCTTCCAAGCTCATGTACCCCCGATACTGGGTGTAGTCGTCGCTCCCGTCCGCTTTGAGCTTAACGCCCTTAGGAATCGTAACCGAATCTAACAAGTGTTGTAAGAGATTCAAGGTACTTGGCACGTCAGCCGCGGGTTGGCTAAAGTGCTTGGCAAAGACCGTCCGGATAAACCGGGATGGGGACGTATAATCGCCCGGTAATCCTAGCGCACCGGTTCCCGGTCCCTGCGTCTTCAGCTGATATCCCATATAATCGTGCAGGGGCTGTTCCGTGGCCGTCAGGGTTCCGTAGGTACTTAGGTTCTGAAGGTGCCAGCCTAGATCTGGAGAATTGGTCATGACCCCCACGGGATCCTCGATCAACTTCAAGTCCTGACTGGTAGCTTCTAAGACCGCCGTCTCTCCGGTCGGGTCACTGATGATGTAGTGCAATGGCGTGATCAGCTTCAAGAGCGACACGGGTAGGTTCACCAATTGGATGTGGGTCACCAATTCCCGTAGGTCAGCAACACTTGCCGCATTTCCTAACGCCCAAGCCACAAAATCATGAGGCGCGATGGCCTGCTTGCCCGCCGGAACCTGACTAGGGTCAACGTATTGCGCATTCTCTGGGAAGTACAGGGCAGCAACGCCTAAGCCCTTTTCGTTCACACCATCGACGAACATCTCATGACCGATCTTTCGACCAGCACCGACAAAGCCGTAGGTCGTGGTGAACTCACCGGCATCCCCCGCGACCCGCCAATTCCGGGGCATAAACATGGGCTGGCCATGTAATTCAAAAGCAAAATCCATGGTCCGGGCAAGAAAGTGGTCTCCCCGACTGTTTTGATACGTTAAACTCGTGCACATTAGACACCATCTCATTTCTCTTTTTCTGATTACTGCCTATTCTAAACTACTTGATGGTGTTATGCACGTAAAATGATTGATTATATAACCGGTTTATTACTAAACTCATCAACAGATTAAAATACCCATAAATCGTTTACGGCGCGAACCACGACCCGCGTTGACCATTGGTTACAAGTCACTTTCAGTCTGGTAGCGCACGTGACTCTCCCCATTCCCATTCGAGATGACTTGTAACTGATTAGGGACCTGGGCTCTAAGTTCGCTCACGTGACTGATGATGCCAATCATCCGGTGCTGACCTTCAACCGACTCCAGGGACTCCAGCGCCGTCATCAAGGCATCCTCATCCAATGACCCGAACCCTTCATCAATAAACAGAGCCTCCACGTCGACACTTCCAGTGGTTTGCTGAATCACTTCACCCAACGCTAGGGCTAACGCCAGTGCGGCAATAAAGCTCTCGCCTCCAGATAAGGTGTGCACGCTCCGTTGCTCCCCGACGTGGTCGTCGTACACGTCGATTTCCAGGCCAGACCGCTTCTTGGAAGCCGCCGGAGAATCGTCGATGACGAACTGGTACCGGCCGTTAGTCAACTGCTGGAGCCGTTGGTTGCCGACCACCAGGATCTGCCGGAGATAGGTCTGTAACACGTACCGTTCTAGGCCTAACTTGGTGTTCGGACCATCCCCGTTGATGACCCCTGCCAGCTCTTCTAACGCCTGGGTCTGTTTGATGGCCGTCTGTTGCGCGGCCAACTGCTGAGTTAACTGGGTGACGATGCGATCATTGTGGGTCCAGGATTCCTGTAACGCGTAGCGCCGATCCTGAGCTTGACCGACCTGCTGATGAGCGGCCTTCAAAGCGGCTTGCGTCTGATCCCGGTCTGGGGCCGTCTGATTCCCAATCCGGGATACCAGCGTCTCTTGGGTGGCCTTCAAGCGTTCCTGGTGACTTTGATAAGTCTGCCAGGTCTGCCGCTTGGCGGCTAGCTGAGCGACCGCCGCTACCTGGGCTTCTAGTTGCTCTCGATCAGCCGCCAAAGTCAGCTGGTGTTCAGTTAGGGCCGCATCCAATACTGTACGGGCCGTCTGGAGCGTGTGTTGACTCTGCGTGGCTTCCGTCTGAGCCGTCTTGAGTTCAGTTTGGGCTACGGTCAACCGTTCTTGGGTCTGCGTCACCGCCTGTTCCGCCGCCTGACAACGGCCTTGAGCATCCGCAACCTGTTGCGCCAGTGCCTGTTCCCGAGCGGTAAACGCCATAAAGGTTTCCGCCCGATCTGGTAGCTGGTCCTGTTGCGTCGCCAGTTGCGCGGCTAACCGCTCGACCGCCGTTTGGGCATCGTGGACGGCCGCCTGAGCCGTCTCAACCCGTTGCTTCAACTGCGTCGCCGCTGCGGTCAATTCCTCTAAGGTTGCTTTGGCCGTCTTCACTGCCGCTAGCTGCCGGGCATTCTCCTGCAAAGCCGTTTGGTTCTCCCGGGTAGCCGTTGCCAACTGCTCTTGGATACCCGCAAGGTCGTCAGCGGGGACCAGCAAGTCGCTAGTCTGAATCGTGGCCCGCAACTCAGTGACCTGTTGGTGTAAGTCTTGGGTGTCTGCAGTTTGACGTGTTTGCCCCTGCGTGAATTGGGTGGCGAGTGTCGTGGCCTGCTGCTGTTTCTGAGTAGCGGCGTCCTGGGCGGCTTTGACCCGCTTGGTCGACACGTCGGCGTCCGCAACGGTCGTGGCCGCTGGCTGCGGGTGATCCGTGGCCCCACAAACGGGACACGGACTCCCCGGTGTCAGTTGAGCGCTCAACTCAGCAATCTGGTGCCGTAATCGTACTTGGTACAACTCATCGGCGGTCTGTTGGGCCTCCTGGGCGGCTTGCTGGGCGGTCGCGACCTGCGTCTTTAACGCTGCTAGCTGGTGCTCTTGCCGGGCTACACTTTCTGCCTGCCGTTGCAGTCGTTGGGCTTGGTCGGTCCAAGTCGCCAGCGTATTGGCGGTTTGCTGCAATGTCTGACGTTGCGTAACCAAGTGATCTTGAGGCGCGATAATCTGTTGCTGTTGCGCTTGTTGGTCAGTATTTTGCTGAACGTTATGGGTCACCGTTGTCCAAGCCTGTTGAGCGGCCGTGGCCTTTTTCCGAGCCACTGCCAGGTCCGTTTGCGTCTGCTCAATCTGCTGATACAATGGCCGAATCCGCGCATTTTGGGCTTGCTCTTCCTGCCACTTTGCCAGTTTAGCCTTCAGAGACGCCAAACCGTCAAGACTGTTCTGCGCCTGATCGGCGGCGGTGCGAGTCGTTGCCAAATCTCGTTGTTGCTGATCAACGGCCGCCTGTCGTTGCGTCACGAGCTGCTGGGCTTGCTGCCAATCACGCCACTTCGGCAGCAATTGCTGAGTCCACTCCAATTCCTGAATCTCAGCTGCTAACTGGGCCATCGCTGGTGCCTGAGTTTGGAGTTGGGCCTGCTCTTCTCGGGTCAGCTTAAGCTGGGCCTGGTCTTGGACCAGCTGTTCCTCACGCGTATCCTGCCGGGTCAGCGCTTGCTCGTGTTGCTGGGCTTGCTGGTAGGTCGCCGTGGCTTGGTCTTCTGCCGTTTTGGTCGCTGCTTGCTGTCGGGCCATCAACGTTAACAAGTCTTGAGTTTTCCGGTTCGCCAACAGGTCTTGGGCCGCTGCTTGATTGGCCGGATCCCAAGTCAGGTCGCGTTGGAGTTGCGTCAGCGCTGCCAAGGCTGTCTTGTTCTGTTGTCGGTTACGCTTGACCTGCTCCGTAAGTTGGTCGGCCCACCGTGCAAAGATCTCCGTGTTGAAAAGTTGCTCTAACACGGTTGCTTTCTCGTCACTGGGTGCCACCAAGAAGCGACGGAACTGTCCTTGAGGCAACAAGACGATTTGAGCAAACTGTTGACCATTCATCTGCAAGAGTGTCTGTAAAAATTCCTGAACCTGCTTGGCCTTGGTCAGCTGACGAATCTCCTGGTCGTCTTGGTAAACCGTCAGTGTCACACTAGCCGCTACGTCGGTAACTCCGGTTCCCCGCTTCTTTTGTAGGGTCTGCGCAGGTTCCCGAACAATCTCGTAACGTCGGTCCCGTTGCGTAAAGACAAACGTGACCCGGGTAGTGTCCGCGAAGGTCGCAAAGTCGGACCGCATGGCCTGCGGTCGCCGATCGGCCCCGGACGTCTGATCGAACAACGCATAACACATCCCATCAAAGATGGTGGTCTTACCGCTCCCTGTCTTCCCGCTAATTAAGAACAAGGGGGTTCCGGAGAACTGGGTAAAGTCGATCACCGTATCCCGATACGGGCCAAAGAATTCTAGATGTAAACTTTTCGGTGTCATTTGGCATCCTCCTTAGTCGCTCGTTGCAAGGCCTGCTTAGCCCAGTGCAGTTGCTGATCATCCAATGGATGCTGGGTGGTCTGTTCAAAAAAGTCCTTGAGTAGCGCCAGCGGATCATTTTGCACCTGCCGGGTATCCAGTTGCGCTAAGGTCACCGTCAGGGGATTCACACGTGTCAGCTCAATGACCTTAGGAAAGCGCGTCTTTAAGCGCTGCATCACGTTAGGAATCGGCGTGGTATCGGTCAGTTCCACCGCGATGAAGTCATCCGGGCCCACACCAAAGTCGTGGTCCGAAGCCATCAAATGCTCGAAACTATCCCGCAACACCACCAGATCATGCAACGGGGTCAAAGGCTTGAACGTCACGGTGACCGGCGTGGTATCGGTATCAACGATCCATACGCCCTTGGTATCTGCCGCTTCACTGGTCGAAAACTTCAGTGGCGACCCACTGTACTTAATCGTGGGTTCGTGCTGCAGAGCTTCCTTGCGGTGTAAATGGCCTAACGCGACGTAATCAAACGCCCGCAACAGGTCGACCGGAACGGCGTTTAACCCACCGACTTGGACCTGTGTCTCGGAATCTGTATGCGTACTCCCGGCGGCAAAGAAGTGGGCGACCAACACGTGCTTCTTATCCGGAGCAAACTTGGTTTCCATCACCTGAACCAGGCGCGCCATCCCCTGGGCCACGGTCCGAATCTCCGGGTCGTCAAACAGTTGCCGGACCGCAAAGGGCTCGAAGTACGGCAGTAAGAAGAATTGGGTATCTCCCAACGTTACGGGTTCGAGGCCCTCGCCCACCTGAGTGCGCAAGTAAAAGCGGGTGCTGTCGAACCATTGGCGCCCATATCCCAGCCGAACGCCGGAATCATGGTTACCACTGATGGCCAAAAGCGGTAATTTCGTCTGGCGGTTCAGGTCAACCAACATCTCATCCAGGGTAGCGACGGCGTCTTCGCTGGGCAGTGCCCGGTCATACAGGTCCCCCGCAATCACCACCGCATCCACCTGCTCCGCCAAGGCGATGGCTTTGATCTGCCGATAAGCGTCGCGTTGTTCGGTCAACAAGTCGTACCCGTGCAGTTTCTTGCCGATATGCCAATCGGCGGTATGTAGAAATTTCATTTAGAACCCTCCTCATGTTGATTCTCCGGCGCCCAGTCACAGGTCACCAGGTGGTCGTTGACCAAGCCCGCCGCCTGTAAGAGTGAGTAGACGATGGTCGGCCCCACGAATTTGAACCCACGCCGCTTCATCTCCCGGGAAATGTGCTGCGCCAGATCCGTGGTCGCCGGCACCTGATCACTAGCGGTCCAACGGTGGCGAATCGGCTGGTTCCCCACGAACGCCCACAACCAAGTGCTGAAGTCGCTGCCGGCGGGCCAATCCATCAGGACTTGGGCGTTATGAATGGCGGCACTTAGCTTCAGCCGGTTGCGAACGATTGCGGGATCCTGTAACAAGCGTTCCAGGTCTGCCGCAGTCATGGCCGCAACTTTCGCGATGGCGAATCCCTGAAACGCACGGCGAAACGCGGGCCGTTTGTTCAAGACTGTTTGCCAGCTCAGCCCCGCCTGAAACGTTTCCAAGCAGAGCAACTCAAAGAGCGCCTGGTTGTCATGTTGGGGACGCCCCCACTCTTGATCGTGGTAATCTTGCATATTTTTTGGCGCCGATTGCGCCCAAGTACACCGTGTTGTCATGGTCCACACCTTTCTTATTTTGACTACCCTAACTATACCAGATTCGTCCGTCAAGGCGAACAGATATTCCCCTTACATATTTTTATGAAACCGGAAACATCGTTGACTAATCGGGGTAAATCATGAGATATTTTCTTCGAGGGTTTTGCTTGACCCTGTTTTTAGAAAAGCATATGCTGTTGTAAACTAAACTTGTTCTGGGGAACTAAGGAGGTTCTTGAAGATGAATACGACACATCACATCAAACGTCGGTCGATTCTAACAGCGCTTGCGGCAACCCTGTTAATCGCCCCCGTGGTCACGACGGGGACTGTGACCACCGCTCAAGCGGCAAGTATCAAACCTTCGACTAGCGTTTTAAAAAAATCCAACGGTTACTATAAGAAACATGCTAAATCACTGAGCAAAAAGTACCGCTTAGCCTTAAGCGCCCAAACGGCCCTCAAGAAGAACGGTAAAGCCATGGTCTGGGTCAAGACTAAGGATCCCAAGCTGAAGCAAAGCGTCAAACTAGCCATGGACTACTGGAACCACAAGCTGGGGAAGAAAGAGTTCACCGCGGGGTCTAAGAAACACCACACCCTGACCTTCTCCGTTTCTAATACGAAACCTTCGAAGCGCGATAACAGTGACGCGTGGTGGACGCCCGCGACCAAGAAGGTCCAGGTTCGCCAGTACTTCTACGACGCAGCGCTACAAGACATCGCCCTACAGATGAGCAACTCACTGGAGTCGGCCTTTGATAAGCAATACGGGGCCGCCATCATGGCCCAGGCGCAAAAGAATCTGGCCGCTCAAGGCATCACCTCAACGGATCCCGAATACAATAATAAGCTAGAACAGGAAGAAGCTTCCGTAGCCCATTCCCTAAAGGCGTTCCAACCCGTCTCCCAAAAGCTCACCGCGGTCTCTAAGTCCGTGGCTGCTCAAGGACGGATGTACGAGTACGCAGGGACCATCGCCCATGAATTTGGTCACGTGATGGGGCTGAACCACTCCCCTAAGCATTCTGACTTGATGTACTACGAGAGTGGCACCAGCCGGGTCAACAGCTACACGCAGGTCACGTCGGCCAATGGTTTGAAGAAATACAATCCCGTCACCAGCACCGACAAGGCCCGGGCTCAACTGGCCTTGAAGATTTACGTTGCCCAACATAAATAACTTCCGTAAGACCGCTGCCGTTTATCGACGAAGCGGTCTTTTTTTGACCCTGCAATCGAAATGTAATCAATTGTTATTTTGTGGTAACCTCTAGGCGAACGTGCCCGTGTATAATCGGGGCAAAGACTGAGGAGGACGTTTTCTATGCACAAATTATTACATCGTTTTGGTTTGGGTCTTGCAGCAACCGCTGCTGCCTTAGCAGTCGGCGTCAGCTTAAACACGACCACGGCCCAAGCCGCTGGTAAAAAAGTGGCCGATATTTCCCAATACCAGGGTAAGATCAACTGGAGCAAGGCATCCAAAGACTTAAAATATGCCATCATTCGGGTCCAACATGGTAGCAAGGGTGACAAGGGTTACATGGTTGATAGTGCCCGGAATACTAACGCTAACGGGGCTTACAAGCACGGGGTTCCGTTCGGTCAATACATGTTCGCTCAATTCACCAGTGTTAAGGACGCGAAGCAAGAAGCCAAAGACTTCTACAAGCGGAGTAACGCGCACACCAAGTTCTTCGTGTTAGACGAAGAACAACGGATGAGCTCCGCTAAGAGTTCCGAACAGACTTACGTCAACGCTTGGCTGAAGACCATGCGGTCATTGACGGACAAGCCATTGATTCTTTACTCTGGCGAATACTACGCCAACTCCCACAAGCTGGACTTTTCTAAGTTCGATGGGTCTTGGATCGCCAAATACAGCTCCGTGAAGCCTAAGGTTGCCGGAACTTCCGTAGACTTATGGCAATACACCAGTAAGGGCCGTGTTTCCGGGATTTCCGGTAACGTGGACTTGAACAAGATTTTAGATAAGTCAACGGTCAACGGTTGGTTCAAGTCAGCCGCTGCCCACGCCGCATCTAAGGCGAGCTACTACCAAAGCGTATCCGGGGTTACCGGTGTGAAGACCACTAAGCCAATCTACCAGTATTCTTCGGTCAACTTCACCAAGAGCGCTCGGGGTAGCAAAGTAACCAAGGGGTCTCAATTAGCGGTGAAGGCTATCACCAAGAACAGCAAGAACGCTTACCGGTTCCAATTAACCAACGGTAAGTACATCACGGCTAACCAATCCTTCGTGACGACCTACTAAGCCGTCATCTACGTAAAAAGCGATGTCCCAGCGGGCATCGCTTTTTTTGCGCTATGCAAACGCGGTAATCATCTGCAGAGTGGCTGAATAGTAGTCATGCTTCTGAATTTTGGCCGGTAACTGCTTCGCAAATTTGCGTTGCAGAGTCGACCGCTTTAGCACCCGCGCAGCCGTCACAACTGGTGCCGTAAAGGCCGCGTTTTGATAGGTGTAAACCGCCCGACCGCCTAGCGTGTAAACCGCGGTCACCTTGGAACGACGCTGGAAGAAGTTGAGCTGCTTGGTCAAGGCGCGCTTGGTGGTCGCGTCGTGCGTTAGCCGGTAGGTCTGAGCTAAGCGCCACGGAACCCGACAAGCGTTATACCCCACTTGGTTATCGGTCGCCGACTCAATGGTGTTGGGCCGAACGCTCCGCCGGGTCAGGTGTTTGCCCGTCACGTAAGTGAAATCTGGGAAGAGACCCGTCTTGTGTTGCGCGCTGAGCTTTTTGACCATCTTTTGACTCTGGTTAGCGGTCCGGGTCCACTTGGCTTTCTGGCTGACCTTGGCAAACGCTCGGAAATAACCGGTCATTAAATCCGCCGTCCGGAGCTTTCGCTGGTCGTTAGCGGTGGTGGCCCAATTTCCCATCATGGGCAGATGCGTGGTCGGGTTGATTTCGGAACGCTGGATGGCCACCAGTAACTGACGGGCGGCCTGCCGGTAATTGATTTTCCGACTCCCCCACTGCTTATCCGCCAGAATCAAGGCGTAGGCGATGTCTAGGTCCCCATCCGTCGCGCTATTCCGTTCGGAGCCCACACTGGTCAACTTACCCTGTCGTTTGATTTGTTGCCACTGCATTAAAGGATTGGCCTTGGAGACCCGGTGGGCACGGTAATACCGGTAGAGTTGGTTAAACGTGGTGTGGGTCTTGACGCCCCGTTTAGCCGCGAGCACGCTCGCCAGCATCCCGTAGCCTTGGCCTTCAGAATAAACCCGACTGGCACCGTGCCCGTCGTTGGTTTGGACGTACTTCTGCTGGCCGCCCCGAACATAGGCCTTTTTCCACTGACGATACCAGGTGACTGCTTGCGAACTCTTGGCTTGCGCCGGAATCGCCGCCTGACCCCACAATCCGAGACAGACGCCACCAGCCACTAATAAACCGCCTAACCATACCCGTAATCGTAACTTCTGCATACCCTCAACTCCTAACTTAACCAAGAATCTAGTTCAAACTTACGCATCGTAATCCGGTGCTGAGCCAACGCCGTAAACTGCTGAATCGGGGTGTCCTTCGACTGAGCCGCCGACCACTGCGTAACCAAGTCAGTGGGCAAGAGCCATTGGAGTGCCTGTAAACGGTCGAAAATAGCCAATAAATCCTGATGGGCGGGCGTTAACCGCCGTTGCCGGATTTCAGTTTCCAGTTGTGTGACGACCCGTTGCTTGATTGCCTCTCGCGGCACGTAAATGGTATGCGGCAAGAGGTTGTTCTGAAACACCACTGGCTCAACCTGCTGTGTCGCAGCCAACTGTGGTCCCACCGTATCGTAAATGGCATTCGCCAAGTTCCAGCTGACCAGCAACTTAAAGACATCTGCGGTCGCCGAACTCGCTGCGACTGCAGTCCGCAACCGCGTTACCAGCTCCTGTAGACTAGCCGGCAACGTAGCCTGCAAACGATCGAAATCTGGAATAGTCACGTGCTGAGGGGTCAGCGTTATTAAGTGTTGATCCCGCAGATCCAAGAACGTTGCCAAGACCAGATAAGCCTGCGTGGTAAACCGCGTACGTAACACCGGCCGGGTGGTAATCTTTTCCGTCAATATCAAGTAGTCTTGTGTAATTGGTAATTCCAGTCTCATCATCCCCCTAAAGATTAATCCGCTTACTTTTATTATAGTCACTTTATCGTTTTTTGTTGAAGAGTTCGTTTTAAAGTGCCCGTACCAAGCAACCTAACTGAGTCCCGGGGAATAACCATGCCACCCCGTATAACAATTGTTATATCAACCTTTACGCGTTCGGCACAATTGTTTTGCATAATATTTACACGTAGAGCGTATCATCAGCGGTACGTGACGCCCCGGATTGTCAGTCATTTTTGCCACCTCAGGGCGTCACTGAAAATCCATTCGTAGGAGAGTCTCAACTTCATGCTAAGTATCGCAGCCTTACGCAGTATCCATCGCCAGACCTGGAGTGGCCATAACCATACCGAATTTTGTCCCCATGGCTCAGGGGAAGACGTTGAACTTTATATTCGCCGAGCGATTGCCTGTGGGTTTAAGACCTATTCCGTGACGGAACACTTTCCCTTACCTCGCACTAATGATCAATCGATACAGGGACACCCCCACTCGATTGCTACCCCCACGATGCTCACTGACGAACTTCCCCAATATTTTGCCAAGTTAAACTACCTAAAAGCCAAGTATCACCATCAGATTCGAATCCTCGTGGGGTTTGAGATCGACTACATTGCTGCGTATTCCGATTGGCTGGCTGAACAACTCGCCATCTATCACCGCCAAATCGATGACGCCATCCTGTCCGTCCATTTTCTCCCCACTCCCACGGGACTATGTGCCCTTGATGACTCGGCCCTAGCCTTTCAGCGGGGCGTCTTGCAAGCATACGGCTCTCCGTTAAACGTAACGAAGGCCTACTTAGCCACCGTTCAACAAGCCGTAAACTGGCAAGTGCCCTATAAACCGCATCGATACGGGCATTTCCTATCATATTGCCAATGGTCCCCCAGTCTTCCTGACAGAACAATTTGGGAAGATTCAGCCACTCATCAAAAACTCACAACTATCCTTAACGCGATTCAAGCCAACGGTGAGTTGATAAATTGTCAGTTACCTCAATCCGTACCAGCAAGTGTTCCGTTTAACTGGATTCAAACCGCACGCCAAGCTCACATCCCCTTAGTTTTTGACGCCAATGCTCACTGCGTAAATGATGTGGCTGCCGGATATGCCAATTATCTACAAGCCCTAGATTATTTTTAAATCATCTCCTCAAAAGACTCTTTTCGCCATATAAAAGGTTTGTCTACAATTTATTGCTTTAAGCAATAAAAGTTCGTATTTGATTAGTTCATTTGTCTATTAAATTTATTATATCCGGAGATTATAATTAGAATCCGAACTTAGCCATTGAACAGGGCTTGAATATATGGCATAATTTAAGCTATCTTACAGAGGGAAAGGAACTTAAATTTGAAAACTAGTAACGCGACTGCCAGCACCCGATTTCTGGAACGAACTTTCCATTTGTCCGAACAACGGACGACCGTTCGTCAAGAACTCCTAGCTGGGCTCACGACTTTTATCTCAATGGCCTACATCTTGTTCGTTAACCCTAGCGTTCTGGGGGCCGCTGGGATGGACAAAGGTGCCGTCTTTACGGTCACCGCTTTGACTGCCATTCTTGGATGTCTCTTAATGGCCTTCTTAGCCAACTACCCTATCGCCGTAGCACCTGGCTTGGGCGATAACGCCTTCTTTACATATTCAGTGGTTTTGGGAATGGGGATTCCTTGGGAAAAGGCGATGGCGGGGGTCTTCGTTGCCTCCATCCTATTCACCATCTTGTCATTCTTAAAGGTCCGTGAAATCGTGATTGACGCAATTCCGAGTGACCTGAAGATGGCCATTGCGTCCGGAATCGGGATCTTCATTGCCTTTGTCGGACTTCAAGGCGGTGGCCTAGTGGTTGCCAACAAATCAACCTTAGTTGCGATGGGCTCCCTGACCGTGCCCACAACCTGGCTGACGATCTTTGGCGTCTTCGTCATTGCCGTGCTCATGGCAATGCGGATTCCGGGTTCCATTTTCATCGGTCTGGTCGCTTCCACGATTGTGGGACTTCTGACCGGGTTGATCAAAGCACCGACCCACTTCATGTCCCTCGCCCCAAGCATGGATCCCACCATGGGGGTCAGCATCAAGAACCTCCCCGCCATGGCTGATCCTCAGATGTGGGCCGTCGTGGTCATCTTCCTGTTAGTCGCCTTCTTCGATACGGCCGGGACGCTCATTGGCTTAGCGCAACAGGCCGGCATCATGAAGAACAATAAGATGCCCCGTATCGGTCGGGCCCTCATGGCCGACTCCCTGTCCATGCTCGCTGGTTCAGTGATGGGGACCACGCCTACCGCCGCTTACGTTGAATCCTCTGCCGGTATCGCCGTGGGTGGCCGGACTGGTCTGACGGCCTTGACGACGGGAGTACTCTTCATCTTCAGTTTGCTGTTCTCGCCATTACTGACGGTGGTCACCACCCAAGTTACGGCACCCGCGCTGATTATCGTGGGGGTTCTCATGGCGTCATCCATGCGCCACATTCACTGGGATAAATTCGAAATCGCGGTGCCCGCCTTTCTGACAATCGTGGGCATGCCCCTGACCTACAACATCTCCTACGGTATTGCCTTTGGGTTCCTAACCTACCCAATTCTGATGACCGCTGCTGGTCGGCGCAAAGACGTCAACTTGATCATGTGGATCATGCTCGCCGTCTTTATTGGCTTGATGTACATCCTGAACGTGATTCCTAAGTCCTAAAACATTAAAGACAACGCTGAAAACTCGAAAACTCCCGTCAAATTTAGATTGACGGGAGTTTTTGTACCTAATCACGATGTACCAATACCAATGCGCTAAATCCTAAACCAAACAACATCAAGCAACCGCTCAAAGCAATCAACGGCGCAGGACGCTCACCGGTTTGTGGTAAGGTCGCGGTCGAATGGTCACTGGTCGATTGAATCCCTAGGACCTGGGCCATCCCGCCCGAAGTACCTTGCGATGCGGTACCACCATGAGCCAAGCCGCTGGTCACCGGTTGGTTGCCAACACTCTCTGAACCGGGAATAGGCGTTGATTGACCCGTAGTTGATGATGTCGCTGATCCGCTCAGTACTTGAGAACCTGGCTTCTGTGACTCAGGTTTTTGCGGTCCAAACGTTGGTACCGGGGTCAACAGGGGATTCTCTGCTTGAAAATCATTGGCAGGTGTCGGCTGGGTTGAACCACCACCGCCCCCCGCATCACCGGGTAATTCCGGAGTCGTTGTCCCCGGCTGCGGCGAACTCGGTACTTCTGGCGTTTCAGGCGCCGGCGTATTTACCGGTTCCTCATCGTTCATCGTCGGCGTACCGTCCGTATTGGGGTGTTCGGGCGTCGGCGTTACCGGTTCGGTTGGACTGGGTTGTTCCGACTCCGGCGACTCGGGCTCAGTCGTACTTGGCTGTTCCGGTTCGCTATCTTCCGGTGTCTCCGGTTCAGTCGTCTCCGGCTGTTCTGGCTCACTGTCTTCCGGTGCTTCCGGTTCAGTCGTACTTGGCTGCTCTGGTTCGCTATCTTCTGGTACTTCCGGAGCCACAGCCTCCGAATCGTCCGGATTCTCCGGCGTTGGGTCGATCGGTGCTTCCAAAGTACTCTCTTTGTCTGGCTCACGGCCGGTAACGTCCAAGCGAATGTAGCCCTTACGATTATAAGTGGTGGACGCAAAGGTCGCGTTCAGGGTTACCGTCCCCGTTCGCGCCCCCTTCGCCATGAAGAACGTGCCAATCGTACGGTGGTCAAATAATGAAGTGTTGGCCATCGAGAAACTAGTATCTTCCGGCATTGCGACGTTTTCCGGTAAGTAAACGGTCATGGTATCCCCGGGACTAATCTTAAGGAACGACGCGACCCGCCAGTTATAGCTAACCGTATAGGACAGCGATTCCGGCAACGGTGTCGTATGACTGATCACGTTCCCCTGCGCGTCCTTAATCACGGCACTGTTTGCATCCAGACCAGTTGCGGGGATCTCTTTAGCCCAGCCCACCACCGGCGGACTCAGCAGGAATACACTCATCCCAATAACTAGCATCAAGACCAACTTCTTGATACCTTGAACCTTGACTCTTTCCATTCATGATTCCTCCCAACACCCAAAACTTACCACGTCTATACACCCTTGATTTCTTCTAAGAGCCACTTAATTAAATCAACAACCTTTGCCAATTGACCGCTCAGTCGCCAAGCTATTCGCCCGACCAAAAGGCTCACTGGGCGGGCGAAGTTGTGCAGTCGTGAGCTCTATCCGTTCAGCCGCGTATCACCGTTTCCACTGATCAGCTACCGGACAGTCGGCCCCCACTCGCCACCGCCCCTGGCTCTTCAGGCAATTTATCCTTGCTTTTTAAACTACCGGCCTAGTATACAGAATCTGCTTTTCTAATATTCCTTCTGCTCATTTTTTATCATAATAAAATTTATAAAAGAACCTGACCTCAGGTTTAACCTCCCATGACCTCGTCACCCAGGCTAGTAAACTAATGGCCCCGCTTAACAACCCATTACCGCCCCGGTCATCCCCTGTGTATAATCGGGTCTAAAGGAGGCGGCAATGTGCACTTTGACCAAACTTCACCCGAGATTCAATACCTTAGTCAACGAGATAAGCATCTGGGAAAAGTCATCCAAACGCTGGGCCCGCTGGACTACCAACTCGTCACCAACGGCTACGGCTTTCTAGTCAGTCAAATTATTGGGCAAATGCTGTCGAATAAGGTGGCCGCCGTTTTAACTAATCGCTTACTTCGTCAGTGTCCAGCCGGTCGCCTCACACCAACCGCTATCGACCAACTTTCCGACCAAGCGATTCGCAGTATCGGCATTTCGCACACCAAAGTCGCCACGATTCGCACCCTGACGACCGCTATAATGGCGGGTACCATCAACCTTGAGCGCTACCGTGACTGGTCCGACCAAGCCATCATAACGGATCTGACCCGGCTTAAGGGCATTGGGCCTTGGTCCGCGAAGATGTACCTGATCTTTTCCCTCGACCGTCCCAACATTTTACCCTTCGAAGACGGCGCCTTTCTCCAGGGCTACGGCTGGGTCTACAAGACCACGGACTACCGCCGAGCGGCCGTCGAGAAGAAGTGTCGTAAGTGGCGCCCCTACTCGTCACTAGCCGCCCGCTACCTCTACCACGCCCGGGATGCTGGGCTGACCAAGCACCCGTTTCATCTATTTAAATAGTTAAAAACGGAGCCCAGGATAAAAATCCCAGGCTCCGTTTTTGGCTATCCTCGATACTACAGCAGCCAAACTGATGGCGTTAAGGCTCGCTGGCTAATCACCGGTTGTCCCTACCAAATCAGGGTAACGTCTGACGTAAAGCGGTCTTGGCGATTCCGAACATCCGTCGCCGACCAGCCGTTATTTTGAATCTGTTGGGCAAGACGCTGGTTCCCGGTCAACCCCGATTGTTGCAACGCCGGTACCAGATCTATTGCCGCTTGGACTTCCGTCTTGACTAATCGCTTTTCCAACAACGTCCAGTTTCCTAGATACTCCGCATCATCCCCCACAGCGTTCGTGGTGTCGACCTGAACCAGTTGGTAATCATCATCCTTGAAGACCTGCCGAAAGAGTTGTTCCCCAAAGTCATCGTATTCAACACTATAGAGCTCCGCCAACAAGTACACCAAGGTCCATTTCTTAGCGCCCCGCTGACCCCCAGCCTTCTGCAATACTTGGAAACTTGCTTCGGTCTGATCTTTCTTCGGTAATAGTTTCTCATTAAGGTCTTCAATAATCTCATCCACTGATTTTAAATCTAAATTCCAGATACGATGCGCGACATCCGAGAACCCTGTTTCCAACTTATTCGTCCCATCGTTAATAATCGTCCGGTGCCGGATAAAAATGGCCAGTAATTTCGTCACGACCTTCAACAAACTCGCTTCAGAATACTTTTTATAAACCATCGCAATCACGACCGGATAATACAGTTTCACGTGGAGCCGTGTTAAGATCTCCAAAGTTTCCGTGATTTTGTGATCCTTAAAATATTGGGCATGGGCTTTAGGACTGGTCGGTGATTCCAAGACGGTATACAAAGCGACCACCTTGTCTAAGTCATCTAAAAATTGTTGCGAGGTGTTAACGTCCTTGATTTCCGTACTGATGGCCCGATACAGCTTAGATTCTGGAACGATTCGCTTTTTGGCCGCCCAGTAAGTCCGAATGAACCGGGTAATCTTATCACTGTCGTTGTCTAGTTGATTGGTCAACCGGTTCCACTGGTCGTTAGCCGGCTTGATTTCCGTCCCCATTAACGACATCACGTGGTTCTTGATAATATCAGAAGCCCGCAGATCTTTTCCCCGACTGTTCAACGTTTCAAAAATCGTAAAAGCGTCTTGCCGGCTGGGGGCCGAAATCATCACAATATAGAACTTGTTAAAGAAGGATTCAAAAATCAACTGTAACCGGTCAATCCGTCCAGCCAACGTCTTTTCCTGATTGATCTCCGCCACGATCCAATGTGTCATTTCCTTGTAAGCCCGTTGCATGTTGCGTTTAGGCTCCGACGTCAACTTCTCCGTTGCGGCTTTAGCCACCTGGTGCGTCAAATCTGAAAAATAAGCCTGCAAACTCTGGTCTGGCTGGTCGTGGTCCGCGTTCTGCTGAACGATTAATGACGGACGCTCCTTTTCCCGAATCGATTTATTAACCTCACGCCGCACATCGCGCAACAGGTCGCCGCTCTCTAGCTCCGCCTCACTCGCATGACTGTTCGAGAAGTTCTCACGGTACATCCGGTTAGCGGTATCCCGAATCGCCGCCATAAACAACGTACTGGTAGTCAGTCGCTGCTGCCCATCAATAATCTCTTGATCGCCCTGCTCGTTCTTATAGGTCACGATTTGTCCAAAGAAGTGGCTGTTACGGGAACCTTTCACTAGCTCCAACAGGTCGCCCCAAAAGTCCTCGACCTCATTCGTTCCCCAGGCATAGTTGCGTTGATATAGCGGAACGATAAAGTTATTGTCCCGAAATAGTTCGCTAATTCGAAATCTGGATGGTTGTGGAATCTCAACAAATTCTGTCATATACACGCCTACTCTTCCCTTGTCTTCAAGCTACGCCGATAATCCTGTATCCCCATGTTACCTAGCCGTTTCTAGAAGATCAATAGCCAACTTAACGAACCCCCTGAATTCTTCATCTAAGCGGTAAAATCGGTCCAAATTTCGCCAACATTTTTACGATCCATGCGTGCTCACAAAAAAATCCAGCCCCCGTTCATGGGCTGGAATCTAATTCCGAAATCGTTGATCTAACGTTTTCCCTGCTTGATCATGCCACATAGTCCAGCCATTACAGCTGGCCTTGTAAATCACACTTCCCGCCGTGGACGGACTGGTGAACAGGTAGTCGTCAACGAACACGTTATCTTTAATCACACCAGCCCGTTCCAACCGGCGTACCAGCGCCGGATTAAACGACTTGGCAGGGGCTTTCGGCGTCAACCTAGAGCCCCGATGGACCAGCAGGTTGCCTTCCGGGGTGTACGTGGCCCGCGCCTGGCTACCGCGACCATCAAACCAAAACGTTCGGTCTGTCTCGACCTGCCGCGTCATTTTAGGGTGCTGGGATGCCGGGGCAGCAACCGGCGTTAACTTTAACGCCTTTGATGTTGGCGGGGCTGGGGCAAAGACGGGGAGGTCAAAGGCCCGTAATAACAAGTCGATATTCTCAAAAACCTCTGCTAAATCGTACTTCCTGCCTTCAGCCACAAAAGACTTGTGCGGGGTATTCCCATTAAAGAGTTGCATCCGCTGGCTTTGTTGCGCGCGTTGATACATCAGGTTTTCTAAGTACTTGATATCCGCCTTAGAGAGCTGATGGTCCGCGTTATTGATCACAAACGCCACTACAAAGTCCCACCATTTTTCCTTAGCAACCTGATGTTGCCGCAAACGATGGCCCACATCTTCAGCTTCCCCGATGTAAACCGTCCGTTGTTGCCCGGGCAAGACCTGATCAAACAGGGTGTAGACCCCGTTCCAAGCCAGCTCTTTGCGACTGTCTAAGGCGTTTTTTAAACACTCCCGGGGAATGTAAAATGCCCGAATCGACCGCGTAGTAATGTCCGCGATTCGGACGCCATTGGGATCACCCGTTGGAAAGAACGTATTGACCGTATAAGGTTTGATGCCGAGGACCTCCCTTCTCTAAGGCTACTACCTTAAAGTTTACCCCACCCCCGCCGGGAAGCCAACTCCCTTTCCAATCTCTGACTCAAAATACAATCGACCGGTCCAAATCAGACGCTCATGAGGCCCACATCCCTATCCCCTCACCGACAACTGACGAATCGCCAAGGCCATGGTCTGAGTGAACCGCTCGTCCACCTGCTCCGGCGGCAAGCGCAAGAAGCCCCCTAACTCCTGCATGATAAACCCAAAGAGGGCCGACCGGTACAGCGTGATGGCCGCCATCTGCGCCGTTCCCGCATGCTCTAAGAGGTGAAGACTGGTAAACATTTCACGATACAACGCGACCAATTCCGCATGGGTCTGCGGCAGTTCCGCCAACTGATTGGGGGTCAACAAGATTGGCGCCAGATGCACCTGGTGCTGGCAAGCCTGCCGAAAAACCTGCGCAAACACCATCAATGCCGCATCTCCGCTCACCCCCGCCAACTCATGTAACAGCTGCTGGGCCAACTCGTGGACGAAGCGGACCCCCACCTGATCCAGTAAATCGTTGAGACTCCGTGCGTAATTATAAATCGACTGGGGACGCACCCCTAAGTCCGTGGCCAGTTCCCGAATCGTCAAGTGGTCCAACCCGTGTACCGCAATCAACCGGTTAGCGTGTTCGATGACCTTTTCCTGAGTTAACGTCCGCCGCTTCACCATAAGCCACCCTCTCCTTTGGGTCCCATTATACCTAGTAAGGATTCCGAATTAAACTGATAGCATCAGTTTAGTTTCTGAAGAAGACAGTCTATACTCACCCTAGATTAATCCAAAACTTAGGCAAAAGAGGTCTTTCGATGCACGATATCAATGGCAAACCCATCAACCGCTACTGGCTGATGATCACGCTAATGTGCGGCACGTTCTGTACCGCCTTAACCACCAACATGCTGGTCACCGCTTACCCCACTCTGATGACGCGTTTTTCCATTTCCAGTTCAACCGTTCAATGGCTGACCACCGGCTTCCTACTGGTCATGGGAATCATGATTCCCATCAGTGCTTGGCTAATTAATAACTTCAGTCTTCGGATCATCTACCTGGCGGCGCTGGGGTTCTTCTTAGCGGGGCTCATCACCAGCTACACCGCCAATAGTTTCGCCCTGATTCTGACTGGGCGCTTGATTCAAGCCGTCGGGGTCGGCATTACGTTTCCCACGATTCAGACCGTGTTACTGGTCATCTTTCCAGCCGACAAACGTGGGTCAATGATGGGCCTGGGGGGCATCGTCATTGGACTGGCCCCCGCCTTAGGACCGACCCTGTCCGGTTGGATTCTGGACAACGCCACTTGGCGGGACCTCTTCGGTATCATGATTCCACCCGTGATTCTAGTTCTGGTACTCACCCTGATCTTCATCCATCCCGTGATTCCGTTGAAGAAGTCCCCAATCGACAAGGTGGCCATCGGCTTATCGACCATCGGCTTCGGTAGCCTCCTCTACGGGTTCTCGGAAGTCGGTGAGAATGGCTGGCTGTCCGCGACCGTAATCGGCGGCATTTTAGTTGGCGTCCTCTTCATCGGCCTCTTCGCCCGGCACGAATGGCCGCAACAGACGCCATTCCTCAATGTCCGCTTGTTGAAGATTCCATCCTTTACCATCGCTTCACTGGTCACGGCCCTATCCAACACCGCCATGATTGGGATTCAAGTGGTTCTCCCCATGTACCTCCAACAGGTACGGGGACTGTCCCCTTTGCATTCCGGCCTTGTGATTCTCCCCGGCGCCTTGGTCTTCGGCATCGTGAGCCTGATTAGTGGGAGTCTGTACGACCGGATGGGTGGTCGCAAACTCGCCATGATTGGAACCTTCCTGTTGACGCTAGGCACCCTGCCCTTTGCGATGCTGACCCGGACTACGCCCTACCTCTACATCATCTGCGATTACACCATCCTGATGATTGGGGTCGCCGTGGTGACCATGCCAATCACCGCTGCCAGTTCCATGGACCTGACCGGTATTCAACTCAGTCACGGCACCGCCGTCAACAGCACGCTACGGCAAGTGACCACGTCGATGGGCACGGCCATCTTAGGGAGCGTCCTCACCAACGTCATGACTAACGCCGCGCCGAGTCACGCCCTACTGACCACAGCTCCCTTAGTCTTCCAAGACCAGAGCTACCAGGCCGCGATGTCTGGGTTCCACGCCGCTTTCTTAGTGGCCACAGCCTTTGGTATTTTGGACATGCTGTTTGCCTTACTGATTAAAGATTCCGCCCGGGAGGTGGCTGTCGCATGATTCTGATCATTTTATTCGCCGATATCCTACTGTTCGTCTTCGGTGCCCTACTCTTACCCACCAAGGCCCTGCGCATCGGCGGGGGAACCCTAGGTTGTCTGATCCTATTAGGCGCAGCCCTGCTGATGATTGGCAACGATAACTGGCACTGGGGGATGGTTCAAGTCACCACCACCAAGACCACTAAAATTGCCTCGGTCTCTCCTAGTCGGCAACTCGACTTACTGGTCTATCAGCCCTTGAAACACTCGTCCATGGAACGGGTCTACGCCTACCGGTTACCAACATCTAACCGGCAACACCATACCGTAGCGGACCTCAAAACCACCAACCGGATCAGCCTCCAGAACACCGCGACCCCGACACTGGTGACCAAGACCACTAGTTGGCGGTACCGGCCGGGAATCTGGCGGTGGCTCTTCTCCGACACCGGCAAACACCACGAAGTCATCAAGACGGAAAACACGTTTGTTCTGCCCCGGAGCTGGGAGACCCTCAGCGTCCGGCAGTCTAAATGGTTAGCCCAAGCAGCGGACGACCAAATCCGAAGTGCCAAGCACACCCTAGCCGGGACCGTGGCCCAAATTGTCGCCGAGCAACGGCTAGCCAATCCCAGCCTGACTGACGACCAACTCCAAGCCATCAAACAACGCGCCACTCGGGCAGCTACCACCCAGGCCCAGCAACAACTGCCACAGTTGAAAGCCAAGCTGATTGCCCAAGCTAAAGCGCAACCCGTAGAATAGAAGACACGAAAGGCGTGACCCGCGGGCCACGCCTTTTTCAGTTAGTTACTCTCGACTAACACGACTTTCTAAGCTATCAATATTTATAATATTTGCCGTTTTAATTAAACGATCATTTTCCCCTAATTCTGGACCATTTACAACACACTGCCCTTTTTGCAGCGTAGACAACTCTTGCTCATACATTTTCTGTCGATTATGATTAGAACTCAGCGTTTTCGCAATAGCACGAGTCTGACTCTCTGGAGGCAAAAAATGCACTTGTTCTGCAGTATTATAAATAGAATCGACTTCTCCTTTAATACTGCTTAACGATTGCGTTGCAAAGATTCCAGACCAACCAAACTTACGTCCTTCCGTTAAAATTTTAAAGGTAGGTGCTTCACGTGCAAAGTTTAAATTTTGAACTTCGTCTAAAAAAACGGGGTAAACCAAATGACGGTCCGTATACATTTGAGAATAGTTAAATAAATCCCATAAGACAAACTCAATCATTGCCTTCTGAACAGAAGCCGGATAGTGACTTAACTGAATAATATTAATCTGACCGGTTGATCCAAAATAACTCGACCAATCAAAATTAGTTTTTCCATAGGTAAAGGGATCATTGTCAAGTAACGTTTGTAATCGGCCGTACAAAGTACGATCATTTTTATCCTCACTCAATTGATCCTTCAATTTACTGAACGTATAATTCTTATTTTTAGCCATTCCCTCGTTCATAATTGTAATCAGCCGACTCTTTTGTTGAATACCCAATCCAAAAACAAAGTCTAAAACTTCAGCAACCCTAGCTACCACATTTTCAGTTTTTTCATAGTATTGATAATCGCCAATACTATACTTATTATACTTAAACGGATTTATCGCTAGGTGTTCCTTCATCACAATGTGTTGCCGAATATTAGGAACTGCTTCTTTCAAAGTTCTATCTAACTGATTTGGTAAATAGCTATCGGTATAATCAATAATTAAGGAATCAATTTTATTACGAGAAAATTCATATAGTAAAGTCTGAATAAAATACGTTTTCCCTTGTCCAGACTTCCCCGTAATTAACATATGACGATTGGCCAACTGATGATCATCATATTCCCAATATGCTTTTTGACTAGAACCATCTACTGTTCCCAGAAGAATTCGTCGATTACCACGCAAATGTGTTCCCTTTAAAGATTCCTTTGAGGATTCCGAGTAAACCAGTGATGGCTTATTCAAGTCTCTCGGTTCTGGCCGTGCTTCTTGAATGTCATTAGAAGCCGTTAGTTCTACATCGCTTTGGCTTACTCCTGATTCATCCTGTATTACTGTTTCTTCCGACATACTACCTGTCTCCACTTTTGAGTCAAGTAATGCTTTTTCAGCAACTTCTGATTGAGCTACCACAGGTTGTCTTAAATTATCCTCTTGGGTCTTACTATGATTTTCTGCATTGGTAAGTTGCCGATACGCTTCCCCATCCTTTTGTGAAATATGACTTAATAATCGGGATACATCGAACCCCATTTGATCATTTTGAACTGAATCAATAACTCGTTGCGTTTTAATTCCGGAAATGCGATAGGCATCATTCTCAGGAACCTCAACTAACGTATAATCTTCATTTACTCGTAACGACCGATTAGTTACATCACGTTTTAGCGAAAAAATAAATTTATTTCGATAAACATCAGTTAGAGTATTATCAACCTTTAATTTCCCCTGACTCACACTCTGTCGATATTGCTGCAATTGCTGGTAAACATCCACACTCATTTCACCATTGCTAAATAACTTTGCAGCATTTGCAAAGTACAACTTCATAAAGAAATCCAAATAAAAATCTGATTTAAAATCAATCGCATCAAAAATAAACTTTTTTAAAACATTAAAAGTTTTTTCTACCTGAGTATCTGCTTTGCTAATAACTTGATCAGCATTTTTACCAACTTTAACTTCAGTCGGTAAAAATGTCACCTTAAGCTGGCCTTCATAGTCCCAAAGACCAATAAACAACAGATCGTCAGATATTTTTCCTTGTGCTCCTAAGCTCTTAGCACTAAAAATAGAATCATTTCTCGTTTCGCCCACGAAAGAACCTGATACTCTTAAAATCTCTTCTAGTGATAACGGAATCCAAATAACTCTAGAACTATTCAAAATACCTAACATTTCTTTATATACTGCCATAATGCTTAACTTTTCTCTTACCGTATTTCCTTGATTCCGATGGCTAACTAAACGCAACAACCATTCACCATTCAGGACATTGAACGATTTTATAATTGTCGTTAAGAAATCCTGGTTATTCCGACCATCAACTGTATCTGGTAAATTATCTGATAAAATAATTTCATATTGATGGACTTTTTTGGTCAGCGTAATGGATTCATAATTTGCAGAATTAGTATAATCCGTATAATGAATGACATATATATTATGATTCATTTGCGAAAAGTAATCTAATTTTACCTCAGGATTTAATAATGTAACCCACTTACTCCCATCAAACTGACGTTGAAATTCTCGATCATCGACTTCCTCAATACTATTTGTCAATGATTGACCATGACTCATTACCGCATGTTTTTGAACAGTAGCAACCAACAGCTCATTCCAAGCCTTAGCCATTTTCAACGCACCAGACATCTTAATCTCAGACAAACCTTTAGTACCGAAGCCACTCTTAATACTATTCTGAACATTAGTATACTCATCACCACCAATTAAACCATCAATCGAATAGTTCATTGTTAGTTGTTCTGTACTATATTGCCCCAAGGTTAGTTGATTCGTAAATTGATAGAAAGTAATATGGTAATTAATTTCTTGACTTTCCCCATAAAATATATCTAGCTTATTTTGAAGTGTTTCAATAATCTGATCTGAATTAACATCTTGAATCGACTTTAATGGTTGATGGAAAAAGCTCTCATAATCTGACCTGGTATGAATTTTATAAAATTGATTAACATCTGGGTTCAAATGCTGATTTTCTCGGTTTATGATATGCAAGGAGACAGGATTAATCTGAGAAAGATCCTCTTTATTTTGACTAATCTCAAAAATTAAATAATCCGTGATACTTTTAATTAAGAGCCGTTCATCCTTAATATTAACAGCACGAACATTATATTTAATTTGTGGATTTAACGTAAAAAGATAATCAAAGTGCTTTTTAAAATCCTTTAGTCGCTCCGTAATAATTCTCTGCGAAACTTCACTAAATTTAGATAATTTAGTTTTGGAATAAATTAACCAACGTGGTGCATTAGATATATAGTCTGTTTTGTATGCAACTCCTTCTCGCTTCAAATATGGAACTAAATGAGTAGGGTTTAGCTTTCGCTGTATAGTGTCAGATAAATTTTCTTGACCGACTTCTTGCTCAACTTGTAATTGATACGCCAAAAGCATTGGATTAAATGGGGCATATGCAATGTCGCCGTCAATATTAAATTCCCCAATGTGCACAATATTTTGAATTTTAATTGGCAGCTCAATCCTATCCTCCTGAGTATCAATCTCTGATTGAACTTCATCTAAGATAGCCTGAACTAATCTTTGAATTTCTTCATCCCAAATCACCAAGCTCATAGTAGTTTGCCGACGCCGTAATTCAAAAAACAAACTCCCATAAGCCTTTTTTAATGAGTCCTCTAAGTCAAAGCCTTCATAATCTGAATCCACAATTAACTGATTATCATGAATTGCTTCAAATTCTAAATCTAAAAAACGTTTTTGAGACTCATATACACTACATGCCATTTCGCCAAAAAAAACCTGTTTATTACGATAATGACCATCAATTGAATGTTGACGCCGAAAATTCTCTAAATAAACTGCATTCCGCGGAACTATCCGTTCCTCTTCATCCACAAATAAAAATGGAATCTTAAGATTACCAATTAGTAATTCAAATTTTTCATCTGCATCATCATTTAAAATTAAATCACTGGTTTTAATTACTATTTTCTTCCATTTGGTAACCCGCAGGCCATCTAAGTCGCTAATTGAGTGAGCGATAATCTCTTCTTTTACACCAGTTCCCAATTCAAAATCTGCAATATCACTGGGAAGGTTAATAGTATACGACTGCTTACTTCCAATTGATAATGAATAAAAGGGACGCAACGCACTAATTAACGCTGGAACGATTGGTAAAATTACAATGTTAAAAGTAAATCTTAAAGACCCTTTGTTCTGGTGCTTATAAACAATTTTAGTGGACGTTGCTTCACTATCATTTAGCAGATTAAAAGTTAATTTTAAATGGTGCCCACTAATACTAACCTTAGGATTGGTACTCTTTTCAGTTTTGTTACTAAGTCCATCTCGTTTAATTGATTTATCAAAAGGAATACGTAAGACTAACTCCGACTGACCCATTGGATTGAAAATTATTAACTGTCGATTTCGCTGACCCGCCTTAGTCATCTTTTGCGGTCGATCCCAAATTTGAAGGTCAGCATTATCTTTTAATAGTTGGTCAGGCAGATAAGCGATTTTCACCTGATTAGTTTCTGCTAACTCTGCTTTCCCTTCCAAAATACGTTTATAATCCACTTTTTGCCAATCATTTCCAGCTAAATCTACTTTTAAATGATCACCCGTTACTAACTTTTCTAGTTTCTCCTTTGTATCTCCAAATCCCCGAATCATATTGATTTCTGCAAAATCATCATGATTGTTTTCGAGGCGCTTTTCAATATCGTCATCATCAAAGGTCATTAAACTCTTATCCTGAAAGTATCCCATTTTTGTATAATCATCAGGATCGATATTTCCCTTTTCAAGGATGGCATAAGCATCTGCGAAATCCATCAACGTAAGTGTCTGTTCACCCTTAAAGAAAGATCGAACCATAACCTTAAGAATTTGTTGTTCTTTAAGATTTAAGCTTTTGCTTTGCTGAATTTCAAATTCCAGATTTTTACGAAGCTCATCCAAATTAAAGGGACCACCCTGCCGACTAATATCTTTGGCCCCGCTATTAATGCTATCCAGAATTTGATTCGAAACAAAGAGCAATGCTGTATCTTTCCAAATCCCCTGTTGACGTCCAATTTGATTTCGAAGATTAACCAAGTAATCCGGTGTTACATTATTTGTTGAAACCACAACCAACTTCATGGACACTGGTTGGTTTAACATAATTGCTAGACCAGCAAATCCACTTTCTCCTTGACTTATCTGGAGTTGTTCCACCTCACCTAAACGACCTAACTCATTCATAAAATTACGAACTTGTTGCGACTCTTCAAAACTCAATACATACCGGTCACCAGGTGAAATTTCAACCTTATTAGCCCATGCAACAAGGCGCTTACATAAAAATTTATAATATTCCTCTAACATATTGTGCATCCCCGCTATCACTTAATTTTTCTAGAATATTAGCTTGTTCAAATAATGCAATGATACGATTTCGTGTCATTCGATCAAAATAAACGCCACGCTTCTTCAGTTCTTCAAAAACAAAATTTAACGGTAACTTTCCTTTACCAACAATGGCTGTGGTCAACAATAGCACCATATGATTACTTAAAGAAAAGGTTCGCCCAAGGCGACCGTGTTGTCTAACAAACCCCTGTTGGGCAATTTCCTCAAATGATTTTGCATAACGAGCACTGGTCGCACGATTGGCATCACTTCTTCTAGCTAATAATCTTCGTAAGCCATCAACTGCTGTCTTTAAATCAGGAAAATTAAAGTTAACGCCCTCCGTAATCGCGGCATCCAAATTCCGTGCAAACAGAGGTAAAAATTCCATTAAATTATCATATAGTACATGATGATAATCAAAGTCAGAAGCTAATATCTGATTTTTCCAAAAAAAGTGATTTTCATCTGGAATTAACGCATTTAAATAATTCAAAACATCAACATCCGTTAATAAATCTTGACCATGTTGATACACCATTGAATATCCCGCTCTAACCGCTTGTCTTGAACGAGAAACGGGCTCGTTTTCTAAAGCAAAATACAAAGGCGTAATCGTATTATTAGCCTCGGTATCACTAATTCTTACAATTGTCTGACTAACATAAATAAAGTAATAGAACCTCAATAGCTCAGAAATATGGTCATAATAATAACCACGATCTTGCATTAACCTTTGAACATCCTGTTTAAATAAATTTTCGTAATAACCGCCATCATAAAATTCGAAATGATTAGGTTTAGATTTTTGCATAACCTCAGTCGTTTCTAATTCTTCAAATACAACTCGTTCGTATAAATTAGTAGGTTCTGTATCGCTAAAACTCGCTATAAATAATTGATTATTTTTCAAATTTAGCAAATCTACCAAAAACTTCCCTAATAAAATCTCGCCAGTGCGATCTTTCCCCTCTGATAACGGTAAATACTGCAATAGCTTCGAGCTTGGCATTGCACGGTAAACATCTGGAGAAAAAAGTTGATCAACAATTGACTTATCAATTCTCGTATCAATTAATGGATCTCGTGAGTTTAAAGTTTCCTGATTAAGCTCTGCATTTTTATCATTAACTACTCGTGCAACAACGCCCACTACTGGGCTAAAACCATTTGTATACTTAATCCGTTCCGGGTTTCGCGTAAAAAAGGGTAATACACGTCCTTCAAAATCATGCGTTGCTTTAAACTTCGTATCAAAATGCAGAATTGTGCACAAGTTATTAACTTCTTCATTCATTAGCTACACCTCTCCCATTTCAACACCCATCCCATCATCGGTTAGCCGATAAAACTTATTCGTTTCAATATTTCCAATTAAGGTTTCCTTATTCGTTTGCTTACTCTTCGTAATATTCTCAATAAATGTTGCAACATTTACAAACTGATGCCGATCGTCGGCTTTCAATAAATATCCTTGGTTCACCCGATTAATTAGCACAAATAAATCATAATCAATAACCAATGGATAAGATTGATTAGCATCAGCATTTTTCAATTCAAATACAACATTAAAATCATGTTCTGTAATACCTTTAAACACTAAATTGAAAGGTACTGCAACACCAAATTTTTTACGTTCATTAATAAAGGTAAAAATATAATTGCTTTGGGGGCTCCCATTCCAATCATAGATGAATTGTTTAGCCTTTTTATAAAGTTCTCGATTATTCGGATTATGCGCATCTCCCGTACTTGCAGATGCTAACTGATTTAAATATTGATGATAGAGCCTGTCATCAAAAATTGAATTCTGGCGGTCCAACAAATATTTCATACGCAATAATAAGCCTACCTTTTCTTCAAAGGATGCTTTATCAACATTAATATAGTCCCAAAGCCATTCGATTTGTTTTGCACCTTGAGATCCTAAAAACATTTCTGTTAATTTTTGTAAATTTTTATGCGAATTATAAACACGTGTCATCAGTTCTTCTACTTGCTGATTTTGAAACTTTTGCGGATCAAATTCATTAATTTTTTTAATTATTGCTGAGTCTCCAGACCCACCAAATAATAAGTAAGGTAGTGAATATCGATACGTAATTACATCATTTTCTTCCAATCGAGTAGGAACCAAAATATCATGAATCAGCTCAAGTAATGCTCGAGTTGAAATAATGACCTTTGATTCTACTTGAATCTTGATAAGTAAAAACTTCAGTGTATCTCGAACCTTTGAATTCATAAATAGTTCATAATTATGATGGGTTAGCCGCATAACATACGCTGCTCTATCTTCCTTGTAAGCCCGATAGAACGGATTCTCTTCAGAACGTGTCGCAATCTTAGTAAATATATCATCGTAGAACTGACTTTTAGTTCCCGTCTCATCAATTTCAAATAACGGATAATCGCGAAAGGACAGCAATCCAAATTGAGTATCAACCAATCTGGTTTTATCAGTTGCGCTTGTCGTTATTCCTGACTCATTTAAGAAAGCCAACATTTTCCCAAAGTTACCATTTTTCTTAGCCTGACGCATAAAATTAACTAGAATTCCCATATTAATTGCAACAATTAAATTCACCCGATTAGTATCGATTTTATCATCCGAAAAGGGATCAAGTGTTTCTAGCAATGTTTCCATCGCAGTTTTATGAGGATCAAAGCTTTCAGTCGCATCATAATGAACTTGAACATGATTTTTCTTGAAAATATCGGGATTTTTCTGCATCAAATAACCAATTAAATGTGATTTTCCATCCCCAACATTCCCAACAAGAAAAATTAATTTACCATGCTGATCCGACAGATTCTGAATCATTGTTAGCAAGTCTTTTTCTAACGTTCCACGATCAACATGCATATATTCTTGAATTTGATTAAGATGCTTTGCATCAACAATTGCACTACTCGATTGGCCCGACAAGTAATTCAAATTTTTTTCAAGCTCACTAGCTCGACCATAGTTTTGATATTTACTAATCAACATTTGAACAAAATCTACTTCACTTTGTGTCGCAATGTGTCCCTCTTGACAAAGCGGTTCAACTCGATTAGCCAGCTCATCTAGGTCATAACCCTCAATCTTTCTAGAAATTCGTAACTTAATTCGAGAAAATTTAGTGGCTAAACTTCCGCTCCCTTCAGGTGTTCCAAAAGTTAATGTTAATTGTATGTAGAGCGCATTCAATTGTATTCTTAATTGTCGATTTAATTGGTCATTATCAGAGGCTGTTTTTCTTTCTTGTTTTACAACCAAATGAGTAATTATTTTAGGGCTATTCTTTGGTGGTGCAGGCTGGACATTCATCTTACGTTTCTCATCAACTTCTGAATCTTGTTCAAAGTCACTTTCAGCAAAATCATCATTACTTTTTTCTGTACTTCCTGACGACAATTCTTCCTGATCTACTGACTCAGTATCTAGTGTTGACTGAGTGCTCTTATCATTCTCACTATTAACCGACATAGACTTTTCAGAATATTGTTTTTGTTCTACGCTATGAGACTTAGCCATATCCTTTTCCATCTTAATCTCGTCATCGGTCAATGAAGGCTCCTGGGGTGCTATCACTGATTGATTTTGAGAAACAAGACCACTATCAGGTTTCGTATTTTCTCCATTTCGATACTTGTTCAAATTAGCTCCACAATTTGAACAAAAATTTGAACCAGAAATCAATTTAGCACCACAATTTGGACAAAAATTCATATTTATTCCCCCTAACGCAACTTTAATGCAGAGTTATCATTTATTATATTGATTATTCTATGTACAATGTTAGTTTTATTATATGCTTATTCTACAACACAACAAACAATCTATGATTTCAAAATCGTTTTAACACAAAATATTCAATAACAATTGCCATCACTCCTCAAACACCCTTGCACTGTCTATTTATTTACTTGAATGTTCTTACTTCTAATTTCAGCATAACTCATCTTTCAAGTCATCATCAGGTATGTCTTACACTTGTCTTTTCAGATAAAAACAGTCGATTCCTGCATTGGGAATCGACTGTTTTTATTCACTACAAGACTTCATTATTCTCTTTCCCGCGATAATACCGTTTCAAGTACGCGTACAAAGGAATCCCTAAGGCAATCACCAGCATCGACGTCAGTGCGCCCGTAAAGTCTGAGAACAGTTCACTGACCACCACGAAGCCGGTTCCTAGAATGGCAAAAAGGGGCACAACCGGATACCCCGGCGTCCGGAATAACTTCGGGCCGCCCGAATGCCGTCGACGCAGAATGAAGACCCCCACGAACGCCGCAATGTAGAAACTGTACATCACGAAGATACACAGTTCCGATAAGCGGTCCGTGTCCACCGTCAGAATCATCGCTGCCGACAATCCCAGCAGGGCCAACGTGGCGTTGACCGGCGTTTGTGTCTGCCGGTGAAGGCGTCCCAACCACTGGGAAAATGGCAGTTGGTGTTCATGTGCCATCGCGTAATAGATCCGCGGAAAGCTCATGATCTTACCATTCAACGCCCCCAGAATCGAAATCATGATCCCAATATTAATCAGTCGGCCGCCCCACACGCCAAACGCGTTGGTGGCAAAGTACGCCGTGGCGTTCTCACCTAACTGGTCGATCCGTTGCGCACTCATGGACCGAAAGATGCCGTAGGTCACCCCTAAGTACAACAGGATGATAACCGAAATCCCCAAGATAATCGCTAAAGGCAGAAGTCTTTCCGGATTCTTGATCTCGCCGCCTAGGTTGGTAATCAAAATCCACCCATCATAGGCAAAAATCGTGGCCAAAACGGCCACCCCGAAATTGCCCATACTCTGGTGCACGCTCCCCAACGTCTCGCCAATACCGCTCTGGTGCCCAAAAAAGAGTCCGAAGACCACAATGGCCACGATTGGAATCAGTTTACAAATCGTGGTCACGATGGCAAACATTGCCCCGTAGCGGTTCTGCAGCATGTTCAACGTGGCGATCAACGTAATCGCCAAAATCGCAATGGGCGCCTTCCAGGCCGAACTGATGCCGAAAAAGTTAACCATCAACAGGCCCAAATAGCCCGCAATCGAGCCCACAATGGCCGGCGCGTAGACGATGACCTGCATCCAACCGGACATGAAGCCCCAGAACTTACCGTAAATGTGATTCATATACTGGTAGAGCCCACCCGTATGCGGAATCTGGGCCCCAATCTCTGATAAGGTCAAGCCGTCCGCTAGGGTAATCAGTCCCCCTAATAGCCAGGCCAACAGGGCTAAACTCGTACTTCCCGTCAATTGCAATACGGAAGCTTGCTTAAAGAAGATTCCGGAGCCAATCACGGTTCCGATGACCAACGCTAGCGCTGACCACAGCCCCAGTGAGCGGCTCAATTCAACTGATGTGTCCTGTTTCACTCTATCCATCTCTTCTCTTATACTCAAAATGCGTGTCCAAGTCAGTATACTGAAATCCCTAGACGGTTGCAATTTGAACACCATCTGCTACGCAAAGCACCCCCACTCCCCCTTCCATTTCTGACTTCCAGGCGCTTAGTTCGGTTAATTAGCACCGATATGGCCGCAATTTCGCCTCCTGGAGTTGACAAACGGTCGGTGTATGATACGGTGAAATAGTTACGCATTTCAACTATTTAGAAAGGAACTTGGCCCATGACCAATAAACGTATCTCCCGTTCCCTGATTGTAATGGTCTTCGGAACGTTCTTCGGGATTCTCTGTTCGACACTCATGAACGTCGGGTTACCCCAGTTAATGACGGCGTTTCACGTCAGCGAAGCGCAGGTTCAGTGGGTGACTAACGGCTACATGCTGGTCAACGCACTGATGATTCCCGTGAGCGCCTACCTGATCAAACGCTTCTTATTTCGCCACCTCTACATATTAGCCACCGCCATCTTCCTAGTCGGGACCCTCTTGGGCGCACTGTGCAACCAGTTCATTCTGGTGATCATTGCTCGCATGATTCAAGCCATCGGGGCCGGTATGATGATGCCGCTGGTCAACGTGCTCGCCATCCGCTACGCAAAGCCCGCAAAAAAAGGCGCCATCATGGGAATCATCGGCCTGGCCTTCAACTTTTCACCCATTATTGGGCCGACTGTCTCCGGTATCATTCTGGACTACCTTTCCTGGCGCTACCTGTTCATCATTATTGTGCCGTTCATCGTGATCACGTTAGTGGCCTCAATCATCATCCTGCCTCGCATTCCGCATAACGAGTCACCGCACTTCGACTCCCGCGGGTTCGTTCTTGTCAGCATCGGCTTATGGTGCATCTTGATGGGGCTATCCAACATCTCCACAGCCCGCTTCCTGAGCTGGCAGGTCGGCGGCTTGCTCCTGGTTGGCCTCATTTTCAGCTTGATCTTCATCAAGTCTCAATTAGGCCACACCGACCCACTAATCAATCTGCAGGTCTTTAGTCACGCACAGTTCGTCACCGCCACGCTGGTCAATATGCTCATCGTGGCCACCATGTACGGTAACACCATTCTCCTGCCCTTATTGGTCCAAACGATTCAGCACCAAAGCGCGCTGGTCTCCGGACTGGTGATCTTACCCGGTGCGTTACTGACCGGGACCTTGTCACGGTTAAGCGGTCGCCTCTACGACCGCATCTCGGTCCGGCGCTTAGTCGCCATCGGCTTGACCATCGACTGTGCCGGGACCCTCTTACAAGCACTGATTGGGACCAATAGTTCGCCGGTCGTTTTAGCCCTGTTCCAAGCCGTTCGGCAGCTGGGCCTGGTGACCATGTTGATTCCGCTCCAGACCCACGCACTGGGTTTACTACCCTACGAGATGGTGCCTGACGGCGTCGCCACCTTCAACACGATTCGGCAGGTTGCCGCGTCGTTCGGGACCGCCATCATCATTGCAGTGGTCGCCCTAGTCAACCGTAGCTTCCCGGGCAACGGCCATCTGGGTATCGAAGCCGGTTTCTTGGTCTGCTTGTTCCTATTGATTCTGGCGATTCTGACAGCACGCAAACTTCAATCACAGTTCCACACAAAAACAGCTTAACTTAAAAATGGTGTCCCGCTTACTCATCTGCGCGGGACACCATTTTTTCGTCCATTCTGTCTTCAAAAAAAGGCCGACCCCCAATCGGTCGACCCTAAATGACTATGCCTCTTCGGCGCCATTCTCCACAAAGACGTGCTTATCGTCCAGCACGTACTGAAATTCAACGGCGTTCAGCATTAAGCTGGCCCGGAACAGGGCTTTGATTCCCTGCTCATTACTCATGACCACGAAGAAGTCCCGGTCAGTGCCACTGACGTGTTGGAAATCTTCGTATTCACCCTTATACCCTGACTTGCGGAACAGGGCAATAATCTGCATCATTTCTTTTTGCGTTACCGGTTTACTAGCCAATTTCAATCTCTTTTCTCTCTAATTTTTCTGCATTTCAAAGTTTAGCAGGTTCACCCCTGCACGTTCAACCACAGTTTCTCGAATCAGACGGTAGCCTTCCCGCTCGAAGAAGGGCCGGGCCGTGATTGAGGCGTAGGTCTGATACCGATTCGCGGCGACCTGTTCTTCTAACGTCCGCACTAAAGAGCGGGCGATACCGCGACCTTGATGGGCGTAGTGGACGTACAAGCGGTCCAGGTACCCCGTAGCCGTCATATCCGCAAACCCCAAGAGCGTCGCATCCTCCACCGCCACTAAGGTCTGGTGCGTCAGAAGGGACTTTTGCCAACGGTCCCGGGTCACCCGGTCATCGTTGCCGATCCAAGCGGCGACCTGCTCTGGCGAATAATCGCGCCAGTTGACGCGTTCGACGGTCTCCCGAAAGAGTTGCCGTACCGCATGTAAATCGGTTGGTTCGTAGGATCTTAGGTGCATAATAGTTAACCTCCCGATTGATTGATTTCCTAGCGTTGCTCATGCTAACCACTTCTGCGGATGCTTCAAGCGTCACACGAAGAGCTATTATACGTCAAACTGGCCTATTTTTGAAGCCGTTTCGGTGAAAAATCATCTCCCGATAGCTAACCATCCGTTAAACTCACGGGACCTAAAAGGACGCCATCAACCTGAGTGTTCTCAGGCCAATTGCGTCCACTAAATTCAGCTTAAGTTGATTCTGGGAGTTTTCCCTAGAACGGTTTTAATCCAAGCCCTGGTTAAACCGCCCAACAAAGTAACGCTTGCCGTTGACCTTGTAGTTGGTCCAAGTTCCTTGAGCGTCGTAGGTGTCGTCGACCGGGAAGAACCGCTGGGTATGCTTGCCCTTCAACTTCTGGATGGTCAAGCGGTAATGGTTCTTGGCAACCTTCTTGTTCGGCAAGCCCTTAATTGGCTTCTTGTAGTCAATCGTGGTCTTAGCCCCCTTGACCGTCACCTTAGACACCTTGGCCGAGTACGTCGGCTTCCACAGCTCGTTGACCGTCATCTGGTAGACCCCGCCACCTGGTGCGACCTTCTTCATTGCTGATGCGCTGTAGGCCTGCAAATAGTTATCCAGCGTCAAGTAGAACGCTGACGGGGTCTTCAACGTGTACTTTCCGCTAGTCTTAAAGCCCGTTCCCTTTTGGAACAGCAGCGTCCGGGCCGGTGCCTTGAGCTTGACCGACTTGAAGTTGGCCTTGGTAAACGGAATTGAGATCTTTCCGCGATAATTCAGGTTCTTTTGCCGGTTATAGTGAACCGCACCCGAAGAAAAGGCAGCTCGAATCACAATATTTCCCGCCTGGTCCTTATCATTGGCGGCGCCACCCATCCCCTGAACGGCTAACAGGGAGCCCTTCTTCTTGATCAGTGGACGATAGGTCTTCCCCGACTTCTTCAAAATACCAACGTCCATGGTCTTCTTTAACCGCACATAGCTGGTCTGGTTCCCCCAGTAGGCGCTCTTAGCCGACCCGGGCAACACCGTCTTTGCCTGAGCGGACACGGTCGTCCCGGCTAAGAACAGCCCCGCGACACTGGTCGTTACCACTAAGGCACTACGTAAAATTTTAGTCATTTCACTCATCCTCCTCTAACTCTTATTTTACACGAATAACAATTAGGGGTGGGTAACAGTTTGATGACAAATCTAAGTATCAGCTACTGGTTCGATTAGTTCTTAATTTCCGCCAGCCAGGCCGTCACCTGTTCCGGGGATAACGTCGGTTGGGCTTCCAATCCCGTGCGCACCAGTGGACCTGACACCAACCCCGCAAAATCCCGCTGATAATCGCCAGGCGTTCCCGCATCCGTGTAGAAGGGGGCCACTACGCCCGCATAGTCGGTCAGCTGTTGTAAGAAGCGACGGACTGGCGTTGCAACCTTCGCCCCCCAAACAGGGCCGCCCACCAAAAGCGTGGTGTATTGGCCCAAATCTGGCAGTGAATTGGTCAACGCGGGCAAGTTTCCCGTTGCCATTTGTCGTTGCGCCGTTTCAAACGTGGCGTTCATCTCCCGCGGAAAGGTGTTTTCCGCTACCGTTAGCTCCACCAAATCCGCTCCGGCCTGCGCGGCAATCACTTGGGCCGCTCGCTTGGTCGTTCCTGACCAGGAGTAATAGACAACTAAAGTTTTACTGGTCATATCGTTTACCGTCCTTTCATTGAGTCTAGTTCGTTACTAGCGATTTTACTGCGCTAAATACCGTAACCAAACCGCACCATCATCAAAGCTCTGGACCGCCTTTAGCTTAAGTGGGAGCGGCTTACGGTCAGCTGGGCGACCATCGAAGACCGTCGGCTGATTGACCCGACCATCAACGCCGACCCCAATCAGGAGGCTAATCTCATCAATTAGACCGGCATCCAAAAAGCCGCCGTCAAGCTTACCGCCGCCCACAATGGCTAAGCGTTCAACGTGAAACTCATCCCCTAAGACGTTCATGGCTTGCGCCAAGTCAATCTGGGTCTTCCCCGCCACAATCCAGGAAATCTGCTGCTTCGTCAGGTAATCTAAGTAAGCCTGACTGGCCTGTTCACTGGTAATGATCAGGTGCGGCTGGCTTTGCCCCGCATCGTTGGGCCACAAGAGTGTCCCCCGTGTATCCAGAACCACGTTATAGCTGGCGGCCGTTTGGTTCTTGGCAAAGCCTGGCTTACTAGATTGTGCACCCGCAGGTCCCCTGAACGTCTCACCCGTCGTCAGTTCCGTCTGAGCCGTGACCCGGCCGCTAATTCTAGTTGGCGCATCAATGGCTTTGAGGGTCGCATAGTAGTGGTCGACACCCGTTAATTGGGCAGTCATGTCACAATCGATCCGACCATCGACAGCCATCATCATGTGACAGATGATATAAGGTTTGGTCAAAATAAGGTCCTTCTTTCTTGATTTCTATCAGACTTCCGTTATCATAATCCTTAAAGTTAACTTTAAGTCAAGGGAAGGAGCCACCATGTCCACTACTTATACCATTGGCCAAGTCTCAACGGCCTTAAACATCCCCAGTTCTACGTTACGCTACTACGACAAGTTACACTTCTTGCCTCACCTGAAAAAATCAGCAAGCGGTATTCGCCAGTTCGACCAAGCCGATATTGATACCATTCGTATCATTGAATGCCTAAAGCTCGCCGGTCTCTCCATCAAAGAAATTCAGCAGTTCACCCAGATGCTGGCTGAGGGCGATGCCTCATTAGCCAAGCGCCAACAGTTCTTCCACCAGATTCGGCAGAACTTTATTCAAAAACTCACTCAAATGCAACAAACGCTCGCGGTCCTCGACTTCAAATGTGCTTACTATGATCAAGCCGCCGCTGATGGCACCGAGGCTCTGGTCCAAAAGAACATGTCCCTGTCGTCCGTCATCCCCGACCAGCCTGCCCTGCCCACCAACTCGCCTGTCTAAACTTAAGCAGCACGCCTCACGATTGCCGTGAAGCGTGCTGCTTTTGGTCTAATTGTTCAGTAAAAAACGATACGTGGTGGTCGGCAACGTCATCTTCTGAGTTCCCGGATTAAAACGGGTCAGAACCACCGGTTTCAAGCTCTTTAGGGGTTGCGGCTGCACTAAAACCCACTGCAACTTACCCCGCACCTTCATCCGGTGAAGCGCAAAGTGACTTTCCTGGTAATTATTCTGCGGATCCCGGCGGTCAATCACCGTATAGGTCCGCCACTTACCGGTCGCACGGGTCTGGACCACCGCCACGTGGGACAGGTTCCGCATCTGGTGGCCATCCCGGTAGGAGCGGTAATGGTGCTTGGTCATCACCGTTTTCCGCAAGCCGTCCGTATTACTGCCATAGTAATGGTACCAAGTCCCCCGTAAAACCTTAGGAATCGTCGTGACCTGGCGCGTCTGAGTTGCCGCCTGCGCCGAAGTTCCCCCTAGTGACATCATCAACAACATACTTGCAACCGCAATCATGCCCGCTTTACCTGTCATTTCGATGACCTCCCCCTGCTCTGGCTTACCTTAAGTATACCCTCGCCATCACCGTTACAGGGAGAATTTGACCCCCTAATTTAGCAGTCGTTAACCATCCTAACCCAACGACTCAGCGACCTTTAACTTGCGTAGCCACTGGTCAATCTGACGACCGTTCATCACCACCGCTCCAGGTAACAAATCAGCCGTTGAGTGATTTTCCCGCAACGTACGGGCCAGGTTCCGCTGCGAGCGACCATAGTCCGATCCACCGGAAGTGGCGAAACCCGCTACCCGTTTTCCATTAAGGTCCAAATGGTCGAGCGTATCATCAATCAACCGTGGCGGAATCCCCCACCAAACGGGATGACCCACCAAGACCGTCTGATAACCACTAACGTCTGGTAAACTAGCCGGATCCACGGCTACCCGACTGGCGTGTTGGTGTTGTTCAATCGACGTCCGGGACTTAGGGTCATGCCAGTTTAAGTCCGCCGCCGTATACGGCTGTTGGGCGCGGAGCTCATGAATATCTGCCCCTAGTTTTTGGGCAAGCTGTTCCGCCACTCGTTGCGTGGTTTTAGTCGCTGAGAAATATAAGACCAACGTCTTTGTCAATTTAAAACTTCCTTTCGTATTCTAAGCATGGATGCTCTGGCCCAAGTGATACGCCGCTTGAACGTGTTGGGCTAATTTTTGTTGATTCCACGAATCGTCGGCGTAAATGTCGCCGAGACTGGGCCAGCGCATATAATCTTGCAATTTCTGGAGGTGCAACTTAATGGCTCCGAGGTCCTCTTGGGTCCCATAACCCGCTACCAGAACCACCGACTTTTTGCCCTTTAACTCGTGATTGTAGTCGTAGAACCGATCAATCACGGCCTTAAGTTGGGCGTTAATCCCAAAATAATACAACGACGAGACTAGGACTACCGCATCGGCCGCCAAGAGTTGCGGGAGGACTTCATTTTCCACCACATCATTGTCCGGAATCCCCACTTCCATGCCGGGGGCCTTCTCGAGTTGCAAGAAGTGCGGTTGCGCGGCCCCCTGCAACCCCGCATCGTAACGGTAAATCGTATTATTGGCTTCCCGCGCACCCGTTTCAAAAGCATCTGCTAATTGCTTCGACGCTCCCGGATTATGGGGACTTCCCGTTAACATCACAATTTTCATTTTGTCATCGTTCCTTTCTGAATGATTCTAGTATAGATGGCCATCAGTTACTTGAAAATTGACCATTCTTCATGCTAGGATAACTTTGATTTATACTCGTTAGGAGGTTGCCACCATGATTGATTATCACTTATTAGAGGCACTAGTCACTTATGCACAAGTGGGCACCTTGGCCAAAACTGCTCGGCAGTTGGGAGTGACCCAACCCGCCATCTCGCACACCATGCGCCACTTAGAGGAGCAGCTGGGCGTGCAACTCTTTATCCGCACCCCCAACAAGTTATATCTTTCGGAAACCGGTAAGTACGCTGCCCGGGAAGCCAAGAAACTCCTAAACAGCAATCTCAACTTCACCCAGCGCGTTCAACAATTCAATCAAAATCAGGCTACCTTGACCATTGCGGCCAACGCTCCGGGACCCCTAATTGTGTTACGCGCACTGAAAGCTCCCAACGTCAAAATCTGGCCGGATTTTCTAACCACTGACGCAGCCGCTATGCTGGCTGACGGTCAGGTCACCTGCGTCTTACTCAACCATCCCCTAGACACGTTCGATACCACCTCTGTTTTTCTGGGAACCGAGAACATGTCGGTCAATCTCCCGGCCGACAGTCCGTTGGCTAAGCACTCAACGCTTTGTTTTCAAGACCTGCATGACCAAACGTTGATGAGTCCTCAGGGAATTGGCTTTTGGCATCGCATCTACCAAGAGCAGATGCCGGACGCTAAGTTCATCTACCAAGACCAATCTCAGGTCTATAGCGAGATTCTGAACTACTCCAGCCTCCCGTTCTTCACCACCAACCTAACCAATCCCGCCGATGACTGGGGAGCGGACCTCCCCAAGGACCGGATTTTCAAACCTTTAACGGACAAGCTGGCCCATCAACCGTTCTACGCCACATTTTTGACCCGTCATCGCGACCGGCTCCAGCCCCTCATCGAACGACTCCAAGACCAATGGGACCGACTGGACGCTGCCGCTATCCACTCGCCAGACACGCCAGCTTCGCCCTAAAATCAGAAGACGTCAAAAACACGCGCCCAAGCAGACGCGTGTTTTTTAGTGATTTGATTTATTTACTTCAATAACCCATGTGCCACCAGGTAACGGTGTGCGACCGTGCTGGCCTGCTGGTGCTTGACTGCAACCTGATAGTTCATCTTCCGCATATCGGCGGCCGTAATCTTGCCGCCCAGACGGTTCAACGCCTTGACCACGTCGGGATGGTCGCGGGCGAACGACTGGTTCATCAGTGGCGCCCCCTGATATGGCGGGAAGAAGTGCCGGTCATCCTTCAGAATCACCAGGTGATACTGTTGGACCTGCGGATCAGTGGTGTACCCATCCACCAAGTTGACCCGGCGGTTAGCGATGGCCTGGTACCGCAGACTAGGTTCCATCTTCGAAATCTTGGCAAAGTCTAACCCATAAGCTTTCTGCAAGCCCAAATACCCATCCGGCTGGTTGGAGAAGTCCGGATCAAAGGCCGCGTGGACCTTATCGTTGACCCGTTTCAAATCACTCAGCTTGGTGACGTGATACTTCCGAGAGAACTCCGGCGTGACCGCCAAATCATAGCCGTTTTCATACTTCATCGGCGTCAAGAAGCTCATCTTGGCTTGAGAAGCCAGTTCACGCTTGGCTAATTGGTAAATGGCGCCCGCCTGCTTAGGCGTCTGTTGCTTGGTCTTGATCAACGAGGTCAACACGGTCCCGGTGAATTCAGGATAGATATCGACCTGTTGGCGTTGGAGGGCCTTATAGACAAAGGCCGTCCCACCAAAGTTCGGCTTCAAGGTCACCTGCGCTCGCGAATTATCCGCTTGGATCAGGTCCTTGTACATGTTCATCAGGATCTCCGGTTCACTCCCTAACTTTCCGGCAATCGTGATCTGGACGGGTTGGGGCCGCAGGGCTTGAATCCCCGCATAGCCACCCCAGCCGACTAGACCCAATAGGACCACCACGCCGGTGACCGTTAAGCGCCGTTTAGATGACCCGATAAACTTGAGCAAGCCACTGAACAGAAGGGCCAGCAAGGCGGAAAGGACACCCCCGATGACCAGGTACTGGTTATTGTTTTGTTGAATCCCCAGCATGATGTAGTCCCCTAAACCACCAGCACCGATAAAGGCCGCTAAGGTGGCGGTCCCGATGATCATGACTAAGGCGATTCGAATCCCCGAGATAATCATGGGCAACGCCAACGGAAATTCCAACCGCTGCAGGCGTTTCCACTTCGAGAGGCCGAACGCAACGGCGGCTTCTTCTAATTGCGGGTCAATCTGAGTTAACCCCGCGTAGGTGTTTTGATACAGCGGCATGATGGCGTACAGGGTCAACGCCACCACGGCCGGGACCGTTCCGATCCCCACGATGGGAATCATCAACCCTAATAGAGCTAGGCTGGGGATGGTCTGAATCACCCCGGCCACCTGCAGGCCGACTTCGCCCCAGCGCCGGTGATTGCGCAACCAGATGGCTAAAGGCAACGCAATCGCCATAGCAATCAGCAGTGCAATAAAGGAAATCTCAATGTGTTGGAGGAAGGCCTTTAGAATGGCCCCGCGCTGATCGCTAATCGTTTGCCAAAGTGCGTGCATCGGTGCCACTCCCTTCCTGTCCTAAGTACGTCAATAACTGTTCGCGCGTCACCGAATAGCCCTGCCCCTGATACTGAAACGCCAACTGGGGCACCGTCTGGAGGCGGGTGATCAGGTCACTGAATTGGGTGAGGACCGGTAGCTGGTCCGTCACCGTGACCTGGTCGAGGAGCCCCGACTGTACCAGGTAGGCCAACTGCCACCAGTGCGGCTGACGGCTGCCGAAGAACTGGCGAATGAAGTCGTTGGCTGGGTGCCGCAGGATCTCATTGGGCGTCCCCACCTGTTGGAGCTCCCCCTGATGGAGCACGGCGATTCGGTGCCCCATCCGCAAAGCTTCCTGCATGTCGTGAGTCACGAAAACAATGGTGGGCCGGTAAGTCTGGTGGAGCTTCAGGACTAATTCCTGAGCCTTTTGCCGTAAGACCGGGTCCAGCGCGCTAAAGGACTCATCCATCAACACCAACTTGGGCGCCGTTGCCAGTGCCCGAATCAACGCCACCCGCTGTTGTTGGCCCCCCGAGAGTTCGTGGGGGTATCGGTCCGCGTACTGTTCGGGATCCAAGTCGACCTCCGTCAATAATTCGGCGGCCCGTTCCCGGCGTTGCTGCTTGCCGACTCCCTGCTGTTCGAGTTGAATCGTCACGTTGTCCGCAACGGTCAGGTTGGGAAACAGGCAGCTGTCCTGGAGCACGTACCCCATATGTAGCCGCAATTGCCGCACGTCATAGGTCTTAATCTTCCGGTCGTCTAAGTAGACGTCCCCGGCAGTCGGGACCGTCAACTGGTTGAGCATCCGTAATAGCGTGGTCTTCCCGCTCCCACTGGGTCCCACTAACACAAACAACTCGCCATCCTCAATGGTCAGGTTGATATTTTTCAAAATCGTCTTATCGCCGTAGGTCATCCCCACGTCTCGGTAGGTAATCATCCGCAAACTCCTCTCTAAACGTTGGCTCTCGGCCCGCCCTAAGGCAAGACCACGACCTTTCCTGGCTGGCGTTGCTGCTCTAAAAAGCGGTGCGCCGCCGGTAGTTGGTCTAAGCCAAAGACCTTGACCGGGTGAACGTCCAAGTGCTGGTTCTCGATCAGCCGAAGCAGGTCATTCAACTGGGCTTCATTAATGGTGTAACTGGCAAACGAGGTCATGTAGCGGTCGTTGGGAATCGCCGTGACCGGGTCAAAATCGGGAATCGTCCACACGTTCCCCATGTCGCCCGTAACGCTGGCGATACCCCACGGCGCCAAGTGCTGCATAGAATCTAAAGCCGTGGCTGCCCCCACCAGATCCAGAATCCGGTCCACCGGCTGGTTCGTTTGGAGGTGTTGCGCGTGGTCTTGCACGAAGCCATCATAGCCTAAAGGTTGCCACTTGTCAGGCATTAATGCTCGCCGCGAGGTTCCCAAGACCGTTAGTTGGGGTGCCATGGCTCGGGCCAACTGCAAGGCGGCCAACCCGACGCCCGTTGTACCGCCCCGAATCAACAGGGTCTGCGCCGTCGATAACCGCAACTGCAAGAGTGCGCGGTAAGCCGTGTGGTAGGTCTCCGGGACCGCCGCCAGATCCGCCCAAGGCAGACTAGTCGTGACGGGGTGAATCTGCGCATTGGGTAATAACGCGTACTCGGCGTAACCGCCATCGAAGTCGCGGCCCATCTCACCATTCATCGAGACGACCTTTTGCCCCACCGGTAACCGTTGGGCATCCGTGGTCTGATCAATGACCCCCACGCATTCGATTCCCAGGATCCGGGGGAAGGTGACCGACGGCGACTTGCCTTCCCGGGTAAAAATCTCCGAGTGGACAATCCCGAAACCTTTGACCTTAACTCGCGACCACCCGGGTTTAACTTGCGGTGTCGGAACGTCCGTGTAAGTCAACACGTCGGCGTCGCCCGGCTGATAAACCACAACTGCTTTCATTTTTTAATCTCCTTTACCCTGTTGTATACTAATCCTAACTTATCTGTTTAAGGGTGGCATCTTTTATGACTCAAATCGACCAAACTGATATTCAAATTCTAAATCACCTTAACCGAAATTGTCGCATCACCAAGAACCACCTTGCTCAGCTGGTCCATCTGACCCCACCGGCCGTGGCCGCTCGCATTGCGCAACTGGAAGACAGTGGCGTGATTCGCAAGTACACCATCGAAGTCGACCCGGAAAAACTGGGGTACACTCATCAGGTCTTCATCCAGATTCAACTGGTCCACTTCAACCACCAGGACTACCACGCGTTCATCCACCGGAAACGCAACTTTATTCGCCACCACTACAAGATTTCCGGTCAGATGAACGAGATGCTTCAGGCGGCATTCCACTCTAGCGCTGAACTCAACGCGTTTCTGGTGGAATTGGAAGCTTACGCAAACTACCAAGTTTTAGAAATTATCGATGAATTGATTTAACCACCACAACCCTTTTAGTTTACTTGCTGGTCTTACCCCTTAACAGGGAGAAACCAAAGGAATTCCTGGGAAAAACCTTATTTTCTAAAGTTTCATACCCCCAACCAAAAAAGCCAGCTTCTCACAGGTAACGCGTGAGAAGCTGGTTTTAAACTCATTCTACTAGTTAAATCGGCGCCAGTAATCAGCAAGATACTGACTAGTCAGCCCCTGTGACTGGCGAATCAAATCCTGTGGTCGCCCCTGAGCGACAATCTGGCCACCCTTCGCGCCACCCCGGGGACCTAGATCCAACACGTGGTCGGCGTTCACGATCAAGTTCAGGTCGTGGGTGATGGTAATGATGGTCGCACCACGGTCCAGCAACTGTTGCATCACGTTGACCAGCGTCTTGACGTCCAACGGGTGCAACCCAATCGTGGGTTCATCGAAGACGAACAGCGTGGTGGATTGGTTATGGTTCAAGTGCTTGACCAGCTTCAGCCGTTGGGCCTCACCGCCGGATAGACTCGGCGTGCTCTCGCCTAGATGCAGGTAACTCAACCCAACTTCCTTTAATAGCTGCAATTCCCGGTGAATCTTGGGAACGTCTTTGAAGACGGCCAACGCCTGCGGGATATCCAGCTGTAAGAGGTCGACGATGGAGTAGCCGTGCCACTTGACCGCCTGCACAGCCTGGTTATACCGTTCGCCGTGACAGACTGGGCAGACCTGCTGCATGTCGGGCAAGAACTGGATGTCTAACGTGACCACGCCAGCGCCACCACAGTTCGGGCAGGCTCCCTGTTTGTTATTGTACGAGAAGTAACTCGGTGTATAGTGTTTTTCCTTAGCCAATGGCTGCGCAGCGAACAGCCGCCGTAAGTTGTCCATGATACTGGTGTAGGTCGCCACGGTCGAACGCTGGGTCTTCCCCACCGGCGAAGCGTCGACACTGACCACTTCTTTGACCGGTGACGTTAAGGCCTTGACCTGCGCCGGCAATGGTTGCCCCTTGATCTGACGTTGAATGGCCGGTACCAGGCTATCCAGGATCAAGCTGGTCTTGCCGGCACCGGAGAACCCGGTCACGGCACTCAGCTGGTTGACCGGTAACCTGGTCTGTAGGTCTTTTAGGTTGAAGTAGTCGGCCACGTCGAAGCTGATCTGATCACTAGCGGGCGTCGGAGCAATCGTGCGCGCCAATAAGTGCGCTGTGCCGTTGAGGTAGGGACCAATCTTAGAGTGCGGGTTGTCCGCGACATCCTGCGGCGTCCCCTGGGCGATCAGCTGACCACCCTCCGCACCGGAACCAGGGCCGACCTCCAGAATCCAGTCGGCCGCCTGGATGATGTCGACGTTATGATCGACCACCACCAACGAGTTCCCTTGGTCGACTAACTCCCGAAAAATCTTGAGGAGGCCACTCACGTTATCCGGGTGCAACCCGATTGAAGGTTCATCCAGCACGTATAAAACACCGGTGGTCTGGGTCCGTAACGTCCGGGCCAGCTGAATCCGTTGGAGTTCCCCGGTAGATAAGGTGTTTCCGTTCCGGGCAATAGTCAGGTAGTCCAACCCCAGCTCCAACAATGGCCGCAAGTCATCTTCGAATTCCTTGAAGAGGCTAGTCGCCACTTGATGCATGTCAGCCGGTAAAGTTGCCAGTACCTTTTGTTGCCAGTCGGTCAAATCGCCTAAGGTCAGGTCACTAACCTGGGCAATGTTCAAACCGCCCGCCAACTGGGTCAAGAGTTCCGGCTTAAGCCGGGTGCCGTGACACACGGGACAGGTGGAGTAGTGGAAGAATTCACTGATTCGTTTCTGCGCCCGTTCACTTTGGCTGCTCTTGGCTGATTCCAAGACCGCCGCATGGGCGTTTTCGTACAGCGCGTTGAAGTCGTGGAAGACCCGTCCCGTCCCGGAAACGAAGTCCATCTTGTACTTTTTCTGCGGACCGTTTAACACGAAGTCCTTTTCCTGGTCGGTCAAGTCACGGTACGGCACATCCGTCCGAACCCCGGCGTGAGCGGCCACCGAAGGCATGAAGTTCCGGCCGGGCAGGTGCCACGAGGCCACGGCACCCTCCTCTAGGGTCAGGCTATCGTCACCAATCAGCTTGCTCTCATCCAATTGGCGTACCTTCCCCGTCCCTTGACACTTGGGGCAGGCCCCGTCCGAATTAAAGGCGAAGTCTTCAGCACTAAAGGCGTTAAACTTGACGCCACATTCTGGGCAGGTCAATTGTCCCATTTGAAAGCCGTCGCGCGCCATCGCCTGGGCAATCTCTAAACTAGGTTCAAGTCGGTGGCCGTTAGGGCAGACCGGTGAGCCTAGCCGGGAGAAGATCAAGCGAATGATGTTAAACAGTTCACTCATGGTTCCCACGGTCGCCCGCTCAGAGGGAACGGCCGGCCGTTGTTTCAAGGCTAACGCCGACGGAATGTGCTTGACACTGGTCACGTCCGCCTGGGCGCCCAGCTTGATTCGCCGTCGGGTATAGGTCGATAGCGCTTCTAGGTAGCGTCGCGACCCTTCTTCGTAGAGAATCCCCATGGCTAACGAGCTCTTCCCCGAACCCGAAAGCCCGGAAATCGCGACGAACTGGTGCAGTGGGATATCCACGTCAATGTTCTTCAAATTATGGACCCGCGCCCCGCGAATCTCAATCTTTGTCGGCAATGTGGTTGCCATTGAATCGACCCCTTTCGCTTGATCATTTACCTGTTAGAAAACCTTTTGTTTCAAACTATTTTCATGGTATCACGATTAACATTTCAAACCCAGCTATCTATTTCTCACTAGATTGCCCGATAAAGAATTACCCTCGCATACGCGAGGAATACTGGGCACCGGTGTGTGTACGTTCTACCCCCCTAGAATCACCCCCGCATACGCGGGGAATACATGTCTGTTAGTCACCTTTATTTCTATAATAGAGAATCACCCCCGCATACGCGGGGAATACTTATGACCGCTACCCGTACCGTGTTCTGGTGGGGAATCACCCCCGCATACGCGGGGAATACTCCCCAAGCGCTGGTAAGCGTTGTAAGCCGTCAGAATCACCCCCGCATACGCGGGGAATACTAACAATTGCTTGCTAACAGTCTGCTTGACGGCGGAATCACCCCCGCATACGCGGGGAATACACGCCCGTATGGGTAACCAGGTCACGTATTTTGAGAATCACCCCCGCATACGCGGGGAATACAAAGCGCCGTAAGTGATGGTATATATGGTATTAGAATCACCCCCGCATACGCGGGGAATACACTAAAGGAATCCCGGTAAATCAACATTCCTAAATTCGAAAATCGCCATTTTTTATGAGTTGGGTCGCTAACTGCCAAGTCGCCTGTGCATCAGATAGGGCGCGATGGGGGTGCTGATTTTCAATATTGCGACTTTTCAAAACCGTTTCTAAACGGTAATTATCCAAGAAAAGTTCTACCTGTTGCACAACCGGTTTTACATCCAACATTCGATTCGAAAAATCAGTCAAGCTAGTTTTTCGAACGGCCTGCCTTAAAAACATCTCATCAAATCGAAGATTGTACCCCACAATTGGACAATCAGCGACAAACTCATGTAGTTGATCAAGCGCCACCTGCAAAGCCACACCTTGATCTCGCAACTGCTTAGCCGTAATGCCCGTCAAAGCGGTAATGGTTCGTGGGATTGAGCAATCTACTTTAATTAAACGTTCAAATTCTATGAGTTCATTAGTCGCCGTTCGCTTAATCGCCCCGATCTCAATGATTTCATCCTTGGTTGCGTCCAGTCCCGTCGTTTCTAAATCTAAGGTCACCACCGCTTTTTCAGCCATTGATGTCTGTTTATTCTGCTGCCGAGCCGCCATCACCCTAGCTCGGCGAAACTTGGCTGCCTTACTAAAACCCGGTTGAACAGCACCTGAAACTGTTTTAAGGTGGGTTATCAGAGGAATCCCATCATAATCCGTCACCCGATAATCATGCCGTGTAGTCCGAAATTCATACCCCAACTCGTTCTTAGCGCTGTACACCATTGTGGCTTCACCGCGACCAATCCCATCAATGATTCGCTCCCAGAGATAATCCCGAATTCGGCCACTCAATCGGCCAACGTACACGCCGGTTTGAATCTCTTGACACCATTTAGTCAGGTCTCCCCGCAACGCCGGCGGGACTTTAGTGAGCGTGATGACAATCATACTGACTCATCCTCATTCTCGTGGTACTGCACACCAAACTTTTGCAAGCCCAGCTTGTCATCCCATAATTGCATCACCGTTGCTTCCGGCACCTTATCCGCTACGTCCAAAAGCGTCTTCAGATCAGCTACCATCTGCGTCAACAGCTTAGTTTCCACGAATTTATCCCGCATAGCCAGCCGTGTTTTACTGGCAATATCCGGATCATCGGCAGATTTAGCTGTCACTTCAAAGGCCACGGGAATCGAAACGCTGGCCTTGTACAAATCTGCAAAATCATAGACGAACGACAAATCATGTCCAGTGTGGACAACCCCTAGACCGGGAGAAGCCCCCAACGCACAAATTACCGCATGGCTCAAGCCATACAACGCTTGGTGAGCGGCTGTCAATGCCTTGTTAATGGGACTACTGGCTTCAAAATTATCCGGATTATATTCCCGTCGGTTCCAAGGCACGCCCGTCTCCAGAGACTGTTGCTGATAAATTCTACGCACACGGGCGCCCTCTTTTCCCCGCAATTCTTGCATGGAATACCGCGAAACGTCCTCATCTGGGAACCGCATCCGGTACATCGCTCGCGCCACAGCGATTCGCTTTTTACGATTCGAAACCAGGGCCGCTTGTGCTTCTAGTAGCGTCGATGAATGACTTAAAGGCCGACCATAAGCGTACTGCCGCACGCCCTGCTCACCAACCCAGACCACGCCTAGCCCTGATTGTCCCATGAGTTCCATGGCCCGGTGAGTCACATCAACCCCCGGTCCCAACATCAAAACCGCTAACATAGCCGACGGGATGTTGACAATGCCCCGTTGATCAACAACTTGAATTGCGCTGTCCTGACGGTTCAGCTTCGCATGTTCTAAATAAATAAACGTGATTCGGTCGCGAATCCGTCCAAGTTCAGCCCGCTTAGGCTTCTTCGCACTTAACTTCTTTTTGGCCACGGACCTTCACCCCTCAGGTAAAACCGTCAACAAACCCATCCCATAAGCTCTTTCGCGTCCCAAGCCAGTGGTTAAAACCTCTTTGAAAGCTTCCAGATTCGTAATCTGCAACTCACCTTCAAACGTCACCCGGCTTAACCGAACTGTCCGGCCCTTTTTATGGAGCGTGGGCCAGTCTCGCTGAACGACATTAAACGTCTTACGTAATTCGTCTAACTCAAAAACACTTGCCGGTTGTTCCGGCAACTCAAACCCCGCCTTCGCAGAACGATCCACCAACCATTTACTTTGTTGAGCCACTGTGATATGCGGAACCACCCGTCCGTGACGCTGTAACTCGGGCTGATCATAAATGGTATGGGTGGGGTTAGCCGTTAGGCGAAAACGTAGCCGTTGCCCTAACTGCAAGCGGTCAATAAACGAATCATAGGATTTCGTTGCCGCTGTTCCGGGAACACCATAAGTTGTTAAAACTTTTAAATCTGGTTTTTCTGGACTTAACACTAAGAGATACCGCTTCGAACCTAACTGATCAATTCGCCAAAGATGGCGTTGTCGTTCACCCGTAGTGACTTCTTCCGGGAAGCTCTGTTCAACCCAGTTATGGTAAGCCCCAAGATGGGTCAATTTCTTAGTTTTAGCTCGGTTCTGGATGTCAATTTCAACTCTTGATAAGTACATGCTGGTCCTCCTTTCACTTAAATGTTTTCAAAGTAGTCGGCGATGTGCAGCGGATTCTTTAAAGTCACCGTGGTTGTGGCTATCGCCCGAAAATCATATTGCCGATTACGTTGGTCGAATGAAATCACCTGGTCTTTGACCATGGTGTTGGCCTTCTCCGGCAAGAGATCAGCATCGGCCATAATGGTTAGTGGAACCATAGTCCCCTGCCGTCGTTGATACCAGGGCTTAGCCTGCCATTGTAAATGGGTCAATACCCGAATAGGCTGGTCATCGTACAGGCCAACGGTCAGTGGCCCCGCCGGTACGTTCGCCCGCCGCCCTAGGGATAACTGAAAGCGGGGGTGGGTCAACGCCACTTTTAACCGTTCAATCAACCGATCATCGTCACTTCCCACAGCGACTACAAAGCGCGCATCTTGAAGATATTGACGGTCCGTTGTTTTACGCTCTCCTGGTTTCCACTCAACAATCTGGAAGTCGGTTAACGGCACCCCGACTTGATCAATCCGTACGGCAAACTGCAACGCATTTAACGCCTGAATTCGCGAATCACGGCGTCGGTATCCTAAAGCTGCCGCCAACATCCCAACCACAGCACTTTTAGAAGGATAAGCATCACTGGTTCGACGCTCAAACGTGGCTTCATTCCCATACGATTGTAAGGGAGCCGTTAAATTAACCGTTAGTGTTCTCATCTTGCACCGCCTTTGTTAAACCTTCGGTGATTGCCGCTAAGAACTCTGGAAACGTCTTTACCGATTGCCCCACGGTCGTCTGGTCGTGACCCAGAACCACATTTAAGAGGGGCTGATCAACCAATTTCTGATTGGCAATAGTTTGGTAAGTTTCTTCTAGCCGCTTTTCAGATGGCTTCAGGTAGCCATGATGCGGCAGTACTGGCTCTTCAAAAGCTGACACCAGGTTAACCGGCGTATCCGGACGAAGCGTCACCATCACATAGCTAGGTAACGTCTTGTTAGCAAACGTATTCTGCTTCCCACTAGGCATCGATAGCAGGAATGTCTTGATAAATTTAACTGCACCGGCAACTGCATCTTCGGTTCCCAAATTATGGGCCAATTCATGCATATTAATGTTGGCATACCGGTACAACGTCGAAGAATTATACTCAATCGTTCCCAACATCGCCGCACCGTTTTGGTCTTTAGGTTGTTCATCGTCCATGGCCGTGTAGTAGTCGAATTCCGGCGCCACTTCATGGGTCGAGATGGCGTGGGCCACCTGAGTGGACGCATCCACGTTGAGTTCTGGATTATCTGCAACCATCCGGCCGAATAAGGCCAAATCGATGGATTGGTCACCTTTCATAACGGCCTTAATGTCTTTAGTGACTTCTTTATTCTTTAGCTCATCATGATTTACAGCGTATTGCGCTAACTTTTCAAGTTGGCCTGGACTCACCATCAGTAACGCTTTCGTCTCATACCGAACTGGAGCATCGGGATTGTCCTTATCTTTAACTTCATCCACTTTAATATTTGTCGCTTTAAATAAGTCCTGAACCTTAGTCAACACTTCATCATCCGTTAAATTAGGTGCTAGCTCGCTGACCTTAGCCATTAACAGTTGGGGCACCTTCTTGGTCCGCTTCCCAATGGCTGTTTGATTTTTCTCAAAAGCTTTACGTACAGCACGCTTCCAACTCTGAGAAGAAACCCGAGCCCGACTCACCCCACCGTAGAGGGCCGTCTTCGGGGCACCCGCATCGTCACGATTCAGGTTGGACGATGGGACCGTTTGTAAAACGTTGATATCAACATATAGATTTTGCATTAGTTATTCTTCCCTTCTGTTTGTTCTTGGTTGCTTGCAATGTAAAAGTACTGTTGCCCCCAACGCAACCGCACCCGATTAGCCTGGGCATAACCCAACTGAATCTGATACAAATCTTGGGCCAGTTGGGCGTAGTCAACCTGAATTAGATTTGTCCGAGACTTCAACATGCCAACCAAATGGCTAAGCGCATGTGCAATCGTCGAAAAATCAGTCGAGCCCAAGATTGGCTGAATCCGCCGGTCCAAAGCGACTTGCTTCTTAGGATCAGCGCGTAACCTAGCTAGAGCTGCAAATAACGAACTTCCTTGTGGTAATTTGGCTAATGCGTCCCCCTCCTTATCCGGTTGAGGCTGGCTCTTGTCAATCTCTTTTTGGAACACGATATACCGTTGAACTGCAATGTAGACGGCCATTTCTTCCTTAGTCGATAGACCGGAACGTTGACGTATCTTTACAACTACATCTGAAAGTGTCCGGTCCGAATCGTCTTGGATATCGCGACTAGATTCATAAACACGGCGCTCAATGCTTTGCTGGTGTAAGGCATACAACCGTACGGCCGTATAAATTGCGGTCTCTTCTTTAGTGGGCTGACCCGAACGACTCAACATCTTTTCAGGTAAATAGGCCAGCATCACCGGCCAAAGGCTCTGCGCCCGGGGGCTGTTCAGTGTTGTCGCCGTCCGAATTCCCGCCAAAGCGGCCTTGTTCGGCTGACCATCATTGTAGAGCCTTAAAATAATGTTTCGGGTGTAACCTATCAGGTTAGCGTCCATTTTCCTTGATCTCCCCTTTCTTTAACCCAAGGTCTCGTTTAACCTTCCCTTGGAACCAACTCATAACAATAAAGATATTGACCCATGCTTGCTGATCTTGATCAAAGTACCCCGTCGCATCTCGTAACGACCCCGTCGCCATTACTGATTTAGCGGCATCCGTGGCCAATTTCCGCAATTCTTTCTTCCAATCCAAGATAGCTTGATCACGGTCAGTGGTTGGCGTTAACCCGGCTAGCCAGTTTTTGAATGGGTCATTCAATCGGCTATAGAATTGGTCGCTCAGTTTATTGGCGAACAGTTTAGCCTCCAGCTTCATCCCCCGGACTCGCCCTACATTCATGGCAAAACTGTAGAAGTCGGTCCCAATCTTTTGTGTCTGTTGAATGACGTTTTCAATGTACACGGGCCAATAGTCATCCTCATCTTGATGGCGATCAAAGAGCACGCCAGCCATGATTTGAATATCATCGTGATACTCAGCAATTGGCAGGTTGGCGGGGGCACCACCACTCACGAAGGTTACAGAAGCCAGTGATAGCGATTTGTTACCTGCCAAAACCTGCCGATTCTTTAATTGATTTAGCCACCAAACAATACCTGGTTCCTGTTGCTGCTTAGTGGCACTAGTATCCGGGTTAAGGCGTACATAGCTCCCAAAGTTCCGCCACATGGCTTTCGACAAAGTATATGAGCTTCGGGTAGCCGGGGTATCGATTTCCGTTTTCTTATCCCGCCGCCAAGTCGTCATGGGTTCAATATAGGCATTTTCGCCATCAAACATGGGCAAACCGGCACTAAAAATAGTTGGTTGCTGGGCGTCATCCCACTCAAGATGTAAGATGCGCGTCCAGCTGGTGTATAGTGCCGCGATATTGTCGGGATTGATCTGCTCTGCCCGATCGTCAACGTAGTCACGCAGATTGGTTACTTCCCAAACTGGATGCTGAGGCGTATATTCTCCGTTTTCATTGATTAGAACTAAATTCAACATTAAAGTTTCAAAAAGCGTCTGACCATCCGCATAAACCGCATCTAATTTATACAACCACCCTGGTGAAGACGAGAATGGTTCCCCCGTTTCAACCTTGGTCTTATCCGTCGTCCCGGCGTAGTTTTGGTAGGTAATCAGCCAACGCGCCAATTCATCCAGTGTCAACTGATTCTTCGCAGTATCCGCCTTAGGAGCAAAGATGGCCGGCGTATTGTTACTTTCAGAGACCCGCCGGTTGAACTGTTTAATCGCCACGGTTCCCTTCCCCAATGCGACACGCTTCTTTTCCGCCACCAAGGCATCATAGTCTGCCATTGTAGCTTGATAAAAGGGATGGTCCCCAAACAAATCGAAGCGATCCGCAAACTTCTGTAAATACTGAATCACAATTGTCGAAAAATGCCCCGCTTCAAATAATTGTCTCCAGGTTGCCAACACAGCATCTTCGTATGTGCCTCGGTTGACTTCTAAAGTTTCTTGCTCAACTGGATTAGCTGCCAACCAAGGATACGGCTGCCCGTCCGCGTCATATCGTGAATAGACTGCCGTTAAAATAGCCAATAACACCCGTAAAACCGCCAAATCCTGGGTATGCATATCACCAGCTAACTGGCGATAATCTTGCGCATGTTCAAATAAGTCAATTAGCGAAACCATTTTAGTTGCGTTAGTTTTCCGTTCAGTTACTTTAATCCACGGTTCCGTCGTTAAATTAAATGTTTCATTTGCCATGCAATCCCTCCTTTTTTTGATAACTCAACCCCCGGCTCGAGGAATAGCTCAATTGCCACCCCAGTAAAGTCGCCGTCTTCTGCTCACTTAAAACCAACGCCAAGCTCCCACGCAACCAGGTTTCCCCAGCCCATTCGGGAAATAACGTTCCTGTTTGTTGCTCTAGTTCGCGAATGGCCTGATCCATGGCGCTGATTGGGTACTTGGTCACTGCTGCTGGAATTCGAACGACCTGCTGGGCAATCTCCAATGCCGTTACGGTATTGAGTGGCCGTCCATCAATTAAGCAGATGCCATTGGGGGTCCGTTGTAACAGAATAACCTCCAAGGTTTCCTGAATATCTCGAACGGCCGCATTGGCCCGTACGCTATCTGCTTCAACACTGGTATGTGCCCGTTTTAACCACCCATGCAATGTCCCGTAACGCCCCGTCTGAGGTACTTGAATTTGAAACGCCCTAGCTTTCTTGTGTTGCCGCCTTTGCTGTCGTTTGAAGTCGCGATACGGCTGATCGATTCCTGGAACCTGTTGATTGATCTGCTCATCATAAACCGCCTGCACCAATGGTGAAATATCCGTTGGCAACGTCAGGACGTCCTTTAAGAAATAATCCGTCTTTCTCAAGAGATAATTTCCGTAAACGGCTTCGTTCGCTTCGCCATAATCCCCAAATTCATTAACTCCAAGAAGAAACAGCCGCGGATGTGTTAAACCAGCCGGCCGGGCAATTGGGTGCCGGTGCAGACGACCTACTCGTTGCAAGACCAAATCAATCGGGGCAATGTCGGTATACATCACGTCAAAATCCACGTCTAACGATTGCTCCAACACCTGAGTTCCAATCACAATCATCCGCTGTGGCCGTTGACCATGCTTCCCAATTAGATGCTGTAATTCGGTTTCCTGAACGGTCCGGTCAGGGGCCAAAAAGGCAGAATGTAGGACCATCAGCTGAACATCACTGGTTTGTGACACAATCGCCGCTAGGGCCTGAGCCCGCTTGACAGTATTCACGATGATTCCTGCGACCCCACCATTTTTAAGCTTGGCGAGGACCTTTTGAATCAAGGCTTCATCATCACCGTTAAAACGTTGAACCGTTACCGTTTGGGTAATCTGGCCGCTATTTTTTGAATCGACCGTAACCTGCTTAAGCGTACAGCCATCGATCAGGCTCAGTAGGGGGTAGGCCACCTTATCTTGCCAGCCTGCCGGCGCGACTAACCGATTCTGATACTCGTCACCATATTTTCCCTTTAGATAGGCTGAAATCAATTCGTTGCGTTTCTCTTTAGGTAAGGTCGCCGATAAAATCACCACTGGAACGTGATATGCCCCCAACCAAACCAAAGCCTTATCTAAGTATGAAGTCATGTAGGCATCATAGGCGTGGACCTCATCAATGATTACGACCTTGCCGCTGAACCCAAAGTGACGTAAAAAGAGGTGCTTTTGATTCAGTCCCATCAACAGTAAGTTATCGATGGTCCCCACCGAAAACGGTGTGAGAACGGATTTTTTGCCGTTAAACCACTGATTCAGGGCAACAGAACCCTCATCTAGCCACTCTCTATGATCTAAATCGTCAGCCTCATCGAAAGCGTCAACGTTACTGGCGCGAACAAGTTCTTGATACAACGGGTTATAAGCCTTTTTACCATGCAACTCGTCTTCTTGAAGACGCAAATTCTTATCAACAGCAATCTTGGATAGCCATTGATTAAAGCGTGTAAACATGGCATCTGTCGTGGCTTGGGTAGGTAGACCCATGAACACGCCATTACGTCCCGTGGCATAAGCAAGCTGTTCAGCCGCCAGCAAAGCGACCTCAGTTTTACCACTACCCATCCCCGCTTCAATAATTACTAATCCAGGATCCGTGGCCTGATCGATTTCGGCCGTCATTTTTTGTTGAAATTCGTGGGCATGAAAGCCCCAACGTATGTAGTACGGGTCCTCAGCCATTGAGACCGGGGCCGGATGCCAACTGTCTGTGGTCTTCCAAGTCAAGATGGCGTTTCTAAATCGCGCCTTGGTATCAATCGCCACCGATTCACCCAAGCGAACCAGTGGGAACAGTGGCTTACGCTTAGCAGTATCTAGGTATTCGGTCGAGGCTAGCCAATCCGCCATGATCAATAGACCTTCTAAGATAACCGCTTGGGGTTGCGTAACAGTTGGAATTTCGTTAACGCTTTGATACCCAGCCGTCTGAAGGGCCTGATTGAACAACGCTTCTTGAACCATTTTCCATGGCTTTTGTACTTCTGAATCCGATGATTGCCAGTAATTATCTTGATACGGCTTTTGGTGTCGTTCAGGACGGTCATCAATCGTCCGTCCGTGATGTGCGCCCACAATAGCTGCAACGGAGTCAGGAACCTGGTAGTAATCTAAAATGGTTTCCCCGGCAATCGTATGGGGAGATTGTTTCATGAATGAATTTGCTTGTAAGTTCTGGAAACCCGCATCCCTTAATCTGGAAATAAGCGCATCATCCAAATCATAATCTTGATTCCAAGATGGTTTGAGTTGAAACGCCGGCGTGGCCTTTCCCAAATCATGAACAAAGCCGAGAAACTTAACTAGCTTCTGGGCCCCTTCTGGTGACAGTGACTGCTCCAATCGCAGTTTAACGCCCTCGCCAACCCAACAGGTGTATAGCCAATTGATGGCATTGGCAGTATCCGTCAAATGCACACTTAATGGGAGCCAAAAGCGATCATCCCCACCTGAATTCTTTTTCGCCCAAAGTGCATTGACCAACTGTTGATGCCGACCTGTTATCTCCAAGTTAATCTCTCCTTTTGCCGGTTTATCATAAACCACTAAACTTATTCCGCTTAACCTTGATGTCATCATATCATGCTAGTTCTTAATTTTGCTTTTTAAGACCGTCATTTTCACTTTTAACTAGCCCAGATTTCAACTTTTGACTTCAACTAACTACCGATTGACTTTTAGTGTCTGGCCAAGTACCGCCGTGGGATTCCCCCATCGTTTTAGAACTAGAATTGGACCAGCATTCCATCTGGGCGATCTGCGTTTGGTGGCTAACGCTAGATTTGACACTCTTTTCAGCTTTCCTGATTCATTATCGCATCAGCCCTTCCACCATCACTTACCACTCGTCCTTCCCGGGGTTAAGCCTTGGTCACTTCTGCCTGACCGCTCCATTGACCAATCAGCAAAGCACATTACAAATACGGTAATCTCCATGCACATCGAATTCTATATTGAACGATCGTTCTTATGCTTAATCCTAAGATAAGGAGCAATCATAGTCGCAATGTATACGAAAAAAGGCGATGAGTTTCTTTTTCAAAGAAGAAACTCATCGTCCGTCAAATAAACCGTCTCATTAAAACAATCTTACACCTGATAAAAACTACGGTGCTAGTCCCATGTTCATCATCTACTTAATTTCAGCTGTACAATTTATTGTTGAACCCGCTTATTAACTCCCTCGTGAAGAATAGTGGTAGCTTATAGATTAGCATCCGCAGGGAATACTCAATTCCAGTGTTGTCCTAAACTACATCAGCAGTATTTCAATCATACACTTTATCAAGAATCCGGCTATTAACAACTCAATGAATCCAACAATTAACATTTTTAATCCCCCTAGCTTTTTACCCGCAAAGGCGTCACGCTCTCCAGCCGTTGCGGGTCAGTGTCTCACGTCAGCTTAACCGGATACGACTCGTCCCGCACGCCCCTATCAAGGCTAGGCCATTAGGTGAACAATCATATGGGGGGCTTTTTCGCCCCGAGTGCATTAACCAACCGGATATGCCGATCGACTCCCATTAAGCCAGCCTCCTCTTTTGCTGGTTTATCATATTCCGCTAAACTTTCCCGCTTGACCTTGATGCCATCATATCATGCTAGTTCTTAATTCTAATTTTTAAGTGCGCAATCTTCACTTTTAATTAGCCATGAATTCAATTTTTGATTTTGACTAACCACCCCCTTGACCACCATCAACCCAAACCATAGAGTAACCCTATAACCCCAAAAGAAAGTGTGACTAAAATGGACCACCAAACCGTGCTCAACCTGCTATACCTCACCTTAACATGGGGGTGCTACGGCTACCTAGTGAGAATCTTAATCCGCAACATCGACGACCTGACCGCCTCAATGTATCAAAATATTCAAATCGTCTATGACCTGATTCCACTGAAATACATCAAACCGCTCATTGCTTTCAGTATCTGGTTAAGCGCCGCCTTGGGATCTATTCCCATAGTTCTCGAACTAGAATTGGGCCATAACTCCGTCTGGGCCAACCGCGCTTGGTGGCTGATGCTGGCCCTGACGCTTTTTTCAGCCATCCTCCTCCACTACCGCATCAGTACATTAATTTTCCATCACTACTTACCTTCCGTCTTTCCTGGCGTCAATCCTTGGCCACTCTTACTTGACCGCTCCATTATTCATCTAAAAAAACGATTTAAGAGCTCATCCGGATTTGCAAGTCCAACTGGAGAATCGGCAAACGGAGGCTACACTAAATTCCCAGTTTTTAGCCCAAAAACTGGGCTATCCTGACCTAGACAACTTAGTCAACTTGGCGATAGTCCACCCTGAACTCCACAGCCGTTGGTTATTCTTTGCCCGCTTATTCGGGACCCTAAAAACGGTTGATTTCGAAGCCGCTTTAGACTTTGACCAACACCTAAAACAGAATCTGACCTCACAGGAGCTACGCCGTTACCAACTCCATAGCCTGAACAGCAAATGGCTCGCCATTGCCTGGCTGACCATCGTGGCAATCCTCCAAAGCGCGATTATCTTCCTTTGAAGGGTCACAGCTGAAACACCGGGACACAAAGGACAAATGACCCCCTTTTAGAGCAATCACCCCATCACAAAAAAGCCCGTCAAACTACTGACGGGCTTCGTTTTGTTCAATTAACCGAACCGATAAGTTACCAAGACGCTCAACAGAATCAAGCCCAGGCCCACGAAGAAACCACCGGAGAGGGGTTCTTGCAGGCACCACCATCCTAACAAGCTCCCCACGACCGGCTGAATCAAGAAGAAAATGCCAGAAGCGGGACTGTTAAAATGCCGGAGTCCTTGATTCCATAAGAAGAACGCTAGCGCCGTTGAAACGGCTCCTAAATAGAAGATACTTAAGATAACGTGGGGACTGCCCCAAGCCACCGTCTGTAGCACGCGATGCTGGATTCCCACCACGGGCGTTAAGCAGACTAGGGCCACAACCGTCGCCAAAAACGTAACTTGCAGGCCATCGTATTCCGGTAAGATCAGCTGAAGGAGCACGGACATCAGTGCCCAAGTCAACGCCGCCACCAGCAAGCACAGCACACCCAAGATAAAGTGACGACCCGAAAACTGGTGACCCACGATGACCCAAACACCCAAACTGGCCAAGCCCAAGCTGACCCAATGGTGCCACTTAGGCCGTTGTTGAAGTAACGGCCAGCTAAAGAGCATCATAAAAGCCGGCGTTGCGGTCGTCACGACCGACCCTAACTGGGCCGAGGACAACCAGGTGCCCGTCTCTTGCGCTACGATTGATAACGTATCACCAACCACACCGGCTAACCCAATCAACATGAGATTAGGCCAATCCCAATGCCACTGAATTCGGCGTGCCAACACCATTCCCAAGAGCACGATGGCCCCCACCAAGTAACGCAACCACACCAGTTGGATGGGCGGAATTTCCGTCACGATGGCTTTGACCACCACAAACATACCGCCCCAAATCGCCGCAGCTGACACCAATTCCACGCTTCCCAGTACTCTAGTCTTTTTCAAAATTATATTCCTCCGCTTATTTTATTGATTACCTATAAAATCAGCGGAACCACGCCGCTGATTAGCCGCGCGTAGGAACATCACATTCAAATAATGGTGCTAAGAACATCTTGATCACTTCCTCGTCAAAAGTAGGCCTAGTATACCATTCGTTAGCCATCCACGCTAATCGGCATTCGCCAGTAACTTCCTAAATACAAGTCCGTTTATCCGGACCATTATTCCCAAACAAAATGGACCACCTAAATTGGCTTTTACCCCAACTCAAGTGGCTCACTTAATCTGTTTTAGCACCATTTCTAGCTTCGCCAACATGCCCAAAAGTTATTTAGCGTTCTTCCTCGGGTCAACGTTAATCACTAATTTACCAGCGCTATGACTGTTTTCACTATACCGGTGTGCTTCTCGCAGGCCGGCCGTGGTGAATGGGAAAATCTGATCGATAATCACGCGTAACTTTCCTTGAACGACCATGTCGCCCAAGATGGCCAACTCACGGCCGTTCGGTAAGAGCCACCAACCTGAGACGTCCGGTCCCTGGGCTTTTTGTGCCTCCGTGGGGGCGCCATCGATGGTGACCAGGCGTCCAGTCGGTTTCAACACGGCAATCCCATCGTCAATGGCATTGATGGTATCAAACACCGCATCGTAATCATGGAGCACATCGGTAATCTTAGTCTGGTGGTAATCGATGATGTGGTCAGCCCCAATCGACCGTAAGAGGTCGTGGTGACTGGTACTGGCCGTGGTGGTGACTTCAGCGCCGAGGGCCTTGGCAATCTGAATGGCGTTCAGGCCCACGCCACCAGCTCCGGCCTGAATCAGAACTTTTTCGCCAGCTTGAACCTTTAAGCGGTCATGAATGACCTGATAGGCCGTTAGCCCCGCCAACGGAAGCGCAGCAGCTTGTTCAAACGATAGTGCGGCCGGTTTATGGGCCAACTTGTCTTCCTTTACGGCCGCAAACTCGGCATACGTCCCTCGGCGCCCGTCGGCATAGATATCCGGTCGGGCAAAAACCTCATCCCCAATCTGAAAATCGTGGACTTGCGCCCCCACCTTCACGATGGTGCCGGACAGATCCCAGCCCAGAACCACGGGGAAAGTCCAGTCATACATACCCTTTAATAGGCCTTGACGGGCTTTCCAGTCAATCGGGTTAATGCTGGTCGCGGCAACGGCGACCAATACCTCATCAGCGGCAATCTCTGGTTGGGGCAAAGTTGCCATGTGTAATTCATCAGGGCCTCCATATTGATCAATCATTACTGCTTGCATGGTTAATGAATCCTCCTAAAAATTGATACCCCAGCTTAGCATTTTGAACCCGTAAAACCAATCATTTGGTTTGCGGCTTACCAGCGTATTCAGGAACACTGATTACCATGTCAGTAATTGTCCATATGAAAAAAATTCTACTTCGCCCAGCCATTCTGGTGAACTAAGTAGAACCCTTTTAAACTGGCACCCCTTAATCGCGGGTCAGTGCCCAATTCTGTATCCGAATCACAATGGGTAACACGATAGGAATCGTCACGACCAATAAGATGATGCCTAAAATGACGACTAAACCGACCTGAATCAGGGTCATCACGCCTGACGGAATCAACGCCGCGAACGTTCCCGCAAGAATGACCCCCGCCGAAATGACAGTAGCCCCAATCGTTGTTGCAGCTTGGATAATTCGCCGCTGCCGATCAGGTTCGGCCGTTGCCAGGTTCCGGTACTTGACCATCAAGAAGATACTGTAGTCCACTCCGAGAGCAATCAGCATGATGAAGGCAAAGAACGGGGTGTTCCAAGCCAACTGTGACTCCCCTAAGAACCAACTGGAAAGTGCCTGCACAGCACTTAATGCCGCGTAGTAGACCAACACCAAGATTCCTTCGATGGTCAACGTTTGGACTAACGACCGGGTGACCACTAATAAAGCGACCAAAATCCCAGCTAGCATCAGAATTGCCGTCCGTTTAAAGTCTTTTGACGCCAATGAGCGCAGGTCTCGATTAGACGACGTCATCCCATCAAACGCCTTAACAGTATGGGCTAACGACGTGCCATGCAGGCTATTTTTGGCGATAGCCTCAATCTGACTCAATTGTTGCATGGTCTGTGTATCGCTCGGATTCCCCTTGAAAATAATCGTTAGCTGCGTTGCCCGCCGGTTGCTCGAGAAGTAAGACGTCAAGACACTATGGTAAGTCCGTCCGCGCAGTTGCGCCTGCGGGAGGTAAAAGGTTTGCGCGGCACTCGATTTTTGTAAGCCTACTAAGTAACTCGTAATCTTAGCGGTCCCTTGCCGTTCCTGCTGAAGTCCCTGGGACATCTGCGTCAAACCAGCTTTTAGAGTTGCCACCTTTTGCCGTAACCCGGCCAACTTCTGATAGAGTTGCTGGTTACCTTGGGCTACCGTTTTGGCCCCCGTACTTAATTCCTGAGAAGCCGTTTGGACCTGCGACATAGCGCTGGTCAACTGGCTAACGCCGGATTGAACCGTGGTCAATCCGGTGGAAACACCCGCCGCTTTTAACGTTTACGCTAAACTTTGGACCTGCGTATTAGCCGTCTGAACCCGGTGCGATACCGTCGTTAGCGCCTGCGTAAGTTCTTGACTTCCCGTTGCCAACTGGGTCGCGCCCGTACTCAAGGTCTTAACCGACTTGAGCTGACTGGCAATATCAGCCGTGGCGAGTTGCCGTTGAGCTGATGTGACCCCACTCTTCAATTGCTTTAAGCCACGGTTGATTTTCTCTAACCCCGTGGTAGTCGTTGCCAACTGGTGATTCACATACAAATCCTTAATCTGTGAACCGCCCGGCTGAGTAGCCGACAACACACTTTTAACGCCTTTAACCTGCTTAATTTGTTGCGCTAAGCGGTCAATTTCCTTAAGTGACCGTTCGTTGTCCAAGCGATGCTTCCCGGCTAGATACAAGGTTGTCGGTTCTGAAGTACCTTTCGAAAAATGCTGCTGAATCAGTTGAAAGCCTCGTTTAGAAGCCAGCGTATTGGGCACTTCACGACTATCATCATAGTTTAGTTGACCGGACCCACGTAACGCTAAGGGAACGACCAGCAGGAGTGCAAGGCCCCCTAAAATAAGCGAGTGTTGCCAAGCATGCCGCGAGAGAAAGTACCACACGCGACTGTTGCCTTCACCCTTGCCAGACCGACTTGGCCAGAAGAGTTTCGGTCCTAAGAGCCGCATTAGTACGGGATTCAGGGTCAGTAAAACTAATAACAAAATGGCCACTCCAATGGCGATTCCCGCCGCTGAACGATACAAGTAGAACTTAGCGAAAAAGAGCGTCACCATCCCGATCAGTACCGAGATACCTGAGTAAATAATGGTCCGACGACCGTTCCCCATAACCTGCTTCAGGGCTTCAGCTGTCGTTAATCCCTGACCTAGCCCCTCACGAAACTCGTTGTATAGTAGGATATTGTAGTCCGTCCCAATTCCGAACAACACAATAATGATGAAAACTTCCGTAAAATCCGAATACGGGAACCCAAAGAACTTCACCAGGTTAAATACAATACTCAACGAAATAATGCCGGCAATGCCCACCGTTAATAATGAGACTAAGGGTGTTAACGGCGACTTGAAAACTAGCAAGAGCACCACGAAGATAAAGATAATCGCAATGACTTCGGTCTTCTGGACCCCTTTTTCCGTTGTCGCAGAAAAATCATCATCCAAAATGTCACTTCCGGTTAAGTAAGTCTGGACGTGGGCCGTTTGAATAGCGTGATTCAGTACTTTCTTAAGGTGGGTGATGTCCTGGTGCTTCACGGTCAGCTCCGCCATCTGTGTCGTTTGATCCCGGGACACTAACTGTTGCTTCGCCAGAGTGCTCGAATCCGCCGTAGTTAGGTCCGTAATCTGGTAACGGGACTGATGATGCTTTAACTTTTGCAGCGTCTGTTTTATGGCTTGATTTTGTTGCGCTGACAATTTTTGGTTGCCGTTACTAAATACGGCAATCACGGAATAAGTATTCTGCGAATGGCGGTCCCAGTGTGCACTGATTTTTGCGGCTTGCGTACTGGAATACGAACCTGGAATATTATCATTTTCCTTAAAATTAGTGGTATTGGGCAACGTGACCAAAGCAACTAACAGTAGACCTAGCCACAAAATTAGCACCCAGCCACGTTGTTTGACGAATCGTTTCATAATGTCTCCCCTTATACATTGGTTTTAGCCGAACAGCTAAGTAGCTCATCAACAGCTGTTCATTTATACTAAACACTATAAGAAGATTTAGATTCTCCGTCACTAAACAATTCACCTCCATCTGTCGACTTATCAACAGATTGCCCCAAATTGTTCAGTTGTGTAGAAAGGATCCCGTCATCATGACTAAAGCTCAAGCGCAAATTATTCACGTTTTTCTGAAACTACTGGCCCAAAAGCCCCTTCCTAAAATCACGGTAGCCGCGATTACTCGGACCGCCCACCTTAATCGTGGGACCTTTTACCTCTACTATCGTGATGTCTACGATCTTTACGACCACATCACCCATGAGCTCTTGCAACACCTCGCCGAGCTCGTCGATGAGACCTACCCTACGCAACCCGGGCCTCAAGCTTTTCTCGCCTTAGCCCAAGCGGTGATCAATTACCTCAACTCTCAGCACGCCATGTTGCAGATCCTTTTACAGGACGGAAACAGTGACCACTTTATTGAGCAGATTCGCGAACTCTTTATTCAAAAAGTGATGGCTAAGGAGCACATCCCCCTAACCAACCATCCCTACCACATCGACGTCATCTACAACATCAACGGTGTCATTGGAGTCATCATCGACTGGCAACGCGGGCGGCTCCATTGCTCTCAAGACGTCGTTATTCAGCGTCTCGCCCACATTCTGGCAGTGCTCTAAAAAGCCGTCGGTCAGCACCGACGACTTCCAGACAATTTAACCCCACCATAGGATGCCCAATTCAACCACGGTCACCACACTGGTAATCGCCCACCATCTCCGGTTGGCATCATACAACCGCCGCCCACCAAACGCTTCGAACGGAAAAACCGGAAAGAGTTGAAGGACCATCAAGACACTCGCAAAGTGGCCCAAAAACGACCAGCCTACGTTGGGCAGTACTGCTAAAGGTGCCAGTAAAGCCAGCCCAGCCCACTTCACCAGCTCCGGTAAGGCCAAATGGCGGCGAAACTCAGCCGTCTGGCGATAGTGAGTCGGTACCCAGGCGACATTCAATGGAAAAGGCACTTGAATCAATGACAAGAGAAACGTGGTTATCCCACCCCCATTATTGAAGCGCAAGTGACCCTCAGGCTCTAATCGCCGTCCGACACCCCATCGTGAACCGATAATCAGTGCCAGTACGCCGAGATAAGCTGCCACAGCTGACCAGAAGTGGGACTGTCCCGTCAGGAATATCCACATAGGCAACTGGAGAAGTAAATTGCTGATTAAAAATCGTCCCCCAGCCGGTAATAATTCGATAGAAACTGGCCGTTCCGAAAAATCTAACAGGTATAGTTCCATCCCTGATTCAAAGGCTAAGGGTGACTGACTCAATTGTCGAAGCGCACCGCTCACACCTAAGTAGGTAACGGCACGTCCCCAACTCGTCCGGCGAAACCCGTTCGCTAAAAAGTTCTTCCAGGAGCCAACGTTATCCGTTTTAATCGCCGCAGTCACCGTCTGGGCTCCTGTACGCCGAAAATAGGTCAAGGCGCCATTCAGTAGGCGCTTACCTAATCCCTGACCACTACAACTAGGCGCAATTAAAAATTGGTCGACATAAACGTTTCGTCGTTGGTCTGGTCCCCAGTCCTTATACACCACCGCCCCGACAATCACCTGATCTACTAATAGAACAATAGCCTGATGAGGTAAGCCGATAAACCAACTCTCGCCACCCTTGAAAGCCGCCCGACTAATTTTCTGGACCACCCGTTGCTCGTTAGCCGCCATTGCTCGAATCTCTATCGTCATAGTCTTCCTACTTTCATTATTTTTTAGCCCAAGTATACTGAGGGATTTTTCTGGTAACAATCATCAATCTCGCATCATCTGTTGAGTACCAAAGTTCTCCTACAGTAAATTCACCGGCGTTCTTATCGTGTCGCCTCCTTTTTCCCATTCATCCTAAACCACAAAAAATCAGCCACCGGTACTTAATTTCCTGGTGGCTGATTAATGTTTTACCCCCGCTCGACATTCACTTACTGGTCCAACGGATTATTCAGCGGCGAGTAGTGATTCTGCACAAAGTGGTGCGACTGTACAGCAACGCGATAATCCAGTAATCCCCAGACAGCGTTGCCGTACAGCCACTGCTTAATGGTCAACGCCCGCCCTGCTTGGCAGTAGGCTTGTAACTGAACCGCGTACCACTGCCGTTTATCAGCAGGAAGCAACAGCACACCTGCGCCGGCGTCGCGCATCAGCCAATTGGCCGCCGCCCATGCCGTCCGTTGATTGCCCGTGGCAAATAACTGCCAGCGCGACAAATATAACGCCAAGTCCATCGCTTTTTCAGTCGCAGACTTCCCAGATGCGCTCAAAATCGTGGTCAACCGTCGTAAACCCTGCTCACGGTCCGGAACGGGCGGTTGCCAATTCGTGGCTTCACTGACCGTCTCCCGTAGCTGACCAGCACCAGACGTTCCTGCCGCAATCACCCGGTTCAAGGCAAAAATGCTGGTCGCCGTTAGCGGAGCATCCCCCACCATGACCTCCTGGTAAGCCCGGTACAACGCTAATCCGGCCTGTCGTGTAGCAGAAGATCCCGTTGGCGCCGGTTCCCCACTTAAAATGGCTGTGACCTGTTCCGGCGTACTAGGAATCTGGTCTAGCTGAATCGTTGTCGTCAGTAGTGTCACTAAGTTAGCTTTCAGCCCCGCATTCGCTGCTGGACGATCAAACTTATATTTATCCGGAAAATTCAAAATGGGTTCCTCCCATAGATGGCCACCAGCTTACCGTTAAACCGGCACCGGTGCCTCTGCTCAGAATATCTAAATTCTACACCGTACGGCTATTTAGAGCGACACTAAATACTTCGTAAGTTGCATGTTAACGTACTCCGATATGCCACAATCACCCCATCTCAGTTTTCTAGCCATCCCAAGTTCGCGACACATTTAAAAACCTGTCCATAACTAGACACTTTAACGCAACTGTACTTAAGTTATTCCTGATCAGGTCCTAGACTAGCACCTATTATCGATCATTTTTGAAACAGTCAAAGGAGCCTAATCAATGGAACCGCGAGTTAAAGAATTCGTGCAACACGTTAATGAAGCCGACGCCATTCTAGTGGGCGGTGGCAGTGGCTTATCGAACGCCGCTGGGATGGACTTCTGGTATGAAGCCAGCCCGCTTTTCATGAAGCACATGAAATACTTCTACGACAAATACCACTTTGAAGGCATCTTCAACGGTTTCTACACCCACTTTGATTCCCCAGAGAAACGCTGAGCCAACTGGAATCAGGGGATTCAGGCCCTAGTCGACGGCCAAGGGAAGCCCCCTCCGAAGTCTACTTCGCCCGCCTAACCCAGTACTTGGTCAAACGCCTATCTCCCGACCACTTCCAGGCACTAGTCAAACAACCCATCGTCACCAGTCGTACGGTCAACGGCCTGGACTTCGGGCTTTCCCATAACCAACTGGAGCACTCGACCGGTCACGACCTGTACCCTAACCAGGCCGAAGCCCACTTCAACCACCTAGTGGGACACCATGACATGGCGGTCTACGGCCACATTCATCCGTCAGACCAAGGACAACTGATCATTAACCCGGGAGCGACCGGCCAACCTTACAGTCCCTATGCCAAGTTCATGGCCGACCAGCGGGCCCACTACGCCATCTTGACCGTCACCGATGCTGGCCAGCTATCCGTTGATTTCCGCAAAGTCTCCTACGACATCTCCCAAGAGATTGCACGGGCAAAACAACAAGAGCTGCCCTACTTCGACCTATACCGCCACTTACGACAAGGCTCTGCTCAGCCGGGTGAACGCCGCTCAGGGATATCCGCAAGAGGTGCAGGCTTACTTTCACCATTAACCCGCATCCATGCTTACCCGGTTCACTGCTAAAACGGCCCCCTCCATGATCGTCTCCGCAATCATGGAGGGGGCCGTTACCTTTAGCTTTCCTTCTTAGGTTTCTTACCCGCGCGTTTCGCTTCCGCTTGCGCCCACTCTTCCTTGGTCAACAAGTCCTTGACTCGTAACTTGATTTGGGTAATTTGGAAACCCGTCATTGTTTTGACGTCCCGCGTAATCTGGTCAACTAACTGGTCAAAGATGGCCTCGGCTCGTTTGCCATAAGCCAACAGGGCCGTTAACTCTAAGGCAACCGTCTGGCGCTCTTGGTTGGCATCGACTGACACCCCAATCTGGGGCTGTTCTCCATCCGTTAAGCGGTCCGATAAATTCTCAATCAGATTTCCCTGTAGGGCTAGTACGCCCGGGACATTCATGGCCGCCTTCCCGGCAATCTTTTCTAAAACGGCATCGTCAAATAACATCGTCTTCCGAGGTGCTTCTGGTGGTGTCGTCATTTTTTACCTTCCTTTCAGGTCAGGGCCCTACGCGACTTCCGGACTATCTGTGGCGTGCTGCGAGTTCGGCTTGCCAGCTGCTTGCGCTTGCCAATCCGCCTTGGTCATCACGTCGTTCACGTGAACGTTCAACTCGACCACGTCTAAGCCTGTATAACGCTCAACGTCTTGCTTGATACGTTGACAGAGTTGCGTAAAAATCTGGCGCATATCTTTACCATACTCAATGGTCACGGTCAACGCCAGTGCCACTTGCTTCTCACCCACTTGAGCATCGACGCCTTGAGTCGGATCAGCGTCGCTTCTAAAACGGTTCGTCAGATTGCTGAGCATGCCACCATCGAGCGCCAAGACGCCATCAACGTTGCGTGAGGCCCAGCCGGCCAATTTTTTGATGACATCGTCTTCAAAAGTCAACTTCGTTTTCAGTGTTGGTGTGTCAGTCATGTGATTTCCTCCTCTAACGTTCACGTGATAAGCGGTCATCAATCTTACGTCCTAGGGCCGCAAAGTCCAATCGAACGAACCGGCCGATTCCCCAGCCAATGGCGCCTAAACTAGCGACGCCCAGACTGGCGGTGAACCCTAGGGTTACCCAGATAACGCCGAGAACCATCCCGACGACCAGGCCAATCAATCCTCGATTCATGGTCATCCCTCCTAAAGCACCTTGACGGGTCTCTGCCGGTCAACGGGTGCCAACCGAACCACTGGAATCACAGCATGCATTCCCAATTGGTTTTGCAGGTAAGTCTTCACGGTATGGGTAGTCCGCAACGCCATATCCCGTAGCTGATGGTCCGGCTGAGTGGTTGCGTCTACCCGCACGATGACCCGCTGGCGCCGCCGTAAACGAACGGTCACCTGAGGATCAATCAACCCCAACTGGTCAACCAAGTAGTAACGCAAGTTCTTCTCCAAGACTCGCTGGGGAATCGCCATGGTACCCAGCTTGGTCTTGAGTACCGTCTGGGGAATCCGAATTGGCGCTAACACACCTAAGCCCAATAGTCCTAAACCAACGAGACCACTCACGGCCATACCAGCGGCGAGCCAGTATGCCATCCCCGGAACCTGTTGGGCGACTTGGTGGCTCCAGGCAGTTAATCCCGGAATCTTGAGCCACCACCCAATCTGGTAGACGGCAAGCCCAATCATAAGAACCCCCACAATGCCCAATGTCCATTTATAAATTGGTCGCATTGTCTCACCACCCTACGTGCGCCGCATAGAGAGGACGGCGGAGACCAGAACAATCAGAAGAATAGCGCCAACGATGGATGGGACTAAAGCCATGCCAGCTAATGCTGGGCCCCAGCTCCCAAATAACGTCTGACCTAACCAGGACCCAATCAACCCGGCCAAAATATTCGCAATCCAGCCCATCGACTCACCCCGATTGGTGATGGCACCCGCCACTACCCCAATCAAAGCACCAACAATTAATGACCATAACCAGCTAAACATAACTTCATCCCTTTCTTTTACATAAGTTATTATTAATTTATGCCATCAGTCTATCAAGTAGTCCATTAGTTGTCAACAATAATAATAATTATTTTTTATTGATTGATGAGCTTAACCATACGATTGCCCACCCATGCGTGTTCAGGCTTTAAACTGCACCTTTCCAAAGAAAAAGCATTAACCGCTATCGGCCAATGCTTTTTGATTACCCCTTAATTTATTTAATATTCCGTGACGGTCAGTTCAATCGTTCCGCCATCCCCAGCTGAGCGAACCCAATAGCTCCCATCGTCCTCACCACCAGAGGTAATGTCGAAATCATACCGTCCGGGAAATAAACCACTGTTTAACTGGCTCTTCGTGATGGTCTGATTCTTACCACCACTGGTCATTTTAATGGTCATGTCATCACCATAACCCGTATAATTCAGAACGCGTACGGGGGACTTCCGCGTCGTTAGATAGTAACTCGTAAAGAGCCCCAAGACCTTCTTACTCTCTACTGTAAACCGATAATCCACTTTAGTTCCGGAAACCGTTTGACCGCTGGTAATGATCTTCCCAATTTCGCTAGTCGGATCTGTCGCGTTATCGTGCAAGTCCTTAACCACACTTTGCGCACCAATATCACTAAATTTAATCTCCTGATTATCTTTAGAAAATTGTTTCAGGAAAAGTTTTCCATCTTTATTTTGGACCGACTTAGTAATGTTGCTAGCCAACCGATTCTCCGACACAGCGACCCGTGTTTTGATGAAAAGACTACCACCAACTAAAACCACAACCACGGCAATAACTAATGCGATAATATCCTTTTTCTTCATCAAACTAATCCTTTCTATCTAAGAACATCAGGACAAGTGGGTATAGGCTTACTACCGGTACCATAAGCAACCAGCTCAATCCAGTATTTTTCTTAAGGTAGGCTAATCGCCGCATATTCGCAGATATCAACAGAATATCCGTAGCCCAACAAAGAATCGTACCTAAGTACGGAATGGCAACAAAGGCTAAGTTTAACAACAGGACACCTAAATATCCCCACCAAAAGACCGATTTACGACTTTCTGGCACATCTCCGTTAAATTCAAACACGTGTTGCATAATGTATTGAATACTCCCCACGAATCCCAGCTGTGGCTGTTCCTCCGTATGGTTTGGCTCCTGTGAAGCCGTCTGAGTATACTGGACGTGTGCTGTCACTTTCTCTTGCGCACGATTTTGATTTGTCTGCCCCGGTTGCCGTTCCCCCGCTATCTGCGTGCCACAGGCTGGGCAGAATTGAGCGTCTGGTTCTAACTGATGACCACAATTTGGACAAAACTTCATAATAAATCACTCCTCAACTTTACTTCTTGGTTTGATGTACGACCCGTTGAATCCACTTTTGAGAATATCCATACTCTCGCGCTAAAGCCTGCTGATTGTGTCCGTTATATTTCATTAACACCTTCTCAGCTGCCAGTTGGCGATCATATAAATGTGACGGAATCGTCATCTGCATCCCCTTATACTGTTGATAAATCGCTAGCATCGCTTCGACCCCTACTAATTCACTCAAGCTACGATAGAAGTCATGGAGTGCCGTGACGTCAACCTTCTCATCCATCCCATTCACCACCTCTAGTTAACATATTAGTAAACAGTGTTTGCTTTCGGAACAGCACTTGAACCAGTCGTTTTCAAGGAATACCACTGGTCATTTACCCTCATTTTGACCACCACCCTTACTAGCCGAAGAACCAGTCGAACTTGCTTTCTTGATAGGATAAGCATAGGCTTCAAGGTAGAAGAAATGCTTCCACTTATTTTTATTTAAAAATTTTAAGGAGCTGGTCACCATGAACGCCGCCTACCGTCAGCTTTACATTTTTCAGCAGCTAATCTCGAATCACGTAGTCGTTAAAGCCCAACTAGCCACAAAATTTGCGGTGACTCCCCGGGTCATCCAAAGTGACCTTAGCCAAATCAAAACTTTCATCCATGAACAACAACTCTTTTATGAATTGACCTATCACCGTCAACTGGGTGGCTACCGGTTAGATGTGAGCCAAGACGCCATTTCACAACAAGCCATTCTGGTCTTAATCAAGGTCTTACTTGCCAGCCGGTCGCTAAACCAAAAAGAGATTGGGCAGACTATCGATAGTCTCCTCAATCTCATCCCGCCACTGGAACAACGCGAAATTATTCCTATTATTAAAAATGAACGGTTCCATTACCAACCCGTGACCCATGGTAAGCCCCTATTAACCCTTATCTGGCAATTTAGTCAGTTGATCGAGCACCAAACGACCGTTGAGATTCTTTACCGTAACCAATTAGGCCATGTGGATCAACGCACCATTCTACCGCAAACCATCATTTTTTCGGAATACTACTTCTACGTTGTTGCTTACAGCCAGACATACCAAGCTAACCGCTTTTTCCGTTTAGACCGCATTCAAAACTACACATCCTCGACCACACAATTAACCCGATCCCGCGGTGAACGTTTTGAAGACGGCGAACTCCGTCAATACATTCACTACATGCAACCGGGCGAGAAAATGACCATTCAATTCGAATTTCGAGGCATCGTTGAGGCCGCCCTCGACCGCTTCCCCACTGCCAAAATAAAAGCACGCTATCCCGAACGGCATAGCGTGCTTATTGAAGCTGATGTATTTGATAAAGGTGCTAAGATGTGGCTGTTGAGTCAAGGGAGCTTGGTGACGGTGAAGGGGCCGAAAACACTGATTAACAGTATTCAATCAGAACTAAAAAAAACCATATTAGCTTATAATTCAAAATATTAATTTTACAATTTCAAACTTACTTTAAGAGAGAGTTGGACTAACATTTAAATCAGGAAAGTTTTTTTCGCCTTATGAGCAATACGCGCAGTCGACGCGTAATCAAATCCGCCACCAACAGCAGCACCTAAAACCGGTATACCTTTCCCCAAATTTACAACACCCTTTTCTCCAAATTTCGTAACAAATCTGCTTCCAACAGTGGCGTTAATTTTATTCAACACTACTTGTGGGACTTTTTTGATAACTTTTACTCCTAGGCTTTCCGTGGCCTTTATCCCAGACTTTTTTACGAAATCTACGACTGACATGCCTAAAAAACTTATAAATGCTAAACTCCGAACTTCATCATCATGTGGATCATATCCCCGAATAGTCGCTATTACAGCAACCATTTTTAATTGAATATAAGTAACTGAAGCCAAATCAGCTGGTAACGTAGCAGCCATGGTTGCAAATCCACCAAATCCAGTTATTACACCTGTCGTACCCGACTTTCTTTCTTGCCAATGCACATAGTGTTTAATCGCCGTATCCGTATCTGGATATTTATTCGTATACTCCCTAGCCAATTGGTCAACATTCTTAATTCCTGGTGCGCTGACATTAATTGCTTTATCATAGGCCCAATTCCACAATTGTGTCATCTTATTTCCAGTAATTTTTCCATATTTTATACCTCCGCCTCGTATCGTAACCGGTTACATCAATAAAGTAATTGTATCTTTTTCTTTATCGAACAACAATATTTAATTTATCAAACTTTCTCAGTGATTATCTATCAGAAGTCATTGGAACAGGATAACGATTCCATAGAACAGATTTTACATGGGTATGATCGGATAAAATTACCAATATTTAAAATTCAAATCTACTTAATCGGTACTTAAAAACAAAATATCGATAGGTTGGTCACAAGTAGTTATCTATTCAATTTAGCTTAATTCATTGTTTAGTTTAAAACTAATATAATTTAAATTATAAAGTCCGGTTTTAATTTCATTTTAAGCAAAGATATTAAAAGCTTTTCCAACACATCTCTTCATCAATATTTTGCCACATCAAAGTTACTCACACCACTAACTAACCCCGCCGAGACACCCCACCACCAAACAACCGCAATCGCAAGCCCACCAAAAACGGTATCAGCGTGATCAGCGCCGACAGGCCAAACTTCCACAGGTGGCCACTCGCCGCCTGGTGAGTTAACTGCGTATAAAAGAACTGATAAAAATAATACGGCGGTAAGAATTCCTGAATCTTAGTGATGACCCCCGTGAACGTCCCGGTTGAGAACCACGAAAACGGAACGATCATCAACGCAAACAGAAACATCAGCGGCGTGGACCCCACATCAACCGTAGTGGGGCTAAAACTAATCCCGAACCAAAAGCCAATGACACTGAAATAAATGCCTAAGGCCGATAACCACAGAACGGCGTCCCAATAGTTTCGGTCAATGGTCAGCGTCTGCAAGCCAATCCCCAGTAACGTGATCACTAGAATAATCAGCAAGTGTAAACCAATCTGAATAATCAGCTGACTCAAGAGATACCGCCAGATAGAGTAATGCGACAGTCGGACCTGTGCAAGATAGAATTGACGTCCCGCCGAGAGTCGTTTGCTAAACGTCACGATGGCATTGCCCAGAATCCCCATCAAGCTGGCAATCAAAAATGCGATAAACGGATCCATCATCCGGGGATTCACCACGCTAGGCAAAAGGTACCAGGTCGCCGGAAACACGATGGTGAAAAAAATAAACCGTTTATTACGAAGCACCTGCTTCAACTGAATCCACGTAATCATTGCGCTGCCACCCCTTCTGAGTCATCCTGTCGGTACCACTGCTCAATCGTCTGGTTATTGGCATGAATCGTCTTGACCAAAGCATCACGCGCAATCTGCCCGTTTTTCAAGAGTACAACCCGGGTAAAGAACTTATCGATTTGATTAAAATCATGTGTGACCACTAAAGTCGCCCCCTGCATTCGTTCCAACAAGCGCCAAAATAAGTCGATGGAATCCAAATCCATCCCCACCGTCGGTTCGTCCAAAATCAGGAGTTTAGACGGTCGCAAAACGCTCAGTAACAACGCCAATCGTCGTTTTTGCCCACCCGACAGGTTCGCAACGTACGCCTGCCGACAGTCCAACAACCTAAACTGTTGGAGTAACGCTTCCCACCGGTTCGCAATCGCCACCTGCTTGATGGCGGCCACCAACCGCACCTGTTCAACCACCTTCAACGTGGGAATCAAGACGTTTTCCTGCGCCATGACGTCTAAGTCATCCTGCCGGGAAAAGTGGGCGTGAACCG
>NZ_AZDT01000021.1:0-5325 GCF_001434785.1 Levilactobacillus namurensis DSM 19117 | reverse complement strand
TATTTCCCCGGAAATAATCTTGATCAACGTCGATTTCCCCGCACCGTTACTTCCTAGTAACGCAATCCGGTCGTGACTATGAATCGCCAAGTCAACGCCCGTCAGAACTGGCCGCTCAAAGCGTTTATGAATCTGTTGCAGCTTAAGAATGACTTCCCGCTGGTCAGCCGCCCCCAAAAGTAGCTGATCCAACGTGACTCCCAGAATCTGGGTCAGTAAGAGGACCTTATCCAGGCTAGGCTCCGATTGTCCGCCTTCCCACTTCGAGAGGGCTTGCCGCGAGATGTAGAGTTTACGGGCTAGCTCGGCTTGAGATAAATGATGTTCCGTTCTAAACTTCTGTAGTTGCTGTGGCAAGGTGTTATTCCCCATCAATAACCATCCCTTTCATTGGTTGCTTTAAAGATACCGACAACCGCGTCAAAACACAAGCTTTCCCGATATATCCGTAGTTGCGGACCTTGCTACTTTTGGTTGCCCCCCCTAATCCACGTTATTTTTCATCAAAAAGGTATGGCCATTTCTTAATAAATCAAGAACATTATTCGTTTTAATTATCCGAGACACCTCCATCCTCTGGTGAGTCGTATTCCTAAACTCCAATTCATTAGTAACTCCGCATCTAGCCTTCCAATGCTTTAAAATGACTATGACTGACTTCTTTTTCTTGTACAAACCACCAGCTTAACTAAAATAGACGATACTCCTTCAGTCCAATACGTTGAAGAAGACATCGTCTATTTTTCATAATTTATTTAATGTTTACGTTGCGCTAACGCCCACCACATCGTCATCCAGGCGAGCGCACCAACTAGACACAAGACAACTAATGCAAATTGTGAACCTCTGGCCGTCTTTTGGGCCAGGGTCAATCCACTCATTGCTTGACTGTTCGCAATAATTGCTGATACCAGGGCCGTTCCCACCGCCCCGGCAAATTGTTGCAAGGCGTTCATCAACGCATTGCCATCGGCCTTCAAGTCAGACGACAGATGCTTCAAGCCACTAGTCATGATATTGCCAAAGCTTAATCCAATGCCCACCATGTAACTCACAAAAATGGCTAACGTCACACCAACGCTCATCTGTCGAGCCAACAACGTCATTCCCAATAGCGAGACTGTCGCAAGCCCCAACCCCAATAGAATTGGACGTTTTGACCCAAACCGATCCAAAATCTGTCCACCAACCGGCGCAAAGGCTGCACCAACTAACGCCCCCGGGAAAACAATTATTCCCGCAATAAAGGCCGTCTGTCGATCGACTAACTGAAGGTAGTTCGGCAAAATAAAGGACAAACCCAACGACGTTATCTGCGTGAGAAAGAAAGCAAGTAAATGGCCACTAAATGCCCTATTCTGCAAAGTTCGTAGCTGAATCACCGGCGACTGCACGTGTAAGGAACGATAGCTAAAGTAAATGAGACCTAAAACACCTAAAACAATTGGTCCCCCTACTGATAAGCTCAACCATGAATGCGTACTGATTGCGCTAAAGCCATAAATCAGGCCGCCAAACGTAACCATAATGCCAAGCATACTCGGCCAATCAAAGTGTTCAGTAGCAGTCGGCGTGTTCTGTCGAATCGTTTTGAGTCCAATCAAAAACGAAATTATCAAGAACGGTAGCAAGATCCAGAAAATATAACGCCAACTCAGTCGTGTGACTAAAATTCCGCCATAAGTTGGTCCCACTGCCGGACCGATTGCCGTGACCAACGTTCCAATACCGGTCATTAAACCGACTCGGCTTAATGGCACCTGCTCCAAGATAATATTGAATATCAACGGTAACGCAATCCCCGTACCAAAAGCCTGAATCATTCGTCCAATCAACAGTAACGGAAAATTCGGAGCCAGGCCATCAACGATAATCCCAGCAATAAAGAGAAGGTTGGCCGTCACAAAGAGCCGTTTCATGGTAAACCGCCGCTTCAAATATGAGGAGATTGGCACGATGCAGGCTACAATCGTGAGATACAAGGTAGTTATCCATTGCACCGTTCCCGTTGTTACATGAAACTGTCGCATCAAAGTAGGAAACGTGACGTTCATCGCCGTTTCAATAATCACCCCACTTAGCGACATTAACCCCGTTGCCAAAACGGCACCAATAACTCGTGGTTGAATTTTTTCTGACTGTGCTTGCGTTGCCATTCAAACATCCTTTCTTTTGACCCAGAGTTTACGTGACAACGACCGACACCACTATTGCTCGTGATCACTCACGCTGGACTACTTCGATGACTCATGATGGACACCGAAAGCCAATAAAAACCCAGCCAAAGCCAACAGCAATACAAACCAAAAGCCGTAATGAATTCCTGAATTAACCGCCATTAACTGGTCACTTTGACTGGTCCCAATCGCCAATAAACTTGTCGCAATCGCAGTCGACAAGGCACCCACAATTTGTTCCAACGTATTTAAGATGGCACTACCATCCGCACTAAGCTTACCAGTCAGACTGTTAAGTCCATAGGTTTGGGAAGGAGACATTGCTAACGGAGCACCAATCATTAAAATGACGTGTCCCAAAATAATCAACCAAATCGGTGAAGTTGGTCCACTAACCAATAGGATGGCCACACCAAAAACGGCAATTAAGAATCCTAACCGTGATAACCACTTGGCACCAAAATTGTCGTACAAGCGACCAGCAATTCCCGAAGTAATGGCGTTCGCAATCCCCCCAGGAAGCATGACTAACCCCGTGGTGGCAATTGGCAGCTTGATTACTTGCTGAAGATACATTGGGAAGAGATACATCGAACCTAAGATCAACCCGAAATCAAGCATGACCAGTACCGTTCCTACCGTAAAGGCGGATTGGTTAAATGCACGGAGATTCAAAATCGGATACTTAATTTTCAACTGGCGGAATGCAAAGGCCACTAGTGCAAGAAGTCCAATAACTAATGTGATAATGACCGGTAACGATAACCAACCGGAACGACTCGCAAATGAAGCCCCAAAAATAATCCCGGCGAACCCAATCGTCGATTCAACAATTGAAAGCCAGTCCACCGGATCTTTGGTTTGTTGATAAACGTTCTCCAGGAAAAAGGCAACAAAGATAAAGGCAATGACTAAGAAAGGTAACAATAGCCAAAAAACCGCGTTCCAAGTAAAAGCTGACAACACAATTCCCGTAACCGTCGGGGCGATTGCTGGCGCAAATATCACGACCAACGCAGCTAATCCGATGACGGTCCCCAACCGATAAGGCGGGAAGATCTGCATTGCCACCGAAAACATGAGTGGCAGAACCAAGCCGGTCCCAATTCCTTGAATGAGTCGACCAGTCAATACAATTGCGAAGTTACTCCCCGTAGCGGAGATTAAGACCCCAATAATGAATGCACCTAAAGCCCCTAAAACAACCTTCTTGGTTGAGAACCACCGCGTCAATAAGCCCGAAAGTGGCATGAAAATTCCGATAACCAACATATACCCCGTCACTAGCCACTGGGCCGTAGCCTGACTGACCTGCAGACTGTTGATAATTGTTGTTAACCCCACATTCAGGGCCGTTTCTGAAAACATCCCCGAAAAACTTCCGATCATTAAACCAACCATGGCTAAAGCGGGATGCTTAACGCTAACTCGCGCCCGTGGCATTGTTTGTTCAAGTTCCATAATTCTAATTTACCGTCCTTCATAAGATAAAAACGCCAAAAAAAAAGGCCCTATCGGCCTACGCAAGACACGCTCGGGTGTCTTACCAGTGTTGTTCCGAATGGCGACGAAACAACGCGTTTCAAATGATGCTTGTGCACAAGCATTGCTAACTAACGAGAGCTACTATACCAGATATTTTCGAAAAAGGTTAACCCTCTTTGTGCGAATGTAAAATAAACGTAACAGTACTGGCATGCCGAAATTTCAGTTGCGCCCACTTCACCGCTGTTTAACCTTTTGCTCCCCATTTCCCTATTCTCCCCTATCTTTGGAAACAATTGTCAAAAATATGGCAATCCATTCGACTAACGCAAAGAGGTAACCTGACCAATTGTGGTCGGTTACCTCTTTTGGATTGTGGTGATAACCAATGGCTTTAACCCAAGCTTAGCGTTGGCCTAAGCTTAAAATTAGTTTTGCAATGGCTGCGGCATCTGGTGGACATATTATCGCTTGGGAAACGGGAGTCAATTCGGGTTTACTCGTAACCCAAATTGCTTGCTGAGCACAAGCTAACATGCTCCGGTCGTTTTCATCATTGCCAAAAGCAATATAGTGTTCGAAACCAATGTCGGCCAAAGCGTGGGCCTTATTAATGCCTTGAGCGGTGATATCTAAACTGCCTTCACCACTATGCTCAATGACGACTAGATTTAGTGTTATGAGTAATCGTTTGATCTTTGCGCGCAACGCTGGAGCTAGGTTTAGTAAAATAACTTTAACTGGATCATTTAAGGAAGCTAATGACTGACGTTGGGCTAATCGTTGGGGGTCAAGTTGACGTAAAATTGGGTTATCATTGGAAACCTGACAAGCATAATTCCACGTGCCGTCCATAACATAATCCAAGTGGTGCCTTTCTATGAGTTGCTTCAACTGTTGAACGGCAACCGGTGGTAATGGTTGGAGCACACTTAACTTTCCAGAAACCCGGGTCATAACACCGTTACCACCAATTAAGGGCTGCTGGTCAAATCCTGGAATAATGGGCAGTAAATCACGAATTGGTCGGGCAGACGCAAAGGCAACTTTGTGGTGATCTCGAATTAAGTTGGTTAACACCTGTGTAATGGCTGGGGCAATGGTCCGACCATCAAAGCTTAACGTACCATCAATATCAAAAACAAAATTCATGATAAACTCCTTAGATGAAATTCAGTGAGTGTCCGGTAATCTCACTTTTTCCAGTAATAGATAAGATTGAGTATACATGTAATGGTATTAAAAGACTATCTTTAATTTTGGTGTTGCAATAGAAACCGATTTAATAACAGAAAAGACACAACAACCTGATTTGGTCATTGTGTCTTCAGAAACTTATTATTTTGGACAAACGCGTGCTCGTTATCCAATCGTCCTTCGCATCACACTTAAAAAAGTCGACCCAGTAGCGCCAGGTAAACACATTTAGGGAATTTCTTGCCCAACTTAACCTTGTTCGTCATGTTTAACTTGTCATCGAAGTCGTAAACGACCGGCTCACCAGTCATTTTTCAAAGACTAGGCCATAATGATTGATTCAATTGCCAAATAGAAAAGTTTATACGTTACGCTATTCTCGCTAACTGATTAACCTGTTGTTTATCACCACGGGAGATTGTAAAATATAACCGAACACTTGTAGACAAAAAAGCCCATAGAGGCC
>NZ_AZDT01000020.1 GCF_001434785.1 Levilactobacillus namurensis DSM 19117 | reverse complement strand
TTATGGTTCATCGTAACTTTGCCACAACGTGGGCAAAGGATAGAGTCATAAGTCAACTCGCCCCGTACTCGCATAACGCCATCTGATAAGACTTTAGTGCTTAAGTTTTTGATGTTTTCATCTTTTATTTGAAGTAAAACTCTAGTAGACTGGTCTTGGGACATATCGAACACTCGCTTTCAATTGGTTTTGGTCGACTTGATTGTAGCACAGGGCGGTATGCCCTTTTGTTGTACATAAAAATGGTGTTGATGGATTTCATCCATCAACACCAAATATCATAGAACC
>NZ_AZDT01000019.1 GCF_001434785.1 Levilactobacillus namurensis DSM 19117 | reverse complement strand
AAGGCCTCTATGGGCTTTTTTGTCTACAAGTGTTCGGTTATATTTTACAATCTCCCTAAATCAATTATGAACGCAATTAGCACTTTTGTTGCGTTCGCCCCCACCTGTGGCTGGCCGCCGCCCGTTAATCCGGCGTCACCGCGATTATACAATAGACCCCCTGGAAAATCAGCCCCCTTTATAAAAATATTTATACTCCCAATCCCCACTAGCGATTCCAGTCCTGACACCGCTAACTCAGGGGTTGGCTCATTTTCAATTTGTTTCACGTGAAACAGGTTATATCATAAGCCATTATCTTTTACACAACCGATTAAAGTCGCTATACTGGAACCGTTTAAGACGGAGCTAAGGAGGAATTTTAAATGACTCAAAAATACGTTGCGAAGATTGTACCGTTAAACGCTGACGGGATTGGCACTAGCGCTCACGGTGAAGCCACGTTCACCCAGGATGCGGACCAACTCGCCATTCACATTGAGATGTTCGATACCCCGGCCAACACCCAACACTGGGAACACTTCCACGGTTTCCCAGAGGGGCAAGCTGCGCAAATCGCCACCATGGCACAGGATGCCAACCACGATGGTTTCGTGGACTTACCAGAAACCGAAGCGGTCTCCGGAACCACCATGGTGCCTTTCGATAGCGCACCACAAGCCATGAACATCCCCAACGACACCTACCCAGTCTCCGATGCTCAGGGCCACTTCGCTTACGACATCACCGTTCCGCTAGCAGCCCTTCAAGCCAAGTTCAAGGAAGCCTTCGGTACGGATGACTTGGAACTTGACAAGCGGGTCATCTACATTCACGGGGTTCCCCAAAGTCTTACATTACCAGACACGGTCGCGGGAGAAGTCGGAACCTACGACGCCCACGTCACCCTACCGATCGCCACAGGGAAGATTGAAAAAGCCAACTAACCTGAATCGACTGTAACTAAAAAGCGCTGAGCAAATTGGCTCAACGCTTTTTTAATCGGTGCAGAACAACGATGTATGTATTCACAAGTGTATTCACAGACGGTATAATCTAAGTAGTTATTGGAATGGAGGCTAAGACCATGGAAAAATATGTAAAAGCTCGCAAACAGGGGAATTCCATCGTCGTCACAATCCCTAGTAACTTGGCAGTTACGCCAGGAACTAAGTACCGAGTTGAGAAAAGGGAGAATGGTGATTTGATTCTCAAGCCTTCAAAACAGATTGCTACTTCTTTAGACGACTTGTTTAGAGATTGGCACGGTACTTATCAACGTGCAGATGATTTAAATGACTGGGAAAATACAAAACCAGTAGGAGAAGAGCTATGGTAGATATACCAAAGAATGGCGATATTATCTACATTGATTTTGATCCATCCGCCGGAGTAGAAATCCAAAAAAGAAGATCAGCCGTGGTTGTTAGTAACAATCAGTTAATAATGACTTCACCGTTTGTGTGGGTTGTCCCTATATCACACGGCAAATTCAACGGTCAAGACTACCCTTTACATGTGAGTTTAGATAAAAGAACCAAAATAGACGGAACGGTATATACGGAACAGTTAAAATCTTTTGATTACGTACAGAGAGATTGGCAGTTTGTAGAACGCCTACCAAAGGATTTAAAAGAAGAAATCCAAAATAAAATACGATTAGTGATCCAGCTCGATAACCATTAGCAAGAGACTGTGACGTGAACTAGCCTGTAAATAAGCAAAACGGACGAGAAACCCCAATTCGGTTTCTCGTCCGTTTTGCTTTCGTCACTGTTGCGAATTAGCTGTCTTCGAGCGCTATAGCCACTTCCGGCTCTTCAACCAATACAAACGGTCGCCCCAATATGACATTCATCGATAATATGCCCGTCGTCAGGAAGCCCAAACCTTACAACCCCTGGCAAATATAACCAAGTTGCGTTACTTCTATGCCGCTAAACTTAGTGTTTTTTAATTAGGATTGCTTAACCGCCATCCCCTTGACCGCGTGCTGCCGCTTGAGGAGCACCACCAGTAAGATGACCACCACCAGGACCAAGCCCAGCGCCGTTAACATGATGTGGTGCATTCCCGTAAACAGGATCAGGCGCATCTTGGGTAGCCAGGCCGTGGGCAGATTGCCCGCCGTCTGGGAATTGCTCAACTGGTTGAGCATCCCCATGGTGATGTGCCCGTGGTTGGCCCGGACTCCGGCCGCCAGGGCCTGACTCAAGATGACCCCGTAGATCGACGACATGAACGTCTGGCTCAGGATGCGGACCAGGTAGGCGAACGAGGTCGCAATCGGGACATCGGTCATGGCCACGTCACTCTGAACGGCGACTTGCAGGGTCGTGAAGCAGACCCCAATCCCGAACCCGTTGAAGGCGCCCATCACCAAGAGAAACGCGTAACTGGCGGTGTGACCAACTAAACTCATCCCCACGAACGTGATCAGAAAAGTCGCCGTCCCCATCACCAGGACCCCGTACCGGCCAATCTTAGGCTGGACGGCCGGCGCCAGTTCGGACCCGAAGAAGTTGGCGACGGACCCCGGAATCTGGGTCATCCCCCCAATCAACGCGCTGAGGCCCATGATGCCTTGTGCCCACATGGGGACGTAGATGTTAAAGGCCACGAACGCGCCCCAGAGGAACGCGAAGATCAAGAGGTCCGCCACTAATTTGCCATTCCGGAACAACCGGTTCGGCACGATGGGGTCGCTGACTTGCGCCTCCACGTGGTGCATCCGCCACAACAGGAGGCCGCCAACGACCACCAATACGCCGGTGGCCCAGAGCGGTGCGGACCCTAATAATTGGATGCCGACCAGGATGGCCACTAAGCCCAGAACCATCAATGCGGCGCCCTGATAATCGACGGCCGCTTGATTTCGCGGCAGGTGGCTCTTGAAGAACAGGGCCACGATCAGAATCGACACCAGCGCCAGCGGCAGGTTGATGTAAAACACCCAGTGCCAACTGAAGGTGTCCACGATCCAGCCCCCGAACAGTGGCCCAATGATGGACGCGGTACTAAAGCTGGCGGAGGTGACCCCGATGACCTGCGCCCGGCGTTTCAGGTTCTGGAAGAGCTGCGCGTAGATGATAAACGGAATAGTGCTCATCCCACCAGCCCCCAGGCCCATGACGCCCCGGGCGATGATGAACCAGGTGATGTTACTGGCGAGTCCTTGGAACAAGGCACCCACCGCAAACGTAGTGGTCGCGGTGATGTAGGCCACTTTGTTCCCCTTTTTCTCACCAAACTTACCCCATAACGGCGTGGCGACCGCCATCCCTAACAGGAAGATGGCCACGATCCAACCCATATACTGAATCCCGTGCAGGTCGCTCACGATGGCGGGCAGCGCCGTGTTGACAATGGTCCCGTCTAACCCGGCCATGGCGTTGGAGAGTAACAGCGCACAGGTAATCAGTAACTTACGTTGATGACTCACAATCTAAAGCTTCCTCTCTTATGTAGATTCCCGTGATGACCCTGACTGGTTGACCCAGTCAGTTATGAAACCTAATCGTCACATTCTTAAAATGTTAGAGCTACGGGGACCGTTTGTCAATCACGCCACCAGCCTCAAAAGGCACCGACTCTCTGCGGAGTCGGTGCCTTTTAGGGGTGGCTACTGCGCGCCCCATTGCTGGTCGCGAACGTGTTTGGCCGTTAACTGGTACATGTCGATGATGTGCCGGTCCGTTAACCGGTAGTGGATCTCCTTGCCCTGACGCACCCCTTCCACCAAGTTGAGTTGGCGGAGGGTCTGGAGCTGGTGGGAAATGGCCGATTGGCTGATGGCCAGGCGCTCAGCGATTTCATTGACGCTAAACGCCTGATCCGCAATCAGCAGGAGAATCTTCAACCGGGTAGGATCACTGACCGCCTTGAAGATGGCAATGATCGGGGTCAGTTCTTGATTATCGGGTAGCTGGACCGCCGCGGCGGCCAACAGATGTTCTTTGGACAATATTTTCACTCCTAGTTCGAACGGGCGCCTGGGGTTGCGTGGGGTTCACCAGCAACAGCCGTAACCCGTTCAAGATGACCAGTAAGGTACTGCCTTCGTGCAGCACCACGCCCCAGGTAATATTGGCGAGGCCCATAAAGTTTAATCCTACTAAGAGTACCACGACTGCCATCGCAAAGATAATGTTTTCCCAGACCACCCGGTTCAACTTGACCGAAATCTGGTGGGCCGCCGCTAACTTGGCCAGGTCGTTTTGCATCAAGACCACGTCCGCCACGTCGATGGCCACGTCCGTCCCATCCCCCATGGCCACGCCGATATCGGCCGTGACTAGGGCTGGTGCGTCGTTCACCCCATCGCCGACCATTGCCGTGACGGGGTAGGTCCGTTGCAGGCGCTGAACGATGGCCGCTTTATCTTCCGGTAAGACGTTGGCCGCCACTTCATCGATCCCCAATTGGCGAGCCACCGCTTCCCCCGTCAACTGGGCATCGCCCGTGATCATGGTGGTGTGGATCTGGTGGTCCTGGAAGTAGTCGATAGCGTGGGCCGCAGCCTGGTTCGGCAAGTCCATCAACGCCAACAGGCCTTGGGGCTGGTCATCGACGGCCACGACCACCACGGTCTTCCCTGCCTGCGCCAGCCGGTCGATTCGGGTTTGAAAATCCGGTGTCAGGTGGGCAAAACTAGTGGGTTTGGCAATGGCGATTTTCTGGCCAGCCACCTGACTGTAGATGCCTTTCCCCAGTTCATTAGTCACCGTGACCGGGACGCTGGGAACGTCGGCGAAGGCCGTCACGATGGCCGTAGCCAACGGGTGATTACTCTGGGCTTCCATGGACTTCAGGATGGGCACCAGGTGCGACTGGTCAACCGCGTCCGTGAAGTAGATGTCCGTGACCTCGGGACGGCCGACCGTCAGGGTCCCGGTCTTGTCGAAGGCCACGGCTTGGAGTTCGGCCAACTGGGTCAGGTAGGCGCCCCCCTTGAACAGGACGCCGCGCTTAGCTAAGTTCGACAGGCCGGAAAGGGTCGCCGGGACCGCCGCAGCCGCCAAAGCACAGGGCGACGCCGCAATCAAGAAGACCACCGTCCGGTACAGGGTCAACGACCACGACCACTGGAAGACTAGTGGCCCAGCCAAGAGGACCACGGGCAACAGCGCCAGGACCGTCCGCACGTAGATTGGCTCGAACTTCTCAATCCGGGTCGCCGTCTTGCCCAAGGTGGTCTGGGACTGTTCTACCAGCGCCAAGATCTTGGCAAAGACCGTGTCTCGACTATCCTTGGTGACCACCATTTCAAAGGAAGTCGCGCCGTTGATTGTACTCCCGAAGACGACGTCGCCCGGGCCCTTCTCGCGCGGAATGCTTTCCCCGTTGATCGACGATTCGTTGAGGGTCGCTCGTCCCGCGACCACCTGGCCGTCCGTTGGCACCTGGTCGCCGTTTAGGACCTGGACCCGGTCACCCACTTTGAGTTGGTCGACCGGAACCACGTCGACGGTCCCCGCAGCCGTCAGTCGCCGGGCTTCCACGGGATTCATGGCCAACAACGCCGTGATTTCACGCTTGCTCTTCCCCTCGGCGTACCCTTCCAGGAAGTGCGCCCCCGCAAAGATCAGGATCAGTAACGTGGCTTCCTCGAAGTGGCCGATCAGGACCGCTCCCACGGCCGCCAACGACATCAACAGGTGTACGTTAGGGACGAAACGCCGCTGTTCCTTGGAGGCCGCATAGGTGTGGGCAAAGCCTTCCCCGACAATGTGGTAGCCGGCCAAGACCGCCGCCACCAGGAACCCGCCTGCCTGAGCCGGCTGAGGCAGGATAAAACTGACTAAAAACAGTACCAGGCCCAACCAGTACCAAGTCTGGGGAGCAGTTAATCGCTTCTTCATCATCAACGCCTCACTTTCATATTTATGTATGCTCATATGTTAAATTAAACATATCACGGGACGCTCCCCTTGTCAAGGTGGCGCCATTGGTCCAAATCAGACGTCTTCAATCATCTCAGCTTTAGCCAATCAATCCTATCAGACGGGACTTAATGAGGTCACTCACCTAACCTAAAATAGGCAAGTTGTGGTCTTTTAACTGCCCTGATCCTGCATAAATCCTTCATTATAAAATAATTATTGAAATCGTATACATTAAGCTTGTGTTTTTTTACACATATGGTACAGTATGGGTGTAATCTATTTGTCCACTTTACCCATTGTGGATAGTAACCATTTAACCAACCGTCAATTAATGGGCCAAGACCACTAATTAACCGGCCCGACAGACCGCACAGCCAGCAAGCCCACAAATCGTTTATAGGGATTGGGACCACGAGGAGGAACTTACCATGAAACCCGCATACATTGGTCAAAAAAAGGAACACTATAAGAGTTATAAAGCAGGCAAACATTGGCTCTATGCCTGTGTCACAGTTCTGACCTTAGGATTGGGCGCCGTGAGTGTCGAGACCACCGCGCAGGCGGATACGACGCCAGAGGCCGACGCTTCCGAGTTGGTCCAAACAAATCAGCAGACGCCGACCACCGACAAGTCCACGGAGCTAGCAGATGCGACCGACGCTGCTGACGTCAAGACTGACGCGGACTCCCCGGCGCCCGCCCCTGTTGAGACCAACCAAAACGCCGAAAACCCAGCACCGACGTCAACCAAGCCCCAATCAGATACGCCGGCCGCACCCGTGACGGATCCAGCACCGACCACCACTGACGAAAAAGCCGACGCTCTTCCCGTCACCGATACCGTGACGCCAGAAGATGACACCACGCCGCCGGCACCCACACCAGATGACACCACCACCGCACCGAAAACCAGCACCGACGCCCTTAAGGACGCGCCAGTTGCCGACACCGACGCCACGGTCTGGATGCCCGATGCCGCTTTACGGGAATACGTGAAGGATAGTATCCGGCACACGATTCAAACACCGGCGGGCTTAAACGTTAGTGACGCCACCCTGTACCAGTTCTTAGACCAAAACTTACAATTCACCACGGACTACGTGGACTCCCCGGATGCCGGGATCATTCAAAGCATGGACGGATTGGAAAAATTCACCCAGATGTCCTCGTTTAGCCTGTCTACCAACTTCATTAATCCCGACGCCATGATTGACTTGTCCTTTGCGCCCCACCTGACGCAGTTATCGCTCTCCGTCTGGTCCGGTAGAACCGCAGCGGATTGGAACATGACGATTAACCAGTTCATGGACAAGTACCTGAGCCAAAACCACGAGATCACGCTTTTCCGGATCAATTACCAGAATCTACCGGGAACCGTACCGGACCTGCACAACTACCCGAAACTCCAATACGTTTACCTCAACAATAACCAAATGACCGGGACCATTCCGGATGTCAGCTACCTCCCCGATCTAGTTTCGCTAGACCTAAGCAGTAATCAGCTGACCGGGGGCATTGAGAACCTCAACCTAGATAACCTAAAGTACATCACGGTTAGCAACAACCACCTTAGCGGCACCATTGACGCTCTGGGGAAGAACCTAACTTCCGCTTACCTGGATAATAATCAATTCTCCGGGACGTTACCCGACCTGAACACTATCAAGTGGCTCTGGGTCTACAATAATAACTTCACTGGCGACCTGCCGACCCTGCAGAATCCTAAGCAGGTCTATTACTGGGGTAACCACTTCACCAGTGGGATCCAAGGTAATGACCAGATGTATAACGGAAACAACCAAGGCCTGACCGGTCCAACGTTTACCCTGACGGCCGACGACGACACGCTAGACCCGACGACGGGCGTCATCAGTGGCCTGCAAGACCTGGCAACCGGCGAGACTACTCAGCCGACCCTTAACCTGCTGAACTTCAAGTACGGCAACGTCTCCTCACAACTGATGCGGGTCAAGGATGCGGACGGAAACACCATTGCGGCTGAAGATGCCGCAGCGGACTTCACCATCACCCAAGACGCGGACGGAACCTTCCACTTTAAGGCCGCCAATCCAGACCTCAAGAGTGGCACTTACCTGATTGCGGTGGCCCCGCAAGACGGCACCAAGTACTCGGCTTTCGTCTACTTCAAGGTCATCAACCAGATGAACCCGGTCGATCCCGACAAGCCGGTTGACCCGGATAAACCAGTCGACCCGGATAAACCAGTCGACCCCGACAAACCGGTTGACCCCGACAAACCAGTCGACCCTGAAACACCGGTCGACCCCGAAACGCCAGTCGACCCCGAAACGCCAGTCGACCCCGAAACACCAGTCGACCCCGAAACACCAGTCGACCCCGAAACGCCAGTAACTCCGGAAACACCAGTAACTGGCGGTGACGGTGCCACGGTCGCACCAGAATCATCGGCCCAAGCCGACCAAGTGACGCCGTCGGAAAGCCCGGCCGTCCTCAACTCTAACGGCCAAGCCGCAAAAGTCACAGGTACGGTAACTCACCCGGCACCCGCTGCAACGCCACTGGCGACTAAGACCACGACGACCAGTCAAACCGCTACGTTGACGCCAAGTGCGGCACAGACCGATCAAGCTTTGCCGCAAACCAACGAGAAGTCGTCCATGAGTCCCATCTTAGTCGGTATCCTTGGTCTGTTAGCCGCTATCGGCTTAGCGGGGGGCACGCGGAAACACGATTAATTAGCTAACAGACCAACCCTTTGTCACCACTGCATCACCGCACCAAAAGCCAGCTTCCTCAATCTAGGAGCTGGCTTTTTCCGGTTACGCGGGTTTCAAGCCGCGCCTTCTAAAAAGGGGGCCGCAACCCACGTTGCGTCCCCCGCTGGTGGCCCTTAAAGCAACTGGTCAAGATCAACCGCAGGGGTCTCCAGGCCTAGCAAGAACAGCAATAAGCTGACTGCTAGCCCCAAGAGCCCGACTAAGCTCACGGTGACGATGCCGGTCACAGCACGGTTGCGCCAGGTCATCATAAGCATTCCTCCCTTCAGCGCCAAGATACGCACCTCCTGGGAAAAACGCAACTGACGACCCGACTGATTTGTGGTGCCCCTTGACCTTATGGCCCCACTCGCGGCCCCAGCATCTACCAACCTGATTGACAGTAACTTAGAATAGATAAAGGATTCCCGTAATCATTAGGTACAAGACGGTCATTAACCCAATCACACACAAGGCGACGAGTAATACGACTGAAATTTTAAACCAAGGTTCCATGATTCCAGCCCCCCTTTGTTGTCCCTCAAGCATAGGCACTGCCACTGAGAAACGCAACTGACAACTGGACTGATTGATAACGCCCACGGATGGTTTAACGGGTCCTATAACTGCCCGGTTTTCGATTAGGGTTGACTTCCCACCGGTCCCATGCGATACTACTCGATGGTGCCAAACCACGGTGGGGGTACGCGATCGGCGCGCAAGCGTTCCGAAGGTCGCCGCACTTCACCACTAACGACGTTGCGTTCTGCGCAGCGTCGTTTTTTGTTCCACGTGAAACAGAGCTAGGTCAAGCCACTTAATCTATTATTAATAAAAGCCCTAATTAGTTATTAATAACTAATTAGGGCTTTTTACTAGTATTCCCGCTAATCTCGGTCAGAGACCAGTTACCATCCAGCATCCCATCCTTACTGCCGGGGATACTTCCGAATAATCGCCCGCAACCGTGGCCCGTACCCCAACTCCCGAGTGGCCCGCTCAAGTACCGGTAAGTCGTGTGTATGCACCGCTCCGGTCCGCATCTGTTGGGCGTAAAGGTCCGCATAGGGCAAGTGCCGGGACCGGGCTAAGGCAATCTCGGCCTCCGCATCGTAGGTGACCTTCCGAAAGTCTACGTCGGGCATGGCTGTGCCGTGCGTGGTCAGAATCGCGTACTGGGCCCGCAAGTCAGTCGCAAAGCGGGACCAATGCGGGAAGGGCATCCCCACGGTTCCCGGGTTAATGATGAACTGCCCCGCCTGACTCTGGCGGAACAACTGATGGTGCACGTGGCCGTAAACCACCACGTCCGCTTGGTCCCCAGCCAATTGATCAAAGGCGGCTTGGTCCCCCGTGGGCTGTAAGGTGTGGCCGGAGTCCTTGGTAGGGAGGTTATGACTAACCTGGAAGTGCAGCCCATCAACCACGGGCGTTTCCACCAACGGCAGCTGGCGAATCCGCATAATCTCCGCGGCTGTCAGCTGACTGGCGACGTAATCGTCGATGATGACCTCGTAGATATCGCTAGGATCCCCGGTGTCGATTTCCCCGTCTAGAGTTTCGATCAGACCGTGTTCCCAGTTCCCCCGCACGTAAGTCGTAATCGGGAGAGCGTCCAATAGCGCCAATAGGTCGTGGGCTCCCGGTCCGGGGACAAAGAGGTCGCCTAAAAACCAGAAGTCGGTACACCCCGCGCGATGGGCGTCGTCAATCACCGCTTGAAGTGCGGTGACGTTACCGTGAACGTCAGAAATAACCGCAATTTTGTGCATTACTGCGCCACCCTTTCCATCTCAATTCTGTGGCTATTATACCATCTTCCCCCACACTGATTCGCGTCTGGCCAACTGGTTAACCGTTTGATGTCGCTTAACTCCCGACCGACTATTTATTAAAACGTTAATGAAAAGTGTTCGTGATTTTAAAAATATAGGTGGCTTTATTCGGTAATAGCTGGTACCATCAAATTGAAATGCGAACAATATTGTCACAAGGGGGAGCAATATGCACTGGTTAACCGACTTATTAGCGGCCATCGGCGTCGTTTTAAACGGCATTCCACAAGGAATCATGGCCATGTCCTTAGGTTTCGCCATTTTTCCAACCATGTTTTCGTTCATCTTCGCCTCAGCCGTCAACGGCGTCTTCGGGTCCGTCGCCCCGTTGTCCTTTCAGGCCGAATCGCTGGCTCTGACGGGGAAGCTAGGGCGTAACTTACGGGAGCGGACGTCCATCATCTTAGGCGGCTCGATCATCATGCTGATTATCGGGGTCACGGGGACCCTGACCAAGATCGTCGACGTCCTGGGCAACAACATCATGGCCGGAATGATGGCCGGCGTGGGGATCATGCTGGCCAAGATTGCCCTGACCATGGCTAAGGAACAGGCCTTGACCGGCTGGGTCTCGATCGCCCTGGCCGCCTCGGTCTACCTGATCACCAAAGACCTGGTGTGGACCATCGTGGTCTCCGTCATTGGCGCCAGTCTGGCCGCCGTATTCATCCAACACTACCAGATGGTCCTGCCCGAACACGTCACCGCCCGGCGCTTCATCTTCACCAAGCCGACCTTTAGCCTGCCGGTCTTACGGGGCGCCTTGAGTCTGGCGTGCTTGAACATCGGCGCGAACATCTCCTACGGCCTGATCACCGGCCAGATGACGGGGCAGAAGCCTAACCCCGTCGATCTGAACCTGCTGACCGGGACCCAAGCCCTGGCCGACATGGGGACCAGCTTACTGGGGGGTGCTCCGGTGGAAACCATCATTTCCGCCACGGCCAGTGCACCCGAACCTGTCGTGGCCGGCATCATGATGATGCTGATCATGGCCGCGATTCTGGCCCTAGGCTGGCTAGCCAAGCTGGGTAAATTCGTGCCCAGCGCATCGATTGCCGGGTTCTTATTCATCTTAGGCGTGGCCGTGATCTTCCCGGCCAACGCCGCCACGGCCCTCCAAGGCTCGGGGAGCACGGTCGCCGCGATCACCCTAGTGGTCACCGCCATCGTTGACCCGTTTGCTGGTTTACTCTCCGGCGCCGTATTGAAGTTCGTCTTGCCACTCTTAGGATTGGGGGTCTAAACCATGGACGCAACCTACGCCTTACAGGTCGGGCCAATTACCCGCCAACTGCCGATCATTCCAATCAGTCCCGACTTAGCCATTGCCTCGTTCGTGCTCTTAGGTGACGCGGAGCTCACCGATTACGCCGCCCAAGCCCTGGCTCAACGGATCCCAGCCGACTTTGATTACCTGGTCACCATGGAAAGCAAAGGGATTCCGCTGGCCCAAGAACTCAGCCGGCTGACCAACCACCCACACTTCGTGGCCCTACGTAAATCCAAAAAGGACTACATGCAACATCCCTTAGAGATTCCCGTGACCGCCATCACCACCAGTGCTCCCCAGAAGTTGATTTTAGACGGGGCCGACGCGCAACGGCTGGCTAACAAGCGCGTGGTCATCGTGGACGACGTCATCAGTAGTGGGGGGTCCCTTAAGGCGGCCAAGGCGCTGGTCGAACGGACCGGGGCCCAGGTGGTCGGCCAACTGGCCATCTTAGCCGAGGGAGCCGCCGCCGACCGGGACGACATCCAATTTCTCGCCGAACTGCCCCTGTTTCCTCGTTGATCCGTACTTATCCAAGGAGGTTTTCCCTTTATGCGTCGTGCACTGTTAAGCGTTTCTGATAAAACGGGCATCGTAGCGTTCGCCCAACACCTAATTGACCAAGATTTTGAAATCGTCTCAACTGGCGGGACCCAGGCAGCCCTGGCCGCCGCCAACGTTCCGGTGACGCCCATCGAAGACGTCACCCACTTTCCCGAGATTCTCGACGGGCGGGTCAAGACCCTCAACCCACTGGTCTTCGGGGGCATCCTAGCCAAGCGCGCCAATCCCGACCACCAACAGACCCTAGTCGACCACGCGATCACGCCCATCGACCTGGTCTGCGTCAACCTCTACCCGTTCGCGCAAACCATCGCCCAACCCGATGTGACGCTAGCCGCGGCCGTCGAACAAATCGACATCGGTGGCCCCTCGTTGATTCGCGCCGCTGCTAAGAATTACCCGGACGTCCTAGTGGTCAGTGACCCCGCCGACTACCCGGCGGTCACCACGGCCTTACGGAACCACACGGACGACCTGGCTTTCCGCAAGGCCCTAGCGGCCAAGGTCTTCCACCACACGGCCCAATACGATGCACTGATTGCCAACTACCTAACGGATACGGCTGACACGGACACCCTGACGTTGACTTACCAACGTGAACAGGCCTTGCGCTACGGGGAAAATCCGCAACAGTCAGCGACGCTGTACCGCGACGTCCACCCCGCTCCGTTCTCGATTCCGGCGGCCACCCAACTTCACGGCAAGCCCCTATCCTTCAACAACATCAAGGACGCCGACGCCGCACTGGGGTTGATTCGCGAATTTAGCGCCCCCACGGTCATCGCCTTAAAGCACATGAACCCTTGTGGCGTTGGGTCGGCGACGACCCTCGAAGCTGCCTGGGACGAGTGCTACGCGGCTGATTCCATGTCCATCTTCGGGGGCATCATCGTCTTGAACCGGCCGGTCGACCTGGCCACGGCCACCAAGATGCACCAGCTCTTCTTGGAGATCATCATCGCACCGGCCTTTGACGACGACGCTTACGCCATCCTGGCTAAGAAGAAGAACCTGCGCCTCCTGACCGTTGACTTCACCCACGCGACCGACCCGGAAGACGCCGAGTTGGTCAGCATTCGCGGTGGGCTCTTACGCCAAGAACGCGACACGGTCGTGGACGATTCCCAGACCTTCACGGTGGTCAGCCAGGCCCAACCCACGGCTGCCCAACTCCAGGCGATTGAATTTGGCTTAAAGACCATCAAGTTCGTCAAATCCAACGCCATCGTGGTCAACACCGCTACGCAAACACTGGGCGTGGGCCCCGGTCAGATGAACCGAATCGACGCCCTCAAGATTGCCGTGAACAAGGCGGAAGTCAAGGACCACTACGACCAAAGCGTGCTGGTCTCCGACGCCTTCTTCCCCATGGACGACTGCGTAGCATACGCCGCAGAACACGGAATCAAAGTCATTGCCGAACCCGGTGGTAGTATTCGCGATAAGGACTCCATCGCCATGGCCGACCGCCACGGCATCGCCTTAGTCTTCACCCACCACCGCCACTTCCGGCACTAACGCACGCGAGCCTAAAAAGTCACCCACGGACCAAGTCGCAAGACTGGTGCGTGGGTGACTTTTTAGTGATTGATAAAGTTCGTGGTTACTCGCGATTCCCCGTTGACCCGGGAACCTGGGGCATCCCGCCCCCTAAGTCCAAGACGGTGCTGGCGTCGCGGTGGTCAAAGAAGGCCGATTCGTGTCGGTCCAACGCCGCAATCTGCGTCATCTCATCCGGCGTCAGGGTGAAGTCGAAGATGGCGATGTTCTCCGCCATGCGCTCCGGGTGCACGGTCTTCGCTAGACTGACGATGCCCCGTTGATACAGCCACCGGAGGACCACTTGGCCGACGCTCTTGTGGTGGGACGCGCCAATGGCTTGCAAGGTCGGGTTCGTGAACAGGTCGTGGCGTCCCTCCGCAAATGGTGCCCAAGCCTCGGCTTGGACCCCTAACTTCTGGTGCCAGTCGAGCTCCGCGTCTTTTTGGAACCACGGATTGATTTCAATCTGGTTGACCTGGGGAATCACTAGGTTATGTTGCGCCAAGTCCAATAACCGGTCGGCGTAGAAGTTGGAGACCCCAATGGCCCGTACTTTGCCCTCTTGGTAGAGGTCCTCCAACGCCCGCCAGGATCCGTACACGTCGCCATAGGGCTGGTGAATCAGGTACAGATCCAGATAGTCGAGTTGGAGTTTGCGCAACGAGTCCTCAAAGGCCTGCTTAGTCTCCTGGTAGCCGGTCGAGCTGACCCAGACCTTAGTGGTCACGAAGAGGTCTGCCCGGGGCACCCCGGAGGCCTTCAGCGCGGCGCCGACTTCGGCTTCGTTGCCGTAAGCCTGTGCGGTGTCGATCAGTCGGTACCCGGCCGCTAACGCATCCAGGACCGCTTGTTTAGTGGTCCCGCCGTTTTCGACCTGAAAGACGCCGAAACCCGCGGCGGGAATCTTGATTCCGTGACTTAATTCAAAAGTTGGCATTGTCATCGCTAATTACTTCCTCAATTTAGGATTAAACAAGCTTTAGTTTACGCCTTTTGTATCCGCTTACCTAGCGATTCGTCGGTCCGTTTCCGCCGTGTTTCACGTGAAACAGTCCCGTCGTCAGCCCAACTGCTTACTGAACCAGTTGACCGCCACCGCATCGGCTCCGGGGTTCTGGACCACGCCAGGCTGGCCGGGAACAAAGCCTAACTTCTCTAAGACCCGTTGTGAGCGGTGATTGGTGGTCAGACAGTCGGCCCAGAGCGTTACTGATCCAGCCGTCCCCCGAACGACCAAGTCAAAGCTGGCCTGCACGGCTTCGGGCATTAAGCCCTTCCCCCACATGGCGGGCTCCAGGAAATACCCCAAGTCGTAGGTCCCGATTGGTCGCGTCTGCGCGGGACCTTCATGCTGGTAATAAAAAATCGCCCCCACGAAACGACGGTGCGCCCGGTCGATCACCGCGAAGGCAAACGGACTATGACGGTCCTGTTCAAACCAATTGGCCATGAGATCCGGTGCCGTGGCGACCGGTGACCCGTTCGCCACCGCCATTGCCGGGATACGCAGGATTCGCTGGTAGTCGGCTAAATCCGCTTCAATCAAGGGTCGCACCTGAATGCGGTCCGTTTCTGCTATCATTGCTTCGTCCCCCTTTTACCGCGCCGTCACTGACGCGACTGATGATTACCCTCCATTATACGCGTCCCTACGACCCCGGACGATTAATTGTCCGGGCCGGCGAAATATGGTAGGATTAGCCATTGATTCTTTGCAGAAAGGAACTTCACTATGCGTCCGCATTCTAAATGGCTCTACCGGCTCCAGCGGTTCATGATCGGTCGGTACGGGCAAAATGACCACCTGAACCGCTTTATGAATTACTTGGCCCTCGCGTTACTGATTGTTAGTCTGTTCGTCCGGACGGGCTGGTTGATCCTCGCCGCCATCGTCCTGTTGATTCTGACCTACTGGCGCCTCTTCTCCCGGAAAATCTACCGGCAAGTCGCCATCAACCGCGGGTTCGAACGCGTGTGGTTACCAGTGATTCGCCCGTTCCAACGTCTCCGGTACCAAGTGACCCAACACTGGAACTACAAGTTCTTCCGCTGCGCCCAGTGCCAGGCGCGGATTCGGATTCCCCGCCATCATGGCCACGTCCGCATCACCTGTCCCAAGTGCGGTCACCAATTCGACGCCCGGACATAACCCTAGTTACCACGAGCTGTCCCCCTCACCGGCGGGACAGCTTCTTTGCGTTTCCGGATAAAATTCGTTAAATTTAAAGGGTAAACTAGTGACAGGAGGAATTGCTTATGTCTGAAAATTTCGAATACGATGTCCTGTACATTGGCGCCGGTCACGCCGCCCACGATGGGGCCGCACCCCTAGCGGCCACGGGGGTCAAAGTTGCCGTGGTCGAAGAAGACCTGATTGGCGGGACCTGCACCAACCGGGGGTGTAACGCCAAAATCGCCCTGGACCAAGCCGTGATGGCCACCCGCAACGCCGAGCACCTGGGAAACATGCTCCAGGGGAACTTGACCATTGATTGGCCCCACACCATGGCCCATAAGCAGGCCGTGATTGACCCGCAACCGGCCGACCTCCGACGTAAGCTCACTCAGGCTGGCGCGACGGTCCTCACCGGCCACGCCCAGTTCCAAGACGCCCACACCGTCTTGGTCGCCGGGACCCCGCACACCGCCCAAAATATCGTAATTGCCACCGGGATGGTCCCCCACCGGTTGGCCATTCCAGGAACCGAACTGGCGCACGACAGCAGTGACTTCTTGAATCTACCCCAGTTACCTAAGCACCTGACCATCATCGGGTCAGGCTACATCAGCCTGGAATTTGCCACGATTGCCAACGCCGCCGGGGCAGACGTGACCATCATGTTGCACGGTCAGACCGTTCTGCGTCATTTCTACCAGCCCTACGTACAACTGGTGGTGGCCGATCTTAAACGGCGTGGTGTGACCTTCATCCCTACCGCCAACGTCCAGGCCTTCGCCCGGCAAGGCGACCAGTATCAAGTCACCTACGGCCACGACCAACACCTGACCACCGACTGGATCCTAGACGCCACGGGCCGGGTCCCGAACGTGGCCGACTTAAGCTTAGACCAAGTCGGCTTGACCGCCGGACCCGCGGGTATCCCGGTCAACCAGTACCTCCAGACGGCGGTCCCGAACATTTATGCGGCCGGCGATATCGCCGCCACCGGACAACCCAAGCTGACCCCCGTGGCGACCTACGAATCTAAGTACCTGATGCGGCGCTTCTCCGGTCAGACTACGGCGGCCTTAAAGGTTCCAGCGATGCCGTCGGTGGTCTTCACCTCACCACGGATCGCCCAGGTCGGCGAGACCGTGGCCCAAGCCCAGGAGCAAGGTGACACCGTTCGTGAAAACGATCTGGCCCACTACTGGTACTACCAGCTGGACCGCGAACCCATCGCCCAGAGTCTCCAAATCCACGATGACCAGGGTCGCTTGGTTGGCGCGACCGAAGTCAGCGACCACGCCCCTGATGCCATCAACGCCCTATTGCCCGCCATCACCTACCAGCTAGATTCCGACCAGGTCAGTCAATTAGTGGGCATCTTCCCGACCCTAGGCTACGCTGCGTGGCACCGGGCCTAAAACAAAACCGTAGCAATGGTCATCCGTCTTACTGGACGGCCAGACAAGGCGGTTTAACATCTCATGTATATTAATCGTATGGTATGACGATATCCAGATAGGGGTGATTTATATGGAAACAACGCCAACTACTATTCGCCTTGATGGTGAGCTCAAGAAAGAATTAAATAAGGAACTAAAATCCATGGGGTTAAGCATTAATGAGTACTTCAACTTAGCTGCTCATCAATTGGTTATTCAGAAGAAAGTGCCATTTGAAGTGCTGGCAGCATCAGACGAACCAACGGAAACGACCGAGAAAGCCCTAGTGGCGGCCCAAGCGAAGTCCCTCGGTATCATTCCCGATGATGCCCCTAGTTTCGACAATGTGGATGACCTAAAGCACTACCTGGATAAAGAATAATGTACCAATTAAAAATAAAACTAGCCTCCCCCAGAAACCATCCAGCTTAATAACGTAAATTGAATCGTGACTGTCAAAAAAATCCCGTTGCTAAATAGCAGCGGGATTTTTTCTGTGGCTAAGCCATAACTTGCCCAAGAGACCAAGCTCTTGGGGTGCTCCTGATGCTGCGTCTACGCGGACGTTGTGCTTAGACTTCCTGATCCGCTGGCCGGACCAAGACCTCACTAACGGCGACGTGCTTGGGTTGGTCAATGGCAAATAGGACGGCGCGGGCCACGTCTTCGGGATCCAACGCCAATCCGCTATCCTGATCGCTATTCATCAACTGGCCCACCGCTTGCTTGACTTGGGGGTCGCCAATCGTATTGACCAGTTCCGTCCGGACGGCACCGGGGGACACAATGGTTGACCGGATGCCGTGGCCCTTTTCTTCTTGTCGCAGACCTTCCATGATGGCCCGGACGGCGTACTTGGTCCCGTTGTACACGGCCGAAGCGGGATAGACCACGTGACCAGCGACTGAATCCGTGGTGATAATCAGGCCATCGCGTTGGGCCTGCATCACGGGCAAGACCTCGCCGATGCCGTTCAAGACGCCCATGATGTTCACGTTGAGCATCATTTCCCACTTCGCGTAGTCCCGGTCGCTCAGGTTCCCCTGGGGCATGGTTCCCGCGTTGTTATACAACACGTCGACCCGTCCGTAGGTGTCCACGGCCAGTTGAATCAGGTCGTGGACCTCCTGGCGATGGGTCACGTCCGTTACCTGGTAGCGCGCGTTATCGCCGATTTCCTGTACCAAAGCTTCCAGTCGGTCTTGTCGCCGTGCACCTAAGACGACTTTCGCTCCCTGAGACGCCAGTAACTTCGCCGTTGCGGCCCCGATTCCACTGGACGCCCCCGTAATCACAACCACTTTATCTTGAACACTCATCTTCTAGTCACTCCTTTTAAATCGTCTTCATCACTTTAGCTGGCACTCCGGCCACTACCGTATCGGCCGGGACGTCCCTGGTGACCACCGCTCCGGCCCCCACGACGGCGTTCCGTCCGATGGTGACGCCCGGTAAAATGATGGCCTTGGCCCCGACCCAGGCGTTTTGCTGGATAGTAATCGGCGCGACCATCAAATCATGACGGTGGGCTGGATCCAATTGATGGTTCACCGTGATCAATGACGCCCCCGGGCCAATCAACACGTCGTCGGCCAGGTGAATCCCTCCTAAGTCGGTGATCTGGACCTGGTCATTAATGATGACCCGTTTACCTAACGTTAACCGCCGACCGAAGTCCGTGAAGAACGGCAACCGAATATCCACCGAGGCATCCACGGGTTGGCCGATGATTTCACTGACCAGTTGACGAATCTCCGCCGCATCGTGTTGCCCCGTGTTGAGCCGTTGGACCAACCGCTGATTCTGATCGATCACGGCTTGTTGGGCCGCAATTTCCGCTTGTGATAGCTTTTGACTAACCATAATACCCTCGCTCCTTTTGTACTGAATGTCGTTCAGTATACGGGCGCTTTAGTGCTATGTAAAAGACCTATGTTGTATACTTATGCATAGGTAAAAAGCATACTTTAGAAAGCGGGTCTTTGTATGGAACTCCGAGTATTACGTTACTTTCTGGCCGTGACCCAAGAGCGCACGATTTCGCGGGCGGCGAACATCCTGCACCTCTCCCAACCCACCCTCTCACGCCAACTCAGCGATCTGGAAACCGAGTTGCAGGTCACCTTATTCGAACGGGGATCCCGGGAGATCACGCTGACCCCGGCCGGACGGTACCTGCGCGAGCGGGCACTAATCTTGACCCAGCTGGCGGACAAGACCGTCCAGAATCTCCAGACCCAGTCCCCCATCATCAGTGGGTCCCTCGACATCGGGGCCGGGGAAAGTCAGGGAATGCGGCGGATTATGCACCTGATTAGCAACCTGCAGGCCGACTACCCCGGGATTCAGCTGCACCTGCACAGTGGCGACGACGCCAATGTCAAGGATCAACTGGCAAACGGGCAACTGGATTTCGGGGTCATCATCGGAGAACAGCCCCTGACCCACTATCACGCACTCAAGCTCCCCGAACGAGACCGCTGGGGCGTGATTCTGCCCAAGACCCATCCCCTAGCCCAGCAGACCCACATCACCCCGCTAGACTTACGGCACCAGCCGCTATTGATTTCGCAACAAGCGGCACAAAGCCACCAATTTGCTGACTGGTGGCGCAACGTGGCGTCCCAGATTCAACTGCGTGGGACCTATAACTTAATCTACAACGCCCAGCTAACGGTCGGTGACGGCCCCACCCTGGTCCTGGGCCTGGATCAACTGGTGAACGTGGGCCCGGACTCGCCCGTAACGTTTCGGCCGCTCTCTCCGGAAATGACGGCGCCCATCACGGTCATCTGGTCGCGTCAGCAGTCCCTGTCACCGGTGGCGCGACTGTTCCTGCAACGGCTGCGGGCAAGCCTGCCTGACTAACGGAAGAAGACTTGTGATTTTGGCGATTGCGTGTATATTATGGTGTACGTTTGATTACCTAAGCTACTTAAAGATAAGTTGTATCCCTAAATCCAATCGTATAGGAGTGATTCACCGTGAAAGAACCCAATCCAGAAGTCTTCGCTGACTGTCCCGTTGCCGGCGTCCAAAAAATCGTGCGTGGGAAATGGAACATGGTGATTATGTATTTTCTTCACCAGCAAACCCTCCGCTTCGGCGAGCTAAGTCGCAAAATGCCCATGGTGACGCAAGCCCAACTCACTAAAGATCTCCGAATGCTGGAGAGTTACGGCTTGATCAACCGTAAAGTCTACCCGCAGGTGCCGCCGAAAGTCGAGTATTCGACTACGGCCATGGGCGAACAATTCATGCCCGTCCTAACAGCTTTGGAACGGTTTGCGACCGTTTACGAAGCGCAAGCTAACTAATTTCGTAAAAAATCTTGGCGATTGCCAAGATTTTTTTTGTACTTAGAATGCCTAAAATCAGTCATTTCAATCCCAAAAGATAGTCACTATCAAAAAAATCGGTACTTTTAAAAAAAGCGATACCCCCGCATAATAATCCCACGATTAGAAAGCGAGGCACAATCCATGAAAAAAATGATGTTATCTCAGTACGGTGATGTCGATGTTATGCACCTAGTCGATGTTGACCGCCCCACCCCAGCTGACCACCAAATCTTAGTTAAAACCACCGCCATTGGTGTGAACGATCCCGACATTGCAATTCGGGCGCACGGCCCCTTCCCCACCATGCCCAAGAAACTAAAACCCGTCCTCCCACACTCCTTAGGCCAAGACTTCTCCGGAATCGTTGCCGCAGTTGGTTCCGCAGTCCAACGGTTTGCTGTTGGTGACCACGTGGTTGGGATGGCCTTCATGCACACCTACGCCGAATACATTTTACTGGACGATTCCGCCTTGGTGGCGACCGTTCCGCAAGATTTGGACCTAATTCCCTTAGGTGGCTTCCTGCTAGGAACCGCTACTGCCTACGCCGCAACAATTCGTGACGGCCAAGCTCAAGCTGGTCAGACCATCTTGGTTCACGGCGGGGCCGGTGGGGTGGGTTCCCAGGCCATCCAACTCGCCAAGAGTACCGGTGCGACCGTCATCGCCACGGGCAGTGCCCAGCAAGCAGACTTTATGCAGGCCTTGGGCGCTGATAAAACCATCGACTATCAAACTCAAGATTTCACCAAGCTGGTCGCTAACCTGGACTTGGTGGTCAACTTAACGGGACCCAAGACGTTGGCCAATAGCTACCAGGTCGTTAAAAAAGGTGGCCGTATCACGTCCGTCAACGCCCTAATTGACCCCATCAAGACACGTCTGAGAGGCATCACGGGCACCTATTCCAAGGGGATGCTGTCCGTTGAAGAATTAAATCAGTTAGTGGACCTGTACCGTCAAGGCAAGCTAACGGTGCCTGTCGACCAAGAATATCCATTTGAACTAGCAGCCATTCAGCAAGCTCATCGGGACTTCCAATCCGGTGGAAATACCGGGAAAAAGATCATCGTTTTTCAAGACCAAGACTAGGAAGCTTTATCCCTGCTTACGTTTATCACTACGCTCAAGAATACCGTCACCCCTTCGTCGATGGCTTTCCAACAAGTAAACCATTCCCAACGACCACCAACCCTAGCCTTTAAGACCAGCCAATAACTCATTAAACAGTTCGCCGTCAAACACCTTGTTTCCGGTTACGTCTACAAGTCAAAAAAGGTTGCGTGCACAATACTATTTTTCGCCTAATCAATCGCCCAGCCCAAATATTTCTAGTCCTCCAGAAGTTTCTAAGCTAAAATAATTAATAGACCGATTGACTTAACTATCAACCGGCATCTTCTGGAGGAGGTTCATTCATGACAACAAAATCTGCTAGCTGGGTGAAATGGCTCGCACTGATCATTCTGACGATTGGCGCCACGGTCACCACCACAGCGGTTAATCACCCCACGGTCGCCCACGCGACCACGGTCTACGTGACCCGAACTGGGAAACACTACTTTTATAAGCGGCACGACCGCGGGTTGAATCGCGCCAAAAAGGTCTACGCGGTCTCCCTGGCCACGGCTAAACGACGCGGCTTGACTCTCTCGGCCACGGAAACGGCTCCTAAAAAGGCCCGAAAGAAGGTTAGGGTGCGACGGACGACTCGCAAGACCGTCAAACGCCGGACCACGACCCGGAAAGCTAAGGTCAAAGGCCGTTACCAGGCCAGCACCCCAACCTACCACGTTAAGGTCTTGCACCAGAACAAGCCCGGCTTCAGTAAAGCCACCCTATCTACCAAGCACGGGGCTTGGCAACGCTACGGCCACCTGGACGGCTTGAACCGGGCCACGGCGGCCAACGCCCTCTTGAACAAGAAGTTGATGCCCAAGGGTCAGCGGGACGCTCTGTACGTCAACCCCACGGCCTGGCATAACAAGCGGATCAAGACCGGCTGGTTATACAACCGGTGCCACCTGATTGGTTACCAGTTGACTGGTCAGAACAACAACCCGCGGAACCTAATCACCGGGACCCGGCAACTAAACGACCCCGGCATGACCACCTACGAGAACCGGGTGGCCAAGTACTTACGGGCCAGTTCCCACCACTACGTGCGCTACCGGGTCACCCCCGTCTTCAAGGGGCAGAACCTGTTAGCTAGCGGGGTTAAAATGCAAATTCAATCAATCGGTTCTAACCAGTTACGCTACAACGTCTACCTGCCGAACACCCAGGCGGGAATGAAACTGAATTACGCCAACGGCTACAGTCGAGTCGCTGGGTAACCTAAAAGATGGTCGCTCTCCACATCCCCCAACGGGGCTGTCGAGAACGACCATCTTTAGTTGTTTTATCCTGTGGTTAACGCGTCAAGAATCGCGTACAACGCCATCCGGTTGGCCATCGGAACGGGCGTGGTGATTACTTGTTCGGCCGACTGCTGGAGCACGGAACCCGTCAGATAATCACCATCATTAGCGACCATCTCACGGACGTTTACGGCTTGCGGTTCTAGGTGGAACTGCAGGCCCACTGCTTGCCCCGGGAGCACGAAGCCCTGATTGGTCAGGTGGTCACTGGAGAAGAGTAACTGGGCACCGGTCGGGATGGTAAACATCTCTTCGTGCCAGTGGAGCACGGTCAGTTGCGCTGGAATGCGAGGAATCGCGGTGCTCTGCCGGTAGACCGGCGCCCAGCCAACTTCCTTAGCGGGCGCCTGCTGGACGGTGCCGCCTAAGACCTTCACGATCTGTTGCGCACCGAAGCACACCCCCAAGACCGGTGTGTGCTGGGCGAAAAGGTCGCGAATCAGCGTCCGTTCCTGGGCAATCCAGGGAAGGTCGTCGTTGGGACTCATGGGACCGCCCAAGATGACCAGGAGATCCGTGGCCGCCGCTGTGGGCAACTTACCAAATTGGTAGGGATGGTAGATGGTCACCGCCGCATCCTGAGTCGCGGCCCAATCCAGAATCATCCCCGGCCCCTCGCTGGGGGTGTGTTGCAAAATATTAATCCGCATAAGATTCCTTCCTCTCACCGGCAATGTTGGGTTTAGGGTTCGCCTGCAAATCCCTAAGATAGTCCCATTATACTGCCAATCTGACCTAAGAAACATAAAAAGCCCGGGCTCTGCGCTTAGCAACGACTTGCATGGTGTCGTCACCAGGCCTGAACTCAGGCTTCTTCAAAACTACTGTTCCACGTGAAACAGACTACCCAGCGACCCGAATCTCGCCCGTGTCTTCTGGCAAGCTCTGTTCCGGCGCGTGGTCTAAATCCACTGCCACGAACTGAATGAACTCAGTTGGATGTTGGTGCGTCAATTCAGTTAACGTGGTCGCTACTGGTAAGTCGTCGCGGTGATTTTTAAGCGCCCGGCCTAGAACGGTCGTCGCATTGACTAAGCTCTCACCTAAGCTCTGTCCGCTAGTCGTTGCGCGGTCAATATCGGGGAATGTTACGAAATACCCGTCGTCTTCAGTAGCGGTAAAAACTGCGGGATAGGTAACGATATTCGTGTTTGTCATTTTCGTGTCATGCACCTCTCTAATCTTTAATGTCTGCAGTATAGCCGGTTTTAACGCCCTCGGTCAACCGCTGGTTAAGTCGCTTAATTAAGGTACTGGGTATTCAACGATAAGTGGAAACTATTCGCACAGCCCACCAAGATAGCGATTGAATATCGGAGTGGTGACTCCTATACTGAAAGGGTTATCAACTATCGATATCCTGGGGAGGAAATTTATCATGCAAAAAACCATAACCCTGGTCCTAGCCGGCTTAGGCTTAGGGCTGGGCGGCCTCGCCGTGACCACGGTTCCCGGTCACGCGATTCAGACCAAGACCAGTTTCAAGAACATCGTCTATAACGATAGCCACGCTTACTACAAGTACCGTGACGTGGCTTACCACGCCAAGCACCCCAAGCAAAACGCCTACATCTGGAACGACACCCACACCAAGAAGCTCTACAACCTCAAACACTACCGGAACTACACTTGGTTTTTGACGGCCACAGGGTCCTACAAAGGCAGCCACAAGTGGATTCAGGTCACCAATACACCGGGCACCAAGACCGGGTGGATCTACCGGCCGCAGTTAGTGAATGGGTTCAACCCTAAGGGCTATCAAATTGTCCGGCGACGCTTCAAGCAGCCCGAATACGCTGGTGATTACTTCCACGTCAAGAGCGCGACCAAGAACGCCTATCTCTGGAACTGGACCCACACCAAGAAGCTACTCAACCTGAAGACCGTTACCAACCAGAGCCTCTACCGGAGCAACTCCGTGCAGGTTCGGCATAACGGCAAGACTCAGTGGTACTACTACGTGAGAGCGCAAAAGAACGGCAAGTCGGTCTTTGGCTACGCGGCTAGTTCCGCGTTAGTCACCGGTAAGACCCCGAACCACCTGGGTCGAAACCTCCTGTTCCCTGACGACTTCGTCACCACTAAGGACTACCTGCAATACTTAAACCACAGTAAGTACCAGAAGCTGGCCCGTTCGATCATCAAGTTGTTCCCGAACACCCCGGTCGACCTGGGGTTGTCGCGCATCGCGGCGTTTAACTACGCCACCAACGACACCTGGGACGAGGATGCGCCCGAGAAGGTCTCGACTAAGGGCTACACCCACATCGTGTCCTTCGATTCGGTCGCAACGTATCTGATGAAGCACCCCAACCAGACCAACGCACAGAAGCTGAAGGCCATCAAACGCCTCTTGGCCCAGCAGGGTTACCCGCAATCTAAGCGTAATCGGCTCGGTAACTATCAGCTTGGCATCTACGTCATCAATAACCTAATGGGCGGCCGCACGGATGAAGACGGCAGCGTCCACAAAGGAAACTGGTACGGCTTAGTCATCGCCAAGACCGACTAAGACCACCAGCGTGTTTCACATGGAACATTCGCTCAACCTAAATGAACGGCGGCCCACTGGCTGATTAGTCAGTGGGCCGCCGTTTATTTTATGCAACGTGGCTTACCGTTCCTGCGGGTACGTCAACCCCCAGGCCTGGCGCATGGCCGTCATCAACGCCATGGTGTCGCGAGTCCAGGCTTGCGTTGGGTTCTGACCGGTCGCGATGGCCTGGGCCATATCCTGGGCCTCATAGCCCATAGCCTGGTCGCGGTGGCCGGCCACAATGGTCTGGTGCTCGCCGGTCCGGCCATCGACATAGACGGCTTGGTCCGGGCGCAGGTAACGGTCGATCAAGAAGTAGCCGTGTTCGTAGACCGCGTAAGCCAGTTCTGGCGCCGCGGGCAGTAAGTTAAACGAGAACGTCGCCAGCTCGTGATGGGCGTTGGTCACCACCGTGGCGCTTAGGTTGTCGACGCCCGTTTGGGTCGGGACCATCACCGTCTGGGCTAATTGGGGTGGCGCCGTCATCAGGCGGCGGGCAAAGCTCAGCGCGTAGATGCCCATATCTAACAGGCCCCCACCGCCGAGTTGCGGGTTCAACAAGCGCCCCGTCTGGTCCGTTGGGTCGCTACCCAGGCCGAACGCGGCGTGCAGGGATTGGAGCTTTCCCAACTGCTGGTCGTGAACGACCTGCAGGAGCTTAGGATACAACGGCATGTGGTAGATGGTCTGGGCCTCCATCAGGATCAGATGCCGGTCCGCGGCCAGCTGATCCAACGCCTTAAGTTGCGTCAGATTAAGCGTCACGGGCTTTTCGGCCAGGACGTGTTTACCAGCCAGCAACGCGGCCCGGATATTATCGGCATGCACGTTATTGGTGGTTGCGATGTAGACCACGTCAATGGCCGGGTCAGCGAGTAACTCGGCGTGATTGGCGTAAACGTGGGGAATCTGGAACTTGCGGGCAAAGGCCTGCGCCTTCTCCGGTGAATGGTCGCTAGCGACTCCGTACAGGGTCTGGTCTGCCGGGAACTCCCGGCCGAAGTTTTCGGCGATTCGACCGGGACCGATCACACCCCAATGAACTGTTGTCATGTGAATCATCCTTCCTATCAGGTAGCTGTTAATCCCTATGATAAGCCTAAACGCGTTTCGCCACTAGAGCGCTTTCATAATTTGTCCTATCGATTGACCCCCCACTACGCACAATCGTCCCCTGACCCTTTTCAAGAATGACCGAACCCTGCAGAAACGCCTGACTTGTGTTAGTATATTCTCTGTAACAAATTTACGGAGTAGGCAATAAGGCGTCAAGTGCTGGTGGAACGCAATGTGAACACCGGACGAAGGGCAAGTGGCCCGCGATCTTATTGCCGCATTGGCCGCAGCGATGTGGCAACTCCCTTAGGAGATGTCGAAATATGAAGACGATGGCAAGACTTCAGCTACCCAAGCTGAACACACTCAGTATGGTCACTTTAGGCTTTTTGATGGCGGTCCAGTTGATACTAGGACGCTTTACGGTGGGCAACCAGTTTATTCGGTTTGGATTTGCCTTCTTAGTCATGGCACTAGTCGCAAAATGGTTTGGTCCATTATGGGGGATCATGACCGCCGCGATGATTGATTTGGTGGGGACCCTACTGTCCGGCGGCCCGTTCTTTATCGGGTTTACCCTATCCGCCATTTTGAGCTCATTCATCTACGCCGCCCTATTGTACCAACGGCCAGTCACTTGGCGCCGCGTCATCATCGCCCAAGTGCTGATTATGTTGGTGGTGGACCTGGTGTTGAACACGCTATGGATCGCCATTATGTACCATACGGCCATCTGGGCCTTACTGCCTATTCGAATCTTAAAGCAACTTATCGTCACGCCAATTCAAATTCTGTTATTGTACCCCTTGTTGAAGAGTCAGGTTATCCAAGGGATTCAAGAACGCTTATCTTAAACAATCATGGGTTGGGGGATTTCCCCCAACCCTTTTTGCGATCCCTTAAGCCACTTGACGTTGAACTCAATCAGAACTAAATGAGGCGATAATGATGACAACAACTTTTACAACTAAAACCGACGTGGTCGACTGGTTGCTCTCCCGGGGCTACTTCCAAGATTGTCCTGGACTGGACCGGACGGCCGCCCTGCTCCAACAACTCGGCCATCCCGAACGTACCTACCCCACGATTCACGTGGCGGGAACTAACGGTAAGGGGTCCACGACCCAAGTCCTGGCGAACCTCTTACAGGCCAACGGTTTACGGGTCGGAACCTTTAATTCACCCTTCATCACGGAATTCACGGACCAAGTCGAAATCAACGGCCAGAAGATTCCCGCGGCCGCCATGGTCCAACTAGGGAACCAATTACGCCCGCTGGTTGCCCAATTGGATACGCAGCCGGCACTACGGGGCGCCACGGAATTCGAAATCCTCACGGCGTTGGCCCTCGCCTACTTCCGCGACCGGGTCGACGTGGCCATCATCGAGGTCGGCATGGGCGGCCTGCGGGACAGCACCAACGTGATTCAGCCCGAATTAACCGCCATTACCACGATTGGACTGGACCACACGGCCTATCTGGGGAACACCTTAGGCCAAATCGCCGCCCAGAAAGCCGGAATCATCAAGCCGAAAACCCCAATCGTGGTGGGCAACGTTCCGGAAGCGGCCCTAACCGTTATCCAGCACCAAGCCCAGCAACCGGCCGCGCCCCTCACCGTCTGGTCCCGAGATTACCGGACCCGTTCGCTGGGGTGGCACCATCAAGCCGAACACTTCACTTTTGAACATTCTGACCTGACCTTCGACCACCTCGCGACCCCGTTGATTGGACCGGAACAGGTCGAAAACGCGGCCGTGGCTTTAGAACTCTATGTCCTTTACGCCCAACGGCATCACTTGACCTTAGATTCTCAGCGGTTGGCTGCCGCCCTGCTTCAGACCCGGTGGCCGGCCCGCATGGAAGTCCTCGAACACCACCCGTTGGTGATGCTCGACGGGGCCCACAACTTACACGCCATCAAGCGGTTAAAGCAGACCCTGCTCACCGATTATCCAGACTACCGGCTGCACATTCTCTTCTCGGCCATTCGGACCAAGAACATTGCCGCCATGGTAACGGAACTCTTGACCTTACCTCAAGTAACGCTCACCCTGACGACCTTCGACGATCCCCGTGCGCTAAAGGTCGCTGATTTTACGCAGTGGCAAGACCGCCTCACGCTGGCACCGGATTGGTATCCCGCCTACCAGGCGCTGCGGGCCCAATTAGCGCCCCACGATCTCCTTTTGATTACCGGGTCCCTCTACTTCGCGTCAGAAGTACGCGCCCGCTTAAAGCCCTAGATATTTCTTACACAACACCCCCTCAGCGATTGCACAACTGAGGGGGTGTTGTGGTTCATCAACGCGTTTAGTGGGGAACCCCCGTTAAAAATGATACGGTAAAATTGGGAAAGGGAAATTTCTATATATAGAAATAGGGAAATTAGATATTTAGATATAGGGAAATAGGGAAGTTAGCTATATAGAAATGACCGTAATCAATCACTGTGACAAACTAGACATATGCCATCTTAGGCTCAATCCGCCGGGTATACATGTAGACAAAATCTTCATGTCGGTTTTGTCTACATAACGATCTTGCGGGATAACTGCTGATTGCCAGCCCCCATTAACCAAGCCTAATACTGGACACGAGCTAATTTAAATTTTATAGTGTACATACACGATAAGGAGTGTTGTGCCATGACTCATCATTTTTACGAAACCTGTGCTTACTTTACCGCCGCCCGGTACATGCGAACTGCCGAGAGCCTGGCCACCCAAATCTTCCAACCTACCGGGATGAAGCCGGCTTACGCCTACATCATGCTGGCCCTAGAAGACCGCCATCCCCAGACCGTTACGGACCTAGCCACCACGTTAGGCTACGATCGGTCGTCCATCTACCGAATGATCCAGCGCCTCGCCCAACGGGACTTAGTCCAAATGACCACTATTGGCAAGGCCGCCACCATCGACCTATTACCCGCCAGTGCGGACTTCCTCCGGACCGCAAACCAATGTCTGACGACCTGGGGAAACCTCACCGATACCAAGTTAGGACCCGATAAAGCCGCCATGACCCACCTGCTGACCGCCAATAATGCCAAACTAAGGAGTTAACCTTCTATGACCACTTACCATACCGTCCAAATCGACCACCTCAAAATTTTTTACCGGGAAGCCGGCGACCCCACTAAGCCCACCATGCTGCTGTTCCACGGCTTTCCGTCCGCCAGTCACATGTTCCGTGACTTGATGCCGTTACTGGCGGACCACTTCCACCTCATTGCCCCCGACTACCCGGGATTCGGTCAATCCAGCATGCCCAACCACACGGACTTCACCTATACATTTACCCACCTGGCCAGCGTGATGACGGACTTCATCACCCACTTACAGCTGACCAAGTTCTACCTGTACGTCTTCGATTACGGCGCACCGATTGGCTTCCACATCGCTACGGCGCACCCCGACTGGATTCAGGGTATCGTGAGTCAAAACGGGAACGTGTATCAGGAAGGGCTAGGCGCAAAATGGGCGACCCGTCAAGACTTCTGGGACCACCCGACCGCCGCCAAACGCGCATCGTACCGCACCGCCTTTGCGCCAGAGACCATCAAGGGGCAGTACCTGACGGGCACGCCAGCTAATAGTGTCAGTCCCGACGGCTACACCCTCGACATCGCCTACACCCAACGGCCGAACTATGCCGACAACCAGCTGGACCTCATTTTTGATTACCAAAACAATATCAAGGCCTACCCCGCCTTCCAGCGCTACCTCCGCGAGTTCCAGCCTAAGTTGTTGGCCATCTGGGGCAAGAACGACCCATCATTCATCTTCCCAGGAGCACAGGCCTTTACCCGTGACGACCCCAACGCGACCGTCCAAGCCGTTGACAGCGGACACTTCGCTCTGGAAAGCCACGCGTTGTCGATTGCCCAGGCTATTTTACGGACGTTTGCTTAAGGTCACTGTCTAGTTATTCAAGCGCTAAAACCGCGGTAACTCTTTACTTAACCTTCTGAAGGCGCACCGTCACCTGATTCCCCATGTGGCGAACCGCCTTTTGCGCACGTTGCTGATCAAACTGACCAATAATATGGATGCCTTCGTAGTATGATTCAGTCCCCCAATAGAAGACTAGTCGCTGCTCTGGAGACCAATACCCAATAGCCCCCTTGGTTCCCGCATGACCGCTTGGCATCCCTTTGGTTGGCAACCCCCGGTCCAAATCGGCAACTTTTTCTGGTAGACCCGCGTAGTCCCGAAACTTGACCGTCAGGGGTAAACGCTTAGTGAGTGCCCGTGCCGCACTAGAACGGTTCAATTGCGCGGGTAACCGTTGGCCATTCACCATCACCACAATCCGTTGACCCTGGGCCGCTGCTTGGCGTTGTTTATGCGAGGTACTTTGCTGGGTCGTTGGGGTCTTAGTTGTCGGCTCAGTTTTCTGCGTTCGGCACCCGGACAAGCCTATCCCACAGATTCCTAGAACCACCATTAATTTCATCCACTTCACGAAAATCATCCCCCTTACAAGTTGGAACCAGTATAGAAGAAATCCGAAACCATTAAAAAGACCTATTTTAAATACCTAACCATAGTTAAAAAGCATTTTAAGGTCTCCCGCTCCCATATCCCCTTAGTAAATTTCCGACAACCCCAATTTCCAACTCCTACAAAACTGCTATAATGGAAACTAGTTTTTTCAGAATTTTTCACATCCCACTAGCTAGGAGCAATTAACCAATGAATGAAATTCTAAAGGCCCAATTCTTCGTCGACGATTTATCCGACGATCAAAAGGCCGTCATTACCAACCTCAACGCCTACATTAAGCAGGGCTTGACCAAGAAGCCGTCATCCGTCGCCATCATCGAAGGCGCGGCGGGGACCGGGAAGTCTGTGGTCTTGATGGAACTGGTCCGCCAGTACATGGTCGACCCGCATTTCCAGACCGCCCTGGTGGTCAACCACCCCGAATTGTACAAGGCCTACCGCGACATCGCGGCCTCGATTCCCCACATGCACGCTAAGTCGATCTTGCGCCCCACGGCACTGATCAACCACGCCCAACGGGACCACAAAAAGTACGACATCATCTTCGTAGATGAGGCCCACCTGCTGTACTCGAAGTCCGAACCCTACGCCCACTACCACGGGCAGAACCAACTGACCGACCTGATGAACCTGGCCAAGGTGGTCGTGGTGGTCTACGATTTCGAACAAGTCTTCCAGTCCAAGATGTACTGGGACCGCGACCTTCTGATGAAGACCATCGGCAACCACCCCTACAAACGCTTCGACATGAACTTCCAGTACCGGATGGTCGCCAGCGACGAGCAGGTCGCTTGGATGGACGATTTGACCGCCGAAAAGCCCCTCAAACCCTTCCCAACCAACAGCGACTTCGCATTTGAAGTCTTCGACAAGGCCGGCGAGATGTTCGAGCTGATCAAGAAGCAAAATAAAAAGTACGGCATGAGCCGGATGGTTGCCACTTCTGGTTTCCCCCGGATCGACGGCCGGCACAACGTGGAAATGGACACCTTCAACCTGCCGTGGGACGAGTGGGACCCGCAACGGACTCCTTGGGCTAAGCGGGAAGGTTCCATCACCCAGGTGGGGACCATCTACACCCTCCAAGGCTTTGACTTGAACTACGTGGGAATGGTCATCGGTCCGTCCTTCGGGTACGACCCGCAGACCGACACTATGACCGTGATTCCCGAAAAGTACTCCCACAAGGAAGTTTTCAAGAAGCGCAAGGACATCAAGTTCACCCGCGACGAATACAAGCAATTCATCGCTAACGTCTTGAACGTCTTAATGAAGCGCGGTAAGTACGGCCTGTACCTGACGGCCTACGATGACGCACTACGGAAGCGGTTGTTGGACCTCTACCATACGGGTAAATAACTCAAGAACTGATAAGGGCCGCCCCTGCAGATGCAAGGGCGACCCTTTTCGTCTATCTAACCAAATAAGCTGCGGTTCTCTAGCGTACCATCCGCGTTCGCAACGCCACGGAAGGTTGCGTGCTCTGGTGGGACGTCGCTAAATCAGCGCGTACTAACTTCTTATTCGCTGTGATGTACCGACCGTTGGGTAAGACGTATCGTGTCGTTAAGTGGTAATGTACGATGCACCGGACCCGCACCGTTTGCCCCCGCCGGTAATGGTGCACCTTCCCGGTTAGGTTGTGCCACCGGTAAGCGTTAACGCCATGGGGATTAATCACCGTGATACGGGGGTGGCGTTGCTGGTAATAGACCCCCGTCACGTAAGTTCGTTTAGCGGTCAGGTAGCCCACGCGACCATCCGTCTTCGCCGTATGGTTAACATCCCGGACCTTGAACCGTAAGGCCCCGGTTCGCGACTTAGCTGCCCCGGTCACCACGAACATGGGACGCTTGATCCGGGACTGCTGAGCATAGCGCGCCTTAACCTGGTTGGGCTTAAACGTGGGGTGGCGATAGAGCCGTAACGCCTTAGTCGCATAGATGGCCTCCCCCTTGAAGACGCCTAGGTCTTGGTCACCGCCGTAGTGAATATCATCGGAACTCGTCGTACTAGAACTGGCCGAACTACTGGTTGAATCCGTGGAACTGGAAGTGCTCGATGAGTTGGATGAACTAGAAACGCTGGAGGACCCACCCTCCGCCGCTTTAACCGTTAGTTGGACCGTCTTTACTTGGCCATCGGTCGTTTTTAAAATAACCGGATACGTCCCCGGCCGGGTGAGGTCGGCATGGTCCAAGTCAACCGTCACGGGGATCGGTTGGCCCGCCTTATCAGTCGCCCGCGCGTGGAAAGTTGCGCTGTCCGGCCGGGCATCCCCCACCGTCATGGAAGCGTCCTGCCCCGTAAGACTCTGCTGGTTCTTCGCCGGAACATAGTAGCAGGTCACGGTCCCCGGATCAGCGCCGAATGTCCCAGTCACCGCTCCGTCGGTATGATCCAAGGTGTACCCGGCAATGGTCTTGGGCGTTATGGTAAATGGCGCGTCGTAAAAGCCGGTGTGAACCTCATCCGGTGCCAACGGGTGGTCGGCCGCATCAACGTAATGCACCGTCACGGGCGCACCGGTATTTCTCGCCCGCACGTAGGTATATGGTGCGGCTCCTTTAAAGTTAGCCATCAATTGGGCCGCGGTATACACGTGCGATCCCTGCGGTGCTTCCAGGGTCCCGGTACCCACATCTTGCCAGTGATCTTGATAGGCCGCATTGGAAAAGGTCCGTAAGTTCGTGCCACTTAGTAACGAATCCGGCCCCAAGTGGAGGACGGTCAGGTTCGTATTCATCAACATCTGCGTCGTACTGGCGTGCCGAAGGTTGAAACCGGAGAGATCTAGTTCGTGCACCCGGGCAGCTAGCATGAACATCCAGTAAGTGTTGGTCAACTTAGGCAATTGCCACCCCGTCAGGTCGATAACCTGAGACGTGGCTTGGCCAAACATGAAGCTGGTATTGGTCACGTTGTGGACGTCCCAACTAGACAAGTCAAGCTTTGCCACCTGAATGCCGTAGAAAGCAAATTCAAAGTTGGTGACGTGACTAGCATCGACTTGGTTCAGGCCTTTAATGGTGCCCCCCGTCGACCCCACACCTAAATACCCAAACAGCATGCGACTGTTGGCGTTCAAGACCACCGGCCCTTCAATCACGATATTTTCAATCTCGGCACCGTAGGGTTTCCAAGGTGGCCCATCCGGCGTCTTCGCGGGGGCGCCCAACGTCCCCGCACCAATGTGTAAGGTATGATCAGCCGTAATCGACCAGTGGCTGGTCCCAAACTCGCCCGCGTGTAGAACTTCCTGACTAACCGTCGTGGTGGTATCGGCCGCCCGGGCATCCACGCTAGCGTGTGTCATAACTAATCCCCCGCCAACCAGCAACCCACCAATGCTCAAAAGGGCCAGCCAACGAGGACCCTTCCCAACAATCTTTCCGTGCATTTTGATTTTCCTCTTCTCTCCTAAACCGTCACAATTTAAACCGTTTATATAATAAACTACAAGTTCAATATTAATGAGTATAGTAAGCAACCAGAGGAATTTCAATTAATTAGCTTGGTGATTGAGTTTGCCCCAACACCATAGTGGTACGCAATGATGCGCAAACTGACCATTGATTACAACATTCCCCTGCTAGCGGCCATGGCGGCGTGTATCCTGGTCTGCCGATAGGTGCAACCTACCAGCGGCCTTGATCCATATATTAGGATAGAGCTCTCTTCCGAATAAGACTTGTTGCGGTTAATTGATGACAACATCTAAGTCCTTGTGGATATTGAACACCGCCATCTCCCTTTATCAGCCCGCCTAACGATTTCCTTATTAAGGGTAACCAAAAATTCTTTCGTTAGATAGTTCATAGGTCTTCCAGCCGTCTTAGCAAATCGCCATGTTTATCCAGAAGGCGATTGGCCACAGTCATTAAATCAGCCTGATTAGGTTCAATCTTACGGAAAATAATTTCACGCCCATCATCGGAAACTTTCTTTTTAAATTTAGTTTTGCTAGTTGCCTCTAAGGCCTCCCGATTCTTTTTTGAGATTCAAAAAGCACACAACTTACCATTCTTAAACAGCCTGACGTTAATCGCATTGGTTTTGGCCATATTAAAATCCCCGGTTTAAACATCCTTATGATGAAGCACCCGTTAAATCAATCACCTGGTAGTCATACTTCAACGCCTTCAGGAACCGCAACAGGTCCTCCGTGGCCACAAAGATGGTGCTAGTGTTGCTATTGGGATGGAAGCTCATCCGATCCTGGTCCATGATGGCCTGGTCAAAGTAGACCTGGACGTCATGGTCGGCATTATTCAACAGGCCAAAGATGGACACGATGCCCGGCTGGAGTCCTAACTTGGTGGCCAACCGGTCATCCGAGGCCATCTTCGGCCGTTTAGCCCCCGTCAGCTCCTGGAACCGGTGAAAGTCTAGCCGTTGCTGGTCGTCCATGATCACCAGATAATCGGCCGTCTTTTTCTGGTTGGTCAAGAACATGGTCTTGGTCCGCACCCCCGCAATGCCTTCGATGTAGTGGTCGGCTTCCGCCGTGGTGGTCGCCACCGGGTGCCGAACCAACTGGTAGGCAATCCCCATCTGGTCCAAAGTCTGGGTCACTTGTGCTGCTGGGTCCATGGTAAAACTTCCTTTCATTTCGCTTGTAACCGCATTCAATCGTTAGCCTTATTATACGCTGACCCTACCAAAATGGGGTCGCTCCGCTTACCAGCGAACCGACCCCAACCAATCATCACGACGCATGTTTCACATGGAACATCCCCGGATTACGACTTCGCAAAGTGACTGACGTGCTTGGCGACCGTGGCGTGACGGAAGCCCATCTGGTGGTAAGACTGGTAATCCGTCAGTTTCAACGTCTTCCCCTTCCGGTAGATCACGTAGTCGCGTGCCCCCGCCAAGACGATACCTTGCTTGGCCACGTGGCCCTTCAAGCGGTAGACGTGGGCGCGCAACTTCTTGTATTTCAGCTTACTGTGCTTTTGTACCGGCATATTCGACACGCTCCAGGTAAACTTTTTGGCGCTGAAAATTAACCGGGCCGGGAACCCTTGCGCGGCCGTCTGGTGCTTATCTTGATACTTGCCCCGCAAAGCCTTCGGCACGCCCCGGTGCCAGGAAGCGGCACTGGCGGACGTTGACACGGTCCCACCCACGACTAGCGTGGTCAGGGCCACCACGATGAACCGACTTAATTTTTGCATATCCTGCTCCTCCAGAATCAAGTTTATGGGCAACGCATGAGGCGCCCTCCTCTACTATACCCGAAGACCGGGGGATGCTTAACCCCGTTGCTCATTAAAGTTGTCATAATCAAAAGGGTGGGACAAAAGGCGGTTAGTCAGCACCGTATCGTTATCATCAAGAACAAAAGAGCCTGAGCGTTTGGCCCAGGCTCCATAAATTTAATCATGAACCGTTAAAATTTTATCCAGAGGCATCCGGGTCGCGCGAATGGTGTTGACCAACGCCTGGTCATCGCGGTAGCCTAACCCGATACCCACGATGATGTCTTCATCGGCCGGAATCGCCAATTCCCGGCGGAGCATCTGGGGATATTTAATGAATTGATAGGCGGTCATCGATGCTAGTCCCCGATCCGTGGCGGCCAACACGATACTGTTGCCCAGGGCCCCTAAGTCGTATAGCGACCAGTTCGAATACCCCTTGGGTAGCGTCAGGTAGAGCACGACCGGCGCGTGGTATAACTGCGCCGCCGTGGCCCCCATGGCTTTACCTGCATCCCCGAGACCGGCCGACCAGTCCGCCATATTCCGTTGTGCTTGTGGCGACCAATCATGACGTGACATGACCGGTAAGTCCGGGGTTCCCGGCGTCCCCGCGGCTTCTTGGGCCGCCTGTTGTTGCCGTACGCGTTCGAGGGGCGCACCCATAGCCAGGTGGATCTGGTAGGGTTGCGAGTTCACCCAAGAAGGTGCCAATTGTGCCGCCGCAAGAATCTCCCGCACCGTCGCTAAGGGGACGGGTTGGTCCGTAAATTGCCGCACCGAGTGTCGTTGGTGTAAGGCTTGTTCAATCGTCAAATTAATCGCTCCTTCGTGATTACTTTTTCTCATCAATTAAAACGGTGCCGGCCGCTGGGTTATGGTCAATCGCACCTACGATGGGGTGCGGTAGGTACGGGGCCTCCAAGTCAGCGATTTCGTCGGCCGTCAGCTTGACCTGCAGGGCAGCTACCGCGTCATCCAAGTGGGCCGCTTTGGTCGACCCCACAATGGGACTCGTCACGCCCTTAGCCCACTGCCAAGCTAAGGCAATCTGAGCCATGGACACGCCCTTTTTCTCGGCTAAATCATGAACCCGATCAACGATTCGTTGGTCTTCGGCTTCCGTCCGGTCGTACTTGCCCATGGCGACCCGGTCGGTCTGACTGCGTTTAGTAGCGACTTGCCAAGCCTGGTGACTCAGGTGACCCGCCGCTAGCGGACTATACGGCATCAAGGAGACGCCCTGTTGGCGACAAATCGGCATCAATTCCCGTTCGTCTTCGCGGTACAACAGGTTGTAATGGTTCTCCATGGCCTGGAACTGGGCCCAGCCGTGGTCCTTCGCCACCTGCTGCATGTTCATGAACTGATAGCCGTACATGGCCGACGCCCCAATGGCCCGCACCTTTCCGGCTTGAACCAGGTCGTTTAAAGCTTCCATGGTCTCTTCAATAGGCGTGTCATAGTCGAACCGGTGGATGATGTACAGGTCCAAGTAATCCGTCCCCAATCGCTGTAAGGTCCCATCGATTTCGCGATGGATGGCGTCACTGGATAACCGCCCCGGGTTGAAGTAGACCTTGGACGATAACACGACCTGGTCACGCGGAATGTGATTCTCCTTGAACGTCCGCCCTAAGTACTCTTCACTGGTCCCCTTGGAATAGCCGTTCGCGGTATCGAAAAAGTTAATCCCTAAATCCAACGCGTGTTGGATCACCTGACGACTGGCGGGGTAGTCCAACGTCCAGTCGTGCATGGTCCCCGGCTGGCCAAAGCTCATGGCCCCTACGCAAACTTTAGAAACCTGAATATCTGTGTGTCCAATCTTCGCAAACTCCATGGTCATCCTCAAATCCTTTCGTAAACCCTGATCGACATCTTTGAGGTTACCCTACACCTTCAAGTATACTGGAAGTCAAGGAAGTGATTTGTATGCAAATCAAAGCTGTCGCCCAACAATTTCACCTGACCCCCTCGACCTTACGCTACTACGAAGACCAGGGGCTCTTAGACCCCATTACGCGGGTCAACGGTCACCGCGACTACCAGCCAGCTGATCTCGAGCGGCTGGACTTCATCCTCTGCGTTAAGCAGTGCGGAATGACGCTAGCTCAGATGAAGACCTTTTTAGACCTCTACCGTCAAGGAAACACCACGATTCCGGAGCGGTTAACGGTCCTGCAGCATCAACTGGCGGTCTCACAAGCTCGGCAAGTCGCTCTGGCCCGGTCGATTGACCACCTTCAAGACAAAATCGCGGACGTGCAGGCCCTTCAGCGGGACGCTGTGGCAGGGGCTAAGACGCGTCAACCGTCTGTAACGTCCGAATAAACTTCGTGGCGGCGGTTGGTAATTCGCGTTGTTTGGACCAAATCACCTGCTGATCAATCGGTCGCGCGCCCAACAAGGGAACGAAGACCAGTCCCTGAGTCTGCGGAAAGAACGCTCCCTGCGCACATAGGGGAAAGGCAACTTGCTGTTGCGCCAAATACAGTGAGTTGGTCACCAAGTTCTGGGTCCCCACGACGTTTAAATGCTGAATATCGAGGCCCAAAATATCACTAATTTCCGTTTGAACCAGGCTATTGCGCGTTAACAACAATGGGAGTCGTTGCAAATCGGTCGTGGTCACGCCCGCTGCTTGGGCCAGCGGATGGTCAGCCGGTAGGACCACCCCCCAGTGATCCGCTTTTCGTAAGGACAGCCGGTGGTACTTCAACGTCTCACTTGGGCGCAGAATCACGCCGAGATCCAGGGTCCCCTGGTCCAAGCGTTCCTGAATATCCGTCGCGTCCAAATCCGACAGACTAAACGTGACCGCTGGATACTGGTGATGGAATTGACGAATGGCCCGCGCCACGAGTTCGGCCCCGTTGGTTTCCGTACACCCAATCGCCACCGTTCCGCTTAGCGCCTGATCCGTGGCTTGAGCCGTCTGCTTCGCTCGGTCAACCAGCATTAAAATCTGCCGGGCAGCTACCTGGTAACGGCTCCCCGCCGGCGTCAAAATCATCTGGTGTTGTGCCCGCACAAATAGCGGTGTCCCCAGTTCCGTTTCCAAAGCGCGTAACTGGCGACTTAACGTGGGTTGCGTCACGTGTAATTCCCGCGCGGCCTGGGAAATCGTCCCGGTCTGGGCAATTTTAAGAAAATAAGCAAGTAGTCGCGTTTCCATGAGAGCCTCCTAAGTATGCAATAAATGAAACTTCAGCGATTTAAAATAAGCATTTTACATACTCCAGCATGCCACCTATCCTGAATGTAAGCAATCATTTAGAAAGGTGGTTTTTTTCATGCACACCATCACGTTGAATAATGGCGTCCAAATGCCCCAATTAGGCCTCGGCACCATGCAAGTTACCCAGCTCGAAACCGTGTTGCCCCAGGCCATTCAGTTAGGGTATCGCTTAATCGATACGGCAGCGAATTACGATAACGAAGAAGCTGTCGGCCGTGGTATTCGGGCCAGTGGCATCGCCCGCGATCAACTCTTCATCACATCGAAACTAAAGATTCAAACGGATGGCTATCAAGCCACGAAGCAAGCCGTCCAGGCCTCCTTAAAACGCCTACAGCTCGACTATCTCGACCTTTACTTGATTCACCAGCCTTACGGTGACGTCTTTGGCGAATGGCGGGCATTAGAAGAGCTCTACCAACAGGGGGTAATTCGGGCCATTGGGGTCTCCAACTTTGCGCCCTTTCAACTGATTGACTTAATCATGCACAGTACGGTCAAGCCCGTCATCAACCAGATTGAAATGCACCCCTTCTATCAAGAAACTGCAGCCGCCAACTACGCCCAGCAACACGGGATTCAACCCGAAGCTTGGGCGCCGTTTGGGGAGCACTTAGCGGTTTTAGCAACGCTTCCGACCCTAACCACCATTGCGGCAGCCCATCAAAAATCTGTCGCCCAGATTATTCTCCGCTGGCTCCTCCAGCGGAATACGGTGGTGATTCCCCGTTCGGGTCAACCGGAACACTTGAAAGCTAACTTAAATGTGTTCGACTTTACCCTGACCGCTGCCGAAATGGACCAGATTCAACAGTTAGACACTCATCAATCCCTATTCGTCGATCACCTCAGTGCAAGCGGCGCTGAATTTCTATCGAAAGTTAACTAGGAGGCAATCTATGCAAATTTATGATATGACCCAACCCGCTTATCAACAACTCCAAGCCGAATTCACCACTTCGCGTCAAGGGTGTTTCGCCATCAACACCAGTGCCCCTGACAGTCCGCAACAACGTGCGGCGATGGCGGACCTTTTCCAGGATGCCCTGCCCGCTGACAGTACCATCTGGGCACCCGTCAAGATTGACCGCATCCATCACTTCCACGTTGGTCACCACGCGTTTATCAACCACGACCTCACCACGGTCGCTCTGGGTGGCATTTACATTGGCGATAACGTCCAGATTGCGCCCGGGGTCACCCTTCTGACGGCCAATCACGATATCGCACACATGAACATTCTCAAAACGGCACCGATTCGGATTGAAGCGGGGGCGTGGATCGGGGCAAATGCGACAATTCTGCCCGGCGTCACCGTTGGTACTGGCGCGATTGTCGGGGCTGGCGCCGTGGTCACCAAGAATGTCGCGCCCCACACCCTCGTGGGCGGCAATCCGGCTAAGTTCATTAAAGCCGTGGCACAAACCAGCCACGATTAATGCGACCTTTTACCGCGGTTAATCCGTCTAAAATAGCGGGGCACCTTCGTTAATTAAACGAAGGTGCCCCGCTATTTTTCGGTTTATGTTTATTACGCCGTAAAGGGTTCTTCACCTAACGCGTGTTGCACGGCCAGGTTCAATAGGCTCCACTGCCGGTCAAACCCTGGTTGGAAGAAGAAGTCCGCTTCGGCTAAGTCCTCTAACCGTAGGCCTTGTTGGACGGCCAACGCGATGACGTTGCCTTGCGCGGTGATATCGTAGGTCGATAAGACGGCCCCGCCCAGTAAAACGTGGGTAGTGGGGTTAAAGAACAGTTGGACGGAAACTTCCGGGTTGCCCTTATCGCTAGGCACGTACTTCGGCCGTAACGTGGTCTGGAAGAAGTCCTTGGCGACCGTCACCCCAGCCCGTTGCGCCGTAAAGGAATTCAAGCCGCTTTCCGCGAAGTGTTCGTCAAAGACGCTTAACGCGGACGAGCCGACCAATCCCCGGAAAGGCACTGCTGGTTGCTTTTCAAAGAGGTGTTGCACCACGTACCGGGCTTCACGCCGAGCCACCGTGGCCAACGCAATCGGGACCTTTTTCTGGGCCGGAATGGAGTAAGCTAATGTGGCATCTCCGATGGCGTAAACGTCAGGCAGGTTGGTCCGCAGGTAGTTGTCGACTTTGATCCAACCGCGGTCGTCCAAATCGACCGTCCCCTGTAGCCACGCCGTGTTCGGCTGGACGCCCGCCGCTTGAATCACCACGTCGCTAGGAATCTCACCCGTGGTGGTCTTAACCGCCGAGACGGCCTGATCGCCAACGTACGCCGTAATCTTGGCGTTCATCTGGAGGTGAATCCCTTCAGCGGTTAACTTCCGGGCGAGGATGTCGGTCATTTCCGCATCCAGGTAAGTCCCCAGTGGGCGATCGATCACGTCTAAAAGCGTGACGTCCTTACCGGCCTTACGACTGGCTTCCGCCGCTTCGATGCCGATGTAGCCCGCTCCAATAATGGTCATGTGCTTCACGGCTGGGTCCGCCAACTTTTCCTTGATCTTCAGGGCCCAGTCCTTCCCCCGCATTAAGAAGACGTTGGCCAAGTCCGTACCCGGTACTGGCAAGGACTTAGGCGTTACGCCGGAGCTCAAAATCAACTTGTCATAGGGCTGGTCCGCCGTCTTGCCCGTGGCATGGTCGGTCACCGTGACGGTCTTGGCGTCCGCGTTAATGCTGGTAACCTCATGCTGGTCTAAAATATGCACGTTGGGTTGCGGGAAATCCGCCGCACTAAAGTTCCGGACGTCGTTGACATCCGTCACGCTATTCTCTAAGTACAACTCCATCCCGCACGACATGAACGAAATAAAGTCCCCCGCTTCAAACAGGGTGATGTCGACATCGGTATACCGACTGAGTAACTCTAAAATAGCTTGGTGCCCACCATGTGACGCCCCAACAATCACGATTCGTTCTTTTGACATTGAACAAAAGCCTCCTCTAATTTAGAACCATTCTTAACTAGCGACTAAAGGATACCGTTTTTGGGTTTAAAATGCAACTCATTTGATGGGACTAGCACTTTGAACACAACGTAAAGGGGCGTCAATTCAAAATCGAATTGACGCCCCTTATCTATCTATCCTAATCTGCGGTCGCTTGCAGCTTCCGGTTCACCCATTTGATAAAGTTGGTTTCATGGTTCCCAGTCCGCTCAGCTTCCGTGTGTCCTTGCCCCCAAACCGTTGCGAAGTCCACACTGTCCACCTGCGCATTCTGTTGTAAGGCCAATTTTAGATTGGTTTCTACGGTCAAGGCCGCATCGCCTTGGTTGATCCCGGTCCGAATCCGCCAATACTTGGCGACCTTACTGGTATTTGCCCCGTGGTAATAGCTATTGAGGAAGTACATTGGATTATACAGGTTCAGCCGCTGTTGAATTGTAGATCCCTGATTATCCCGCCGCTTCAGATCCTGCGTATAGGCCTTTAGATAACTAGACCGATAACTGCCACTCGCTTGAGCATACCGACTTCCGTTCTGCTTCAAAAGTTGTTGGATCGTGTGATCAAAGTGATTACTGGTATGTCCCGTAGTTGCAAACAGTTGATTTTCCGTCTGTTGTCGTGTTAACCCATCAAAGGCCCCAACATCCTTGGACGCCGTCTTACAATACTTAACAAACGCCGCCATACTCGTAATTGTCGCGGTATTGGTCTTAGCATTGTAGTGCACCCACGTTTGCTTCTTGTTAAGCGACTTAATATACGCTTGAACCGTTTTATACGTTTTGCCACTACTTTGTTGTCCCATTGACCCCGAAGCGGGCTTCCCGGTTGAGCTCTGACCACTCGGCTTTTTCCCACTCGGTTTCTGCCCACTAGGCATCTTCTGAGAGCCGCTTTGTTTAGCAGCACCACTAGGTCCGCTCATGGTTGTCGCTTTGTACGGGAAGGTTGTATCCTTCAAGAAGTTATTCAACGACTGTTGGACTTCCTGTTTCAGATACTTGGCGTAAGTCCCCGATGTATAGATTCCGCTCCCCGAATTGTTCAACTTGAGCGTGGTCCCATCGGTGTTCTTGAGCTTCAACTGATTTAAATATTTCGCGTACCGCGTTGCGAGATCATTGGATAGCGCCTTCGTCCAAGTTCCGGACTTCCGAGTTCCAGTAGTCGCATACTGTCCCATGTTCCACTCGTAGGCTTCATTGGCCGTGTCGAGACTAGTCACTGGGCACCACGCCATGGCCCCCATAATGGCATCACTTGTGGCTTGACCACTGGTTGTGGCCAACGGCGCTCCAATAGCTCTTAAGTATTTCAGATATTGTTTACTGTCACCCGTCGTTCCCATTAACGAACTTTGAGCACCACCACCACTGTGACCAAAAGTGAAAATACGGTTGGTGTTTCCTGCCAAACGGGATTGATTGAGTCGCAAGGTTCGGACAGCGGCCTTTAAGTCCGTGACGCCCCAAGGCGCGGAACCGTTGGTCTTATCCGTTTGATTCAATCCATGACAGCCCGCTAAGACGTAGATGAACCCCGCTTTAGTGTACTTAGCTGAACTCTGATCGTAGCCAGTCGGAGCGGCCTGTGCGGCGTACCCCGGCGTATTGATAGGCATCACAATGGGCGCTGTTTTAGCGCTGTACCCATTAACTTTCCGCTTCGAATTGACCTTAAGATGATAGGTTTTGCTCCCAGACTTGGTGGCGGTCACATATTGGGCCGGAATGAAGATTCCCATCGACTCATAGGTCTTACTGGTCGTCTTAGTCCCATAGCGCACGCCGACCTGATAATACACTTGATGTTTAGCGTTATATCGCCATTTCGATGTTTTAAGTAATAATTTTTTGGCATTGCTGACATCTCGCTTAGTTACCGACAATTTAGTCGCCTTCGTCACCTTTTGCTGCGTGGTCTGCTTCTTGGTGTGCGACGCGGTCCGTGCGCAAGCCGTAGTGGTTACTAACAGGATCAGCAAGCCACTAATGACTGGAATCGCTTTGTGTCTAATCATTGTCATTGATACCCCTTTAATTTCATTAATCATTATTGTAATTAATAAAAGTTAAAGGCAACTTAACTGTCACCGCTCTGAAACGGATTGTTTTTCACCAAGTTTAGCCTTATGCTTAATTATGAATGGGCAATACGACTTAATCAGTTGCCTACTAGGACATCCGTCCTAAATCTATTCATCGAAGAAGCGATTAAGATGCACCGATTCACCCCAGCTTTACTGATTACACTGACAACGTTCGGTCTGGCTTTAACGGCACCTACGCCAACCGCCACCGCTCAAGCGGCGACCTGGCACAAAGGGACCCCGAAGATTATTCGGGGAAAATGGCGTGGAACCACCCATAAGGTCAAGCAGATTCACTACCAAGGCCACGCTGACCTCATCATCAAGGCCAAGTCCATCACCAATAATCCGGCCCTGCCTCCACGCGACCCAAACTACTCGACCAAGCTACACTATAAGAAGACCGGGAAAAAGACCTACACGATTAAGGGCCGCCAGTACAATAACGCGCCCGCTAAAGGGGTCAAAATTACCTTTAAGATCAAAGTCTACTCTCACCACAAAATCCACTTTAAAATCATGCACGATGGCCGTACCGGCAATAACGGTATCTTCCACCGCGCTTAACAGCGACATCATAAAATCCCCCGCAACGATTAGGGCCACTGAGGCTCTGCGCTACGGGGGATTTTGTCATATTCAGGTTACATCCGAGTTAAGCCAATCAGCCCCACGCCGATAATCAGCGCGACAACGCCGACGATTCCGCTGGGCACCGTCAAGCCACCCCAAGCCGGCTTATTGGCCAAGGCGCGCAGTTTGAACGTGACAGTCGCGAGTCCCGTCAGCACAAACCCCACCGCAAAGATTACAATTCCTAGCTGTAACATCGTCATCCCCCACAACTTATTTAGAATGGTCTTATCTTAGCATGTTCGTGGTTGTTGGCAACTGCAATACTTCTGATTTCTTCTGTATTCTCTGATTCCTCGTGGACTGTTTCACGTGAAACAACCGTCGAAAACATGATTCTTCCTTCCCCAAGCGAAGCCCCGCCGTTGCCAAGCCCCACCATTTTTGCTACACTAATAGCCATTCGTCCGCCTCGGCGGATTCAGGAGATGATCGACGATGGCGCCATTATTCGCTCAGAAAAGGGTTGTTCGGTAAGCGACACTTTTCTGTAACACCTTTCAGAGAAGTGTCTGGTCAAATCTGAAAGGAAAAACAATGTTAGAACCAACCATTAAACCCTATGAGTACAGCTACATCACCCAACAAGTCACGACCCTGGTAAGTGCCTACCTCACCCTCAACGATCAACGGATGCGCCAGATTACGCTGGCCACCACCCTGGAACGGATTATCCCACTACTCCCCGACCAAGACCCCTTGGCCCGCGAGTTTCTACAGGGACTCCAGGCATTGCCGCCCAAACGCCAGGCAGCGCTAGACCTGTTACAAACCCTCCAGCCGCTGGTGATTCCGTTCGCTCAGCCGACGCCGAAACAACTCAGTAAGTTGTTTCGCAAGGTCAAGAAACTACCGCAACCCAACTGGGCGGCGCTGAATCTACACGAGCTCACCTACTTGGGCTGGAACGACGGGGGCAACCAGAAAAAGTACCTGGTCGCACCTTGGGAGGACCGCCTCATCGGCATCCAGGGTGACTTCGCGCCCCAAACGGTCAAGGGGGTCTGTGCCATCTGCCACACCATCGGTAACGTCTCGTTATTCACGGCCATTACCAAACGTAACGGGGTGACGGGCTATACGCGTCAAGGCAACTACATCTGTCGCGATAGCGCACAGTGTAACCGCCAGTTGACCGACCCCCAGCGACTCCAGGACTTCTTAACGGTGGTGCGACCATCTAAGGGCCGTTAAGAACACTCGGGTTCTCGAACCATAAAACTTAACGCAACTAAGGTCCCGCGACGATGACGCCAGTTCACCGTGACGGGACCTTTTTAGCATGGCGGTACTCAAAGCCCCACCACTGTTCCGCCATTCCAAGCTGATTCGTTGACTTCTGCTCCGCTTTGATGTTTAATGGTTTAAACAAACGAACCAAAGAACGGAGGAATTCCCATGTCAGATTATACGACCCTACAAAAGAACCTAAGCGACGTCAGCGGATTCCTGATTGCCCTGGGTGACGAAAAACGCCAGGCAATCATCATCCGCCTCCTAGAAGACGTCGGTTGCGCGGGACTGCAAGTGCCCCAATTAATGGCCGCCACGCAACTCTCCCGCCCCGCCGTGTCCCACCATTTAAAAGTCCTCCGGGACGCCAAAATCGTGGATTACCGGCGCGAAGGCACCAAGAACTTTTACTACCTCACCCACGTCACCAGCGAAATTGCGAAACTACAGGCCTTTCTAACGGAAGCCCAAGAAATTATGGAACGGGGGACCCTCAAATGACTAAAGTCTTAATCGTCGAAACCAACGTCCAAGTTTATCACGGAACTACCGACCCCACCGGTCTGTGGTTGGGAGAAAGTGCCGAATTCGTGGACGAGATGCAACGCGCGGGCATTGCTTGTGACTACGTGAGTCCCCGCGGCGGCTTCGTGCCGCTGGATCCGCGCAGTATGCGCTACACCGACGACGCCATCATGGCCGTTTATCAGGATCCCGACTTCATCGAACGCGGTTTGCGCAACACCCTCAAGCCCGCCGATGTTAATCCCGCCGACTACGCGGCCATCTACTACACCGGTGGTCACGGGGTCATGTGGGACTTCCCCGACAACCCGGAACTCCAAGCCATTGCGCGGGCCATTGACGCCCACCAAGGATACCTGGCCTCCGTCTGTCACGGGATTGCGGGCCTGTTGAATATCCGGGACGCTCAGGGGCGCTACCTGATTGCCGGCAAGACCATTACCGGCTTTACCGCTACCGAAGAACGCCTCGCAGGGAAACGTAAGGTGGTGCCGTTCCTCAACCGGGACGTGGCCCGCCAGCACGGCGCCCATTTCCAACAGAAACGCTTTTACACAGACTACGCCGTCCAAGACGGTCGCCTGATTACCGGCCAAAATCCTTTCTCGGTCCGGTCAGTCGCTCAGAAATTAATTAAGGAGCTGAAAAATTAATGCAAACGATTCTAGGCAGTAACGGCCCCATTGGTCACGAGCTGGCCGTTGAATTAGCCCGCCATTACACCCAGGATATTCGCCTGGTTAGCCGCCATCCCACCCAAATCAATCCCAACGATGAGTTAGTGGCGGCCGACATGCTTAACCCCGAGGAGACCAACGCGGCAATCGCGGGCAGTGACATCGTCTACTTTACCCTGGGATTGCCCATGAATTCGACCATGTGGGAGGCGCAGTTTCCCACCATGTTGGCTAACGTGATGCAGGCCTGCCAGGTGCACCACAGCAAGCTGGTCTTTTTCGACAACACCTACATGTATCCTAAAACGGCGGCGGTGCAGACCGAAGACACCCCCTTCGCTCCCGAGGGCCGCAAAGCGACGGTCCGGGCCAAAATGGCCACGATATTGTTAACCGCCATGGCACAGAAAACCATTACCGCAGTGATCTGCCGGGCACCGGAATTCTACGGCCCCGCCGGTACCAAAAGTATCACCAATACGTTGCTGTTTAAAAACCTGCAGGCCGGCAAGCGGGTCAAAGTGCCCGTCAGTCAACACACCTCCCGGTCACTGATCTGGACGCCCGATGCCAGTCGCGCCATGGCTTTGATTGGCAACACACCAGACTGTTACGGTCAGACCTGGCACCTGCCCGTGGACCGCAGCCGGACCTACCAAGAGCTGTTGCACCTGGCGGAACAAACCCTCGGCCACCCCGTTCAGCGCACAGTTATCCCCCTGTGGCAATTTAAATTAGGCGCCCTGGTCAGCACCCAAATGCGGGAGCTCGCGGAACTTCTGCCACGTTACCAGGTGGACAACCGCTTCAGCGCCGCTAAGTTCAATCGGCGCTTCCCCGACTTCACCGTGACCACGTTTGAACAGGGGATTCGGACGATTTTGGAGTAGGCGTTTTGATCCTGAACAAATTCCACCCGAAATCTAAAAAGCATCTGAATAACGCCCGCTGTGGCGTCATTCAGATGCTTTTGCAGGTTTCTGATTCCGATAGTGCTGAATCCCTTACAACTCAAACTGCGCCAGTTCATCCAACATGGCACTTCGCCGCGGGTACCGCTGTTGCCAATCCTGGATGAGTTGCTGGGCTTGCAGGTCCCCCAAGGGATACCGGGCCATTTCTCGAAGCAAGTCGACAATCTCGCGGTAGTGTTTTCTAGGGCCAGTACTGGTCATGGCCTGATCAGCATATTGGGCGTACTTGTGGATAATTTTGGCGGCGTACTGATTCTTGAGCATGGGCCCGTATTTCTGAAGCCCCGCGATTCCCTTTTCCGCCAGAATCGCCTGGAGCAACTCGGGCTTCAGGTCTTCGTATGCGTATAGTGGCGCCAATCTGGCCGGGTCAGCTTGCGACTGTAATGCTTGGAAGAGCTTCGCTCGCTGGGCAGGCCAAACTTCCGGGGAAAAGGTTGCTTTGTAGGCCTTAAAGTCGGCTAAATCAGCCACGTGATACTGGGTCACCAGGCGCCAGAGTTCTTGGCGGTAGTTGACTGTATCCTGTTGTTGCTGGTAGATTTTAGCCAGGCGCCGGCTGTCTTCGACGACCACGCCGGGCAGGTCGCGGTTGACCCGTTTCCCCTCCTGTAACAAGCTAATGGCTTGTGCCACGTGTTGCTTGCGTAAGCAGAAATCCACGTAATCGTTCCGCACCGCCGAATACTGCTGGTAACGGCGATAGAGGGCTTCGAGAACGGTATCGTCCGCCTGCATCGCCGTTAAGGTGTGTGCCCGGTAGAGCACCCACTGGGTCAAGTCCCATTCCGTGGCGTCCAAACTAGATTCGAAGCGTTGAATCATCTTAGCCGTCAACGCTAACCGGGCTTCTAGGAATTCCTGCTCCGAGAACCCTTGGTCAAAAAGTAACGTGCGAACGTCTTCCTCAATGGCGTTTAAGGGACGCTGAATCTGAGTGGTCAACCAGGTAAAAATTTGGCGTTTGATTGGCTGAGCCGCCTGCTTAATAACCCGCCGCCACAGCTCACTCCCGTTGATTAGAATTTCCATGATTTCGCCAGCGGAGTCGTCGATGTCTAAGGTGTCCAGCTTTAAATACAGATGGCTGAGCACGGCAAAGGCAACGTCGTCTTGATGATCGACCACCAGCGTTTCCAAGTCGTCGGCCAGATAGTTCTGAATCTCGGCTTCAAAGAATTCGGCGTCCTGGTAATCAATGAACCCGTTGCGGTCGGCATACGACGCGCAAATGTCGTCGATTTCGGCTTTTTCCTCGGCAACGCTGGTCGTTGAGGACGTCATAAACTTTTTAAATTGGGTCATCAGGGTCCGGTCACTCGCCAAGGTCCGGCTTAAGAACGCCCGGAGCTGGTCCGGTGTGGCCTGAGCCACCAATTGTTGAGCTTGAGCGCTCTGGTCGGGAGAACTAGCTGGAGTTGCGTCATTGGCAGCTTCCGCGGCCATGAGCACGGCCGCCATGTGTTTACAGGACTTACCTTGTTCGGCATACGGGCAATCGCACGCCATCTCCATCACACTATCATTCCACAAAGTTATCGTGACATCATAGCGTTGGGAACCGCGAACCTCCGCGGTAATTTGGGTGGCGGTCTGTCGTAAGTTCTGGACGGCCCCATCTAAGTAATACCCATAGCCCCGATCTAAGATTTGCGGCTCAAACAGATCTGCTAAATCGTCTTCCATGGTGCTTCCCACCTCTCTCGTCGACCCCACTACTTTGAAATCACTTGGGGCCTTTACGTTAAGTCCACTACTCCCTCAAGTTTACCAGATGTTCTGGTGATGGACGCGGTGATGGTTGAAGAAAGTTAGCCACTACGCATCCCCTACGCACAATCGCTGTTAGGTTGCACGGTTCAGGCCCCCATCGCTATGTTATTCAAAATGAGCGCCAACTCAAGCCACTTCTGAAGACAACTGACCGCTATTCGACTTTTGGGCATTGCCATTTGGGCCAAAAGCGACTAAACTCTTACTAATTGTTAGTAAATAAAATACCATTTACCTAAATTCAAGGAGGTTTGTCTCATGGCTCAATCCAACACTGATTCATCCCATACCCAAGACGCGACCAACCCATACTGCCACGCCGGTATGACCTGTGCCCAGGGCTGCGGCTGCGCTAGCGCCGATGGCATTTGCCACTGCCCGATGATTTCGGACGACAAATGCGCTTGCAACGGCTATTGCGGCGTCCCAGCGAAGTAACTTGTACTTATTAAAACAGGTCTCAATCCCCTATTGCGGGACTGGGACCTGTTTTGCGTTGTTCCTGCGAGAAATATCTGAAGCCCAATCCCATGATGAAGCCCATCTACAGGCCGTGACTATGGGCGGCTCAATTACACAGAGAAGTCACCCCGTTTGACGCCGTTAAAGTGGCTCACTTAATTTCAGATTTCGCCATTCCTTTTCAATAAGATTAACAGCCTTATTTGGCATCTTAGCCAAATCATTTTACAGAAACACTCTTAAGCAAATTATGTAGCTTATCTGATAAACCTTACCTTTAAAAAAGCCCCACGACTCCCCGTTTACTAACGTGCTAGACTCGGCCCTAGGTAAGGAGGATTTTTACATGAATAAATTAGTTTATGGCCTCATCGCCGGCGTAGCAGGCTTAGGATTATGGTCATCCCTACCAACGTCGGCGCACGCTATGGGGGCTAGCTACTCAGCAACCCGCTCAAATAGCGTCCGCCTAATCTGGCGCCGATCAATGGGCCATTATCAATACCACAATGGTAACCGGGGTGCCCGTTACTCTAAACATTTAGGTGTGCGTTACAGTCCCAATGATATGACAAATCGAATTACATGGATAACTGACGCCCATGAAAAACTTTATAACCGAGACACCCATACTTATGACATTTATTACCACGTGCACAACGCCAACAAGTCCATTGCTGGCTGGATCTGGCGCGGGTATCTGTCAACCGGTGCCGCTCCGCAAGTTTCACAAGAACCCCGGCAAACCACTCAGTCCAGTTCTTCGACTAGGCCACTAACTTTAGCTGATTTCAAATTAGCTGGTCCCAGCACTAGTCGGACTGATCTTAATGCCCTTGCCAACTTTGGTCACGGTGCCCGTCCAAACAACCAATACATGGCCTTCGCACGTTACATGCTGACCCAGACGATTGCTCATCACTTCAACAATGAATTACCGGACTCCTACTATGAGAACAACCCAGATAATCCCGGTAATTATCACGATAGTCTCTTCGAAGTCAGCAATAACCTGGGACCCGGCAGTCCTACACACAATGTATTTAACGCAGAATCGCCCAGCTTTATGGCATTTTTAAAGTCTCATGGTCTTGATAACTTTGGCGGTGGCCCTAACAAGTATCTGGTCTGCTACTACACTACTGAGGAAAAAATTTCGCCTGATAATTTCATTTTCTCGTTGACCTCAGACAATCCGTATTTGATGACCGATACGGCTTCACTTGGTCATAATCCACAATGGCCCCAGGGCGCCTATATGGCTTCCTACAATATTGGAGTTGCTAGTACGCAAGTTTCCAATAAGCGAGTCGCATCCTTTGTAATTTATAACAACCCAACGGCTTAAGGTTCAACGCTTCAATTGAACATGTGGGCATCCCCCATGTTCAATAGTCGCAATACTACTAAATCATTATGCACGGGCAAGGATTTCACTTAAAAGTACCCCAACCGCTTGTGAAATGTTCCAGACTAACTTATTAGTTCCAACTAAAATGGCCTTGCGCTAGCGTCAATGCTAACTCAACGGGGCCAATTTAGGGAATGTAAAATAATTTGTGTAAACACTGATTCATTCATACAATTGAACTAGGAAATTTTTTCTCTGCACGATTAAAGATACCTATACCATTATCATAAAGAATCCGTCGTCAAAGTGGACTCCCTCAGACTCACAAGAATCGAAACCACCTTTTCACAACGCAGAAACAGGATTTAACACCAAATATAATCACAAACGTTCTCTAACTGATTTCCGGACCAGCCTGGAACACTGTTTGCTTGTCAATGAGTTCGATTCAACTAGTGCTCCGCGTATCATACAGCTTTTACGAAAAGCGTCTGAATTGCGTACGCAAATCGTATGCAATTCAGACGCTTTTCGTAAGACAAGAATTACAAGAACAAGTTAGCCACTAGCCAAAACTTAATCAGACCATAGGTATCATTCTACTTGAGCCAATAATACCATGACATAACAGTAGCTTACCTAGTCCTGTTCACCTTCAGTAGGATCTGATTGTTTGCTCTTTAATGCGAAGGAGAGTGCAAAACCAAGTAATGCCATCAAGAATGCTGCCAAGAACGAGAACCAGTAACCATGATTCAATTGTGACGTCTGCGATAAGTGTTCTGCGCTACCACTACTGGTTCCAAAAGCGACTAGCGTCATTAAAACAGCGGTTCCTAGTGACCCGGAAATTTGCCGAACAGTCGAGGATGCAGCATTTCCGTGAATGGAAAATTCTGGCTTCAGCGCATTGATTCCTTCCGTAAACGTTGGCATCATCACAGTTGCCACACCAACAATCCGAAATGCGTAGGCCACTGCGACCCATATCAGGTTCGTTGAGGCCGTGAAGAATAACATCGGCACAGTTCCAACTGCGATAATGGCAAATCCGACTAACGAAATTCGCTTAATCCCAAATTTATCATATAATTTCCCTGAAATTGGACTGATTAACCCTTCTAGTAAAGCTCCGGGAAGTAAAATCAAGCCTGAATTTAGCGCCGAAAGACCGTGTACCCGCTGTAAATACAAAGGTAGAACTAATTCAACACCAAGTAATGCGATATTACTTAGAGCACTTAAAATGGTCGTCAGCGTAAATACATGGTTTTTGAAAACCGTCACATTAATCAATGGGTTAGTCAACTTAAGCTGTCTAAACGTAAATAGTGCTAAAACGACGAGTCCACAGATTAGCAGAATAACACTAGGCCAGCTAAGTCCACCTACGTTACCAATCTCAGAAAAACCATAGAGTAAGGCACCAAACCCTAGTGAAGATTCTAGGATAGAAATCCAATCAACCTTCACATTTTCGGTTTCAACCGCTGTGTGTACAAAGAAAAAGGCCGCCACTAGTAGCACTAGTGTTAAGGGGATTAATATTCCTGACAGCCATTTAAGACCCCAATAATCAATAATCCAGCCCCCCACTGTCGGACCTAAGGCAGGACCAAACGCTACAACTAAGCCAATGACCCCCATAACGGTACCACGAATGTTGGCTGGGTAAATCATCAGCACAACGTTTTGAATGAGCGGAATCATCGACCCGGCCGCAATAGCCTGCATCAAGCGACCTACAAGTAATAACCCAAAGGAATTAGCAGAAAATCCTAAAACGCTACCGATTAAAAATATTCCCGCTAATGTCATAAATGTATAACGTGTATTAAATCGGTGAAACACCCAGGCAGAAATTGGAATCATCAGACCGGCAACTAGCTGATACCCGGTGCTGACCCATTGGGCAGTGGATTGTGTGACGCCAAATTGTTGGATAATGGTAGGAATCGCGTTGTTAAAAAATGTCTCTGATAATAGCATAGTGAAAGCGCCAATTAAAAGTACGCCCATCATGAGTGCTTTCGTCTTTGATGTAGACTTAATTGTAATCAAATTAAGACTTCCTTTCTCGAAAAAAGTATAGCTAGCTACACTTTTATTTAAAAATAATAGGCCTCTATTCGACCTACTGGTTTATTCCATATTTCGGATCATCGTGCGAATACTTGATAACAAAATAGTTTGCGTATTAGCGTCGATCCCAGTTAACATTTTAGCTTCGACGGCATCCACTTTCATTTTTAACTGGTGACTATAGCTATCAAGCAAGTCTCGCCCTTTCGGCGTTAATTGTAACTGAATTTGTCGCTTATCTTCCGCCACCACCTGAGTTTCAATCAATCCGGCTTCGACCAACCGCTTATTGATACCACGCGTCGTTGGATGACTTAGCTTTAATTCAGTTTCAATCTGCTTTTGCGTTAAGGGTACGCCTTGATTATTATGCAGCCACATCATGACTGACATTTGCGTTCCAGTTAAGCTAACACCGAGTGACCGTAAATCGTTGTTCAACTTTTTTTCAACAAGATTATTGAGCGTTTTCAAATTGCGACCAATGTTGTCTTCGAATAAAGTATCCATCATGCGGCTCCTTTCTTTTCAATATAGTGTAGTATGCTACACTATATACTGAAAGTCAACTTCAATTTTCACATTAGAACTCACCTGATACCTCAAGTCTGACCCACCAACTACTCCCCAAGCATAAAAGAGACTGATAAGACCAAGTACGAAAAGCCACATAACGCAGCAATTCCGTCAACCATCCATCAGGAATAAAATACGCTACAGTCTTTTAGGACACCCGCCCTAATCAATTCAATGATAATACTTATCACGGAACCACGGCGGCTTGTGGCCGACCGATACTCCAAGCAAATGTTCATTCACCTAATAGCAAATATCAATAATACCTATTCCAAGAGGAAGATAATCAATATAATCCACCTCAGTAGCAGCGACCTAAGAGCATGAACGTTCCTTGTTCATGATTGCAAGGAGCAGCACAGCTGGAACAGCGTGCTAGCCAAACAGGCATCTAGGTCCTAGGCCGTATAGCGGCCAAACATAGCCAAAATACTGCAAGAAAAACCGGCGGAGTCCCTCAAAGGCCCCGCCGAATTTTCTATACAAATCAACAAAACCCCGAAACCCCGCTAAAAAATCGGATGAGATATACAAACAAGAACCTGAATTATTCATACCTTTCAAAAAAGTCGTCAGTTTTCATGTTTTTCAAAAA
>NZ_AZDT01000018.1 GCF_001434785.1 Levilactobacillus namurensis DSM 19117 | reverse complement strand
GGCATAGGAGCACCCCGTCGGGTAACTTCTATGCCTCTAAGCTTAGTATTTTTTTATACCTACCCCAACCCAAAAAGAACCGCCCCAACCAACCCGGTCAGAACGGTTCTCAGAAGTTTTCAATTTATAGGTTAAGCACTCTGCTTGGGTGACGCCAACCGCTTGTAGAAGACCCAGTAACTCCAGATGAAGTAGACCAGGACAATCGGCAAGATGGAGAAGGTCAGAATAGTCATCAGATGCAGCGTGTACGGCGAGTTCGACGAGTTCTTAATCAACAGGCTGTACGCCGGATTGTTGGCGACCATGACCCGCGGGAACAACCCGTTGAAGATCAAGACTACCACGCTAATCAACGACAGGCCACTGCCCACGAAGGATAACCATTCGTGGTTGCCCAGGACACCCCAGTAAGCCAACGCGGTGACCACGACCAGGAAGGCCACGATAACCGTGGTGCTCAATGGCTTCTTCTGGAAGAAGTCGGTGTAGACGAACAGCAGGATGGCGAAAACCACTTCCCCGGCGAATAGAACCGGGTAGAGAATCTTGTTCCAAGCCCGGGCCCGGTCACGCAGGCCGCCCTCGGTCTTCAACCGGATAAAGTTCAAGCCGTGGACTAGGCATAAGACGGTCACGGCGACCCCACCCACGATGGAGAACAGGTTGACGTAATCCGTGAAGTGCGCGGTCATATCACCATTTTGGTCAATCGGCATCCCCTTGATCATGGCCGTGAACAGCATCCCGAAGAGGAACGCCGCGCAACCACTCCCAATGGTACCGGCCCATTCCCAGAAGGTCTTCCAGGTCTGCGTCCGCATGTTCGCCCGGAACTCGAAGGACACGCCCCGGAAAATCAGGGCGGCCAGAATCAGGAACAAGACCAGGTAGAAGCCAGAGAACAACGTGGCGTACCACATCGGGAACGAGGCGAACATCGCCCCGCCGGCCGTAATCAGCCAGACTTCATTGCCGTCCCAGTGCGGGCCAATCGTCCGAATCACGACGTCCCGTTCCGCATCATCGCGGGCGAAGCTCTTGATCAGCATGCCGACCCCGAAGTCGAACCCTTCGAGGAAGAAGAAGCCACTGAACAGGACGCCAATAAGGATAAACCAGAGTAATTGTAAGTTAGTCATGGTTGAACGCCCCCTTCGAGTAAGGATCAATATCAGTGTCACTGGCCGCATAGCCGTCGGTATTGTCCGCGCCCGGTCCAGCCTTTAGGGTCCGGTGACTCAGGACGATCATGACGACCCCCATGCCGGCAAACATCAGGAAGTAGATAATGTTTGAGGTCAGCAGCGAGGCCACGGAAACGTTTGGCGATACCGCATCCGCGATAGTCAACAAGCCGTAGACCACCCACGGGTACCGACCGAATTCCGTGATGAACCAACCGCAAGTGTTCACGATAAATGGTAGCCACAGGCAGATACCCATGATATACAGGAACCAGCGTTGCTTCATAATGGCTTGCGACTTCTTACGGTTCATAATCAGCCCAACCACGGCAATCAAGGCAAATAACGCGGCGGCACCGGACATAATCCGGAAGCTCCAGAACAAGGTATTGGTTGGCACGTAGTAGTTGATGTCTTTACCGAATTTCTTATCGTACTTGGCGTGTAACTCTTTATTGGCCTGGTTCATCCCAGTCACGGTCCCGGTCAATTTATGGTAACTCAATAGGTTCAAAACATACGGAACGTCCACGGACCAGGTGGTCTTGTGCGCCTTGGTATCAAAGCCCGCAATGGCCGTCCATTCACCCTTTTCCGTCGAGTTCTTGTAGAGCCCTTCCATGGCCCCGACCTTCATTGGCTGGTTGTTCAGCAGGTAACGCATCTGCGTGTCCCCACTGGCGATGGAGCCTAATGAGAAAATCAAGCCGATGACCAAGGCCACCTGCAGGGACTTCCGGTAGAACGTGACGTGGTCCTTCTTCAGCAACCGCCAAGCGGAGCAACCCGCAATGACAAAGGCAGCGGTTACAAATGCCCCGAAAATAACGTGGGGGAACTCGTTCCAAAGTTGGGGGTTCCCCACGATGGCACCGAAGTCGACCATTTGAACGTGGCCGGTCTGCTTGTTAATGATGTAGCCCAATGGGTTCTGCATGAAACTGTTCGCAGCCAAAATCCATAGTGCTGATAGAGAAGACCCAAACATAACCAGCCAAATAAATAACGTGTGGACCCACTTATTGAAGCGGTCCCAAGTGAACATCCACATGCCGATGAACGTGGATTCCATGAAGAACGCGGCTAACGCTTCGATGGCTAACGGCGCCCCGAAGATGTCCCCCATGAACCGTGAGTATTCCGACCAATTCATCCCGAATTGGAATTCTTGAATGATCCCGGTCACGACCCCCACGGCGAAGCTATACAGGAAAATCTTGCCCCAAAACTGGGCCATCTTCTTGTAGTCTTCGTCGTCTTTAACGGCGTACATCGTTTCCATAACGGCAACGACAAAGGCCAACCCGATGGAAAACGGAACAAAGAAGAAATGGAAAACGGTCGTCATCCCGAATTGGAATCGTGCTAAGCCTAGAATATCTAGACCAACATTAAGCATTGTTCTAACCTCCCCAAACGTTATGTGTATGAATAAATAATTGCTAGCTTATCCTCATTATATCGAGTGATAAGCCAATATTCAATGATTCACCTTGATGTTTTGCGCAAAAGCTTCTTTTTCTGTCCATTTTTCTGACATTATGGCAGCTCAACTAAGTAACATATTTGAAGAAGTGTGCTACTGGGCTTCTATGGTGGGGGTCATGCGCCTTACCGGGGCACAACTAGCGGATTCAGACGGCCCCAACAGCCGATTGGCAGGGCCGTGACGCCAGTGGGCACGACTTTGAGCTTCGCCCAACCCGCGAATCTCAAAGCTCGGCCTTAGCCTAAGGCCAGGAACCCGCTGGCCTAACGCTAATCTCACCGGCTGGGCCCTATCGGCTGCTGGGGCCTAACGGTAGTGATCGTGTTTTTGGCACGCGAGGTCCAATTTAACGGCTAGTGTGAGCCGAGAGGTCGGCCAGACAGGGCTCAGCCGTGAAATTTTCCTTGGTGAGCGTCTTTCAGCTCGCCTAGGAAAAGGCCCAGCTTCGAGACCGCTCTGTGGCTCGAAGTGGTGCCCACGGCGTTCCAGCCTTGTCTGGCCGACCGGTAAGGCGCATGGGTAAGCGGATGCACCATCCCCCGTTTGCTGAGCGGTTAAACCTGATTTTCCCCGCTAAATGATACGGTAAATGGCGGGAGACGTGCTACACTAGGGACAGTCAATTTTACCCTCAAGGAGGTCTTTTTCATGACGGAACGTATCTTATTACTTTATCCCCTGACCCCGGACCAGCGGCATCGCTTGGACGCGCTGGACGCAGAATTCTACACGCCCGACACCTACCAGGACGCCACCGGGCCCATCACCAGCATCTTCGGCTGGAGTGCGCTGGGTGATCAGGCCTTAAAGGACCCCCGCAACCAGGTCCACTGGATTCAGACCTTTAGTGCCGGCATCGACTACCTGCCGCTCGACTGGTTGGCCGAACACCAAGTGGCCCTGACCAACGCCAGTGGCGTCTACTCACCGGCCATCGCCGAATCCACCATCGGGTACCTGCTCTACTTCCTGCGGGGCTTCGACGGGGCTGTGCAGAACCAAGCCGGCCACTTCTGGCAACAACCGAACCGTAACGACCTGCACAGCCTGTCCGAACAGCGGGTGGTCATCTACGGAACCGGGAGCATCGGCCAAGCCATCGCGAAGCTTCTCCGCGGTTTCGGTAACGCACCTTACGGGGTCAACCGCACGGGCCACCCCGTCGACGGCTTCCAGCAGACCGTCAGCCTGGACCACGATGCCGAACTTTTAAAGGACGCCGACATCGTGATCAACAACATGCCGGCTACTGACGCGACCATCCACTACTTCAACGCCGCCTTCTTCCAACAGTTGACCGGCTTACGGGTCTTCGTCAACGTCGGCCGGGGCAGTTCCGTGAACACCACCGCATTGATGCAGGCCTTAGATAAAGGAGAAGTTCTAAACGCCGCTTTAGACGTCTTCGAGACCGAACCGCTTCCTCGTGAATCCAAACTCTGGGACTACGCTAACGTCTTAATCACGCCACACCAGACCGGATTCTCCGTGGCCAACAACCGGCCCATCTTCGAACTGTTCTACCAGAACCTCACCAGCTACCTCGCCGACGGGCACTTGGCCGTGAACCAAGTCGACCCTCAACGCGGGTATTAAGTCTACGAGTGGAACCAAAGGCGATTAGCCAGTGAGCATTAACGTCATAAGTCGGATACTGGCTTACGGGGTTAAGCGGAGCTAGTTACCTTTGGTCGCACGTTTCAGCACCGCAACATTAGTGACAAGAACAAAAGAGGTCTGGGAATTTTGTCCCGGACCTCTTTTAGGTCACCTGGTAAAGTTAGTCGTCTCCGAATGCTTAAGGATTGTAAGCTAGCCATGAATTCTAAATTGGCCGCCTCGCCTTACCCCCTTACTCGTGCTAGGCTAAAACTACAAGGGGGAGATAACAATGAGACACAAAACTATCGTGATGGGGACCACGTTTAGTCAACCAACGTTTAAGAAGCGGGCAATGACGATTATTTCGCCGTTTATCAATGAGCCGTTCGTTCAACAACTGGTCTGTGTGAACTACGATCCACAACGCCGCGATCCGGCCGATTGTTCCGTCGTGCTCTACTCAAAATCTCACCAATTCCTGGCTTTGAAGGATTGCTCCGGCGAGGAAGCTCACCAGCCGCAGAACATCCTCCAACTCTCCGACGCCAACGAGGTCTTCCACACCGACGTAGACGCGGATTCCATTTTCCTGCATCAATTCTAAAATTTATGTTGACGCTAAATTGCAAATGAATTCGGTCCCGGCAACCGCTAGAGCCGTGACGCCTGTGGGCACGATTTCAAGCTTCGCCCAACCCGCGAATCTTGAAACTCGGCCTTGGCCTAGGCTGAGAAAACCACTCAGCCAACGCCAATTTCACTGGCTGAGCTCTAGCGATCACCGGGACCTTACGTTAGTGCTCAACCAATCCAGGTTGATGCCCAATTTCTGTGTAAGCCGTGAGGGCGGCCAGACAGAGCTCAGCCGTGAAATTATTCTTAGTTAGCGTTTCTCAGCCGGCTTAGAATAAAGTCCAGCTTCAAGACCGCTTTTTGGCTCGAAGTGGTGCCCACGGCGTTCCAGCCCTGTCTGGGCGCCCGGTAAGGCGAATAAAACCACAATAGTTGTTTAAAAGCGTCAATTTCTTTCATCCAATAAAACTAGGCCCGCAAGTTCACGTACTTACGGGCCCTTTATCATAACCAAAAACACTGAAGAAACGAATCGTTTCTCCAGTGCTTAATCGTTAACTATTCAGTTTTTAACGTTAAATCTAAGATTGGGTCGCCTTGGTGGACCGTACCGGTTGTCTTCGCCGGTTTGAATGGTGCTAAATCGCCATGGTTGGTAACCACCACCATTACGGTATCATCCAGACCCGCCTTGTGGATGGCTGGGGCCCAGAACTCAATCAGCTTCTGTCCGGCCGCAACGTGCTCGCCCTCTGTCACGTATTGGACGAACCCAGTCCCCTGCATGGTGACCGTGTCGACCCCAATATGGATCAGTAACAAGACCCCGTTATCCGACCGCAACCCAATCGCGTGGCGGGTCGGGAAAGTCGCCTCGACCACTCCGTCGAACGGCGCGCAGACCTCACCGTCACTAGGCTTGATGGCAAACCCTTCGCCCATCTTTCCCGAAGCGAAGCTCTGTTCGGCCACCTGTTGTAAGGAGACCAGTTCCCCGCTCACGGGAACCTGAACCGTCGTGGTACCAGCGAGTTCTTGTTGGATATCCTCGGGATTCTGGTTAGTGTCCAGGTGTTCGTGCCAAGTCTTTTCCAACTCGTCCACGATTTGGGCGTGTTGCTTTTCATCCAGCGTGACCTTCTTGAAGAAGATAAAGGTCCCCGCCAGAACCAGCAGCGTCGGTAAGCCGAACATGAAGAGCTTGAAGACCAATTGACCGTGACCAGTGATGTCGCCGGCCGTTGCCCCCGTAGTCATTCCAGCCAGAACCGCAGCAATCCCCACGATCCCGTTGGAGATCGCACCCCCTAATTTATCCAGCAAGGGCCGGACAGACAGGGTCAGGGATTCGTCCCGGTGTCCGAACTTCAATTGCCCGTATTCCACGGAGTCACTCAAGATCATCAAAACTACCAAGAAAATCAATGGTTGCGGAATGAAGAACAGGACCGCGGAGAACAGGACCATCGGCAGAGAATCCCCGGCGACCGTGAAGCAAGCCAGTGAGACCAGCATGATGGCGATTGAGATGAAGAAGACTTTCCGCCGACTGAACTTCCGCGCTAGGGGTGGGAAGGCCAAGACGGAGAAGACCCCGATGACGGCGTTTAACGTCGCCAACAGACTGAATTGCCCGGGTTTCCCCAGAATATAAGTAAAGTAGTAGAATTCCATGGCGTTAGTGATGGCGATTCCGGACGTGTAGAGCCCGTAAGTCAGCGACAGCCACATCAGCTGGTCGTTACGGCCCAAGACCTTGAAGACCCCGCGCACCGTGGTCTTTTCGGTGTTCTTCCGCAACTCAGAATCATTTTCCTTAGTTCCCAGCCCCACCACAATAGCGGAAATCCAGGAGAGCAGTGCGATAATCAGCCCAAAGGCGAACCACCCGCGCGTATCCCCTTGGCCGTGGTTGGCGTTTACGGAGAAGAAGACCACGATGGGCGTAACCACGACCCCCACGATGTTGGCCCCGATGGTCGAGCCGACCCGGGCGTAAGTCGCGGTCTTTTCCCGTTCGACCGAGTCAAACGAAATCGCCGGAATCATGGACCAGAACCCCACGTCCTTGAAGGAGTAGAAGATGTCCATGGTGATATACAGAATCGCAAACAAAATTAAGTACAGAATCGGGTTCTTGGTGTTCAAGCCCCCCATGTTGGTGAACAGGATGGCCAAAACGATGGACCCAATCGTCCCCCCGGCAATGATCCAGGGCTTGAAGTGGCCCCACTTCGACCGGGTGTTGTCGATAGCGTTCCCAATCAGCGGATCAATGGCTAATTCCACGAACCGCAGGACGAAAATGATTGCTGTGATGGCCGCAATCATCTTACTTTGCGCCCCGTCCGTCTTATCGAACAAGTGCGCCGTGACAAACATAATAAAGTACGTGGACAACGTTGAATAAAAGGCATCGTGTCCAAACGCCCCAAATGAATAGGATAACCGGGAAACTAACTGCCGGGACTTGCTTTCTGCGGCTTCCGGTTGCTTTTGATTGACCATGTTACTCGCCTCACCATTCTATTCGACCGCATTGCGCGGCCAAATCATCTTATTGATTTTATTTTGTAACTGATACTGCATGGTACATCCGCCTTACCGAGCGACCAGACAGAGCTGGAACGCCGTGGGCACCACTTCGAGCCACAGAGCGGTCTCGAAGCTGGGCCTTATTCTAAGCTGGCTGAGGAACGCCAACTAAGAATAATTTCACGGCTGAGCCCTGTCTGGTCGCCCTCACGGCTCACGAAAACACTAAGCTGATTTCTAACCACCTGGGGAGGCAAACCCGAGTATTAAACCTGATAAAATCACCATTTTCAATACAGGCCTCCCGCCCTGGCAATCACTAGACTCAGGCTCACTGACCATCCGCTGGCCGGCCAACTACTCTAGTCGGTAAGGCACTGATTCCAACTAAAATTAAACCGCTTCGACGATGAACAACTGGGCGCTGAAGTCGCTGGAGTATCCCTTGGCCGGCTTCACAGACGGCACGAAGTACCCCGCCGCCATCAGCTCGGTCCCGGAGAAGTGCTCCGCCCCGCCGTTGACCGTGTACTGTCGTTTAGGATCCAACCCCTGGAAGAACTGGCGCTGGTACGGCGCGTTGGGGTGATTCAACAGTTGGTACCGCCCGAAGATGCCTTGAGACTGGTCGGACGCCACCACGCCCCAGCTGGTCAGATTGCCATCATCGGCAAACGGACTGTCGATTCGGTAGAATTTACCGAACTGGAAGAGCTGTCGGTACTGGTGGTAAAAGGCTACCTGTTCCTTGATCTGCTGTAGCTCATCCGGCGTCATCTGGGTGATGTCTAACTCGTAACCCAGGTCCCCGAAGAAGGCCACTGCGCCCCGGGTAGTCAGTGACGTGATCCGCCCGTCCTGCTCGTTCGGCACCGCAGAGACGTGGGCGCCCATCATAGCTTGCGGGTACCCGTACGATGTGCCGTACTGGATCTTCAAACGCTCCACGGCATCCGTATCATCACTGGTCCAAGCTTGGGGAGCGTAGTACATCATCCCCAGGTCGAACCGTCCGCCCCCGGACGCGCAGGACTCGAACAAGACGTCCGGATAAGCCTGCGTCAACCGGTCATACAGGTCGTAGACTCCCAGAATATAGCGGTGGGCTAACTCCAGTTGGTTGGTCGCCGCCAGCTGATGGCTGAAGGCTTCGGTGATGTTCCGGTTCATATCCCACTTGATGTAATCCAGGTGGGTCTCATCGATAATTTCACTGATCCGTTGTGCCAGGTAGTCGATCACGTCTTTGCGCGACATGTCCAAGACGAACTGGTGCCGGCTAGGCGTCAACTCCGCATTCGGGTCGCCAATCAGCCAATCCGGATGGGCCCGGTAGAGGTCGCTGTCCTTGGAGACCATCTCCGGTTCAAACCACAGTCCCAGTTGCATATCTAGTGCGTGGACCTGGTCACAGAAGTGCGATAAGCCCTGCGGGAACTTAGGCTGATTGGTGAACCAATCGCCTAGCGACGTGGTGTCGTCGTTGCGGTGGCCGAACCAGCCGTCGTCCAAGACGAACATGTCGATTCCCAGGTCGTGCGCCTGGCGGACGATGGTCATGAGTTTGGCTTCATCGAAATCAAAGTAAGTGGCTTCCCAGTTGTTGATCAAGACCGGGCGCTCCTGGTTAGCAAACTTCGAATTTACCAAGTGGTGCTGGTAGAAGTCCCCCATCTGCTGGGACAACTGGTTGAGCCCCGCCGACGTGTAGCTCAAGATGGCTTCCGGCGTCTGGAAGGTACTCTCTGGTACCAGGTTCCAGGCGAACTCGGTCGGATTGATTCCGATTAAAACTCGGCTGGTGGCGAACTGGTTGACCTCAACGCTATCGTTGAAGTTCCCCGAGTACACCAGGTTCAGGCCATAGGCGCTTCCCTGGGTCTCGGTGGTCTCCGGTCGAGCCAGCATCATGAACGGGTTCTCCTGGGCACTCGAGGCGCCACGGAGACTGGCGATACTTTGACTGCCCGGCCGCAATCGGTTGCGGTACAGGTGCCGTTCCCGGGCCCAGTCGCCGGCGAACTGGAGAAAATCGTACCGATCGTCCGGCAGATCCAGCTGAGCGCTGTAGGCCGTGTTCAGGGTAACCGCCGTGGCCGTTGGGTTCTCGAAGGTCGCGCTGCGGACGATGACATCCTGGTGCGGGAAGACCGCGTAGTTTAGGTGCTGTAAGACCCCCGTCAACCGGTCCTTCAAGGTGATGGTCAACGTCTGCGCACCGTCTTGGGTGTCATCGAAGGTTGATGGTAACTTGGGTAACCGCTGCTTACCCGCCGTCAGCTGATAGTCTTGGTAAACGAATTCGGAGATCCGACTACCGTTGGGCTGCGTCAGCTGAAAGGCCGGGTAGCGGTAATCCCCCTTCCCCAAGCTCGCGTACTCGGTCTTGACCAGTTCCGGTTGAAAGTCCGGCAGGTCATCGTGCCAGGTCGGGGTCCCGCCCCGCTCCTCGCGCGCGGTGAGGTTGGGATAGGCGTCTTTGACGGGAATCCGGTCGCCGTAGTAGACCTGTCCTAAGGTCTGGTTAGGCAGTATTTCAACGATGTAGCTGGTGTGGTCGGTCTGTAGATGAAAGACCGTGGCCGCTGGATTAATGGTGATCGACATGGTGACGTTCCTCCTGACTTGGAATCTCTAGATCAATGGTTTCCTGTTGATAATAGGTGCGCCGGTCGCGGTCATCGATGGGCCGCTGCACGGTGGCGGGGGTCCCATAAGCCACCACGTTGGCCGGCAGGTCCTTAGTGACCAGGCTGTCCGCGCCCACCACGGTATTCTCGCCAATGGTGACGCCGGGCAAGACCGTGACGTTGGCGCCCAACCAGACATTTTCGCCTAAATGAATCGGGCGGTTATACTGGTAGGCACGCCTGCGCAGATGGGGCTCGACCGGGTGGCCCGCCGTGGCTAACGTCACGTTGGGCCCCAACATGGTGTGGTCGCCGATGAAGATATCGCCGTCGTCGACCAGCGTTAAATGAAAGTTGGCGTAGATCCCCGCCCCCAGATGGACGTGGTGGCCACCCCAGTTGGCATAAAATGGTTGTTCTAAGTAACAGTCCGGCCCTACCGTTGCCAGGTGTGCTTGGAGCCACCGACTCCGGCCGGCAGTATCGGTAAAGGGTAACTGGTTATACTCGGCCAGAGCCGCCTGGTAGCGGGTCTGTTCGGCCATCAGACTGGCCTCACTGGGATCGTAGAGTTGACCGGCTAACATCCGCTGGCGGTTCTCCGCCGGGGTGATGTCGGTTAAGTGTCGTAACGTAATAGGTCAACATCTCCTCGATTGATGATATCTTGTATGGGTCTAAGTACTGGGCTCCCGGGCCGCCAATGGGACGAAGTCACCCGGGTCAATTCCCTGCGCGTACAGTTGGGCTAAGAGGCGGCGCATCTCATCAATTTGGTGCGCCAAGGCCGCCTGTTCCTGCGCTTGAGTCGTCTGGATCTCCTGTAATTGTTCCGCCAGCGTCACGCATAACTGCTGCCGCTGGGTGGCTGAGACCGGCCGGCGAGTGACCATCACGCCCCGCCCCTGGGAACGAGGCATCACCGAAGCCGGTTCAACAATCAAGGTTCCCGAATGTAAATTTTTCAGGTAGACCAATTGACGCTTTACCAGACATTCTGCCCGTTTGGCTAACCGCAATTGGTGATGATAATAGGCGATTAGCGACTCGTTATAAAAATAGTTATATTCGGCTGAACTCCCAAACCGGTCCCGGAAATACCGTTGGCCGGAAGTGTCGACTACCGTAGTCGGGCGTGGCTCCGCTTGGGCGCTGAAAGCCGCCAACCAAAACTGATCAATCTGAAAGTCTTCACTGGTGTACGCTGTCATCTCGTTGACCCCCAAACATCCTGATACAATTCGTTACGTGATAAGTATACCAATTAGTTTTGAAATGAAAAGGCTTAATTTTAAACTGAATTGGCGGCTAAAAATTGAAAGAAAATGAAAACTATTTCAGAAAACCACCCTTTATCCGCACCACCGACAGTGATTAGCGTTGTCATCATCCGTTTTCATAAATTCATTGGATTTTCGTAAACTTAGTTGGCCGTTCTGCCGAATTTCTCCTAATTTTAGTAAATTTTCATTTTACGAAAACTTTCACGCCTAGGTTTCAGCTTCCCAGCGCAGCAAAAAACCGCCAGGCGCATCACAGCATCTCCTGACGGTTATGTTTAATTGGTGGTCACGGGTTGGTCCTGGTCGCTTAAGCGGTAATCGCAAAACGCGGTGTAGTCTGCGGCGACTTGGTCCGCATAGGCGAAGGCAAAGTTGGCCAGTTGGGCGTCTAAGGTCTTTCCCCCGCCCCCGATGTAACCGCGAATCATAGCCGCGGTCGGGCTCTGAGCGTGGGCAATGGCCAGCGTCCACGCGCAGGTCCGCGCGTAGGTCTGGAACTGGTCCCAATCCAGTTGGGTCAGATCCACGGACTCTTTCATGTCGCGGAACTGACGCACGTAGAAGCTACGTTGCTTCCCACTGAAGTACCCCAGAAAGGAATCGGAGGCCGACTGCAGAATCTTCTGGGAATCCACGATTCGTTGCCCTTCCGTTTGTTCGAAAGCCGCAGTCAAGCGGGTACTGCGTTGGCTCCCCCGCCGCCGGGTCGGCAGGGCTTCTTTGACCTGCAGTACTAAATGCGACCCGTCGATAGCAGTCAGCAGAATCAAATAACAGCGCGACCCAAAGCTCCCCACACCGACACTGTGTCGAACCACGTCGGTGATGTGGTACTGCGACAACAAAAGGTTCACGTCCGGCCGCAGGGTGGCCCGGTAAGCCCCGAAGTAGGCACTCACGTTTTGGGTGAAGTCGTCGCTCACGTGGGTGGTGCGCGGTGCGTTTTCCCGGAAACACAAGCCCCCACGCTGATCCAGGGTGGTAAACTTACGGACCACCTGTTCCGAATCACGTTTGTTGGCGTGGTTAATGATGTTCATCAACAATTGGTAATTATCTTGATCCAAGGCGCTGGCCTGAACCAGCTTCTCCACGTCGTTCAACGGGTAGAAACGGTCCAGCGTGGTCTGGTCGAACATCTTCTTGATGCTCTTACGGTAACTATTGGCGACCTCGGGCAAGCACTCCTTGAGCTTCTTTTCCTTGAACCCGTTCGCCCGGCCGGCTAAGACCACGCTGACCAACAGCCGTTTAAGGTCCCACTCCCAAGGCGCAATGCCGGCTTCGTCAAAGTCGTTCAGGTCGAATAACAAGCGCCGTTCAGGGGACGCGTAGAACCCGAAGTTCCCGATGTGTGCATCCCCGCAGGTAAACGTGAGGATCCCCGTGTTCAGCTGGGTATCCAAGTCCGCCTCCATCAGTTCGGCCGTCCCCCGGAAAAAGGCAAAGGGTGAGGCCCCCATCCGGCGGGTCCGTTCGGGTAATAGTTCGGGAATCAACATCCGCCGGACCTGGTCCATCATGGGCCGACTATCGCGCCCGGTCGGCTGGAACCGCCCCAGGTCCTCGAAGGAGACCTTCGCGCGGGCGGCCTTCCCCATTGCCCGCAATTCCGAGACCGTCTTATCGACCTGGACCCGTCCCGTACTGAATTTTGCTGGCGTCATGACGCCACCTCCTCGTGTTCGTTACCCCCTATTCTACTCCATGTTCGTGTTGGACGGATACTCTTACAGCACAGAAAAAGCCACTCGGTTCGGCTAAGAACCGAGTGGCTTAATCCGTTGCATACTAGAGGGGTGTCTGATCATTCGCCTTACCGGACGACCAGACAAAGCTGGAACGCCGTGGGCACAACTTGAAGCCCAAGGTGCAGGTCTTCAAGCTTGGCCTTTTCCTAGGCGAGCTAAGAAACGCTCACCAAGGAAAATGTCACGGCTGAGCCTTGTCTGACCATCCTCACGGCTTACAGTAGCGTAAACATAACCATAGCCAGCCGTTCAAACCCTTTAAGTTTCCAATTATAATTTATTTAACCGAAATAAAATGACTTACCCTTAGACTCACGGGCCAGCACAATACTTAAGAGCCATGCCTAGATTCAGTCATCAACTCGCACGACACCCATGCCAATTAGCCACATGATTACTAATCAGGAAACATCGACGCTACTCTTCAGTCGTCGCTTCTTCTCGGGCCCGCCGTTCAGCTAATTCCTCGGTAACAATTGGTTCATGCTTTTCCCACTTACGATAGAAGACCATGCAAACGGCACTTAAGGCGTAAATGATCACGGGAACCCAGACGAACGTGAAACTAATGGCTGACAAACTACCAGCCGTCTGAACTGCTTTCGCCGCCGTAAAGCCAAACGCCGCTAAGATTCTAGCCGCGACGAAGGACCCGATCCCAGAACCCATTTGGATACAGAATGACGCCCCCATCGCCGTTAAGAAGCCGTTGGCCCGAATACCAGTCTTCCATTCACCGAAATCAACGGTATCCCCAACCATGGAGAAGAACATGGTCATGGCCGACCCGGACCCGATGCAGGCCAAGAACCAACCGATTAAAGCCGAGGTGACGTTGGTTCCCGCAAAACCAATCCAGATTTGACCTACCATGGTCATTCCCAGCATCAAGACCGTCGTCCCCCATTTATGTAGGTACTTTACGATGAAGGGAACGGAAGCCATCCCGATAATTTGAATAATAGAAAATCCGTTAAAAATCGAGATTAGGCTCTTATTGTCTAGATTGTATTGGAAGTAATACGGTAAAGCCGCGTTCCGCGCGGAATAAGCCGTCCACAAGAGCAAGTTGGCCAAGACGATCAAGACCCATGGCCAGTTTTTCTTAGTGGCCTTGACACTTTCTCGAATCGTAATAATCTTTTCTTCCGCAATGTTCTTTTCGCGCATATCGAAGAAGGCAATCATTAAGATGATAAAGGCAATCACCGCATACAACCCAACAGCCAACGACCAACCCCGGCGTTCATTTCCGTTACCCAGGAACGAAGCCAGCGGCATGACAAACGTCACTGCGAAGAAGTTCCCCACGTTCCCCAAGACCATCCGAATCGAGTTGGCTGAGGTCCGTTCATCCGAATTGGCCGATAGGTTGGGCAACACGGACGTAATTGGGGTCGATAACGCCGTATAGGCTAATTCCGCAATGATGTACATCGCACCGGCGTAAATGATTTTCGCGGTACTCCCTAGGGACGGCGTGGTAAACAGTAACCAAATCGAGATGGTAAACGGCAACGCCATCCACAGGAACCACGGCCGATTCTTCCCATACTTACTATGGGTATGGTCGACTAAGACCCCCATGACCGGCGCGCCCAGCGCATCGATGAACCGCCCTAACAGGAGTAAGCTCCCGGCGGTCCCAACGGCTAGGCCAAAGACGTTGGTGAAGAAGTACAACATATAGGAACCCACCAACGTAAAAAGTAAGTCCCCCGCCATATCGGTAAAACCGTACGTTAATTTTCTATGAAATGGCAGCTTATCACTGGCAAGCATAGCTTGAGCGGCCGCCACGTTCTGATCCGTATTATTCGAACTCATTCTTTAATCCTCCACTTCATTGACACGGGATCAAAAGATCATCGTTATTTATCCGAAATTTTTTGACGACTATCGTGCGCCAGACTGACGTAAATCAGGAGCATGAGGACCGACCCACCGATAATCGTAACCAGGTTATTCGGAATGGTGTGATCAGCGACCTTCCACGCCAGTCCCATAAAAATGATTTGGAGTATCCAAGACAGAATTGATTGACTCGCAAATAACTTTCCAAATAATTTCATTTTCTATTTCTCCTTTTTCGCGTCTGGCACAGCCTTCACGTCGCGAGGTTAATCTGCTAGCCCCGCAGCAACGAAGGCGGGCTTGAGTGTCTGGTAATCCGCAGCTTTTACGAAGACCGGAATCCGGTCCAATGGCGTCGCAACTTTCACTGTGGTTCCACCTGTCAGACGGTTCCCCGATGCCACTTCAATCCAGTCCGTTCCTTCTGGCAGATAAACGTCCCGTTGCGCGCTGTCTTGATAGAGAACCGGCGCAATTAAGAGGCTGGCGCCGAACATGAACTGGTCCTCAACGTTCCAGGCCTGACTATCTTTAGGGAAGTCGTAGAACAATGGCTTGATGACCGGCGTTCCCTTCTCGTGAGCCGCTTGCATGGCTGTCCGGATATAATCCTTCAAGTTTTCCCGCAGGTTCATATATTTCCGCATGGTCGCGTACGCGTCATCCCCGTACGCCCAAGGCTCCGTTGCCGCCCCGGATGGCATCTTCCCACCACCAACGGGACTCAGCGGTTCGGTATGGGGATCGCGGTCCCCGTGCATCCGCATGACGGGACAGAACGTGGCGAATTCGAACCACCGCGTTACCAACTGTCGGAACTGCGGATCATCATCCACCCCACCGTGGAAGCCGCCAATATCAGTCGTCCACCAAGGGATCCCGGCAATCGCCATGTTTAACCCAATGGCTAGCTGGTTACGTAAAGATTGGAAACTCGAATCAATGTCGCCAGACCAGACCAACGCTCCATACTTCTGACTACCGGCCCAAGCACAACGTACCAAGTTGATGATGTCTTGTTGTCCCTCTGCTCGCATCCCGTCATAGAACGTCTGGGAATAAGCGACCGGGTAGGCGTTACCAACCTGCAAGTTACTGCCTTCGTAGTAACGGTAATTATCAAAATCATAGACGGTGTACTCTGGCTCTGCTTCATCTAACCAGAAGAGGTCTACGCCTTTGTCAAAGTAGTTCTTCTTCAGAAGCTGCCACATGTACTTCCGCGCTTCCGGATTGGTAAAGTCAGCAAATCCATTATTACCCAAGAAGTCCATGGTAATTGGGACACCGCGTTCCGTCTGAACCAAGTAGCCTTCTTCGTGCATTTCTTGATAATGGCTACTGGTGGCATCGATGGTCGGCCAGACGGAGACCATCAACTTAATCCCCATCTCGTGCAATTCTTTGATCATCTTCTCAGGTTCCGGCCAATATTTCTTATCAAATGTATACTCCCCAGACTTCGGCCAGTGGAAGTAGTCGATCACGATCACGCTGATGGGTAACTGCCGCTTCTTAAATTCGCGGGCCGCCGCCAGCAGTTCGTCTTGGGTCCGGTACCGTAATTTGCATTGCCAGTAACCCATCGCGTAGTCGGGCATCATCGGGACCGTCCCCGAAACTGCTGCGTACTGTTCTTCAATTTCGCTAGGTTGATCCCCGCAGGTTACCCAATAATCCATTTCCTTCGTCGATAAGGCGTGCCATTCCGTCATGTTCTTGGCGAAGCTGACATTACCAATGGCTGGGTTGTTCCACAAGAACCCGTACCCCTTACTCGACAAGACAAACGGCACGCTGGCTTGCGAATTACGGTGCGCTAGTTCCAGGTTGGCGTTCTTCAGGTCTAGGAAGTCTTGTTGGTACTGGCCCATCCCGAAGAGCTTTTCGTCCGGATCGGCTTCGAATCGGACTTTCAATTCAAAGTCAGCTCCAGGATTGGCTTTGAACTCCCGCGAATCAATATTCAAGGCACTGTTGAAGTGGCTAACCTTTTCGGCGTCCACTTCCGTACTCATCACATCGACCCGGTTTCGCTGGTACCCTTTCAGTAACAGTTGACCGTCTTGGTTATAGAAGCTAAGATTCTTATAAGCGTCGATCTTAGCCGTTAATTTGCCATTAGTAATCTGGCCCCGGCCGTTATCACCGCTAATTTTTACCGTCGCCTGCTTCTGGGGAACGGGCATGCTTAACGCGTGATTCTTCCCCGTGTACTCCGGATACTTAGAACTCCGTACCCGAAAACTATTGGTGCCCCAAGGACGGATTTCCACTAATTCGTTACTATTCCGTAGGTATAAGCAGTTATTGTCTTCGTAAATCAAATTCACGACCTCCTCAATCATCAAGCCTCAGTATCGGCAGTCCACTTACGGTCTTCCGAGTAGCAACTTGTCTTCTTAGTCAGGACGTTCCCGCTGTCTGGGACGCCCTGACTAGGCAGCGAGTCTGTAATTTCTAACCTTTTATGTAACCGATTACAATTACAATTCTAAAGCTTGACGGCCCGCTAAGAAACTCATAGAATTAACAAAAAAGTATACAAAAGAAAAACGGAGGTGCCTAATTTGCCACAAAAAGTATACAAATTCGAAGTTGACCAGCCTTTCACATTATTTAAGTCGGGCGAATACTTCGCCTCTGCTGGCTGGCGTCACAAGGACATCACCAACCACGGTGATTACGAACTCTTCATCATGATCACCGGAAAAGTCTACATCAAAATTGGGGCGCAGCAGTTCGAATTGGGCCCGCACGACTGCTTACTGATTCCACCATTTATCCGGCACATCGGCTACCAGGGCTCCCCCGACCACACGAACTACTACTGGCTCCACTTCTTCCCCAATGGCTCCGTGACATCGAGTTTTACCAAAGAAAAACACGGCACCAACAGCGTCCTGATCCCACAGAAGATGCACATTCGCCACTTTGACCGAGTGACCATTCTTGCCCGACAAGTCCTGGATTCCGCCAACAACCAAACCACCCTCCCCGTAACGGCAAACTATTTCGTGACCAGCCTGACCATCGAACTCGCTAACCAGTTCTCCGCTGAGAAGACCAACCAATCCATCGTGGGGTCCACTAAGTTCGAATTCATTAAAAATTGGATCAAGATTCACAGTCACGAGTCCCTCACCGTGAACACGATTGCCGACCACTTTGACATCAGTCCCACTTACCTGACCCTACTGTTCCGCACTCACGAGAACCAGACCACCATCGCTTACATTAACCAAATCAAGATCGAGCAGGCCGAACAACTCCTCTTGACCACCGACCTCTCCATCAAGCAAATTGCCGACCAGTTAAGCTTTCAGAACGAAAAGTACTTCTTCCGAGTCTTTAAAAAGGTGACCCAGACTACCCCCTCCAAGTTCCGTAACTCCTACAGTCGTACCTACCTGAACAACATCAACGTTGACCCCGACAACCCACAATTGCTGGATCACCTCAAGGATGAAGACTAAAAGTGCACAAAAAAACGCCCGAGACCGCAGTCTCGAGCGTTTTTCGTTTAATTCATTAAAGGTTAATCGAAGATTACTTCTTCAATGGCGTCCATTGCCACTTCGTGAATTCTTCAATATCATGACCTTCGTCACGGGTAACCTTGAAGTGCTTAGCTAAGATGTCATCCATCTTCTTGTCGAAGGCCTTAGCAGCAGCTTCGTCAACCACACCCTTGTTTACTAAGACGCTAACAGCATCCTTAGCTTGGTGGAAGCGGTCAAGTTCGGAGTAGACCCGCATGTCGTAGGCCGTGGTGATGTCACCATCTTCACGGTAACCGTGGACGTGTAAGCCTAAGTGTTGACGTTCGTAGAAGATTGATTCTACTAAGTCTTCGTAGCCGTGGAAGCCAAAGACAACTGGCGTGCCGGATTCACCGAACAGAGAACTGAATTCGTCATCAGACAAAGCACGTTCTGCGTTCAGAGGGCCATTCTTCTTTTGAAGACGACCTAATTCGACAACGTTGACGTAACGCATCTTAACAGCTGGGAAGGCGTCGTTGATCAAGTCAACAGCAGCCAAAGTTTCGATGGTTGGTTCAACACCGGCAGAAGCGAAGACGATATCAGCATCTTCACCTTCAGCAACAGTGGAAGCCCAGTCGATAGCCTTGATTCCCTTAGTTGCCAATTCTTCAGCTTCATCAACGGAGAACCATTGTTGACGTGGTTGCTTAGAAGCCACGATGTGGTTAACCTTTTGACGGTCTTGGAAAGCACGGTTGAAGACAGCTAACAAGGTGTTCCCATCAGCTGGCAGGTATTGGCGAATGAAGTCAGACTTCTTTTCAGCCAAGTGAGTTAAGATACCTGGATCTTGGTGGGTGTACCCGTTGTGGTCTTGTTGGAACACAGTTGACGTGGAGATCAAGTTCAATGATGGGTAATCATTGCGCCAGTCTTCAGCGGCAGCTTGACGGATCCACTTGAAGTGTTGGGTAATCATGGAATCCACAACGCGTAAGAATGATTCGTAAGAAGTGAAGACCCCTTGACGACCAGTTAACGTGTAAGCTTCCAACCAACCTTCAGCTTGGTGTTCGGATAATTGAGCATCCAAGATCCGGCCTTCTGGTGCTTCGTATTGGTCATTTGGTTCCTTGACCTTACTCATCCATTGACGGTTCGTGATCTTGAACATGTCCCAGAGACGGTTGGACATGGTTTCGTCAGGTCCGAAGATCCGGAATGACGTTGGGTTCTTCGTCGCAACACCGGCGAAGAATTGTGATAACACGTTCATGTCCATGTTTTGCTTACCATCTGGTAAGTTCGTCCCACGGTTGTCAGCGTTGATGTCGTTAGCAAAGGACTTCCAGTCTGGTAAGTCTAACATTGCTGGCTTTTCGCCACGACGACGGCCACCGTTGGCAATTGGGTTCGCTGCCATCCGTTTGTCACCCTTAGGTGCAAAGTCGGCAACTTCTGCCTTCAACGTTCCATCCGTGTTGAATAATTCTTCTGGCTTGTATGACTTCATCCAAGCTTCGAATTCTGGAAGTTCGTCGAAGTTGTTTTGTGACAGACCAAGTGGAACTTGGTGCGCACGGAATGAGTTTTCAATTGGTTCGCCGGCTGGGTTTTGCTTAGGACCACCCCAACCCTTTGGTAAACGTGCAATAACGACTGGCCATGGTGCAATTTCGCCATCTTCGTACTTGCCGTTTTCGCGAGCATCTTTTTGGATTTGTTGAATATCAGCAACTGCTTGGTCAAAGACAGCAGCGGCCTTTTCATGGTAAGTCATGTAGTCATGGATATCATCGTTTTCGATGAACCGTGGTGACCAACCTAAACCTTCGAAGAACTTAGCGATCTTGTCGTCACTCATCCGTGAGAAGATCGTTGGGTTAGAAATCTTGAACCCGTTCAAGTCAAGGATTGGTAATACGGCACCGTCGTTCTTAGGGTTCAAGAACTTGATGGAGTTCCAAGCCGTCATGGCTGGACCAGTTTCTTCTTCCCCATCACCAACGACCGTGAAGGCCACTTGGTCTGGGTTGTCTAACACGGCACCAACCGCGTGAGACAGAGAGTAACCTAATTCTCCACCTTCATGCAGAGAACCTGGCGTTTGAGCGGTCATGTGAGAACCGATCCCGCCTGGGAAGGAGAAGCGCTTGTACAAGCGAGCCATACCTTCAAGGTCTTGGGTGATTTCTGGGAATGCATCCGTGTAAGTTCCGTCCAAGTAGGAGTTGGTTACCATAACTTGGCCACCGTGACCAGGGCCACCGATGTAGAACATGTTCAAACCGTACTTGTTGATCAGACGGTTTGCGTGAGCGTATAAGAAGGTTTGACCGGAGATAGTCCCCCAGTGCCCGATAGGCTTAACCTTAACGTCGTCTTTTTTAATTGGTGTGTTGGTAACTGAGAACAGTGGGTTGTCCTTCAGGAAAATCATCCCACCAGAAAGGTAGGTCGTTGCGCGCCACCAGGCGTCAACTTTTTCCAAGTAGGATTTGGAATCGAAATCTACTGCCATGAATTTTACACTCCTTCGTTGGGTAACTAACATCGTTACAATGCGTTCGTAAATCACATAAGATCAATTTACTTTCTCTAATAATACGGACTTTTTGAGAAAAGTCAACTACTTTGTAAATTGATACGGTCCAATTTTAAAAAAACTTATCCCAAAATTTTAAAATTGACCTGACACCATCCGCGGTCTGATAGGATACGGCTTTTTCTGAAACGGGTTCCAGAAAAAATTGCCCTAATCCTCATTTAAATTCACAAACGTGCCATATTTGAGGTACTTGTAATGCAGGTGCATGTTGGAAACTTCAAACGGCGTGCCGTCATCGAGGAAGAAAATCCCTTCCATGACCCCGACCGGTTCGTTAGGCGCCAGTGCCAGGAGATCCTGGTCTTCGGCGTTCGAGGGTTGGGCCCGGATCGACAAGAAGGACTTGTTGACGGCCCGCCCCTGGGCTTCCTGAATGTAATTAAAAATGGAACTCTGCACGACTTCGGCCGTCAACGTGGGGACGATTTTGATGGGGATATACCCCGTCTCGATAATCACCGGTTGGTCGTCAACTGAACGCAGCCGCTTGATCTGGTACACGAACTCGTCTTCCTTTAAGAAGAGGTCCTGCTGCAGTTCGGGGGTCGCTCGGATGACTTGGTAGTCTAACAATTTTATCTTAGGCCGCTCCCCATCGATCTGAAAGCTATCCGTGATCCCCAAGTTCTTCCCCTCATACCGAAAGGCCGACTGGTCTTTCAGGTATAGCGGGTTGATGAAGGTCCCGGACCCCCGCTTCTTGAAAATGATGCCTTGGTCCACGAGGACGCCCATGGCCCGCTTGATCGTGCTACGGCTCACCTGGTAGCTCTCGCTGAGGCTGCGTTCATCTGGTAATTTTTTGGTTTTAAACTCTCCATGCCGAATGCGCGTCTTTAAGTCACGCATCACATGTTGATAGACTAAATCTGCCATCGGCACACTCCTAAAGGCTTAGCAATACTAACAATTGTGACAGTATACCAGAAAAACACGCTAAGCGGGACTTTTTTATAATGTGGACCGCACCAATTTGCGAAAATTCCTCACTATAACCACTTTTTATCCACGCGACCGTTCAAACTGACTTCAATTTGCGCCACAACCTGCTGCTTATCTTTGAAGGTCATCACCCAGCTCCCTGAGGTTGCCTACCGACCAGACCGCCCTAAAACGGACCCGCACCCTCTAGTTGGTGCCGGGGCCATTCCGTTATAAATTTGTTTATTACTAAACACAATTTACGGTGTAAACTTATCACAAACTGCGGCGGGATTCAAGGAAAGGGGCTTGGAAATGGGCTGGTGGACCGCTTTAGGCTAAAATTCAGCGCAAAAAGGACTCGAAAGCCGCTATGACTTTCAAGTCCTCGTTACTCATTTCAATTCTCAAACAAACAGGGAAATTCCTAACACCATCACTAAGCCAACCACCGACATTAGCATGGTCAACGTCGTCCAGGATACCAAAGCTTCCTTAAGGCTCAGGCCAAGATACTGTTTAACCATCCAAAAGCCAGCCCCGTTGACGTGGTCACAGAACACAGACCCCGCACCTACGGCCAAGACCATCAACGCTGGATCAACGCCTGTCGTCGCAATCATCGGCGCTGCTAAACCAGCCCCCGTTAACGCGGCGACCGTCGTTGATCCTAAGCAGACCCGTAAGACCGCCGTAATCAACCACGCGGCAATGATGGGTGATAAGTCTAAATTCGTAAACAAGTGAGAGACGTAGGTTGCGACGCCCCCTTCAACCAGCACTTCTTTGAAGGCACCCCCACCACCAATGATCAGGAGCATCATTGCAATCTGCTTGACGGCTGTCTCGAGTGACTGTCCGATGCGCTTCATTTTCATTCCGCGTGACAAGCCAACGGTATAAATCGCCAAGAGCAAGGACACAATCATCGCAATATCCGGGATTCCGATAAACCGGAGAACCTTAGACAACAACCACGGCTTCGGCAAAACGTACTTAACGACCGTCGCAATCACAATCAAGATAACCGGCATAATGGCCGTGACCAAGCTAATCCCAAACTTAGGCATCTCATCTTCTTTAAAGGTCTTAAGCTCCCCCAAAACGGGAATCTTAACATCCTTGTGGTAAATCTGGAGAGCTAAGCGGTGTAACACATGATTGTAGCCCGGTCCCATAATGATAATCGTTGGTACAGCCGCAATCATCCCCAACAATAGGACTTGGCCTAGTGGTGCCCCCATAATCCCTGCAATGGCAGTTGGCGCCGGATGCGGCGGTAAGAAGGCGTGGGCCACGTTTAACGCCGCCGCCATCGGAATTGCTAAGTACAGTAACGCCATATTCATTTCTTGCGCAATCACATAGATGATTGGTAAAAGAACCACCAGCCCGACTTCAAAGAACAAAGCTAAGCCAATGATGAAGGACGCAATCACGACCGCCCATTCAATATAGCGTCGACCAAATTTATCCGTCAACGTCGTGGCAATTCGGTGTCCGGCACCGGAATCAGAGATTAGCTTCCCTAACATTGAACCTAATCCAAAGATAATGGCCAAGTGTCCAACCTGGTCACCAATTCCCTTTTCAACCACTTCAGCAATCTTGTTCCAGGGAATTCCTAAGGATAGTCCGACCGTGATTGATACCACCACTAACGAAATAAACGTATTCATTTTTAGCTTAATAATCATAAAAACCAATAATGCGACACCCAAAGCGATAATCAGAATTGGCACAGCCTACGCCTCCTAATGTTACTTTTTTCACTAATTCATCTAAATAAAAACCAACGCTTATCGCATTGGTTCTTACGACCATTTTCTAAATCAATGATCTCAAATCATCTCTAAATCGTTATCCTAAGCAATTCCCATGAGTTGCCATAATGGCACACAGATCAATAGACCCACAATGTTAATCGCCATGTATCCAATCGACGACTTCGCCAAAGCCGCTCGCGAAGCCATGCTATCCTGTACGGCCGCAGATCCCGTTAAGAACGGTGCGTTCATGTAAGACAAGAGCCAAACGTTAACACTGGTCGTGACGATAATAACAATCAATGCGGGATTAAAGCCCATTTCAGAAACTAACGGCAACAAGGCTAAGGTGACCAAGGTCCCAGTAGCAATCAAGGAAACCACGACGAACTTAACCAGGTAGATAATAATTGGTAACACAATCACCGCAATCCAGATGTTCCCAATGACTGGTCCGATGACCGGCTTCAAGATGCCCCGTAACCAAGTGGTCAACCCAACGGTCTGCATGACATTCCCTAACGCCATCACAGTCCCGATAAAGATAATCGTTGACCAACTTAGCCGGTTTTTGAAATCATCCGCCGTTAAGACGTTGGTTGCGACTAAGATACTTACCCAGATCAACGCCGTTACGGCCGATGGAATATTAATCTTGGATTCTAGAATCCACATAATAATAGCTAAAAGAATGGCCGTTGCCGTAATCTTTTCATCTCGGGACATAGGTCCTAAATCAGCTAACTGCGTATTGATGAATTCCTTAGACACAGGTGTATCGTCCTTAGGCTTGAACAGGAAATTCAAGACCATGTATCCAGCAACTAAGATGATCAGCGTCCATGGAAGCATCATCAAGAACCAGTTCCCCCAGGATAAGACACCCTGATACTTGGTGGGTAACAGCCCCTTAAAGGCATAGTTCTGTGCCGTGGCACTTAAGAAACTTCCTTCAGTCACGAAGAAGCCCCACATTGCCGCTAAGAACAGCCCAGAACTCGCCTTACTCTTAGGCTTATAACTAAGTGCGTTACTGATTCCTTGGGCGATTGGGGTACTCATCGCCGCCTTAGGGTGCGCACTAGGAATCATGGGCGCAATAATCGTCCCGGAAATAAATAGAGCTAAAGATTGGCCCTTAAAGTTAGCCGGGAAGAAGGACATAATCTTGTACGCAATTCTAGTGATCAGCCCCGTTTTAGTGGCTGCGGCCCCTAACGCCAGGCCACCGATAATGATCCACATCGTTGTGGTCGAGAAAATTGCAAACGACGTCTCAAACGGAACCGCGTTGCAAACGACCCAAGTCGCTAGCATTAATAGTCCAGTTGCAAAGTTCGGAATAACATTAAAAATCCAGAAAATGTTAGCTGTGACTAAAGTTGCCAAGACGACCATCGCAGCATGCGACAATCCCTGTGGCGTTGGAATAAAGAACGCAATTGCAATTCCCAAAACCAGACCAATCACACCAGCAATTAATTTGCCACGTTTCATAACAATAACCTCTCCTCTACACTATTCCGCCACAAACACGTCCGGATTAACTGGGAATTCTGGCATCTTACCATTTGAAAAATCAATGATGGCTTGCGCGGCACCCACACCTAACGCTTGGTTAGCTTCAGCAGTCGTCCCCGCAATATGTGAGGTCATAATCACGTTATCAACATCAAATAATGGATTGTCCGGTGCTGGCGGTTCTGGCTTAAAGGAATCTAAGGCTGCCCCTGCAATTTCATGGCTCTTCAAGGCCTTCGCTAAAGCAACTTCATCGATAATACCGCCCCGAGCAGAGTTGATCAGGATGGCATTGGACTTCATCATCTTTAATTCTTTTTCACCAATCATTCCTGCCGTTTCTGGCGTTAACGGCATATGAATCGAAATGAAATCGGCAACTGGATAAATATCCTCTAAGTGGTCATACATCTTAACCGGATCATCCTTAACGTATGGATCATAGCCGATTACGTTCATTTCAAAAGCCTGCGCAAACTTAACCAACTGACGGCCAATCTTTCCCAAGCCTAAAATTGCTAACGTCTTTCCCCGTAGTTCATTACCGTTGATTCCCATTTGGCTGGAGAAGTTTGGTAATGATCCATATGTAGACAATTCATTTTTCTTTCCGCGAACCAGCTTGTCATCCAAGATAATCTTACGGCTCAACATCAACATACTGGTCAACGCATATTCAGCGACGGAGAAGGCATTCGCCCCATTGACCTTTGCGACCAACACATGGTGCTTGGTTGCACTCTCAACATCGACGTTGTTAATTCCCGTTCCGTTTCTCGAAATGATTTTTAGATTCTTACCAGCACTAATGACATCGTCAGGAAGTTCGGAAGAGCGCATAATCACCGCATAGGCATCTTTAATTTCTGAAGCCATCGTTGCTTTGTCCGTTGCTGGTGAAGTCGTTACGGTAAACCCGTTATCTTCTAACAACTTGATCCCAGCATCGTCAATCTTTTCACTCATTAACACTTTTTTCATGAACCATTGCCTCCTTAAATTTCAATTGACCGCGAATCTATCGTTCCCGGAATTCAATTGCTATTATAAGTGACGTTATTCACTAGATTAAAGTAACCAAATGGTCCCCACGTGAACGAATAGTTGTCGTAAGCTATTTTATTCCCCAACTGACGCTAATCTATTTCACAAAGGTTTTCTTGTTGAAACCGTTTACAGACAGGCAAGCCAACGAACTAAATTCACAATGTATAATTTCACTCTCCAATTTACGTAGCAACTAAACGTTGCCCTGCTGAACCAAGCTTATCTGTCACTCAAGCCCAATTCTGACTATGCTCAGTATGTAATCAGTTACAAACTTTGAACAGGAGGCTTGTTTTGATGAAAATCACGAGTATCGATATTATGAAAGTTCCTAGTGAGGATCCTAGTTTTAGCGGTAACGGTTCCGGTAGCCAGGAAGCTTGGAGTCCCTTAGTCGTTAGAATCAATACTGATGAAGGCATTTCCGGGTTTGGTGAAGCCGGACTGGCTTACGGTAAAGGTTGGCGCGGTGGCTTCGGCATGCTGCAAGACTTTAGCCGAGTGATTATCGGTGAAGATCCTTTAAACATTGAAAAGATTTGGAACCAGCTGTTCACAACCACTTACTGGGGAATCGCCGGTGGGGTGGTCGTCAACGCCGCCATTAGTGCCATCGATATTGCGCTTTGGGACATCAAAGGTAAGTATTACAACACCCCCGTTTACCAATTATTAGGGGGTAAAACCAACGATCACTTACGGTCTTACGCTAGTCAGTTGCAATATAACTGGGGCGAAGATATCAAGAAGCTCAAGCTGTATACCCCTGCGGAATACGCCGAAGTGACCAAGAAGATCATGGACGAAGGCTATGACGCCATGAAGTTTGATCCTATCCTATTGAGTGGTGAACCAGACGGTAGTGACGAATGGCAGACTCGCGGAACGGTCTCTAAGCACGTCATGGACGTGGCCTACGACCGGGTTAAAGCTGTTCGTGACGCTGGTGGACCAGGATTGGGCATCATTATCGATATGCACGCCAATTCAGATACGACTTCCGCCATTAAGATTGGCCAAGCGCTAGAACCTCTCGACATTCTCTACTATGAAGAACCAGTCCACACGTTGAACTCAGACAACACCAAGGAAGTTGCCGACAAGGTCAACATTCCAATCGCTGCTGGTGAACGGGTCTTCACGCGCTTCGGCTTCCGGAAGTTCTTCGAGGACCGTTCTATCAAAGTGGCCCAACCTGACCTATGCCTGTGCGGTGGAATCACTGAAGCCAAGAAGATTTGTGATATGGCTTACACTTACGACATCAACGCCCAAGTTCACGTTTGTGGGAGTCCAATTGCCGTAGCAGCGGCTATTCAGGTCGAAGCGGTCATCCCTAACTTCTTAATCCACGAGGTTTATCAACGTGCCCGGAACGCCAAGGACCGTGCTACTTGCAAGTACGATGATTTCCAAGCGGTCAACGGTCACATCGACATCCCCGACCGGCCAGGTATTGGTCAAGAATTAACGGATGAAACCATTGCCAAAAGTAAAATTGTGACGATTGACTAAGGAGGAAAATTCACATGATTGATAAATTCTTATTAGGCGGTTATACCAGCGATAGTTATACTGAAAACAACCAATCCCAAGGGATCTACACGGCTACACTCGATACCGATAAAAAACAAATTACGGACATCTCCCTGCTCGCTAAAGTGGAAAACCCAGCTTTCTTTAACTTCTCCGACTCAGGCAAGAAGATTGCAACCGTCTTGACCCGTAACGAAGAAGAAGGTGGCGTGGCCATTGTCGACGCCGTTTCCGGTAAAGTAGTCTCCGAAAACTACCTGCCAAAGAAGCACGGTTCCTACGAAGCCTACGATGCTGCTAAGAACTTATACTTCTGGAACGAACTCCCTTACACGGTTCCTTCCTACATTTCGATCGACAGTGAACACAAAGTTCTATTTGCTGCCAACTACAACACGAACGCTATCCATACATATAAGATGGATGACAACTTCAACATTACTGACAGCCACACCTACCCTATCGAAGGAAACGGTCCGTTAGTGGAACAAGATCACGCCCACATTCACTTTGCCCGGCTCTTATCCGACGGTCGTTTAATCGTTTGTGGTCTGGGTTGCGACAAGCTTTTCGTTTACGACGTCAACAACGATACGGCCGAATTAACGCCCGTTTATGAATTGAACGTTCACCCTGGCTTTGGTCCTCGTCAGATTGCTATGTCACAGCACTCCAACTACATCTACGTCCTCGGTGAATTATCCAGCCGAGTCGCCGTGGTTGAATATGACCCTCAAACTGGAAAGTTAGCTTGGGTTGATGACTACTCTAACATCCCCGAAGGTTATGCCGGGCACAACGGTTCTGCCGCCATCCGCTTATCTCCTGACGAGAAGAACCTCTACATTTCTAACCGGGGCCACAACTCCCTGACGGTTTACAAGGTTCTTGATGACGGTCGTCGCTTGGAAAAGATCCAACAGATCAAGACCGAAGGGGTCTTCCCGCGGGACTTCGGCCTGAGCAAGAATGGTGACTTCTTACTGTGCGCTAACCAAAACAGTAACGAATTGATTCTGTTCAACCGCGATACTACCGATGGCTACCTCAGCGTTGCCCAACGGCACATCAAGCACGATGCCTGTGTCCGGGTCGTTGAAGCCACTGACTTCTTAAGCTAATCTCTATCCGTGCTAGATTTAAACTTTCATCTTAAAACTTCCATCACAGTTAAAAGTGGTTCTGAAAATCGGCTGATTTTCAGAACCACTTTTTTAACTTTTAATTCTCACCCCTACGCGCAAACTCATTCAAACTGATCAATGAGTTTGCGGACGGTTGGACTCTCAACTTCTTTGTTGTAGAGGAGCACCGAAGCGTAGTAAGTATTCAAATCATTCTCGATTTTCAGGAACTTAATCATGGGATTAAGCATGCTCTCTGCCGGGACTAACGGTTGCGGGAAGAACCCGACTCCCCGATCAAGCGCAATCAACATGTCGCGTTGCTCAATCGATGAACACCGCTGAATGTTCTTCTTAGGAAAGATCTTGTTAAACTTCTTATAGAACACATCTTGTAAATAGGTGGATTGATAACTGTTGTAGTAGAACACCGGCAGTTCAGAAAGCTGTTCCAGGTTGACGGACTCTAACTTGCTGACTGGATTCTGACGGCTGACGCCCACAACCATCTCTCCCGTAATCAACTTCCGAACACCGACCTTCGGACCATAGTCCAATACTTCGTCATACGCCGGCGTCACGGCCATGTGCAATTGCTTCTCCCGGACCATCTTAACCAACGCCCGACCGCTTTCTTCGCGCAATTCTAGTTCAATCTCTGGATTTTGTAATAAGGGCTCGCGAAACGTCTGCTGGATGATGGTGGATTGATTCTGAGAAGAGAACCCAATCACCACCTTCCGCGAATTGCTAGCGTTTTCAATTTGAATGCGATTATAAGCGTTCGTGTAACTATTGACCAAGTCCGTAGCCGTCACAATGAATTCCTGACCCATGTCAGTTAGGCTCGTATTATTCTTTTGCCGCGTAAATAACTTGACGCCTAGCTCATTTTCAATCTGATCCATTTGTTTCGATACCGCTCGGGGCGATAAAAAGAGCTTTTCGGCCGCTGCTCGGAAGCTACCATACTGTGCAATCGTTAAAAACGTCCTTAACTTATTAATATCCATACTAGATTGGCCCTCCATTTACTAATGTTCTCAGTCTACGTCACCCCTCACCCTGTCAATATTATGCCACACGTCCTTTCCGTTGTCTGCGCTTTCTCAAGATGACATCATCGGCTAGAATCACTTTGCCAGTTATACTTCCCGTTTAGTGTAAGCCTTCTCAGCGAATATAACTGGTCATCTATCCGGAACAATCAGTTCACGTGGCGACTTCTTAGTCACTGTTCAAACCTCCGATTCCCCCCTACAATAATCACTGTAAACGTTACGAATCACCGAACCGGTTCACGACGCTATGCTCAATAATTCGTTATTCTAGAACATTCATAACTGGGTAGTAAACACATCACGTTAACGACTTTTCTTCGGTCGGAAAAACCGTTGATAGTTTGCTAGACAGATTGAAGCGATGAATTTTCTAAAATCACAGTTATGAGCTTGATTTATAAAAGTAAGGCCTAACCTTATTTTTTAAGCTTATTTGTTCAACAATCCACAATCAGTTCTATTCAAAGGAGATTACTCATTATGACTGTACCTACGATTGCTAAAATGGACGTCTACCCCGTTGCTGGCTACGACAGCATGCTTTTAAACTTAAGTGGTGCTCACGGGCCATACTTCACGCGGAACATCGTCATCTTAACCACTAACGAAGATCAAATTGGTGTTGGTGAAGTTCCTGGTGGCCAAGGCATTACGGATATTCTTGAAAAGTCTAAAGACCTGATCATCGGCAAGACATTGGGACAGTACAAGCAAGTGCTCAATGAAATGCGCGACAAGTTCGGCTACTTAGATGCTGGCGGCCGGGGGAATCAAACCTTCGACTTACGGAAGACCATCCATGCCGTTACGGCTGTTGAAACGGCCTTCCTGGACTTATTAGGGAAGCATTTCCACGTTCCCGTTGCAGCTCTGTTAGGCGATGGCCAAGTCCGTGAATCAGTCGGTGTCTTGGGCTACCTGTTCTTCGTTGGTGACGCCAGCAAGACGAACCTCCCTTACCTGAAGAACGATGACGATTCTGACGATTGGGGCAAGCTCCGGCGGCAACCTGCTATGGACGCTGATTCCATCGTCAAGTTGGCCAAAGCGGCTTACAAGCGGTACGGCTTCAAGACCTTCAAGCTTAAAGGCGGTGTCTTAGCCGGTGAAGACGAAGTTAAGGTCATGAAGGCTCTTCATAAGGCCTTCCCCGAAGCCAAGTTAGACCTTGATCCCAACGGCGGCTGGTCTCTGAAGGACGCCTTAAAGTACGCTGACGAATTGAAAGATGTCTTACACTACATCGAAGACCCTTGTGGTGCCGAAGAAGGCTTCTCTGGTCGGGAAATCCTCTCCGAGTTCCAAAAGAAGACGCATATGCCAACTGCGACGAACATGGTGGACACGGACTGGCGTCAAATGTCTCACGCCATTGCGTTAAATGCCGTCTCCATTCCGTTAGCCGACCCTCACTTCTGGACTATGGAAGGTTCCGTACGGGTGGCGCAATTATGCTCAGAATTCGGCTTAAACTGGGGAATTCACTCCAACAACCACTTCGACATCTCCTTAGCCATGGCCGTTAACTGTGCCGCAGCCGCTCCTGGCGACGTCTACGACATTGATACCCACTGGATCTGGCAAGACGGTCAAAACCTGACCAAGAACCCTTACCAAATCAAGAACGGGGCCGTTGAAGTCCCTGCTTCGAACGAAGGCTTAGGCGTCGAGATTGATATGGACGCCATCAAGAAGGCCAATCAGTTATACCTTGAAAAAGGTTTAGGTGCTCGGGACGATTCCGTGGCCATGCAACAACTGATTCCTAACTGGAAGTTCGATCCAAAGCGGCCTGCTTTAGTTCGGTAATCTTCCATAACGCTTTATATCATCACAGATAAAAACTCCTTAAAACTTTGTACAAAAGTTCAAAAAAAGGCACTTATGATTAAGCTAGTAACGCTTATCATAGGTGCCTTCTTTATTTTCTAAAACTTCAACTCATCTGATACAACAAGCTACAACTCCAAAATCGCATTAAACACACTCTGGGGTAACTTCACCGCGTTCTGCGTGGCCCGGCGCTTATTGGCACTCTGGCGTCGTAATAACGCCGCTTTTTTGGATACACTGTGGGCTTCCCCGTTGACCGCCGCGTTCTTTCGCAAGGGTGGCACGTCGACGCGGGCTAAGACCTTACCCTCGACGCGCGCCTGGACCGGTGTCGGGTAAAGTTGCCGCGGAACCGTAACCTTTAACTGCCCCACTAATTTCTGGGTCATCATCGGCGCGTCTTCACGGTGGACCACAAACGCTAACGCATCGACCGGTGCATAGTTCATGTCCACTTCAATCTTCACCAAATCACTGATCTCATCGTCCAAGAACGTAGTACTCAAGCTGGCGAACCCGTGCGAGACCGACTTCAGTTCCGAGAAGAAGTGGTAAGCAACCTCCGATAACGGCATCTTGACGGTCGCCACCACCAAGTCACCCTGATTTCCTAGATCCGTCAGCGTTCCCTTGTGCTGTTCCGTTAACTTGAGCACGGCATTCAGGCTCTCACTAGGCATGGTGATGGCCGCCTGTACGAAGGGCTCCGCAACCGATTCAATCAGGCTAAACGCCGGAAACTGGACGGGATTGTTGACCACCATCCGCTGGCCATTCTTAAGCTGCACGTGATAGGTCACGTTCGGCGCCGTGGTCAACACGTCCACCCCATATTCGTCGTGCAAGCGTTCGCGAATAATCTGCAGGTGAAAGGCGCCTAAGAAGCCGCACCGGAACCCGACCCCTAACGCCTCCGACCGCTCTTCGGTGTAGGAAAACGACGGATCGTTCAACCCCAACTTTTGAATGGCCTCTTTCAAAGCCGGGTAGTCATTACTTTGGGGATACAGGCCCGCAAACACCATGGGCCTTGCCGGTTGGTAGCCTGCCAAGGGCGTTGGGGTCGGCTGGGCTTGAGCGGTCAACGTCTCCCCGACCCGCACCTGCTTGGGATCCTTGATGCCCGTGACCACGTACCCCACATCCCCCGTCGTCAGCCGTGATTGGGGATGCATGTTCGGCGTGAAGGTCCCGATTGCCTTAGCCTTAAAGGACTGGCCTGCTTGCATCAACCGCAAGTTTTCCTGGTCCTTAAGCTGGCCATCCATCAGGCGCACGTACGCAATCACACCCTGGTAAGGATCGTACAACGAGTCGAACACTAAGGCCTTCAACGGTGCCTGGGTCGCCCCACTAGGCGCCGGTAACCGATCTTTGATGGCTTCTAACACCGCGGGGACCCCCTGCCCGGTCTTGGCCGAGATCAATAACGTGGCCTCCGGAGTAAAGGCCGCGTCCAAGTCGTGTAGCTGTGCTAGGGCGGCGTCGATATCCGCTGCGGCCATATCGACCTTATTGAGCACCGGAATCAAGGGCAAGTGCCGTTCCTTAGCAATTCGGTAATTCGCAATCGTCTGGGCCTGCACACCCTGGGTGGCGTCGACTAAGAGCAGCGCCCCCTCCGTCGCCGCCAGACTCTTGGCGACCTCATAACTGAAGTCGACGTGTCCGGGCGTATCAATCAGGTTATACTCGTACTCCTGTCCGTCCTCAGCGTGGTAAAAGTTCCGGACGGTCCGCGCTTTAACGGTGACTCCGTGGGCCTGCTCGACGGCCATATCATCTAACAGCTGGGCGTGTTGCTCCCGTTCACTCACGGTCTGCGTGAGCGCCATGATCTGGTCCGCCAGGGTCGACTTCCCATGATCAATGTGGGCAATAATGGCAAAGTTTCGAATGTTCGCTTGCTTCATTTTTGAGAAAACTCCTTTAAATACTGGGTAAGGTAAAACTGGGTCTGTTGCTGGGCTTCCGGAACCAGATCAATTTCAAAATCTGGATAACTGACCGCTAGCGTCGCATGGTTAAAGCTGGCCAACGACGCCATGTTCATCAAGCCACTGATCATTGCACTTTGGACAATAAAGAGGTGGCTAAACTGTGACCGGGTCAACAACTGCTGGGTACAGGTCACCAGTCGCTCCCCTAGTTGCCGACTGACCGCGTACAGGGCGTTCCGCCGTGCAACGGTCTCCGCCATGTTGGCTTTTCCCTCCAGAATTGGTCCACGAATCGCGTTCAAGCGGACCAAGACGCTGTGATGTACGATCAACTCTTTGGTCTGGGCAGTCATCCAGTCGACATAGTCTGCTGCTGTGAGACGCGTCGTGGGGGTCAGCCCCGTCAAAAGCCGTTCAAAATAGTCGCGATAATCCTCTAAAAGAATGCTCATGAACAGGTCTTCCTTGGTCGCGAAGTACCGGAAGGTCGTCCCTTTGGAGCACCCGACCACTTCCGCAATTTGTTGCATGGTGATTTCGGGATAGCTCTGGTGAGCAAACAATTCGACCGCCGCCTGCATGATGGCTTGGCGCTTGGCATGCTTTTGATCTGGTGTATAGATATTCGCCATGAGGATTCCTTTCTGTCAAAACTGACCATTGGTTATTTTTAAATAGCATACCGCAAAAATAACCAGCGGTCAATTTTAGACCAAACAAAAACCGCGAGGCTGGCAAGCACTCGCGGCGACAGGAATTACCTTGGATCTTTGGAATGTAGGTAACACCATGCCAAGTAGTATAGCATAGCTTTGCCGAATTCCCAAGATTTATTTACGCTTTAGTCCCTAGGCCTACCTTCTGGGTAGCCTAGTGGTCAAGCTTAATCGTAGTTCAGGTGTTTATCCTGGTCCAAAGCGTTGATGGTCTTGATCTCATCGGCACTCAATTCGAAATCAAAGATGTCAAAGTTTTCTTGAACCCGGGCGACCTTGGAAGACTTCGGGAAGATCACAAAGCCCGTGTCGATTTGCCACCGTAAGACGACTTGCGCCGGTGTCTTACCGTGAGCTTGAGCAATCTGGTTGATCTTAGGATCTTCCAGAATCATGTGGCCGTGGCCGATTGGGGAGTAGCCTTCGTTGACGATATCGTGGTCGATATCGAACTGGCCCAGTTCTGCTTGGACCTTGTACGGGTGCCGCTCAATCTGGTTGACCATTGGCCGAACTTCGGCCATATCAAAGACCTGGTTCAATTGGTCTTCGGAGAAATTGGAGACCCCGATGGCCCGGACCTTCTTTTGCTTGTAGAGGGTTTCCAGGGCCCGCCAAGTATCCAGCGTCAGATCGAAGTTCTTTTCGTTTGGCCAGTGAATCAGGTACAGGTCCAAGTAGTCCGTCTGCAGGTCCTTGGCCGTCTGTTCAAAAGCCGCTAACGTCTTGTCGTAGCCTTGGTCAGCATTCCAGACCTTCGAGGTGATGAACAGGTCTTCGCGCTTAACGCCGGATGCTTGAAACGCCTCACCAATGGCGGCTTCGTTGCCGTAGATGTGGGCACAGTCGTAGTGCCGGTAGCCGGCAGCCATGGCCCCCTTGATAGCCTCGCTCACGTCACTGTTCCTAATCTGATAGGTGCCAAAACCTAACATTGGAATCGTTACACCGTTGCTTAACGTTTTCGTTTGCATGTGATAGCCTCCAAATTTTAAGCGTTGTGCGGTTACGGCACTAACATAACCCATAACCGTTATATCTATTTAGTTTAGCATACATTCTCTCAATTCTGGTCGTAGTTGACTCTTAACCAATCCTCCCCCCTCGTTCACCTCAAAAGGAGTGCTCCCGAGCCAATCCAGCTCAAGAACACTCCTTTTCACTTACCATTAAATTCTAAACGTCTCTATTAATGCCGTCGCAACCACCCAATCGGCCAAACGATAGCGGCGAGGAGCACCCCACCTAGAATCGTTAACCAGTTAGTCGGCTGTTCATCGGTCTGCGGTAACTGTGCCGTGGTCATACGGTTCGTCGCGGTCGTGGCAGTCGCCGTCGAACGCGTTCCGGCAGGTACTCGCGCTGACTGGTCCGCTGCCACCGTTTCTGCCGACGACTGTTTCCCCGTCGACGTCACAGGTGTACCGGTCACTGCCATTGGCGTTACCGTTACTCGCGAATGGTCCGTTGATTTCTGCGTTTTCGTTGGTGCCGTGGCTTTCGGCGTGACCAGCGGCTCAGCAGACGGCGCTGGTGTCTCACCAACGGTTGGCGTCCCAACTTCGGGCGTCATCGGCGGTGTCGTGACACTAGCCCCAGTTCCCGTAGGCTGACCCGTCGTTCCCACCAACTGGTCCGGCGTCGCGGGTTGCCAGACCTGTGCCGGGTAATGGGCAATCACTGGCTGGGCCAAATCATGAATGTCCAACACCGTCAAAGCTCCCGTGCCATCGTTCACAATCGTTTCTCCCTGCAAGTTGACTGGCTGGGTCTTTACGACTTTCCCCTGAACAAGTTCACTAACTGTAGCTTGCCGAGTCGCCGGATCATACGTATAAACCGTCACGCTATGGTCGGGCCACTGCTCCGTGACGTTGACGACTTCACCACTAGCCGCCTTCTCCGTGGTGGTCACGTCACCCAACGCGTCAACCGTTCGTCCCAAGACCTTTAATTGTCCTGGCACTACCCGCACCAAATAATTCGAAGTTTTAGCGGTCGCAGTGATGGGGTAGGTTCCCACCGCCGCATGTTCCGGTAAAGCAAACACTAACCCTAAATCGTCAACCGTATCCGTCTCCGCTAAACTACCAGCCGTTACCCGCACGTGTTCTTGCGGATCAGCTTCACCGACGAATTTTTGTTGATCCTCAATCTGCAAGGTTACCGGCCGCGGGGTCACCACCAACTGTCCCACCGGCAGCTTATCCAGGTGATAGTTGCTCTGGTCTTGTAACCGTTGTTGGGCTGCGGCGGTTAACCGGATGGTGTAGGTGCCCGCGCCAATCTTGGTGGGCAGCACCACCTGTCCTGCTTGATCAACTAGCTCCAGGTCAGTGGGTTGGAAATGCGCAAACTTACCGGGTAAACTACTGGTTCCCTGTAACGTCACGGGGGCACCGTACACTGCCCTTGATGTCGTAATTATCGCTGTAGCTGCTTTGGGCATAATCTTGAAATACCTTGGGACCACGGTCACCTGGTAATTCTTCGACTTTCCCGTTTGCGAATTGGTAATCTGGTAACCTGCCGCGGTGACATCCTCGCCAGCCTGCCGAGTCAAAGTAACGCCTAGGTCCTTCAGGGTATCTTGGCCCACTAGGACTTGATGCGCGTCATCCCGCAGCTTCAAGACGGGGTCAGCTGTGCCGTAAACCTTGCTTTGATGATCTGCTACGTAAACCGTAACCTTACGCGGCAAAATACTAAATTTCCCATCCTGAATTGTGACCTGATAATTCTGGCTAGTACTGGTCCCACGAATCGTGTACCCATTCGGCTGTACCGTCTCTCCCTGGTCACGTTTCAGCGTCACGTGCAACGCATCTAGGGTATCTTGGTTGACCAGCTCTTTTGCGGCTGCCGGTGTTAGGGTCAACACTGGGTCAGCGTCACCGTAGCTTTTTTCCGCATCCGCCGCAATGACGGTCACCAGTCGGGGCAGAATCTTTAGTGTCCCCGGCGTCACCGTCAACTTATAATTTGGATTATGATTAGTGCTCTGATCACTCAGCTGATAAGTCCCGACATCCTCACCGGAAGCGCGGGTAACCTGTACGCCTAAGTCCGCTAGGGTGTCCCCCGCAACCAAGGTCGAATCGCCATCCAGCTGAATTACGGGTGTCGGGTCCGTATCACCGTATACTTTTTCTTGGGGCGCAACGGCGACAATCACTGGTCGCGGATCAATGATCAAGCCTCCCCGCTGAATGGTGATGTTGTAATTTTTATTGTCCGCTTTCCCGATAATGACATACGTTTGCTGCGCAGCTTCACCTTGGTCTCGCTGGAACTGGAGGTTTAAGTCTTCCAGCTGGTCGCCCGGTGCTAAGGACGTTCCCGCAACCAATTCAAGATCGGGTGTCGGATCCGCGTCCCCATAAAACTTGTGTTGCATTTGAATCGTTAAGGTCACGTTGCGTTGGGCAATCGTAAACGTCCCGGGCGTCACGTTGACCGTGTAATTCGGATTAGTCGCTGCTTGCTGAGCCTTAATCTGGTACTCGCCCGCTGCTTCACCCGGGGTTCGCGTGAGTGTCACGCCTAAAACCTCAAGTTGATCGCCATTCTGCAGTTGGCCGTCGGTGATGGCCCAGTCCAACTCCGGATCATCGGCGGTACCGTAAGTCTTGGTATGATTATTCGCCGAGACCGTGATTGCCCGGGGCGTGACCGTCAGGGCTCCTGGCGTAAAGCCCGTCACGGCATAATTGCCCGCCTGTGCCAGCTTAGCTTGGGCTTGAGCCGTGTATCGCACCTGATAGGTCGGGCCAACTTGTAGCTTGGTTAGGTCGGTGACCACCTGCTGGGTGGCCGGATCAACGATTTCAAAGTCTCCTGACGTGGTGTCCGTGACTTGTCCATACGTTCCGCTTAAGACCGGGGCATCCCCATAAACAATGGTGCTAGGGTCAGCCTGAGCCGTTACCGTTTTGGGATTGATCGTCAGGATGCTCGATACAAACAGGCCCGCATACGGGTTATCCGGGGCCAAACTCTTCATGTAGGCCCGTCCCTTATCCGTCAACTTCACTACGTACGTTCCCGCGTTAACTGGGGTGACCGGTGTTTTCAGGTCCTGATCGCTATAGTAGACAAAGTCATCGTCCTGAAGCTGGTCTGCTTGAGCCTTCCCGAAACCATCCCCCAGATGGACCGTGGGCCGTTTAACCGGCTGACCATACGTCACGGGCTGCGTCACAATCGTCGCCAAACTGTCTTGTGCGTGATTGTTAGTGGTGGTCAGCTTACCCAGACTCACCTCAAAATCGCCCAGCAGGTCTTGGGCCTTTTTCAAGGCCGCATAACCCGCTTGTCCGTCCTGCACGATGTCGGCGGCTACCGTAGCCGTTTGCGCCGTCCCAAAATCGGTGATGGCCACCGCGTTACTGTCGTAAACGTCTTGATAGATGTCCGAAATATTTTTATACAGGGTCTCAGCATCAGCCTGTTGGGCCTGAGATAAACCGTTGAGGGCGCTGAACTGGTTGTAAATCTCTCGAGCCTGGTTCTGATAATCATCGGCTTGTTGCTGGTTGGCACTAGCCTTATCCGACCAAGACTTTAAGGTCTGCGTGGTTGGCACCAGTAAGTTAGTTGCTTTTTGCGGCGCTTGGGCGTCCGTCGAATCCGCCGCCTGTGCGTTCCCCGTCGCTGACCAGTAATAGTCCTGGTTGGTAATCCCTGTCGTCGCCGTCCCACTAATGACCGGTTGCTGGTTGGCATCGACCAACGGCTGTTGGTTCAACGCCTGGTCAATGGCCTGACCCGTCCCCACGGTCGCCGTCCCGACTACCGTTTGGCCGTCCACCGTGGTTCCCTGACTGGTATAGTAATGCCCTAAAGCTTGGGCCTGCGTATCCGTGGTTTCGTCCGTCGCTGCAGTGGTGGTCTGATCGACCGCCAGTTGATCATGGGCCACACTTTGCCCATCCTTAGGTGCCGCCAGAACCACTTTGGTTGGCGTATATCCCGGGATCTGGACTAAAGCCGGTTCCCCCGCCACTGTGGTGACCGTCACGGGTTGTAAGCCCGCAATCGGTTGCTGGGTCTGGGCATCGACCGGCGTGACTTCAGCCGTATACGCTAACCGGACCGGAACCGTGACCTGTTGACTGTCATCGTCGGTCACCACATAGGTGTAGTATGTATCATCCGCGACGTCTTGATAGGCACTTCCCCCAACAGAATGCGCCGTTCCATTTTGATTAGCCACCACTTGGCTCCCATCGATAACGTAGACGTTGCCCGCTGAATCCGTAGGGAGGATCGAAACCAGAGTCGGGTCGACTTCCCCGGCGGCGACCGCGCGTTGAGCCGCGGCTTGCGTGGAGAAGACCGAAACGGTATCCCCGATGTTGGCAATGGCTTCCACGTTCGCGTTATCCAATAACGCACCTTGATCCGCCGAATCGACCATGTGCACGGTCAGTGGAATCGTTTTGGGGGTGTAACTGAATTTATCAATCCTAGCGGAATAGTCATTCCAGCTGCCCCCCGTTGAAGCGGCTACCGAAATCGAGTATCCCGTGCTAACATCCTCAATCTTCCGCGAAAAGGTGCCGTTCCTCAACACCACCGTCAATAACTGGGACTTCGCATCATAGTCCATGGTAAAGTCGTTCAGGGTGTTCGTCCGTCGGTCGTTCAACCCCACCTGACTGGCCGCTTTCCAATCCGTCGAAGCCGCCGACTGAAGGTTCCCGTTACTATCCGTGGTCCGCCAGCCAATGTAGGGCTGGGAACTGGGGTCGTGGTATTCGGAGACATTGTTGTACTCGTCAAAGACGAACCCGAAGGCATTACTTAGACCGCCTAAGCCCAGCTGACCCCCTGAGCCCCCCTGGGTGGCCTTGGCCGGGTCACCCGGCGCGAAAATAAAGCCCACACTATCGGCCCCGCCAGAAGTCTTACTCCCGATTCCCAGCGCCCCCGACATCGAGAAGTTATGACTAAAGTCAATTTCGTGTTCAAACGACACGTGAGCCGCCTGATGCCCCTGAATCGTGGTCTTACCGTATGCGCCGTAGTAGTCGTGCGCCGCGTTACTGGTCAGGTCGATCGTCCCGTCCGCCCCAATCTTCTGCGTCACCGTGTTCTGGGTCGGGTTGTCATCCTGGTCGCTTCCCCCACGATTCTCGACCTTCGCCGTAAAGTGGTCCGCAATCTGTTGCGCCGTCAAGGATACCTGTGATTGGTCGACCCCGATGTTGACGCTCTGGTCCTGGGACAAGACCGGGTACGTCGTCGGGGTCGTTTCCGTAACCGGCGTCGATTCGGTAACCGGAGCTGATTCGAGGGTTGCTGCCGGATTCGGCGATGCTGCCGTCACTGGCGCTGGATTGGCAGTCTCCGTCTGTCCCGTTGTCGTGGCTTCGGTCGTCGCCAACCTGGTGTTGGGGCTTTGCGAAGTCTTTGCCGGGGTAACCGTTGTCCCGGTCGCCGGAGTCTCCTCAACGGTCGTTGCCGCATGACCGGTAGTCAATTGTCCACTATCCGCCAGGGTAAAGGCGGCTAACCCGACCATCAGACCGCCAAAAATTCGGGTTTTGAGTCGCCATCCCGTACGTCCCTTGTACAGGATAAACGCCTTCTTAGTGGTTTGGTTTCTCACTCGTTGTTTCATATTTACAACCTTCTTCGGTTTGTTATGTATTTGGTGTCGCTGGGTACCGGTGACGTGCAGGGGTTGACTCGGCTTGTTCGGCTAGCTCGTAGTAAGCTGGCGCCACTAATTCCCGTTCAAGGTAGGGCAAGCTCCCCATCAGGCTGAGGGCACTTTGCCACCAATACAGGTCCCGCTTACGAAAAAACGCGTCAAGCTCTTCGGGGAGCGCGTTCACTTGGTCCCGTTCTAAGTACAGGGTTAAATCAATCAAATAATTGAGCCGCCACTGCGACTCGACGTACAGCTCATTTTTCGCCGTTCTATCCCCTGAAATGACCTGGCGCTTATGAACTCTAGACCACCACTTCTCCGGTAAATCGCAGGTTTTCTGCAGCTCCAACAGGGTCTTTTGCAGATCCTGAATACGGGTCGCAATCGTCGCCACCGTCTGCGCATACGCCACTTGATAAGGATCATGCACGTTAACCACCTCCTCAACCTTGTATGGGCTGGCGCCACCTCCCAGTTGCCTTTAAGAATCCGGTTTCATTCAAGGCCCCACTAAACTGGAAACTTAATCGTATTCTGGCACCCTAGTCTAAGCGCCGGCGCCTGATCCATCTTGGCTATTTTTAGTATAGTGTTAATAAAAAATGCAATCAATAGGACTACCATTTCAACGATTTATGTAACGAATCACCTAGTTTGTCACCCTTCTTCCCGTAATTTACCGTGATTTTAAAGTCCTGATTACCAATCTTTTCCCTCAGGTTACCCTTGAACGTCGACGACCATGTTAACTTGTCAAGTAACCCTTAACTTTCTCAGAAAAACGCGCAAACTAAAAAAGTGACTGAAAAGACTTGCTTTTCAGTCACTCCTGTCATCCTAAAAATTAGTGGATTCTCTAATTTATAAACTATCAGTGGCGAGAATCGCTTCTTAAAATCAGCGAGTTCCCGTGAGGCTCAAGGGGTTGCGGTAATCCGCAACTTTTTTCATTTTTAGCTTCCGGCCTTCCCCTAACCAGCCTGGTCCAACTCAACAAAAAAAGCCGCCACCCAGATACTAACGCATCTGAGTGGCGACTCCCGCTTTACCATGATTGGGCATACTGGGATCGAACCAGTAAATTACGGATTCAGAGTCCGGTGCCTTACCATTTGGCGAATGCCCAATAACTCTATCGCTCGTAAGCAACTATTTCATATTACCCTGTTTGCGTTTTGGTGTCAACCGGTTTTCTAGCAAAAATTTCCTGTAAAAACTTATCAAAATTATTTGCTAAAGAGCTGTTGACAATTATTGGGTAAAAGGGTAAATTAGATATTGCTAGTTACCATTATTGCCCATTGGTCAAACTGGTTTAAGACGTCGCCCTCTCAAGGCGGAGCTACGGGTTCGAGCCCCGTATGGGCTATCAGCGATTAACGGCTAACCACCACGTTTAAAAACGTGGTGGTTTTTTTCTGTCCAATTAACGCGTAAAAAGCCCGCAACCCCAACGGTTACGAGCTATTTACGCTATTCTATCTGGTTGGGTTCAAGTGACAAATTCTCTCTAAATTACTGCCGATCACGTTTACGCCATTGGAAGCCACCTAAACTCGCCAGGAGTAAGCCTAAGCCGCCAAGCAACCAACCGTGATTGGTCTGTTCGTTGGTTTGCGGCAACGTCGTCTCATCCGCGTTAGTCTTCAAGGTCGCCGACTGCGATTGGGGTTGTGCCACTGATTGGCCCAGTGGCGTCTTCCCCGTCGCAACTCCCTGTGCCGCAGCGCCGCCCTGCGTAACGATTGGCTCAGCTACGCCTGGCTGAGCAGGTTTTACAACAGTCGTCATGCCAGATTCCAGGTCACCACTCCCCGAAACATCCGGCCCTGGTGTTGGCTCTGGTGTCGGCTCAGGAGCTGGTTCTGGTTCTGGTTCTGGTTCTGGTTCTGGCTCCGGTTCCGGTTCTGGTTCCGGTTCTGGTTCTGGTTCCGGTTCTGGCTCCGGATCGACCGGCGTGGCCGCGTAGGTGACCCACGTGGTCTGGTCTTCCCCACTCGGCGTTGCTGTTAAGCCGGTGACCGTCAGCTGGTCGGCCGTGTACCCATCAATTACGGGTGAGGTCCGGTCGGGCAACGTCGTGGTGGTACTAATCGGGTGCCAGTCTTGCCACTGGGTCTCCCCCGTCACCGCATCGCGTTGGCCTTGCCGAATAAAGGTGACCCAAGCCGTATAAGTTGGGGCCGCTTCCGTGCCATCCGCGTATTGGTAATGGATCCACTGCGTCACCGTTTTCCGGTTATCCAGCGCCGTAATGGCGTGCTTGAGGTGCACGGTAAAGCTTTGCGCCGCATCCCCAAAGACCGCTCCCGTGGTCGGATACTCGTCGCTGACCAGTTCATAGCCCTGATCCAGATACGACTGAATCGTGGTCCCCGTCTGGTAGTCGCTAGTGGTTCCGAGGTCCCCATTCAGCTCGGTGCTCGCCAGCAGGTCGCCAGTCGTATCATCTTGATAATGAACGGTGATGGTCTGTCCCTGGGTCGCCCCAATTTTTTGATACATTGTGGTTCCAGCGATAAAGGTCAAATCACCGCCTAAATCAACACCGTTCGGGTCCACCGTCCCGTCAAACCGGTAAACGTACTTAGACTGCCACCCCAGCTGACCGTAAACTACTTGGTCACCCGTCAAATCCGGATTCACTAACTTTTGGTCCTGGGCAAACTGAACCTTCCCGTCCGCATCACGGTAAGCAATCTTATCAAGGATGGGCCGTCCCCACATATCAATCGTGGGATGGTTAGTCTGGACCGTTCCGTCCGGCCCCACCGCCACGGGGTTATCGACTTGAACGTACTGCAACCACCCCGTAATCATGGCGCCGTAACGTGAAACGTGCTTGATGATTCCTAACGAACTCCAGTCATCGATTGAGTTGCCATCTAGCGTAATCGCATGCGGGTACGGGTAATCATTATCTACGACCGTAGCAATCATCGGTGCCAAGATGCCTAACTGATGACTGGTCATCCCAGTTAGGTTCTTTTGTGCGTTATCTTCCGAAGAGAAGTCCAAGTTTTGTATATAGTGTGCATCCACCTGTGCCAGGACGTGGAGCTGGTCATCCGTCATGGCGCCCCAGTAATTGGTCTTAATCGATAATTGGGTTAAATTTTTCAGTGCCAAGAGCGGGGTTAAATCTAAATTAGGAATCTCCGCCAGCGAGTTCCCCAACGTCATCTCCACTGAGACCTTCGCTTTTTCCGTTAAATTTCCCAGTAGTTCTAACCCACTCAAATCCGTCACTTTGCCAAAGCCGTTTGCTTTGACTTGGGCCACTCCCCAAAAATTCTGAATATCCTTTAACGTCAGGACCTGATCAGCCGTCAAATTCAAACTCTTGCGAACCGCCGCCAGCAAATTGGCATCCTTAAACTGGTCACTCAAATCTGCGTCAGGATCAATTTCCGGTGATGCGCTCCGCTTTTGTGGCGTGGTCGCTGATACCGTCGCTGGCGCCGCCTGATGGCCTGCATCCGTTTCAGTCTCCGTTAATTGGTCATCGGTGGTGACCGGTGACGTGGTCGACTCCGTTTCCAGCGTTGATTCAGTTTCCTCTGCCTCGAGGTCATCCGTTTCCTGGTTGGTATCCGTCTCGACTGGCGGAACCGTTTCAGCCGTTTCTTGCGTCGTCGACTGGTCCGTCACCGGTGGCGTTTCCGTTTCTAAATCCGTGTCTGAATCCGTAACCGGCGAGGTAGCGTCCGTTGGCTCTGAAGCTTGGTTAGCACCGTTAGTCGGCGTCTGATCCGTCCCCGCTACCGTGTCATCCGTCGTCGTAGTCGGTTGGCTGAGCGTTGCCGTGGATTCCTGTAACGAATTACCCGTTGTTGTCACCGATTCAGCCGTAGCTGTCGGTTCCTGTGTGTCAGCCTGGGCCGAAGTCTCCCCCCAGCGACCAGCTCAAAAGTGCTAAAGCTGCCCCCGAATAAAGCCACCACTTATGTGTTGTGCGTTTAGTCATCGTCATGGTCGCGTCCTCCTCATTCACCTGTACCGCAATCACCGCCGCTAAGTAAGCCCTTACATCTTTGATTATAAAAACAAGCTCGATTCAACATTTAGTAGTTGAATCCTTGTTCATCTGAAATTATACACTATATAACCTAAAAAGCCAGCTTTTTTAATCGCAAAATCATCTTTCGATTAGTTTTTCCATTAACTGCTCCCAGTTACGTCAAACGCCTTACTTATCAAGGCGTTAGTCCGTTGTCCGTCCCAACCAACGTCACCGGTTTCCATCTTTAAAGATGGCAAAAACTGAATTGGTCCAGAACACTTTGGACAATCTGTGCAAAATCAGTATTAGCGAATTTAAGCGAAAAAAAGGGTTCGGAACTCACGCTCCGAACCCTCTGATCATGCTTTTAGCTTATAGCCGTTCGTTCAATTGCTTACCCAGGTCTTCAAAACCAGGCTTACCTAACAGCGCAAACATGTTAGTCTTGTAAGCTTCAACCCCAGGTTGGTTGAACGGGTTGATACCGTTCAGGTAACCAGAAATGGCGATGGCCACTTCGAAGAAGTAAATCAAGTAGCCTAACGTGTATTCGCTTTGATCAGGAATGTGCACGCTCATGTTCGGCACACCGCCGTCCGTGTGGGCTAAGATGACCCCTTCAAAGGCCTTGGTGTTGGCAAAGCCCATGGTCCGGCCTTCCAAGTAGCCTAACCCGTCTAAGTTATCGGCTTCCTTAGGGATGTCCACGTCATGTTCTGGCTTATCAACCATTACGACCGTTTCCATCAGCTTCCGTTGCCCTTCTTGGATGTATTGACCAAAGGAGTGCAAGTCCGTACTGAAGTTAGCGGATGATGGGTAGATTCCCTTACCGTCTTTCCCTTCGGACTCACCGGTCAATTGCTTCCACCATTCAGCGAAGGCGGCTAACCGTGGCTCGTAGTTTTCTAACAATTCGACACCGTAGCCCTTACGGTACAAGATGTTCCGTAAAGCGGCGTATTGGTAAGCTTCGTTCTTCGTTAAATCTGGGTTGGTGTATTCATCAGCCGCATCAGCAGCCCCCTGCATCAACTGGTCAATGTCAGCACCAGAAGCGGCGATTGGCAACAGACCCACTGGGCACAGAACGGAGTAACGGCCACCTACGCCATCGGGAATCACGAAGGTCTCGTAGCCGGCAGCGTCGGCTTCGGTCTTCAACGCACCGCGCTTGGCATCCGTAGTCGCGTAGATCCGCTTGTTGGCTTCGGCTTCACCATACTTCTTGATCAGCTTCTCCTTGAAGACCCGGAAGGCAATGGAAGGTTCCGTCGTCGTCCCGGACTTCGAGATGATGTTGATGGAGAAGTCCCGGTCACCCACGAAGTTCAAGAGGTCGTGGACGTAGTCGGCACTAATGGAGTTTCCAGCGAACAGGATCTGGGGACCCTTCCGTTGGTCAGCCGGCAGACTGTTGAAGAAGGTGCTGTGTAAGAAGTCCACCGCCATCTTGGCGCCTAAGTAAGAGCCACCGATACCGATGACCACTAAGACCTCGGAATCTTCCCGAATCTTCTTGGCTGCAGCCTTGATCCGGGCAAATTCAGCCTTGTCATAGTCATGGGGCAACGTTAACCAGTCCCGGAAATCACTACCGGCCCCGGTGCCTTGCCGCAATTCAGTATCCGCAGCAGTCACCATAGCCTGCATTTCTCCCAGTTCATTATCATGAACAAATGGACCTAACTTTGAACGATCAAAGGCGATATGTGCCATAGTTAGAAAACCTCACTTTTTAATATTATTCGACTAGTCCATTATAACGCAATTCTCTTAAATGTAAATGGTCTAGTCCATAAAAATTATGATAATAAAAAGGCCGACAACGCCCGTCATCAGCCCGTTTATCCTATTTCATCAATCCTAAAGTGACCCCACCTGCAATGACTAAAAGTGAGCCAATTACCGTGTAGACCATTTCGCGATTTGTCTTCTTTTCACCCAAGAGCCAGATGCTCCCGAAGGTGGAAATCACGATCCCACATTGAGCCAGTGAGTAGCTGATCGCCAACCCCACGGACGGAATCGCCATGAACATGAAGAAGTTCCCAATGCCCCAGACCAGACCGGTCAGCACGTTCTTGGCTGTGGCCACGTGCCAGACCTTCTTCCGGTTTTCCTTCGACAACAGGATGAAGATCAACGCTCCCAGAATCATCCCAATAGATTGGGGGAACAGGATCAATTTGGAGTCCAACCCCGACATGTTCACAATCACCGTGTACAGGATGTAGCCCACCGTCGAGATGGCGATGGCCGTAGCCCCGCGACCTGCTTCAATGTGCTCACTATTGACGCCCGCACTCTTATCGCGCAAAGACGTCAGAGCGGCCCCAGCAATCAAGATGATAACTGCGATGGTCCCCGTCATCACCATGGTACTGGTCTTCCATTCGTGGAAGAGCAAGACCCCGGCTAACGCGGTCCCGGCCAACTGTAACCCGGTCGAAATTGGGACCGTCCGGGAAATGCCGATGAACTTCATGGATTGGAACTGTTCAAATTGTCCCACGGCCCAGCATAGACCAGACGCAATCCCAACCAGCATCGCGATACCCGATAGTTGAACGTGGAAATATACCAGCGAAAAAATCCCGAATAAAACGGCTCCGGCCGTCATTCCTAACGTTTGTTGATACGACGTTCCGCCCAAGCGGCCACTGATCAACCCGATGCTTCCCCAGCAAAGTGCTGGAATCAAAGCTAGTAAAATTCCCATTGTAAATCCCTCTACTCTCATTTCAATTATGCCGTTTGTTTTTGTAAGCGCTTTTTGTTTACAAGAATTAGTTTAAGGGTTCTGGTTCTAAAAGTAAACTATTTCTGATAAAAAAAACAGTGAACTATCAATGGTCTAGCCACTTGTTCACTGTTCATTAGTTAATTTTCACACGCTTTCATTCACAAGCAATTACCCGATAACTAAATGTAATCCCTTGAGTGCTTCACTCTGCCGGTCAGCCGAATTGGTCATAAAGTCGGCTGGGGAGTGAAAGTCCATGGAAACATTTACATGACCGGTATAATTTTGGGCAACTTCACTAACAGTCGTCCGGAGTTTCTTTAATGAGTAGCCCGGTGCCGTCGTGGTGACCAGTACCTGTGAGCCCGTATGCGTCACCTGAAGGACTTGGGTCAATAAGGTCCCCAGATCTTGGTCTAGGTCGAAACGGTGCTTCTTCCCGCGGATGAACGCTGGCGGATTCACAAAGACCGTGTCGAAGGTCAACCCGTGCTTAATGGCGTAATCCAAGTAGTTGGTCACGTCCATAGTCCGCATCTCGACCGCCGCTTGGTCCAGGTTATTGGCCGCCAATTGCGCCTGTAAGGCCGTGGTGGCCCGGTTGGTCGGGTCGACCGTGACGGCTTCCGTGGCATCACCAGCCATGGCTGCGGTCACGACCCCCGTCTCCGCACTGTACAGGTTCAAGATGCGCTGCTGAGCGCTATTCTCGCGAGCCCAAGCCCGTTCGTCCCGGAACTCTAAGGCCAACTGTTGGCGACTAACGGTCAGGTCGACCGGATAGGCCACCCCCGCTTCGGTAATGGTGACGGGGTCCTGAGGCAGCTTCCCCGTGACCACTTGCAAGGCCTCTTGACCAGGCGTTGCGGCTAAGACGGTCAGGTCCTGCCCCATGACCCGCTGGAAGCCTGCGTAGATCAACCGTGCTTGACGCTTCAACGCCGCGTTTTGCCAACGGAAGACGTAGACGCCTTGATAGACGTCGATGATCAGGCCACCTAGGCCATCCCCCACGTCGTTAAAGAAGCGGTAGGCTTCCCCGACGTTAATGGCGGCACGCTTGGCTTGGGCCGCACGGAACTTGCTGGCGAAGAACCGTTCGTCGATAGGTTCATTTTCCCGTAGGCTCAGCACGTAGCCGGCCCCCCGGTGTTGTTTGGCAAAATAAGCGGTCGCCACGAAATGGCCGTGGTTCTCTAATTGCACCCACGCGCCATCCTCAAAGTCCTGGCGATTCTCTAAATCAGTGATGTTAACGACGGGATACCCGTCTTCGAACTTCCGGACAGATTTCCCGGTAATTTGTATACGTTTCAAGTGAGTCCTCCTTAATTGTGCTCCCTATTGTACCATGTTCCTGCTAGTCCGTCTTGGCACGGTCGACATTTGTCTGGTGTTGGTCGGGGAAAATCACGGTAAACGTGGTTCCCACGCCCTGCTTGCTGTCCACGCTGATCTTTCCGTGGTGCAGCTGAACCAGCTGGTGGACGATTGATAAGCCCAGACCGGACTCACCGTACTTGGTGTTCTTTCGTGACGGATCGGCCTTGTAGTAGCGTTCCCAGATGTTCTGGAGCTGCTCGTCACTCATCCCCATCCCGGTATCGGCGACCTTGATGATGGCCTCCTCATACCCGCGCTGGGCGGTAATTGTGATGTGCCCTTGCTGGGTGAACTGAATGGCGTTCTGGGTGATGTTGAACATGATCTGGACAAAGCGGTCATAGTCGGCGTACACGGCAATTTCTTCCGGTGCTTGTAGTTCCAGCGTGTCCTGACTGTCATCGGCCTTTTGTTTCAGCTGCTCCACAATGTTGTGCAGGGCGTCGACGGCGTTAAACTCGTGTAGGTTCAACGTAATCTGGTTCGAGCGAATCTTCTCGTAGTCCAGGTTCTCATTGACCAGACGAATCAGCCGGCTGGTCTCGCTGCGCATCAGATCGATACTTTCTTCCTTACTTTCTTCCGGAATCGCGTCGTAAGCCAGGCCCTCTAGTAGCCCGTTGATGGTGGTCAACGGCGTACGCATCTCGTGGGACGCGTTGGCCATGAACTCCCGTCGGCGCTGTTCCTGACGCTGAATCTCCTCTTGGGAATCCTTCAGTGAATGGGTCATCCCGTTGAAATCGTTGATCAGGTCATCAATCTCATCCCGGTTGCGACTAGCCATCTGGACGTCGTAATCTCCCTGGGCGACCTGGTTCGTGGCTTTTCGCAGCCGGTTGATCCGCGAGGTGTAATACCGGGCCAGAATGTAGCTAGCCACGATGGCCACCAGGATTGAGACGAACAACGCCCGAATCAGGTTCCGGTTAATCTGGTTGATGTTGGTATTGATATCCGAGACAAAGGCCCCCATGACCACTACCGCTACCAGCTTATGGTTATAGAAGTAAGGTTTCATAACTTCGGTCACGGCCGGCGTCACCCGCCCGTTCTTATTCCGCATTCGGCGGTCGACCACCTTGTGGATGATCCGGTTATTCTTCATCTTGTTCCAGTCCTTCTGGTTAATGGACTGCTGATAGATGTTGTCCGGAAAGACAATCTGGTTCTTGGCACTATAAATGGTGACGCTGACGGCCTGATTTTGTAGCAACTGCTCGCTATTTTCTAGCGCCGTGGTATCAAAATTGACTTGTTTGGGATTCTCCGCGCTGATTCGCAAGGACTGTTCAATCAGACTGTTGGAGTACTTCTCCAGGGTGTTCCAGGTGTTGCTGTAGACCATGTGCCGGGTCATCTGGGTGTAGGACACGCCTAACAACACCAGGATGATGGTAATAGCGGCAAAAAAGCCCAACATCTGTTGATACATTAACTTCATTTGGAATCGGCTCCACTATCATCGAATTTATAACCCACGCCCCAAACGGTTTGGATAATCTGTGGCCCCACTTTCTCGATCTTCTGCCGCAACTTCTTGATGTGGGCGTCGACCGTCCGCTCATCGCCGTAGTACTCGTAATCCCAGACTAACTGGAGGAGCTGTTCCCGGGAGAACACCTGGCGGGGCTTCTGGGCCAACGTCTTCAACAGGTCGAATTCCTTAGGTGTCAGGTCCTCGATCTGATGATCGTTTAAGTACGCTTCACGCGTCTTGGTGTTTAACTTGAAGTGCTCCGTGACCACGTCAAAGGATTCCGTGTCGTCCAGGGGTTGGGGATCTTGGACCTTCGACACGGGAGCCAATTCCGCCCGCCGGTGTAAGGCCTTGATGCGTGCAATCAGCGTGATTGGACTGAATGGTTTGGTAACATAGTCGTCAGCCCCCATCTCTAGTCCCAAGACCTGGTCGCTTTCCGAATCGCGCGCCGTCAACATGATGATGGGCACGGTCGGTGAGAGCTTTCGAATCTCGGCACTGACCTGCATCCCGTCTAAGCCAGGCAGGTTCAGGTCCAGGGTGACCATGTCCCAGTCGTTCGGCGCCGCGGCGAACATCTCAACGGCCTCGTTGCCATCGTAGGCGAACGAGACGTCCCACTGTTCCTTCTTAAAAAACATCGACATCATTTGCGATACTGAGTGGTTATCCTCAATCATTAATAACTTCATGTGTGACCTCCAAAGTGACCTCACCGGTATTCGGAGCCAGCCAAAAGTTCGTGAGTCATATTGTCCTGAAGTTAACAGGTGAATCAGAAAGCTCCGTGATAGAACCATGAAGTTTCTGTAACTTTTGCTGCATTATTGCTATGGGCTCCGTAGTTACCTATTATACTATACTGCTTGGGGTGGAATTTCTTTTATTTAGGCCGGAAAATGCGAAATATTTTGCAGGGTGGCTGAGATATGGTAGACTAGATTAGTATCGTTTTGGGGCTGTTCTGGATTCGACTGGTATAGGTCGAGCCTTGGTTGCACTCCGTAGCGGCATCTACGTTAAAAGGTCCAGTTTAATTATAACTGCAAAAAATAATAACAATTCTTACGCTTTAGCTGCTTAATAGGCGCTTAACGTAGATCCTCCTAGCCTTACCCGCGGGTTAGATCTGGGTCCTAAATTTAACGGGTTACGTTGACTGGCTCCCACCTGAAGCTGTTCAAAAGAGATGAATCAGGTTAGCTCAGCATGTTGGCCCTGACAGGCGGCAGGTTGTTGGGTGAAAATTTAAGTAGTCTGCCTATGAGTGTAGAGGCTGGGGTGGCGATATGCTAGGACGCGGGTTCGATCCCCGCCAGCTCCATATATGGTTTTTCATAGGGCTTCATAGGCGCCCATAAGCCTAATAAATCAACGTTTTTATTTTTTTAGTTTTTCATAGAAGCCCATAGAACGTCATTCAATGGCATTCAATTTGGCATTCAATTTCTAAAATGGCATTCACTTTGGGTTCAAAAATAAATAGCGGTGGTAGGGATGGAACTGTTAGTCTTGACTAGCAGTTTTATTTTCTCTAAAAAATAGAATCTTCAAATTAAGGATGGTGTAACATGAAAAAGGGTTTGTGGCTAATTATTGGTATAATGATTGTGGGTATTTATTTTGGCTGGTCTTATTATAACGATACTTATGTAGGGCACACAGCATTTGCCGTAGTGCCCAGTAAAGTTCCTAGCCGCAAGAAAACGGTTGATGACAGTGGGAAAGTCGTAGCTGGCTATCACTCTTATAGTTATAAATTAAAATTTATTTACCCAAATGGTAAAACCATCGTTCTACCGTATGACCTAGAGGGGGAAAATCCCAAACCTTTAACGCCAAAGTCAGTTGTCAAGGCTAATATATCTAAAAAAAGGATAATAAACGGCCCTCACTATGTTCACGAGAGTAACATTCCATCTTCGATTAAGACAAAACTAAATAGTACTCATCAATAACTGCATAGATAGAACCTCATAATCTATTATCAAAGTCTAAAATATAATGTTTGCTAAAGAAAACTAATTTTCCTTCCCTCTGATTACCATGAGTAATTGGGGGATTTTTTAATACATCTATGTATTTACTTATACAATCTACGGACTAACGTTTATCTCAAAAAAAGAGATAAAACGCCATCACTACTATGTCTCTATACCCTAACAGGTCGTTTAGAAAGACTTGTTTACTGGTACTGAGCGGAATTTTCCGCTAAGTGAATCCTGGCCGTTCTAAACGACCACGAATTTTCTAAGTGCATCGGATGCACTTAGCCAAGTGAACATGCCTCACCTACCCCGTTGTCTTGAACGGCCTCAAGTACTCTAAATGGGGATGAAACACATCGTTTGAGAGGATTTGTTCACGACTATTTCTAAACAGATTGCTGTAACCCATCCGTTATCGTTCAAAACGATAGCAAAGCAGGTCGCTCGGAAAGACTTGCTTACCGATACTGAGCGCAATTTTTCGCTTGGTCGATTCCTAGTCAATCTAATTGACCTCAAACATTTTAAGCGCCCCTCCCCCTCTTAGCCAAGCGAACCATCTTCAACCAGTCACTCATTCAAACTGCCAACAAATTCCAACATCAAGCCCACTTAACTGGATCAATATGGACTTTATTTGGCCTAGGCTTTGTGTTACAAAAACACTAGCAAAACCTAGTATTAACGGGCTAGTAAAAGCTAGCATTTTTGTAATGTAAATTAGCAGATCAACAGCCTATTAACGGCATAGCACCACTCTATTGAGTGCATACGTATCGGTGTTGCATTGTGTTGCGACAGTGTCGCATTATGTCGCAACCTCTTAGTGCAACCTTTTTGAGGGGGCACTTAGTCAGAAACGTTAACTTTTGTTAATGGCTCAAGGGTAACGCTCCCTTTCCCAAACGGAGCGCTCCGTTTCAAATAGTAACGTTCCTTTCGCCTCTCTAATCACGACAAATACTGTCATTACAGTGTTCCTGCTTATAATTTGTGTTGAGTTGTTCCCAATCTTGTGTTGGTTGTTTCCAGATTATCCGTGTTATTTTGAAATTATCCGTGTTTGTTTTGAAATGAACGGACCACCCCGTCACAATATTTTCCCTTTAGGATGTCAGAAATGTCAGAATATGGGTGCACCCCAAGCCAAAAAGGGTGCACCCATTAATGTTAGGTTTTGTTAGGCTTTTGGTCGCATATCAAGCCCCTGCACCAAAGTGTTGTTTCGTAATGCCACTGCCTATTTATGGTGCTCAATTTGTCCAATTAATCAGTTGCCGCCCTTTTTTAGGGCCTCCACAATCTCCACATTTTTCCTCTTAGGGTGTCAGAAATATCAGAGTATGGGGCCATTACATGTTAGGATTTTGCTGCATATCATGCTACCGCACCATAGTGTTTGTTTTGTAATGATGTCAAGTTTTGTCAGGTAGACAACAATTAATTCCACTCTAAATTCAGCACAGGTTTTTGAGGTCAGGTTTAGCCAGGTCCTCTTCGAACACCTCACTTTGCCTACCGCCTAATAACCAGCCATGTTATAACTACTCTGTTGGCCATTGATTAAAGATAATTTGATAGGGCTGTTGCTGGGCGGTCGGTCTATCACAAAAAACCACTCCACTTTCTCATAGTATAATAACCATTGGGTAAGACGGGATGGCTTTTACTTAGGTCAGTAAACGTTCGTTGCGTACTACCATTAATGCGATAATAACGTCTAACGGTCTTTATTCGTTTATTTTTAAATAAGACAACACACTAACTATGTTCAGTGCTATCCTAGTTATAAGGAGGTGATAAACATGAGTTACTATAAAGAGTTCTGGCATAATATTTTAAATTTTAATGGAACGGCATCTCGTCCAGCCTATTGGTGGCCAATAATCATCAACTACCTTTTAGGTGGTATTATCATTGGTATAATTCAACACTTAGTCGGTCACCCAATAGATGATATTTACGACTGGAAGGATCTAAATATCAGTATGATCAGTAAGATCATCGCATTAGTTGTGTGGATTGGAACCCTGTCTTTGAAGTTCCGTCGTTTGCACGATACGGATCGTTCAGCTTGGTGGGTGTTACTTGATTTAGTACCTCCTATTGGAACTATTTGGTTCTTCATTCTTACTGTACTGCCTTCAAAACCTAATCGTTGGCAAAAGTACCAAAAGATGGGATAAAGAGTTTTTATAATTATCCGCAGGTAAGGTCATTACTTCTTTTTAGGTTCTATGATATTTGGTGTTGATGGATGAAATCCATCAACACCATTTTTATGTAC
>NZ_AZDT01000017.1 GCF_001434785.1 Levilactobacillus namurensis DSM 19117 | reverse complement strand
CGGTGCCGGCAAAATGACTATTTATCTAAACCATGATGTCGAAATTGACTTTGAGGTACCTTTCAAGCGGGTCAAACGGTTAATGAGCGCCCTGCACTTCAAGTGTCAGAGTCGCGTTAAGAAACGTCGGCGTACCAAACAAGCAGAGCAAGAATTGCGAGACAATCTTTTAAACCAACAGTTTGATCAAGTTACTGAACCTAACCAAGTGTG
>NZ_AZDT01000069.1 GCF_001434785.1 Levilactobacillus namurensis DSM 19117 | reverse complement strand
CTCTCTAACAAGAATCATTAATTTAACAACATTCTTATTGACAAGACGTAGAAAAAAGAGACAAGCAGGTTGGCTTATCTCTGGTCATGACGATAACGATAAGTGTAGTTGGGATAAGGAAGATAGGGACTGTCTAAAAACTAATTGAAAGGGTAGTCATGGCTAGAGACTTAAAAGGTCTCTGAAACGGTCAACTGTCGTTATATTTACTCTACTGTAAGCCGAGAGGACGGCCAGACAAGGCCCAGCTTCGAGACCGCCCTGTGGCTTGAAGTGGTGCCCACGGCGTTCCAGACTGGTCTGGCCGTCCGGTAAGGCACTGATAAAACCCGAATGAAGAAAGTCACAAGCCCGAGGCCAGCATCTTGGGTTGTTTTATGGTTAAATAGAAACATAACACTAAAGTTTAGTAAGTGAATGGGTTGCCTTATAGTAACTCTAAGGCACTATACTAAGATTAGCCTGATGAAATGGTTGTCGTAGAAGGAGGGTGACCGCAGCATGCAAGCCTTACACATCGGGATTCTGAATATTATGCACGACAAGGAGGCCACCAGTCAGCGGTTCCACCGGGTCTTAAGCACGCCGGAACAGCCCGTGGTCATTCACGAGTACTATCCCCGGCAACACTACGCGGGGCGGCTGGTCCCGGATTCAGTGGCCCGCCTGATGCAGCCGTTAAACTTGTCGGCGGTGGCCCAATTAGACGGGTTCATCGTGACCGGAGCGCCTATCGAGACGATTCCGTTTTCCCAGATCACCTACATTCAGGAGCTCCGGGACCTGATGGAGACGTTAGTGAGCCACCGGATTCCCCAGCTGTACCTGTGTTGGGGCGCGATGGCCGCGTTGAACCACTTCTACGGCATCACCAAGCACCGGCTGCCCCACAAGTTGTTTGGTGTTTATCCGCACCAGATTCTGCAGGAAACGCCGCTACTGGCGGGACTGACGCCCGGTTTCGTGGCGCCGCATGCCCGTTACGCCGAGATGGACGCCGACCAGCTGGCCGCGACGCCGGACCTGCGGGTGGACGCTGTGACCACGGCGGGAGACCTGTTTTTGGTGGAAAACGGTCACCAGCGGCAGACCTTCATGTTTGCCCACTTAGAGTATGACCGATGGGCGCTGGTCCACGAGTATCGCCGCGAGCTCCTCGCGCACCCCGAGCGGACCTATCATCCGGCGGAAAACGACTTCGAGCCCACCACCATGGCGGTGCCACCGTTTGCGTGGCAGACCAGTCAACACCGGTTCTTTACCAATTGGTTGGCCCAGGTTGCCCAGTGGCGGGCAGTCCAGGTTTGAAAAATGAAAGGAGTTTTTAGATTGGTTGCAAATTCGATTACAGAGTTAATTGGCAATACCCCTCTACTCAAGCTGAAACGGGTGGTTCCCGAGGGAGCGGCCGACGTCTTAGTCAAGCTGGAGTTCTTCAACCCGGGCGGCTCCATTAAGGACCGTATCGCTCTAGGCATGATCAACGCCGCCGAGGCTTCCGGTCAGTTGAAGCCGGGTGGGACCATCGTGGAACCTACCAGTGGTAACACCGGGATTGGGTTGGCGTTAGTGGCGGCGGCCAAGGGCTACCACCTGATCATCACCATGCCCGAGACCATGAGTAAGGAACGCCGGGCCTTGATTCAGGGGTACGGGACGGAACTGATCTTGACGCCGGGCGCCGAGGGGATGCCTGGAGCCATCAAGAAGGCCCAAGAACTGGCTAAGGCCCACGGTTACTTCCTGCCTATGCAGTTCGATAACGCCGCTAATCCGGAAGCCCAGGAGAAGACCACGGGTGAGGAGATTCTAAAGGCCTTAGACGGTCAAGCACCGGACGCCTTTATCGCCGGGGTCGGCACTGGTGGGACCCTGACCGGTGTGGGTCGGGCCTTACGGGCGGCGGACCCCCAGACGTTGATTTACGCTCTGGAAGCTGCTGAGTCACCACTATTGAAGGAAGGCCACGGCGGCAAGCACAAGATTCAAGGAATCTCTGCCGGGTTCGTGCCTAAGGTCTTGGATACCAAGCTGTACAACGACATCGTCGAAGTCACCAGTGACCAAGCCATCGACATGGCGCGGCGGGTTAGCCGCGAAGAAGGCTTCCTTCCCGGGATTTCGGCCGGTGCCAACATCTTCGGCGCCATCGAAATCGCCAAGCAACTGGGCGCGGGCAAGACCGTGGTCACGGTCGCACCGGATAACGGGGAGCGTTACCTGTCTACGGACCTGTTTGACTTCTAACTAAAAACCAGAATTAAGACCAGCCAATCGTTAACGCGGGGGCTGGTCTTTTTTCATGGGAATACTCGGCTAAGACGGCTAGATGGGGGATGAATTACGGGGGGCGAAAAGTCGCAACTTCAGAATGAAAGCAGTATCATTAAAGGCATAAGCAGTTTAACTGGGGGGATTCATGTGATTGATCAACGTGTGTTTAAATTTCCGGGTGTCCGGCGCCTGACCCTGTGGTTGGGTCTCCTGACGCTGGTCCAGGCGGTCCTGGTGATCCTGCAGGCCAAGTACCTGTCGGTGGCCATCGTCCACCTCTGGAAGATGCAGCCGATTGGGACTATCGTGGTGCCGCTGGCGCTGTTCGGAGTGGTCTTCTTGGGCCGCCATCTGGTGACGCTAGCCAAGAACTGGGTGACCTACCCGTTCGTGGAGACCACCACCAAGCAGTTGCGTAAGCGGTTCATGGCTAAGCTCTTCGACTTAGGACCCAGTGTGGTGGCCCAACAGGGAACCGGGAACGTGGTCACCATGGGGCTGGAAGGCATCGACAAGATTCAGACTTACCTGATGATGATCATCGGCAAGGTCTTGGACCTGTCGATCACGCCCTGGCTGGTCCTGTTATACATCGCCACGATTCAGTGGAAGGAAGCCCTGTTCTTGCTGGTGATCTACCCGCTGATCATCCTGTTCATGGTGATCTTGGGCCTGGCCGCGCAAGCCAAGGCCGACCGGCAGTACGCGGGGTACCAGCGGCTGTCGAACCACTTCGTCGACACCTTGCGGGGGTTGCCGACGCTGAAGCAATTGGGGTTAAATGAGACCTATGCCGGTAACGTCTACGAGGTCAGTGAGGACTACCGCAAGAAGACTATGGCCACGTTGACCATTGCCATGACCTCGACCTTTGCGCTGGACTTCTTCACCACCCTGTCGATCGCCATCATCGCGGTCTTCTTAGGGGTTGGCTTGATGGACAACACGATTCAGCTCTTGCCCGCACTAATTATCTTGACGCTGGCACCGGACTACTTCGCACCGATTCGAAACTTCGCCAACGACTACCACGCCACACTGAACGGGAAGAACGCCCTGACGGCGGTGCTGGACATCTTGAGTCGACCGACCCCGACGGACCGCAAGCTCTTAGCGACTAGCGACCCGGTCTGGACGCCGGAGGATGGGCTGAGCCTCCAGCACGTCAACGTGGGGTACGATGCGGACCACGCCACGTTGCAGGATATTAATTTTCAGGTCAAAGGCTTCCAGAAGGTCGGCATCATCGGGGCCTCGGGTTCCGGGAAATCGACGCTGATCAACACCTTGAGCGGGTTCTTGAGTCCCCAAGATGGGCAAATCACGGTCCGGGGCACTCAGGTACCGCACTTAGACCAACAGGCTTGGCAACGCAGCTTCGTGTACATTCCCCAAGCCCCATACTTATTCCACGCCAGCCTGCGGGACAACCTGGCCTTCTACACGCCGGACGCCACCGACGAAGCCGTCCGGAAGGCGGCCGACCGCGCGGGCTTGAGCGATTGGATTGCGACGCTGCCCGACGGCTTAGCCACCCAGATTGGGGAAGGCGCTCGGGGTGTCTCCGGTGGGCAGGCCCAACGAATCGCGTTGGCCCGGGCCTTTCTGGACGATTCCCGGCGTGTCTTGCTCTTTGACGAACCCACCGCGCACCTGGACATTGAGACCGAGATTGAGTTGAAGCAGGCCATGTTGCCGGTCTTCGACCACCACCTGGTCTTCTTCGCGACCCACCGGTTGCACTGGATGAACGAGATGGACTATATCCTGGTCCTGGACCACGGACGACTCGTGGAACAGGGGACACCAGCAGAACTTCAGGCCAAGAACGGCGCGTACGTGCGGTTGCGGTCTGAAATGGCAGGGGAGGCGCCAGAAGCATGAAAGGATTTTTCAAAACGTTTGAACACGACCACTGGGTCATGCCGTACCTCAAGAAGTACCGGGGCTTATTGACACTGGTGCTCTTCTTGGGCTTCATGACCTTCTTCTGCGGCGGGGCGTTGATGTTCAACTCCGGCTACCTGATCAGTCGGGCGGCGACCCACCCGTTTAACATCTTAATGATTTACGTCCCCATCGTCTTAGCCCGGGCGTTCGGGATCGGGCGGCCAGCCTTCCGGTACGCGGAACGCCTGACCAGCCATAATTGGGTCCTACGCATCGTTTCGGACTTTCGTAAGCGGTTATACCAGTCCGTGGAGAAACAGGCGGTGGCGATTCGCCAGACCCATCAGACGGGGGATGTCTTGAGCATCCTGGCCGAGGACATCGATCACATCGAGAACCTCTACCTGCGGACGGTTTTTCCGTTAGTGATTGGCTGGCTGCTGTACCTGTTCATCGTGATCGGCATCGGTTACTTCAACTGGGCGTTCGGCCTGTTGATGCTGCTGTTGCTGGGGGTCATCGTGGTAGTGATGCCGCTGTTATCGGTAGCGGTCAACGGCCGGCGGGAGTTCCAGGCCCGGCAGATTCAACGGCGCTTCTACACCCAATTGACGGATGCCGTCTTGGGACTGGGCGACTGGTTGATCTCCGGTCGGCGTCAGGACTTCTTACAACGCCAAGACCAGCCCATCGACGATATCGCGGCCTTGCGCCGGGGTGACCACTACTTCCAGTGGTGGCGGAACCTGGCCATCCAGGTGGTCTTCGGAGCGGCCGTCATCTTGCTGGTCTGGTGGGCCGGGGTGACCTTCACCCATAACCAGGCGGAAAGCAACTGGGTCGCGGCCTTCGGGTTGGCCCTGTTCCCGACCATCGAACCCTTCGCGGACATGAGCCAGGGGGTCAGTGAGTGGCCAGTCTACCGGGACTCCATCGACCGGGTCAACCGGCTGGACGAACACGAACCGGTGAAGGCCCCGCAACGGACCATCGACCTGCCGGCCACGTTAGCCGTGGACCGGGTTCAGTTCACCTATCCGGGCGCCCAACGCCAGGTGATCCAAGACCTCTCGCTGACGGTCAAACCGGGCGAGAAGCTAGCGTTGTTGGGCCCCAGTGGGACTGGGAAGAGCACCCTGTTGAAGCTGATCTTGGGGGATGAAGCCCCCACGAGTGGGCAGGTCACGTTAAATGGCGTGCCGATTGCGCAACTGCAGGACCAGCGCGCCCAGCTCTTCGGAGTCTTGGACCAACAGCCGTACCTGTTCAACACCACGGTGATGAACAACGTGCGGCTGGGGAACTTGAACGCGACCGATGAGCAGGTCCACGCGGCCATCAAAGCCGTGGAGCTGGACCAGTTGATTGGGAATTTGCCGGACGGGTACAATACCCAGGTCCAAGAGGCCGGGAGCCGCTTCTCCGGGGGAGAACGGCAACGGTTGTCGCTGGCCCGGATCTTGTTGCAGGACGCGCCGATCATCATCTTGGATGAGCCGACCGTGAGTCTGGACCCGATTACTGAAAAACACTTGCTGGATACGGTCTTTGACGTCTTGCATGACAAGACCATCATCTGGGTGACCCACCATCTGGCGGGCATCGAGCACGTCAACCAGGTGCGCTTCATCGAACACGGCCACTTCGATATGCAGGGAACGCCGCAGGAGTTGTACCGGGATAACGCCCGGTTCCGCGCCCTGTACGACCTGGACCGGGGTGAAACCACGAAATAACTAAGCAAGACCGTCCATCAGTGGTGATGGGCGGTCTTTTCGTTTAGCGTGCCAGCAGACGCGACCAGGAAAACGCTATATAATAGGATTAATAAATAATGGGAGAGAGGGGATAGTGACCATGCAACGACTCTTAGTGACCGGCGGGGCGGGCTTTATCGGGGCCAACTTTGTCCGGTACCTGGTGGCCCAGCACCCGGAGGTCCGTAAAATTATCGTGCTGGATAAGCTGACCTATGCGGGGAACCGCGCCAATCTGGCGGGCTTGCCGGCGGACCGGGTCCAATTGGTGGTGGGCGACGTCTGTGACGCGCCCCTGGTCGACCGGTTGGTGGCTCAGGTGGATGCGGTGGTCCACTACGCAGCGGAAAGCCACAACGACCGGTCGCTGGTGGACCCGGACCCGTTCGTGCAGACCAATATTCTGGGAACCTACACCCTGTTACAGGCGTGTCGTAAATACGATGTGCGCTTCCATCAGATTTCAACGGATGAGGTCTACGGGGACCTGCCGTTGACCGGCAAGGCGGCCTTTACGCCGACGTCGCGGTACCAGCCGAGCAGTCCGTATTCGGCGACCAAGGCCAGTGCGGACCTGCTGGTGGGGGCCTGGGTCCGGTCATTTGGCCTCCGAGCGACGATTTCCAACTGCTCGAATAACTACGGACCCTACCAGTACGTGGAGAAGTTCATTCCCCGCCAAATTACGAACATCTTGAGTGGACGACGGCCTAAGCTCTACGGGACCGGGCGCAACGTCCGGGACTGGATCCACGTGGCGGACCATTCATGGGCGGTGTGGCTGATTCTGACCCGGGGCCGGATTGGACAGACTTACCTGATTGGCGCTCAGGGGGAACACACTAACCGGGAAGTCTTGGAAATGATTTTGACGGCGATGGGCCAGCCTAAAGGCGCTTACGACCAGGTACGCGACCGGCCGGGCCATGACCAGCGATACGCGATTGACGCCAGCAAGTTGCGCGAAGAATTGGGCTGGCGGCCCCAATACACCGATTTTGCGGCGGGACTGCGCCAGACGATTGCCTGGTACCGCGACCACCCGGAGTGGTGGCAGGCGGCCAAGGCCCGCGTGGAGGCGGCGTATGCCCGGCACGGACAATGATTAGAGAAGGGGAATGACAATGGGACCCATTGAACACACAATTTTTGACACGGAACGGGCGCAACGGTCGGTGGGCGGCGTCTACCCCATGGGGACGTTCGTGAATCTGACGCCCAGTGATTTTGACCAGACCAGGACGCAACTGTATCCCACCCGGGAGAGTCTGGGGTTCTTGAACGCTTTGCGGGAACGGCGGGGGACCCCCGTTCTCACGCCGACGTTCTTTAGGAGTCATCCCAACCGCAACCGGTTCATTACCAATACCCGCGGGACGGTCCAGGAGCTGACGGACCGGTACCACCGGGCGTTCAAGGTCTCAGCCCAGGGCGCGGAGTTATTGGACCCTTGGGGCAATACGGCCAGTAACCATACTCTGGAGTTGACCGAGGTGGTGGATGACCAGGGGAGCCTGTACTACGTGTTCGCGGGCGGCTTCCCGATGATTGAGTGTAAGAGTGACCAGTTGGTAAATTACCGCCAGAACCCGTATCACCAGAACGTCTTCACGTTGAATCCCATGGGAGGAATCATCTACCACGAGGCCAGCTTGCAGGCCCTGGTGCTAGCGTTGGCCCAGGATTATTTCCACCGCGAGTTGACTCCAGACCAGATTGTGGACCACACCAAGCTCCAGGTGGTGACCAGTCCGTTCTACCGGCAAGGCGGCCTCATGGTGAAGCAGGGCACCAGCCCGATTCGCCGGTTAGCGACCGTGATCAAGGTGGTGGCGACTTGGACGCCGATTGAGGTGCTATAGGAAAATAAGGCTCAGCCCCCGGGATGGTGGCTGAGCCTTTTTGAGTTCTGGACATAATTGATTGGGTACTTAGCTATGGGCAAGGGACTTTTTAAGGGAAGATGTCCCTTATGTTGTCAGTAGGGAAGGGTTATGCTGGTAGGGTGCTAAGGAAAATAATTCTGGAAATAACTTATTCGAATTTTAGAATTTTTGATACATATTTGTAAACAAGCTGTCATCTTTTGAGATTGAAAATCTTAAGAAAACGAAAAGGACTGCGCTATTGAGGTGTTTCGGATTAATGATATTTTGGGTGAAAGGTAACGTGGAATTAAGAATGAGTAAAGAAACTATGTTGTTTGCAACTGATAACAGTGTTATGATTTATTCAGTAATTAAATGATAATAGGTGTGTAATTTGATTGTTAACACCATTGTTGATACGTTATCAGATGCGGAGGAAACAGATGGATTCGGAACAAACAATTAGTGTGGGGCAAATTTTAGGTATCCTACGAAAGCGTCTTAAAGTGATTGTCTTGACGACGTTAGTGGTCACGATTGCGGCGGGCTTCGTGACTTTTTTTGTGATGACCCCGAAGTATGAAGCAACTACAGAGTTACTGGTCAACCGGAAGCTATCAGCGAACATGCAAGGGGCCGCTTTACAGCAGACCCAAGCGGATGTTCAGATGATTAGTACCTATAAGGACATCATGACTAGTCCAACGGTGCTGAAGAGTGTGCAAAAGAAGGTTGAAAATTATCCAGGATACCCTGGATCGGTAGATAAGTTGAAGAGTGCAATTTCAATTAGTAGTCAACAAAATTCTCAGGTCTTCTCGGTGACGGTGAAGACTAGTGATGCACGGACTTCAGCGGAAATTGCCAACGAAACGGCCAAGGTTTTTAAGAAGAAAGTCGTTAAAATCATGAGTGTACATAATGTCTCGATTGTTTCAAAAGCAACGCCAGATTTTGATGCTGTAAGTCCGCGGAAGAAGCTTAATCTGGTGGCGGGATTTGTCGTTGGAATTATTTTGGGGATTGGTTTGGCCTTTGTTCGTGAATTAAGTGATAAGACCGTTTCTGATGAGACATTTATTACCGACGATTTAAGCCTAGTAAGTCTAGGTCTGGTAAGCGAAATTGATGAAAAAGAGATTACCAAGCATCAGCAGCGGAAGCAGCGACGATTTAAACAAGATGTCTTGATTACTGGAAATAACGACACGATTGAGTCACGAGAACAACACAGAAGGGTCTAGGTGGAATAAATGGCATGGTTTAAACGTAAGCCTAAAAAGCTCGATAATAACGGTTTGAAGTATGGTGTTGGATTGGTTACCTATGATGATCCTTCCGGGATGGTTTCAGAACAGTTCAAAACGATTCGGACGAATATTCAATTTTCTTCAGTGGGTGAAGAACTACACTCGATTATGTTTACGTCATCAGAACCTTCCGAGGGGAAATCAACGGTTAGTAACAATGTTGCGGTCACCTATGCGGATCAAGGAACTAAGGTAATCTTGATGGATGCTGATTTACGACGGCCTACGGTTCACAAGACCTTTGGCGTTAGTAATCGGTTTGGTTTGTCAGGGTATTTAGCCGGTAATGCATCATTAGATGAAATTATTCAACCAACTATGGTGGATGGCTTGTCTGTGATTTCAAGTGGACCGGTTCCACCTAATCCGTCCGAACTATTGACAAGTTCTAAGATGGCAACTTTACTGAATGATTTAAAGGCAAAAGCTGATTTGTTAATCGTCGATGCACCGCCGGTAAACACAGTTACGGATGCACAATTACTAGGCGCGCGGGTTGATGGTACGATTCTGGTGGTTCCGCAGGGGATTGCTGTTAAGGCAGGCGTTCGGAGGGCTAAGCAGTCTTTGGAAACGGTCCATGCTAATATTTTAGGCGCTATTATGAATCGTGTGACGGCGCAAAAGTCTGGCGGCTATTACGGTGGTTACTATGGGGGTAACTACGGTGGCTACTATGGAACGGAAGATAAGAAATGAACGGATTAATTGACTTGCATTGTCATATGTTGCCGGGAGTTGATGATGGGGCAAAAGATTTACCGTTTGCCTTAGACATGGCTCGAACAGCGGTTGACGAGGGAATTAGTCATATCTTACTGACACCGCACCATATGGATGGCGATTATACCAATCATCGGGCAGATGTTTTGAATCGGGTCGCTAACTTTCAGCAATCCATCCGGAATGCTGAAATCCCACTAACGGTGTTTCCGGGACAGGAAGTACATCTAACAGGGAACTTGTTAAAAGCTATTGATGCTAACGATGTTCTATATATGGATGAGGGTGGGCGATATCTGCTGCTTGAGTTGCCACATAGTGGTGTTCCAGAGTATACAGAAGATATGATCTTTGAATTGAAAACTCGGGGAATTACACCAGTAATTGCACATCCAGAGCGAAATCATGGTTTTCAAAAGCATCCTGATAAATTATATGATTTTGTTACTATGGGGTGTCTAACACAGCTGACGAGTAGTAGTTATTTAGGAATTTTTGGTAAAGATGTTGAAAAACTGACGTCAAAAATCATCGATTCTGGAATGGGATATATCTTTGCTTCAGATGCCCATAACTTCAAAGGTCGTCGATTTGTAATGAAAGAGGCCTTTGACAAGCTGGTAAAAGAAAAGGGTAAGGATTTTGCGGAGCACTTCAATGCCAATGCAAAAGCAATCATCAATGGGGATGATGTACCACGGGGAACGGCGCAACGAATCTCGTCGTTGAAGAAAAAGAGGTTCTGGCTATTTTAGAGCTGGGAGTGTAGCAGTTGGAATTGAATTCAAGAGTATCCTCCGAAAAGAGTGAGAGTAAAGAAAATATGGATTATAGTTCTCATTACCCTTCTTTATATTTATTTGAAAAGAGGGCATTTGACATTATAATTTCTTCGATTGCATTAATAATATTGAGCCCATTGTTTTTAATTATTTTGTTATTGAATATTTTTAGTAAGGACAACCAGGGCCCATTATTTTATAGGCAAGAACGTATGGGATTGCATGGAAAAAAATTTAAAATGTATAAGTTCCGCTCCATGGTTGTAAATGCAGAAGAGAAATTATATGAGAATCCGGAGTTGTATAGTGCTTATGTTGCTAACAGTTTTAAGTTGGAGCCTAGTGACGATCCGCGAATTACTAAACTAGGATTATTTTTACGAAAAACATCTATTGATGAAATTCCGCAATTTATTAATATCATTAAGGGTGACATGACATTGATTGGTCCAAGACCTGTTATTGAACAAGAGCTTATTGAATATGATGTATCTAAATTGTTGTCAGTAAAGCCTGGTGCTATGGGTTTGTGGCAGGCTAGTGGACGTAGTGATATTGGATACCCGGAAAGAGCAAATATTGAGATGCAATATATAGATGAGGCATGCTTGAAGGTTGATTTTAAGATTTTTTGTAAGAATATTTTAAAAGTTTTAAGTCGAAAGGGTGCTTATTAATTAATATTAAAGTATTGGTTGCAGCCCATAAAAAATTCCCAATGCCTGTGAATAGGGCATTGTATCTTCCGATTTTAGTGGGAGCTGTTTATAATTACGCACCTGGTATTGACTATCAACGGGATGATGATGGTGAAAATATATCAGGGAAAAATCCTAATTACAATGAATTAACCGCTATTTATTGGGCCTGGAAGAATTTAAAAAATGCTGATGTAATTGGATTAGTACATTATAGACGGTATTTTTTTAAAAAAAGATCACGGGATATAAAAGATATACTTAGTTTAGAAGATATTCAGAAGTTACTGGTCAAAAATGATGTGATATTGCCTTTTAAAAGGCACTACTATATTGAAACTAACTATTCACATTATGTTCATGCGCATGAAAGTCTGCCCTTATTGGAAACTAGAAAGATTATTGAAAATATGTATCCAGAGTATTTAAACTCGTTTGATCTTGTTATGGGGCGTAGAAGTGCACATATGTTTAATATGTTTATCATGAAGAGGCCAGTTTTTAATAAGTATTGTGAGTGGCTTTTTGGGGTTCTTGGAGCGTTAGAGAAAAGAATAGATATTAGTAATTTTTCGAAGCAAGAGGCTAGAGTTTTTGGCTATATTTCAGAGCTACTTATGGATGTTTGGATTCAGAAAAATAATCCTTCGTATTCTGAGTGTCGTTGGGAACAGTTAGGGAAAAGGAAAATAATATCGAAGATGTTTTTTTTCATTGTTCGTAAGATAGGATTCAGGCGTGGTCGAACTCACTTCTAAATTTGCAAGAAGGGATTGTTATTGTCAGTGCAAAGTATCAAAACGTTTCAAAATATTGCTGTAGTTGTAACATTTAATAAGTTGGAAATGTTGAAGTCTAACTTAAAAAGATTATTCTCTTGTGGTAATCTTCTTACCAAGATAGTTGTCATAAATAACGCAAGCACTGATGGAACTACTGAGTATCTGAATCAATATGTCGGTAAAAAAAATATCGTAGTCATTAATGAGAAGAAGAATTTAGGTGGAGCTAGAGGATTTAATATCGGTATTAAGCGTGCAATGAGTTTGTCTGCGGACGCGGTTTGGTTGATGGACGATGATACGATGCCAACTAAAAGTACGTTAGAAGAGCTAATTAATGCACGTTTAATTTTAGAAAATAAGAACATATTTTGGGGATTACTGGCTAGTAATGTTAGATGGATTGATGGAAATTCGGCAAAAATGAACGTACCTAAAGTAAAGAGAGTCTGGAATTCTTTATTGAGTAGAAATATGGTTCAAATAGAATCGTCTTCGTTTGTGTCTATGTATATTAATGCAGAAGTAATAAAAAGGGTAGGCTATCCGATAAGCGAGTTCTTTATTTGGGGGGATGATGTTGAGTATTCAAAACGAATATCAAAGAGTTTTCCCAGTTACTGTGTGTTGAATAGCCGTGTGCAACATAATATGGCTCAGAATAATAGAGTGGACATATTGACAGATTCGCCTAGCCGGATCTCTAGGTACTATTATGATGTTCGAAATAAGTTTTATATTTCAAAACAAGATGGTCTAAAATCAATTTGTAAATATACATTACGGCAGATAATCCTCATTTTCCGGGTACTATTTAATGGAGATTATAAATTTAAGAAAATTTCAGTGATCATTAAAGGCTTTTTTGCGGGGATTTTTTTTAATCCTAAAATTGAAAAGTATTAAGTCTTGTAATGAAAAGTTAAGTGAACAGAAACGATTATTGAAAATGATGGTTTTTAGTTTCTCATAGACTACAATAGTTTAACTTTTACTAGGGTGCTTTGAGATGAGGAACAAGTAGATAGATTTAAAGTATCTAGTTGGGATTACTTGTAATATTTTAGGATTGTTAGGATTATTGTACGGTTATTTAAGTTGAAGTGGAGAAAATAATGGAAGTAGTATCGGATGTAAAAATTGGGAAAGTACTTTCTACATTTATCGAATATATGTTTGTTTTTGTGACAATATTACAATGTAATACGGTTTATTTTAGATCAGGATTAAATAATCGGATTCAGATAATGTGGTTTGGAATTTGTTTTTTATTAGTATGTATTAGTTTATTTGAAATGATAATTAAATCGTATAATATTAAACAGCTTGTTTTATCATTAACTATTTTTTTAGCTTTTATGGTTACGATATTGTTTTTAGACTATCAGATATATCCTTTTCCTATAAAAAAGGAAATTTCTCAATTTATAATTATTCCCTTTATGATGGTGATAATTTTTTATAATAAAATATTGGCCGGAGAAGGGTTAGATTTACTAGTAAAAGTTGAGAGGGTTATGCTTATCCTTGCTGGTATCTCTCTATTTTTTTGGGGGGTATCTGAATTAGGGGTTCCTACTAACATGGCAACTTTTATAACATGGGGGAACTATCAGCAGATTTCAGGTTATAATAATGTGCATTTTATTGCGCAAGGGATAACGAAGTTCTTAGGGATGACGCTAATACGAAATACGGGGATTTTCGTAGAAGCCCCTATGTATTCTTACGCTTTGACGGTATCCTTTTTAGTCTTGTTGTTTATTGACGGTGGCACTAAGAAAAGTAGAATTTTAAAAGCGGTGGTATTACTAGCTACTATTTTTACAACGACCTCAACGACTGGTGTTATTGTTTCTATATTAGCAATAGCGTATTACGAGTTTTTTATCGTTGATCGGATATCCTTAGTTTTTAAAGTGCTGATTATCCTGTTAGGTTTAATTGCAGTAGGTGTACTGATTAAAATAATTTTGTTGCAAAAGTTAAGTTCAAACTGGAATTCATCTTCAAGTATTCGAATGAATGATCTATTATCAGGTTTGAGTGCATGGAAAAATAACATTGTATTTGGGAATGGTTTAGAAAATTATCAGATACTTTTAGATTATATGGATCCAAGAAGGTTAGGTTTTAATGGTAATATGGGATTTTCAAGTGGTTTAATGCAGGTTTTGGCATATGGAGGAATTGCCATGGGACTGTTTTATATTATTCCATCGATTATGGGAATGTTAGTTTCTAAAAAGATGTTTGGTTTCTCTAGCATTTGTTTTTTACTATTTATATTTACCATTGTAAACGATACGTATCTATATTTTATAATATTAAGTGCTTTTTTTGCATCCTTTTTATTAAGAAAAAAATACAAAGAAGGGGAGTAACATTTTGACTAATTATTTAGTGGTTGGTTCAGGACTATTTGGGTCGGTGTTTGCCCACGAAGCAGCGTTAAGAGGGAACAAAGTAACTGTAATAGAAAAACGTAGTCATATAGGTGGAAATATCTACACAAAAGAAATTGAGGGAATTCAGGTACATATGTACGGAGCCCATATTTTTCATACTAAAATGAAAGATATTTGGGATTACATCAATAAATTTGCTGAGTTTAATCATTATGTGAATAGTCCGATTGCTAATTATCAGGGTGAAATCTATAATTTGCCTTTCAATATGAATACGTTTAATAAGCTGTGGGGAGTCATCACACCAGATCAAGCAAAGCAAAAGATTGAAGAACAAAAAAGAAATTTTCATCTCAATGGTAAACCCAAGAATTTAGAAGAGCAGGCAATTTCATTGATTGGTCCTGATGTTTATCAGAAGTTAGTGAAGGGCTACACTGAAAAGCAATGGGGGCAATCTGCAACTGACTTACCTTCATTTATTATTCGACGGTTACCGGTGCGTTTTACATATGATAACAATTACTTCAATGATCCTTACCAAGGAATCCCTATTGGTGGCTATACTAAAATTATTGAGCAATTGCTATCTAATGATCTGATTACTGTTAAGACAAATGTTGATTATTTTCAACACAAAGATGAATATTTAACAAGTAATACGAAAATCGTTTTTACAGGAATGATTGATCAATTTTTTGATTATAAAATTGGTGCGCTGGAATATCGAAGCTTGAGATTTGAAACAAAAATTTTGGATACTGATAATTATCAAGGAAACGCGGTAGTAAATTATACTGATGCTGATACACCATTCACTAGAATTATTGAACATAAGCACTTTGAATTTGGCAAGGGAAATAAGGATAAGACGGTTATTACTCATGAATATCCTAAAACCTGGCATCGAGGTGATGATCCGTACTACCCTGTAAATAATCAACGTAATAGGGAACTTTATAGACAGTATACTGAGCTATCGAAGGAACAGACACCCAATGTTATTTTTGGAGGACGACTGGGTCAATATCGATACTATAATATGGATCAAACAATTATGGCGGCTTTAAAGGTTGTTCGTCAAGAGTTTGGAGAATAGAAAAGGATATGCAGGTTGTTAAAAACTATCTCTATAATGCATTTTACCAGATATTTATCTTGCTGGTTCCGCTCATAACAACTCCCTATTTATCACGGGTCTTGGGACCAACGGGGGTAGGAATTAATGCCTATACAAATTCAATTATTCAGTATTTTATTTTGTTTGGTAGTGTTGGAGTTAATTTGTACGGAAATCGGCAAATTGCTTTTGTTCATGGTAGTCGGGAAAAAATGACAACGACTTTTTATGAAATCTTTTTTTTGCGGATTATAACTGTTGCTTGCTCATTCATAGCCTTTTTGTTTTTTTTAAGACTGGTGAAACAATACCATACGTATTATTGGGCTCAATCACTATCTTTATTTGCTGCAGCATTCGATATCTCTTGGTTTTTTATGGGAATTGAAAATTTTGCTGTTACGGTGTTAAGAAATTTTGTAGTAAAAGTACTAACATTAGTGAGTGTTTTTGTTTTTGTAAAAGACCAGTCTGATTTAGGGATCTATATATTAATTTTATCAATGTCATTATTGCTTGGAAATTTAACATTATTTCCAAGTTTGAGGAAGTATATTGGAAGACCCGTAATTAAGCACTTAAATATTTGGCAGCATTTTTTACCATCCATAGCCCTGTTTATTCCGCAAGTAGCAACTCAAATCTATCTAGTAGTTAATAAAACTATGTTGGGTGTGATGGCGTCAGTACAGGCATCTGGTTATTTTGATCAATCGGATAAAATTATAAAAATGGTGTTAGCAATTGTAACGGCGACAGGAACGGTGATGTTGCCACATGTTGCGAATGCTTTTGCACAGGGAAAGATAGAAAAAGCAAAAAACTATCTATATTCTAGTTTTTCATTTGTTTCATGTTTATCTATTCCGATGTTTTTTGGTGTAATGGCAGTTGCAGATAAATTTGTTCCGTTATTTTTTACAAGAAGATTTCAGTCAGTGGCACCACTTATGATGATTGAGGCAGTTGTCATTGTTTTGATTGCCTGGAGTAATGCAATTGGAACCCAGTATTTATTACCAACTAAGCAAACAAGAGCTTACACAACATCTGTGATTTTGGGAGCTATGATTAATATCATAATTAATGTTCCATTTATTTTACTGTGGGGGGTAATCGGAGCAGCGTTTGCTACCGTATTGTCTGAAATGACAGTGTCTGGGTATCAGTTATGGTCTGTCAGAAGACAAATTAGTTATAAGAGGTTATTTAGAGATAATAATAGGTATATTATTGCAGGAATAGTGATGTTTTTGTGTGTAAGATTATTTGATTATAACTTGGCGGCTAATTGGTGGGCATTGGGAATTGAAGTCTTAGCGGGAATTAGTGTCTATGGAATAATGTTGTTTGTTTTACGAGTAGATATAGTTAAGGATGCGGTTCAACTTTTTTCACATAGAAGGCGTTGATTGTCAATGATGTGTATAGAACCCTTCTCAAGCCCGGGTAGGTATCAGAAATATCCGGATTTGTGTGATAAATATATTTAAAATGCAATTTTGATGGGCGGTATAGTGTAGGTGTGTTTTTTGAGCCTGATACTAATACGCTACGTGTGATGGGGGAGATTCTAGATTGTAATGAAAAAATTGAAATATTTAGTTAAGACTAATCAGCTTCTAAGTTTAATGTTTTTAGCTATAATGTCGATCTTTCTTAGAGTGTTGTCAGTATTTATAAAAAGAAAGAAACAAATTATATTTTCTAGTTTTTCCGGTCGTCAATTTTCGGATAGTCCGCGTGTAATATATAGTCAGTTGATACTAGATTCTAGGTTCAAAGATTATGAAATGAAGTGGGCATTTACTGACCCAGAAAAATATACCGAATTACCTAATAAAAATAAAGTTAATATAGATTCGTTTAAGTACTATATTGAGTTATTTTCTTCATCAGTTTGGATATCAAACTCTAGTATTGAAAGATTAATCCCATATAAACCAAAAGGTATAATTTATATTAATACGTGGCATGGAATTCCGATGAAACATTTAGGACCTGATGAGAAAGAAACTACATCTATTGTTCGTAATTGGTTTGCCAAAGTTAACTTTAATCTGTTAACAGCCTCTGGTACTTATGATCAAAAAATTTTTAAACATATTTTCCCAAGTACAAGTAATATTCAAATTACTGGATTACCGCGGAATTTATATTTGAAGATGATTACCAGTAAGCAATGTGACTTTATTAGAGAACGAGTTATTCAGAAGTACAGATTAGATCCTTCTAAGAAGATATTATTGTATGCCCCAACTTTTAGGGAGTATGAATTAGATAGTGACGATCATGCTTTTTCAACTGATTCATTATTAAAGTTATCTAGTAAATATAATCTGTTGTTCCGAAGCCACTATTATGCTGAAGATAAAGGTGTTATGAAAAAGTGTATTGATGTTTCTGATGATCCTGATTTGAATCACTTATTGATCTCAGCAGATTTACTGGTTTCGGACTATTCAAGTGTTATTTTTGATTATTCCCTTTTAAAGAAACCAGTAGTGCTGTACTGTTATGATATGGATAGGTATTTACAATATAGGGGTGTTTATGTGAGGCCTGATGACTTGAACGTTCCCTTCGTAAAAACCGAAAAAGATTTATTAGAAACGTTGTTGAGTGATAGCTACTTAAAAATGGATTTAACTGATTTTTATGCGAAATTTAATGGTGTCTTTGACACGGGATTAAATACGGTTAAAAGGACAATCTTGTTTGGGAGTAGTAAATGAAGAAAATATTGGTAATTTCTAATTTAGAGAAGGGTGTGGGGATTTCTAAGTATGTGATTAATACATACGCTAAAATTAGCGCAAAGACCTCACAGTTAAAGTTTGTTTTCGTTAATGATCAAGAGAGAAATGATTACGTAAACGAGTTAAATAATTTGCATATAAGCGTTGTAAATATTCCTAAATTAACGCGACATCCTTTGGGCTATTTATTTCACTGGACTCGCTTTATTATTTTACATCATTCGGAGTTTAGTGCTATTCATTTTCACTATGATTCAATGGTGAGATTTTATCCTATTCTTATTGCAAGTGTATTTGGTATGAAGAATATTATCGTGCACTCGCACAACGGAAGCAGTTCCGTTGTTACAAGCAACGTTTTGAGATTACTGTTACATAAATTTGGAAGGAGAATGTTAAAACAGAAAATAGACTATAAATTTGCGGTATCGGATAAGGCGGCTGAGTGGATGTTTAAGACGACAGATGGCGTTGAAATGATTCATAATGGTGTTAATACAGATTTGTTTGCTTTTTCTGAGGATGTTAGGAAAAAAAAACGTAATCAATTACATTTACAAGACAGTTTAGTTGTAGGCCATATAGGTCGCTTTAAAAAGCAAAAAAATCACGAGTTTTTATTAGCTGTTTTTTATGAGATGCTAAAAACAGTCCCAAGTGCAAAGCTTTTGCTAATTGGAGATGGTCCTTTACAGAGTGAGATTCAACAGAAGGCCTTAAATTTAGGAATTCAGGATAGCGTTTATTTTTTAGGAATGCGTAATGATGTAAATGAGTTATTGGATGCTATGGATATTATGGTATTTCCTTCTTTATACGAAGGATTCCCAATAACAATGGTGGAGGCTCAATGTAGTGGTTTACCAATTTTATTTTCGGATACTATTACAGATTCTGTCAAACTATTAAAAACAACAGTTAACGAATCGTTAAGCAGTAGTGCACAGGTTTGGTCAAGGAAAGCTTTGGAAGTTAATAGTAAAGTTACAGATAGAGGCATGGGGATACTAAATGTTGTAAGTGCGGGTTATGATTTGAATGTTGAGTCGCTGAAGTTGATGACTTTTTATCTGAACCTAAAATAGATTCTCCATGCTTGTGATTATATTAATTGAAAAACTTCGTATATTTGAAATTGTGAACTTCAGATCGTACTTATCATTTACGGAGAGGTGCATTCATGAAGTCTAGGGTTACTAGTGAAACTTTATTTAGTCTTTATTTAATTAAGCGGTTTATTTTACGAATAAGATAATCATTTTTATTGAAATTAGAGTAAAATTAATAAGGGAGGGCTTTTAATGTAGAAGGTTCTTCTGCCTAAAGGCGAAGGATGGAGGGAGTTCATATGCAACATCGAAAAAAGTCACATAAATTACGTAACACTATTTTGGTAGTTATTTTAATTCTTATCGTTGGTGGAGGAGCGTATGCAGCGCATCGTTATCGGAGCGTGAAAGATTCAATTAACAGTTCCTTTAAAGCTTCAGGAGTCACTAAGCAGCGGAATGTTAGTGAACAGATTAAGGACAAGAAGCCAATTTCAGTTCTCTTGATGGGAACTGATACGGGTGCTTTAGATCGTACATACAAGGGCCGGACTGATAGCATGATGGTTATCACGCTTAATCCGCAAAACGATAAGACTACGATTACCAGTATTCCACGGGACACAGCCGTTTCCATTCCTGGATTTGAAGGTCGCGCACCTTCGAAGATTAATGCGGCCTACGCTTGGGGCAGTTCAAAGACTAGTATCAAGACCGTTCAACAGATGCTCAATGTCCCCGTTGATTTCTATGCTTTAATTAACATGGGTGGCATGAAGAAGGTTATTGATGAAGTAGATGGTGTCGATGTTACGCCAACGTTAACGTTTAAGTATGAGGGGTACACTTTCAGGAAGGGTGTTAAGACCCATATGAATGGTGCGAAAGCCTTAGCTTACTCCCGGATGCGGTACGACGATCCTAATAACGATTATGGACGTCAGACGCGTCAACGGGCAGTATTAATGGCTTTGGTCAAGAAGAGTGGCTCTATTTCCACCCTGATGAACCAATCCTTCATCAACTCCTTGTCCAGCCAAATTCAAACTGACTTAACGTTTGACAACTTGACCTCGTTAGCCAAGAATTACCGTTCCGCCGATAAGACGGTTAAGGAAACCCATTTACAGGGTCACGGTAAGGAAATTGGCGGTCAAGACATGGAAGTTATGCACAAGAAGGAATTACAGCGGGTAACTAATTTTATCCGTAAAGGATTGGACTTATCGCATAAGACAACAGGATCAGCTGCCGTTTTCACCAGCACGGATGATGCAAAAGAAAGTGCTAATGAAGCGTCTAGCGCGTCATCTACTAACTATGGTTATTGATGATACTACTTCAATTTAAAGTGCAGTTAATAGGCGTCCTAATTGTATAGGACGCCTTTAGCTTGTTGTAATTTAGTTATCATCGATATAAGCTAATTTAATATATTTAGCTATTATGCTTAATGTATGATCAGGAGGACACTAGAGTGAGTGATGCTAGAAAACGTATTTCTTGGATTGATTTTGGAAAGGGCTTAACAATATTTTTTGTATTGTTAGTTCATGTCTTGGAAGGGTTAAAAAAGACCCAATTATATGTGGATTATGAACGACCGTTAGAGATTTAATTGGGAATAATTTTTACATTTATTATGCCAGTTTTTTTTGCTTTATCTGGATATTTATATAGACCAACACGTGATTGGCGGAGAATTAAAATAAATGTTTTAAAAAAATTGGTTAGTTTAGGGGTTCCCTACTTAGTGTTTTCTATTTTATATGTAATTTTACAGCATAGTTCATCAAGTTCGGTTCATGACTTATATGATTGGGATTCACTGGTTATGTTGTGGTGGCAACCAATAGGGTATCTCTGGTTTTTGTACGTTCTGTTTTTTATATTTTGCTTAGTATATGTAATGGATGGATTTAAGGTTCCATATCTTTATCAACTAGTAATATATATGGCTTTGTTCGTTATGGCTCAGTTGACACCTTTGCCACCGTTTTTTTCACGCACGTTTACATGGTGTATTACTTTTTATATAGGGTTCCTATATAAAAAGTATAGTCAACTATCTAAAAGATGGATCACTGTCAAGGGCAGTTTAAAAATGTAGGTTTTCGGCAGAAAGAAATGTAGGTTTTC
>NZ_AZDT01000016.1 GCF_001434785.1 Levilactobacillus namurensis DSM 19117 | reverse complement strand
AAATGAATTGGATTCTCACATTAGTCCTCATCAACACCAGTTGACAAAGAGCCTTTTTTTGTGGCATAAGGCGCGGGGGCCAAGCTACTGGTATCAAGGGATAAGCCTCATTTGGGGGTTCTAGATTAGGACGAGTTCTACTATTATATATGCAAAGACTTCCGCGTGGAGCTGGTTTAGTCGGCGGTTGAGGGGGAGTAGTGGGGGGCAGTTAGTTACTTACTAAAATAAAGTATCAAAATAATTGACAGGGGTGCCCATTCCGCGGTATTCTAATACGCGAGTTTGTAATAAGAATTTTTATTCGGTGCGCGGGAATGAACCGGGCACTGGCTAAGAAGTTTTAGGAAATTCAGCGAAAACCCTTGTCATACGGCGTTTTATTTAGTATGATAGTTAAGTGCTGATTTTCAGGGGTGTTTTTTGCACTTCTGGTGACGGCTCAAAAGTTTAAGCGATGATGTGGGAGATTGCGACACGCCCGGCCGCTTTGCCATGAGGGCGTGGCGGGAATTCACACGGAGTTAGTCTTATTTTTAAAATAGACGAAGGAGGGAACACAATGGCAAAACAAAAGATTCGGATCCGGTTAAAGGCATACGAACATCGTATCCTGGACCAATCCGCAGACAAGATCGTTGAAACGGCAAAGAGAACTGGTGCCACTATTTCAGGCCCAATTCCATTGCCAACTGAACGGACGATCTACACGGTTTTACGTTCACCACACAAGTTCAAGGACTCGCGTGAACAATTCGAAATGCGGACGCACAAGCGTCTGATTGATATCGTTAACCCAACGCCTAAGACGGTCGACTCATTAATGAAGCTTGACCTGCCTAGCGGTGTGGACATCGAAATCAAGTTATAATTCTAGTGTACCAACTATAAAACATTAAATCGGAGGTGTACTCATGACCACAAAAGGAATCTTAGGGAAAAAGGTCGGGATGACGCAAGTCTTCACTGATGCTGGCGAATTAATCCCCGTTACTGTTGTCGAAGCAACGCCAAACGTTGTGTTGCAAGTTAAGACGATGGAAAACGACGGTTACGAAGCTATCCAACTTGGTTACCAAGACAAGCGTGAAGTACTTAGCAACAAGCCCGAACAAGGTCATGTAGCAAAAGCAAACACGACTCCTAAGCGCTTCATTCGTGAATTCAGAGATGTTGAGCTGGGAGATTACAAGGTGGCTGATGAAGTCAAGGTAGATGTCTTCGCAGCAGGCGACATCGTGGATGTCACTGGTGTCACTAAAGGTCATGGATACCAAGGTAACATTCATAAAGACGGTCAAAGCCGTGGCCCTATGGCCCATGGTTCTCGTTACCACCGTCGTCCAGGTTCTCTGGGTGCCATCATCAACCGGGTATTCCCTGGTAAGAAGCTCCCAGGTCGGATGGGTAACAAGCAAGTTACCATTCAAAACCTGCAAATCGTTAAGGCCGACGTTGACAATAACGTTCTGCTGATCAAGGGTAACGTGCCTGGTGCTAACAAGTCACTCGTTGTTGTTAAGAGTGCTGTTCGCCCACCACGTCCTAAGCAATCTGAAAAATAAATCGGAAGGGAGGATAATTAAATGACAAGCGTAGCATTATACAAACAAGACGGTAGCCAAAACGGCGACGTCACTTTGAATGCCGATATCTTTGGTATCGAACCTAACGAAAACGTTGTGTTCGATACGATCTTGATGCAACGGGCTTCCATGCGCCAAGGAACTCACGCCGTTAAAAACCGGAGTGCTGTCCGTGGTGGTGGTAAGAAGCCATGGCGTCAAAAGGGTACTGGTCGGGCCCGTCAAGGTTCCATCCGTTCCCCACAATGGGTCGGTGGTGGTGTGGTCTTTGGCCCTACCCCTCGTTCCTACAGTTACCGTCTTCCTAAGAAGGTCGGTCGCTTAGCTATCAAGTCCGCGCTTTCCCAGAAGGTCTTGGACGAAGGCTTAGTCGTTGTTGACGGCTTAGCATTCGATGCACCTAAGACGAAGGAATTCGCTGCTGTGTTGGCTGGTTTGAATGTCACGACGAAGACGTTAGTTGTTCTTGAAGACGACAACGTTACGGCCGCATTAGCAGCCCGGAACTTGGCGAACGTCAAGGTTATTCCAGCCAAGAGCTTGAATGTCCTGGACGTCGTTGATGCCGATAAGTTAGTGATTACCCAACCAGCCCTTTCTCAAGTAGAGGAGGTGCTCGCATAATGGAAGCACGTGACATTATCTTACGTCCTGTTATCACCGAAGCCTCAATGGCAACGATGGATGACAAGCGTTACACGTTCGACGTTGACGTACGGGCAACCAAGACGCAAGTCAAGCACGCTATCGAAGAAATCTTCGACGTGAAGGTTGTTAAAGTTAACATCATGAATTTAAAGGGTAAGAAGAAGCGTCAAGGACGTTACGAAGGCTACACTAAGAAGCGTCGTAAGGCCATTGTCAGCTTATCTGCCGACTCAAAAGAAATCAAGTTATTCAACGAAGAATAACAATCTGATAAATATAGGAGGGAAATAACGTGGCGATTAAGAAATACAAACCAACAAGCAATGGTCGTCGTAACATGACGAGCTTGGTTTACAAAGACGTCATCACTAAGACGACTCCTGAAAAATCATTGCTTGATTCACAAAGCCACACCGCAGGGCGGAACAACGCCGGTCGTATGACCGTACGTCACCGTGGCGGTGGTAACAAGCGCCAATACCGGATCATCGACTTTAAGCGGATTAAGGATGAGGTTCCAGCAACGGTTAAGGCTATCGAATACGATCCTAACCGGACTGCCAACATTGCATTATTAGTTTACGCCGATGGTGTTAAGTCTTACATCATTGCTCCTAAGGGCTTAAAGGTTGGCGACCAAGTACAATCTGGTCCCGATGCTGATATCAAGGTTGGGAACACGTTGCCATTGAAGAACATCCCATTTGGGACTGTGATTCACAACATCGAATTGAAGCCAGGTAAGGGTGGCCAATTGGTCCGCTCCGCTGGGACTTCCGCACAACTTTTAGGTAAGGCAAACGATGACAAGTACGTCTTGGTTCGTTTATCTTCCGGTGAAGTTCGGATGATCTTAAACGTTAACCGGGCAACGATTGGTGCCGTAGGTAACGAAGAACATGAACTGGTTAACGTTGGTAAAGCCGGCCGGACTCGTTGGGCTGGTCAACGTCCTCACGTTCGTGGTTCTGTTATGAACCCTAACGATCACCCACATGGTGGTGGTGAAGGTAAAGCGCCTGTTGGTTTACCATCTCCTCTGTCCCCATGGGGTAAGAAGACCGTTGGTAAGAAGACGCGTAAGAAGAAGAACCAGACTGACAAATTTATCGTTCGTCGTCGTAAGGGTTCTAAGATGTAATCATCCGCTTGTTCGGATGATTCGAGACCTGGTGATCATCGTGAGAAACGATGCGCCACAAGTAGAGGAGGTTTCATAAATGGGTCGTAGTTTAAAAAAGGGACCTTTCGCCGATGCGCATTTGCTGAAGAAGATTGATGCACAGAAGGATCAAGACAAGAAGGCCGTTATTAAGACCTGGTCCCGCCGGTCTACTATTTTCCCTAGCTTCATTGGTTACACCATTGCTGTTTATGACGGACGGAAGCATGTCCCAGTTTACATCCAAGAAGACATGGTAGGCCATAAGCTTGGCGAATTTGTCCCAACGCGGACGTTCCGTGGCCATGGTGGCGACGACAAAAAGACACGATAAGGAGGAATAACTAATGGCTGAACAAGTTACATCAGCACAAGCGACTGCTAAGACGGTTCGGATTGCTGCACGCAAGGTCCGTCTGGTTATCGACCTTATTCGCGGTAAGAGCGTCGCTGAAGCATTGGCTATCTTAAAGTTCACACCGCGTGGTGCTTCACCGGTTGTGGCTAAGGTATTAAACTCTGCAATTGCAAATGCAGAAAACAATTTTGACTTAGATCGTCAAGATTTAGTTGTTAGCGAAGCTTACGTTAACGAAGGACCAACCCTCAAGCGGTTCCGTCCTCGTGCCAAGGGTTCCGCTTCACCAATCAACAAGCGTACGAGTCACATTACGGTTGTTGTATCTGAAAAAGAGGAGGGATAACGCGTGGGTCAAAAAGTAAATCCAACCGGATTACGGGTCGGTATCATTCGTGACTGGGAAGCAAAGTGGTATGCTGAAAAAGATTTTGCTGCTTACTTACGAGAAGACCTTCAAATCCGTAAATTCATCGAAAAGCGTCTTGAAGATGCTTCAGTTTCAACTGTTGAGATTGAACGGGCTGCGAACCGCGTCAACATCTCAATCCACACTGCCAAGCCAGGGATGGTTATTGGTAAGGGTGGTTCCGAAGTTGAAAACTTACGGAAAGAACTTAACAGCTTAACTGGCAAGCGAGTTCACATCAACATTGTGGAAATCAAGAAGCCAGACTTAGATGCTAAGTTGGTCGGCGAAAACATTGCACGTCAATTGGAAGGCCGGGTTGCTTTCCGTCGGGCAATGCGTCAAACGATGCAACGGACGATGCGTTCTGGTGCCAAGGGTATCAAGACGCAAGTTTCCGGTCGGTTGAACGGTGCTGATATGTCCCGTGTCGAAAGCTATGCTGACGGTACGGTTCCTCTGCACACGTTGCGGGCCGACATCGACTACGCATGGGTAGAAGCTCACACGACTTATGGTTCTTTAGGTGTTAAGACCTGGATCTACCGTGGTGAAGTTCTCCCTGCTAAGAAAAATAACGGACAAGGAGGGAAATAAACATGCTGGTACCTAAGCGAGTAAAGTTCCGTCGTGTCCACCGTGGTAAGCTACGTGGCGAAGCCAAGGGTGGTAAGAGCGTTGCTTTCGGCGATTACGGTTTGCAGTCATTAGATTCACATTGGATCACGAACCGTCAAATCGAAGCAGCACGTATTGCAATCACGCGTTACATGAAGCGTGGTGGGAAAGTTTGGATCAAGATTTTCCCTCATAAATCCTACACCGCTAAAGGTGTTGGGGTCCGGATGGGTAATGGTAAAGGTACGCCTGATGGTTGGGTAGCACCTGTTAAGCGCGGCAAGGTCTTATTCGAAGTTGGTGGCGTTGATGAAGCGACTGCCCGTGAAGCCTTGCGTTTAGCTGCCATGAAGCTTCCCGTTCGTACTAAAGTTTTGACCCGAGAGGAAGTAGGTGGCGAATCTAATGAAGACTAAAGACATCAATGAATTAACCACTGCTGAAATGCTCGATAAAGAAAAGAGCTACAAGGACGAATTATTCAACTTGCGGTTCCAATTAGCCACTGGTCAGTTGGAAAACACCGCTCGGTTGAAGCAAGTTCGCAAGAACATTGCGCGGATTAAAACCGCTCTTCGCCAGCAAGAATTGAACAAGTAGAATACGATAAAAAGGAGGTCACTACTACATGAGTGATGCACGTAATCACCGTAAGGTATATCGCGGTCGGGTTGTTTCTGACAAGATGGAAAAGACGATCACCGTCGAAGTCAACACGACCAAGACGGATGCACGGTATGGCAAGCGGGTCAAGTACTCCAAGAAGTACAAGGCGCATGATGAAAACAACGAAGCCCACACCGGCGATCTTGTTGAAATCATGGAAACACGGCCATTGTCTGCTACCAAGCGGTTCCGCTTAGTCGACGTTGTTGAAAAAGCAGTCATTATTTAAGTGTCGTTTTTATCGTATTCTGAACTAGAACTGAAGGGAGGACACTAGCTGTGATCCAACAAGAAAGTCGCTTAAAGGTTGCCGATAACTCCGGCGCCCGGGAAATTCTGACCATCAAAGTTCTGGGTGGCTCAAAGCGTCGCTACGCCGGAATTGGTGATATTATCGTTGCTACTGTCAAACAAGCAACACCAGGTGGCGTTGTCAAAAAAGGTGATGTCGTAAAGGCGGTTATCGTTCGTACGAAGTCACGGGTCCGTCGGAATGACGGTTCCTACATCAGTTTTGATGAAAATGCCGCTGTGCTGATTAAAGACGACAAGAGCCCTCAAGGGACTCGGATCTTTGGACCAGTTGCTCGTGAATTACGGGACAACAACTACATGAAGATCATCTCATTAGCACCCGAAGTACTGTAATCAAGAATCGTTTTTAACAAGGAGGTGCCCACAGGAATGCTTATTAAAACTGGTGACAAGGTCCGCGTGATCGCTGGCAAGGACAAAGGCAAGGAAGGTACGATTTCCAAGGTCTTTGCAGCCAAGAACCGTGTGATTGTCAAAGGCGTCAACATGATCAAGAAACACCAAAAGGCTTCTCAATCGAACCCTCAAGGTGGCATCCTTGATGTTGAAGCACCAATTCACGCATCCAACGTTATGCTTATCGATCCTTCGAACAACGAACCAACCCGGCTTGGCGTTCGTATCGAAGATGGTCACAAAGTCCGGTTCGCGAAAAAGTCCGGCGAAACCATCGACAAATAATCCGCGAAAGGAGGAATAACATTTCATGTCAGCTCGTTTAAAAGAAAAGTACGTTAATGAAATTACGCCATCTATGATGGATAAGTTCAGTTACAGTTCAATTATGCAGACTCCTAAGATCGACAAGATCGTCTTGAACATGGGTGTTGGTGACGCGGTCTCCAACGCTAAGAATCTGGACGAAGCCGTTGAAGAACTCGGTTTGATTTCTGGTCAAAAGCCATTGGTTACTAAGGCCAAGAAGTCAATCGCGACCTTCCGTCTTCGTGAAGGTATGTCCATTGGGGCCAAGGTTACCCTGCGTGGCGACCGGATGTACGAATTCCTGGATAAATTGATCAACGTGTCATTGCCACGTGTTCGTGACTTCCATGGTGTTAGCTCCCGCTCCTTTGATGGTCGCGGTAACTACACTCTGGGTGTTAAGGAACAATTGATCTTCCCAGAAATCAACTTTGATAACGTTAACCGTGTCCGTGGTTTGGACATTGTCATCGTTACGACGGCAAACACCGATGAAGAGTCTCATGAATTACTGGCTCAATTCGGCATGCCATTTGCACACTAAAAAGGAGGTCCATACAATTGGCTAAGAAATCACAAATTGCTAAGAACAAGCGTCCTGCGAAGTTTTCTACTCAAGCATATACTCGTTGCGAACGTTGTGGACGTCCACACTCTGTTTATCAAAAGTTCCACCTTTGCCGTATCTGCTTACGGGAATTAGCCCACAAGGGTCAAATTCCTGGCATGAAGAAGGCTAGCTGGTAAACCGAATTTTAAACAAAGGGAGGGAAAACGTTAATGTCCATGACTGATCCTATTGCAGACTTCTTGACGCGGATTCGTAACGCCAACATGGTTCGTCACGAATCACTCGAAGTACCTGCATCAAAAATTAAACGTGACATCGCTGAAATCCTGAAGCGCGAAGGGTTCATCCGGAACGTGGAATACATCGATGACGACAAGCAAGGCATTATCCGCGTATTCTTAAAGTACGGTAAGGATAACCAACGTGTCATCAGTGGTTTGAAGCGTATTTCAAAGCCCGGCTTACGTTCATACGTTAAGGCCGACGCTGTACCAAAGGTATTGAACGGTTTAGGTATCGCCATTATCTCCACCTCTGAAGGGGTTATTACTGATAAAGAAGCGCGGGCCAAGAAAATCGGTGGCGAAGTTCTCGCCTACGTTTGGTAAAACTTTAAAAAGACAGGAGGTGCCTTACTGTGAGTCGTATTGGTTATAAAACGGTTGTTGTTCCTGCCGGCGTTGAAGTTAAGCGCGACGGGGACCAAGTTACGGTCAAGGGTCCTAAGGGTTCCTTAACGCGTACTTTTGCATCCGAAATCTCAATGAAGATTAGTGACGGTGCGGTTGATTTCGACCGTCCTAACGATAACAACAAGATGCGGGCCTTACATGGTACGCAACGTGCCAACCTTAACAACATGGTTGAAGGGGTTGTCAACGGTTTTGCGAAGACCTTGAAGCTCGTCGGTGTTGGGTACCGTGTTCAATTGAAAGGTAACGACCTGATTTTGAGCGTTGGTTACTCCAACCCAGTGCACATGGATGTTCCTGAAGACCTGGATGTTAAGGTCCCAGATAACACCACGATCAACATTGCTGGTATCAGCAAGCAAGAAGTCGGCGACTTTGCTGCCGAAGTTCGTGCCGTTCGTTCCCCAGAACCTTACAAGGGTAAGGGTATCCGTTACGAAAACGAATATGTTCGGATTCGTGAAGGTAAGACCGGTAAGTAAACTTAAAGCAGCTTAATTGCTGAAATTTTTCAAAGAGGTGACTATTTTGATTACGAAACCAGATAAAAACAAGACGCGTCAAAAGCGTCATGGACGTGTCCGGAACAAAATTTCTGGTAATGCAGAACGCCCACGCTTAAACGTATTCCGCTCTAACAAAAACATCTACGCTCAAGTAATTGATGACGTAGCGGGTGTAACGCTTGTTAGTGCCTCTACGTTAGACGATGGTGTTAATGGCGACAACAAGACCGACCAAGCTGCGGCTGTCGGTGCTTTAATTGCCAAGCGTGCCGTTGAAAAGAAGATTGAAAATGTTGTGTTTGACCGTGGCGGGTACTTGTACCATGGCCGTGTTCAAGCGCTAGCGGAAGCTGCTCGTGAAAACGGGCTCAAATTTTAATAGTAAGGAGGAATAACCACACATGGCAAAGTTTATTGATCCCGACAAGTTGGAACTAGAAGACAACGTCGTTGCTATCAACCGGATTACGAAGGTTGTTAAAGGTGGTCGTCGTCTGCGATTTGCTGCTCTTGTCATTGTCGGCGATAAGAACGGTCACGTTGGCTTCGGTACTGGTAAAGCACAAGAAGTTCCAGAAGCTATCCGTAAGGCTGTTGAAGCCGCTCAGAAGAACCTGATCGAAGTTCCAATCGTGGGAACGACCATTCCTCACGAAATTATTGGTAACTACGGTGGTGGGAAGATCTTGTTGAAGCCTGCTGCTGAAGGTTCTGGAGTTGCCGCTGGTGGTGCCGTACGTTCCGTCATGGAATTAGCCGGTGTTGCCGATGTTACTTCAAAGCGTTTAGGTTCCAACACGCCTGTTAACGCTGTTCGGGCTACTTTCGAAGGTCTTGAACGTTTGAAGCGTGCTGAAGAAGTTGCTGCCCTCCGTGGCGTATCACTTCAACACTTAGCTGAATAAGGAGGAGTTCTAAGATGGCTCAATTGAAAGTTACTTTAATTCATAGTGCTGCTCACCGTCTCCCTAAACAGCGTAAAATCGTTGAAGCAATGGGCTTAAAGCGAGTTAACAGCTCTGTTTTACAACCCGACAACGAAGCTACTCGTGGTGCGCTTTTCCAAATCGCCCACTTGATTAAGGTTGAAGAAGTTAAGTAGTACTCATATCATTAAATAAGGAGGTGCGCAATAGCATGAAGTTGAATGAATTGAAACCTGCTGAAGGCTCACGTAAGGTCCGTAACCGGGTTGGTCGTGGTGACTCATCTGGTAACGGTAAGACCTCTGGTCGTGGCCAAAAGGGTCAAAAGGCTCGTAGCAAGACCCGTTTGGGCTTTGAAGGTGGCCAAATGCCATTGTACCGTCGGATTCCAAAGCGTGGGTTTACCAACATTAACCGTAAGGAATTTGCTGTCGTAAACTTGGACGCTTTGAACGTCTTCGATGATGGTGCTGAGGTTAACCCAGCTGCATTGGTTGAAGCCGGAATCGTGAAAAACGAAAAGGCTGGCATCAAGATCTTGGGTAATGGCGAACTGAAGAAGAAGTTGACGGTCAAGGCCGCTAAGTTCTCCAAGTCCGCTAGCCAAGCTATCGAAGCTGCTGGTGGTAAGACTGAGGTGATTTAATGCTATCAAGCTTGAAAAACGCCTTTAAGATTAAAGACATTCGTAATAAGATTCTCTTTACTCTAATGGTTTTGATCGTCTTCCGGCTTGGAACGTACATTACGGTACCTGGCATTAACGCGAAGGCTCTTCAAAGCGTTGCGTCTTCTGGATTGGTTAGTATTTTAGATACCTTTAGTGGTGGTGGGTTGACCAACTACTCCATCTTTGCGATGGGGGTGTCGCCTTACATCACTGCACAAATCGTTATTCAATTGTTACAAATGGACATCGTTCCACGTTTCGTGGAATGGAGTAAGCAAGGGGACGTTGGTCGGCGGAAGTTAAACCAAGCAACGCGTTATCTCGCGATTGTTTTGGCTTTCGTCCAGTCTATCGGGATCACGGCTGGTTTCAGTGCCTTAAGTTCACTGAAGTTGGTTGAGAACCCGAGTGTGCAGACATACTTAGCGATTGGGTTAATCCTGACCGGTGGGACTATGTTGACCACTTGGATGGGTGATATGATTACCGACCGCGGATTAGGTAATGGTATTTCGATGATTATCTTCGCCGGAATTGTTGCCCGGACCCCGAAGTCGGTTTACCAACTTTACCAAACTTACTTTGTCGATGCGGATAAGGGAACTTTATGGCAAAGTGTCTTGTTCATCATTGCGTTGATCGTGATTGTTTTAGTCATCGTTACGTTCGTAACGTGGGTTCAACAAGCCGAACGGCGGGTGCCGATTCAATACACGCGGCGGGTATCTGGTTCGCCAGATAGCAGCTACTTACCATTAAAGGTCAACGTTGCCGGGGTTATTCCTGTTATCTTCGCAAGTTCGTTTATTGCGACGCCACAAACTATTTTGATGGCGTTCCAAAACGCGCATTCGCAAGATACGTGGTACCGTACCTTATCGGATATTTTCAATATGCAAACGGTCGACGGAGCCATTTTGTACACCGTTCTGATCATTGTGTTCACGTTCTTCTATGCGTTCGTCCAAGTTAACCCAGAAAAGTTATCTGAGAACCTGCAAAAGCAGGGCAGTTACATTCCTGGTGTCTGGCCTGGTCACGAAACACAGTCATACGTTTCCAGATTATTGATGCGACTCTCAACGGTCGGGTCACTGTTCTTAGGATTCGTATCCTTGATTCCGTTGTTAGCCCAAAACCTGTGGGACTTAGATGAGTCCATCGGGTTAGGGGGAACTAGCCTCTTAATCGTGGTTGGTGTGGCCATCGAAACGATGCGTCAAATTGACGGATTAATGATGAAGCGCGAATACGTTGGCTTTATCCAAGATCCAGAACCAGCTTAATGAGTTTCCAGCGGGTGTGTTGAATTCTTTTAGCACACCTGCTTGTGTATTTAAGGCTAAGTTTACGATTAGGAAATGAGGAGTTCGAACATGACAGCAATGAACTTAATTCTTATGGGTCTGCCAGGTGCCGGTAAAGGGACTCAGGCTCAAAAGATTATTGAAGAGTTCCACTTACCACACATCTCAACGGGAGACATCTTCCGTGATGCGATGAAGAACGAAACTGAAATGGGCGTTGCCGCGAAAAAGTTCATCGACAAAGGTGAATTGGTTCCCGACGAAGTCACGAACGGGATCGTTAAAGATCGGTTGGCTCAGGATGATGTGAAGGACGGCTTTATGTTGGACGGGTATCCCCGTTCACTGGCTCAAGCTGAAGCATTGGACAGCTTTGGCCCAGAATTAGGTCGGACGATCAATGCCGTGATCAACATTCATGTTGAACCGGATGTGTTGGTAGAGCGGTTATCCGGTCGGTTTATCTGCCGGACTTGTGGCGCCACTTACCACAAGCTCTACAATAATCCCAAGGTTGCAGGCACTTGTGATGTCTGCGGCGGTCATGACTTCTACCAACGGGAAGACGACAAGCCGGAAACGGTGAAGAATCGCTTGGCGGTTAATCTTAAGATGAACACGCCACTGGTTGATTACTACACCAAGAAGAACTTGTTGTACACCGTTGATGGTGACCGGGACATCGATGACGTCTACGTCGACATCGAAAAAATCCTCAAAACCCTTTAAGCTAACACTCTTCTTGCGTCAGCAAGGGAATTATGGTAAGCTTATTCAGGTTTAGCCTGTAAATGGCGCGCTGTCGCAATTCGCAGGTGCAAGGTGGGGAGACGAATCGTGTCCCTGCCACTTTTCCACGTGTTTTGAACACAATCAAAAGGGAGGTACTTTCGTGGCGAAGAGCGATGTCATTGAAGTCGAAGGTAAAGTTACTGAAACATTACCTAACGCGATGTTTCGGGTCGAATTAGAAAACGGTCATGAGATTCTTGCTCACGTTTCTGGTAAGATTCGGATGCACTACATCCGAATCCTGCCTGGTGATCGAGTAACTGTTGAAATGTCACCGTATGACTTGTCTAAAGGCCGGATTACTTATCGTTTTAAGTAAACCGTCTTTGACAGAAGTAGGAGGGTTATCATGAAAGTAAGACCATCAGTTAAGCCAATGTGCGAACACTGCAAGGTTATCAAGCGTAAGGGCCGAGTTATGATCATTTGCTCTGCCAACCCTAAGCACAAACAACGCCAGGGTAAGTAATTTAATTTAACAGGAGGTGCAAGTAATGCCACGTATTGCTGGAGTGGATTTACCACGTGATAAGCGTATCGCTTATGGTTTGACTTACATTTTCGGAATTGGTATCAACACGGCACACAAGATTGTTGCTGATGCTGGTGTCTCCGAAGACGTACGAGTTCGCGACTTAACGCCAGACCAAGAAGACAAGGTCCGGGCAGAAGTCGACAAGTACAAGGTTGAAGGTGACTTACGTCGTGAAGTCAGCTTAAACATCAAGAACTTACAAGAAATGGGTTCATACCGTGGGATGCGTCACCGTCGCGGTTTGCCAGTTCGCGGTCAACATACCAAGAACAACGCCCGCACTCGTAAGGGTAAAGCCGTATCGATTGCCGGGAAGAAGAAGTAATTAAGTAATAAGGGAGGTTTAAATCTTTTATGGCTACTAGAAGAACTAGTCGCAAGCGTCGGGTCAAGAAGAATATTGAATCCGGTGTTGCGCACATTCATGCTACGTTTAACAATACTTTAGTAATGATCACTGACGTTCAAGGGAACGCAATTGCGTGGTCATCAGCCGGTGCCTTAGGTTTCAAGGGTAGTCGGAAGTCAACGCCATTCGCCGCACAAATGGCTGCCGAAGCTGCTGCTAAGGCATCTATGGAACACGGTGTAAAGTCCGTTGAAGTTGCTGTTAAGGGTCCTGGTTCAGGACGTGAATCTGCTATTCGTGCAATCCAAGCTACTGGTATCGAAGTTACGGCTATTCGTGACGTGACGCCAGTGCCTCATAACGGTACTCGTCCTCCAAAGCGTCGTCGGGTTTAATTGAGCGTTTCATTTATGAAGGTATCCTTCATGATGGGATTGACTTATAGGAGCTCAACGCGGTTTGAAAGGGGTAAACGATAAGAATGATTGAATTTGAAAAGCCTAACATTCATAAAATTGATGAGAGCAGCAATTACGGCAAGTTTATTGTCGAACCGTTGGAACGAGGTTATGGGACTACCTTAGGGAACTCATTACGTCGGATCCTGCTTTCTTCATTACCTGGTGCAGCCGTTACCAGCATTCAAATCGACGGGGTTCTGCATGAGTTTTCGACTATCGAAGGCGTCGTTGAAGACGTTACGCAGATTATCTTGAACGTCAAGAAAATCGCGTTGAAGCTTAATGGCGCTGACGATCAGGAAGAAACGATGGAGATCAACGTTAAGGGACCTGCACAGGTCACTGCCGGTGATATCGTCGCTGGGGCGGATGTTGATGTGTTGAACCCAGACCTGTACATTGCGACGGTCGCTGATGGGGCAACCTTCCACATGCGAATGACAGCAGATAAGGGCCGTGGCTATGTTTCCGCTGACGAAAACAAAGCTCGGAATACCGAAATGCCAATTGGTGTTTTAGCTGTTGATTCGATCTACACCCCAATCGAACGGGTTAACTACCAAGTAGAGAATGCACGGGTCGGCCAACGGGCTGACTATGATAAATTGACCCTAGATGTTTGGACGAACAGTTCAATCAATCCTAGCGAGGCCATTTCATTAGCTGCGAAAATCTTGACCGAACACTTAGCAATGTTTGTTGACCTAACGGACGAAGCTAAGAATGCGGAAATCATGGTTGAAAAGGAAGAAACTCACAAGGAAAAGATGCTTGAGATGACTATCGAAGAGCTCGACTTGTCAGTTCGTTCTTACAACTGCTTGAAGCGTGCTGGTATCAACACGGTTCAAGAATTGACTAACAAGACGGAAGCGGACATGATGAAGGTTCGTAACTTGGGTCGCAAGTCCCTGGAAGAAGTTAAGGCAAAGTTAGCCGATCTCGGTTTGTCACTTCGGAAAGAAGACTAATTTTAGACACTCAAAGGAGGGTTTCTGGTTATGAGTTACCGTAAATTACAACGGACTAGTTCTCAACGTAAAGCTTTATTACGCGACTTGACCACTAGTTTAATCTTAAACGGTCGGATCGAAACGACTGAAGCACGCGCTAAAGAAGTTCGTAAGACTGCCGACAAGATGATCACGTTAGGTAAGCAAGGCGACTTGCACGCCCGGCGTCAAGCTGCTGCGTTCGTTCGTAACGTAGTTGCCGATGTTAAGGAAGACGGCGATGACATCAAAGTTACCAGCGCATTGCAAAAGCTGTTCAGCGAATTAGCACCTAAGTACGCGGACCGTAACGGTGGTTACACGCGGATCTTAAAGACGATGCCTCGTCGCGGTGATGGTGCTGCAATGGCAATCTTGGAATTCGTTGACTAATCTGATTAGTTAAGGTTTTCGGGCTGATCGCGCCCCTTAGTGTGCGGTAATAGGTAACACATAAATCACTAGGACCATGTGGTATAGAGCGTTATGATGATGGGATTTCCCCGAGTCTAGCTTGAATGGGGGCGAAAGCCTCAGCGCCGCTGGTTTGTTAGTGATTTTTTTGTACCCAAAATTCGATGGCTGACGGACAATGGGAGAAGCCCTACGAATGTTGGTGATTCTTTGGTATAATTAGCGGTGACTTTTTAAAGGGAGAATCTGCGCGAATGGCAAATATTATTGAAGTACAACAACTTTCATACCAGTATCCCGATAGTGGCGACCGGCACGCCTTAGACCGGGTGAGCTTTGATGTTCACCAAGGGGAGTGGCTAGCCATCGTGGGCCATAACGGGAGTGGTAAATCTACTTTGGCCCGAGCGATTGACGGCCTGTTGCCCTTCAAGGAGGGAACGGTCACGGTCGGAGGGATTCAACTGTCTCCTGAGACGGTCTGGGATGTTCGGGCGCAGATTGGGATGATCTTTCAGAACCCGGATAATCAATTTGTGGGTGCCACGGTCGCCGATGACGTTGCCTTTGGGTTGGAGAATCGACAGGTTCCGCGTGCGACCATGCAAAAACGGGTCCAAGCAGCGCTAGCTAAGGTTGGCATGACGCAGTTTGCACACCGTGAGCCGGCTTCGTTGTCGGGCGGTCAGAAGCAACGCGTCGCCTTGGCTGGTGTTGTGGCCATTGCGCCTAAGATCTTAATCTTGGATGAAGCAACCAGCATGTTAGATCCCCAAGGACGCCAGGCCGTCTTAGAACTCGTACGTGAGTTACGCCAAACGCAGCAACTGACCGTTATTTCGATTACACACGATATTGATGAAGCTGCCAGCGCTGACCGAATCTTGGTGTTGGATGACGGTCGATTAATCGAAGAAGCGACTCCCGCAACAATTTTTGCGCGGGGAACGGCGCTGATTCAAACGGGATTAGACGTTCCCTTCACGGTGAAGTTAGCCGCTGAGTTACGCGCCCGAGGAATCGCCGCTCCGCAGGACTTTCAAACCACAGAAGAAATGGAGGCGTGGCTATGTCAATCGCTTTTAAACACGTCGACTACACCTACCAAGCAGGGACGCCCTTAGCAACGCCAGCTTTAACGGATATTTCCTTAACGGTGCCGGATCATGGCTACTTGGCCATCATTGGCCATACGGGGAGTGGAAAATCAACGCTGATTCAACAGCTGAACGCACTACTTAAGCCCACAGCCGGTGAGATTCAAATCGACCAGTTTACGATTACGCCGCAGACGACTAACGCTGCTTTAAAACCTTTGCGGCAACACGTGGGCATGGTCTTTCAATTCCCTGAGAGTCAGCTGTTCGAAGAGACGATTCAAAAAGACATTGCTTTCGGTCCCCGTAACTTTGGGGCCAGTGTTGACCAGGCCAATCAATTAGCCACCACCATGTTGGATCTAGTTGGATTGGATGCCAGCTATGCCCAACGCTCACCGTTTGACCTCTCAGGGGGCCAGATGCGCCGGGTCGCAATTGCCGGTGTTTTGGCCATGCACCCCCAAATCTTAGTGCTGGACGAACCTACTGCGGGGTTAGATCCGCAGGGGCGCCAAGAAATGATGGCCCTCTTTGACCGATTACACCGAGAACAGGGATTAACCATCGTCTTAGTGACCCATCAAATGGAAGATGTGGTGGCTTACGCTGAGCAGGTCGCGGTGATGCAAGGCGGGCGACTGGTCAAGACGGGAACACCGCAGGAAATCTTTCAAGATCCTGCGTGGCTACGAGCCCACCAGCTGGATGTCCCGCGAGCGGCTAAATTCGCCCAGAAATTGGCGCAGCGGGGCGTTCAATGGCCAGCGGGTCTCCCGCTAAGCGCGGAGGCTTTAGCCGATTCCATCGCCCAGCAGTGGCCGCAGGGAGGTGGCACCCATGTCTAAGTTTATTTTTGGCCGGTACCTGCCCTTAAATTCGGTGGTGCATCGTCTCGATCCCCGGAATAAACTACTTCTTAGTTTTTGTTATATTATTTTGGTCTTTTTAGCAAATAGCTGGGTGAGCTACCTCATCTTGATTATCTTAACGTTGGGGGCCATCGCAGCCTCGAAGATTAAGTTGGGATTTTTAATGCGGGGAATCCGGCCCCTGATTTGGTTGATTATTTTTACGGTGTTATTGCAGATTTTATTTAGTCCCGTAGGCGGACAAGTCTACTGGCATTGGGCGTTTATTAATATCACCCAGTCAGGATTGATCAATGCCGGGTTTATTTTTATTCGGTTCTTATTAATCATTATGATGTCGACGCTGCTGACCCTGTCCACCCAACCGCTGGACATTGCTACCGGGTTAGCGTCATTAATGCGTCCTTTGCGGTGGTTACACGTTCCCGTAGATACTCTTGCCATGATGCTTTCAATCGCGCTACGGTTCGTGCCTACGTTGATGGATGAAGCGCAGAAGATCATGAACGCGCAGCGGGCCCGCGGGGTCGATTTTGGCGAAGGGGGCCTGGTCAAGCAGGCCAAATCCCTGATTCCATTGATGGTTCCGCTATTTATGAGTGCCTTTAACCGCGCAGAGGACCTGTCAACCGCGATGGAAGCCCGCGGGTACCAGGACAGTGAACATCGCAGTCAGTACCGTATCTTAACTTGGCAACGACGGGATACGGTGACTTGGATTATTTTTGGGGTGGGGTTGGTCCTCATCCTGATTAGTCGTCGTTGGTGAGAGAGGATAAACTATGCAACGCTATAAAGTAACTTTGATGTATGATGGAACGGCTTTTGCTGGTTTTCAGCGGCAACCCAATAAACGGACCGTTGAAGGCGTCTTGACCCAAATCGTGAACAAAATGGCCAAGCATCCCGATCCGGCGATTGTCGTCTACGGCTCGGGGAGAACGGATGCGGGGGTCCATGCCTTAGCGCAGGTCGTGCATTTCGACCTACCGTTTGTGATCCCAGCGGCGAATATGCATAAGGGACTCAACAGTATGTTACCGTTAGATATGGAGATCACTAAGGTGGAGTTGGTGCCAGAGACCTTCCATGCCCGGTACGACGTTTCGGGTAAACGCTATCTGTACCGCATGGATCTAGGCGAGTTCCGTAACCCCTTTAAGCGGAACTACACTGGTCACTGGAAATTCCCAGTGGACTTAGCGAAGATTCGGCTGGCGTTAGCGGACCTGGTAGGGGAACATGACTACACCAGTTTTGTTGCCTCGGGCGCGCAGACGCGGACGTTTGTCCGGACCATCTACGAAGCCACTTGTCGGGTAGATCAGGCCAATAACGAACTGGTCTTTGAATTCTACGGCAACGGCTTTATGTATAATCAGATTCGAATCATGGTGGGGGTCTTGGTGGAGATTGGGTCGGGGACCCGGCCGGTCCATGACGTGCTACGGCTCTATCAAGTTAAGGACCGTCGGCAGGCACGGCGCACCGCCCCGGCAGCGGGACTCTATCTTAAGCACGTCTATTACCAGGGTGAAGATCCGCAACATCCAACTAAATTGCCACCCCATCAACGATAAAGTCCTGAAATTTTCAGTGCCGGGGTAATCAGCCATTGACTTTAGCCGGTTTTCTTTGTATTATGGTCATTGGTATTGTTTGCCCCACGATAAGCCCCGGAAAGTTTACTTGGTGTCAGACAAACACAGATTTATGGAGGAATTTAACGTGCGTACAACTTATATGGCAAAACCAAACGACGTTGACCGTAAATGGTACATCGTCGACGCAACTGACGTTAGTTTAGGTCGGCTTGCTTCCGTCGTCGCTTCTATCTTACGTGGTAAGAACAAGCCAACGTTCACCCCTAACGTGGACACTGGTGATAACGTGATCGTTATCAACGCCAGCAAGATTGCTTTGACTGGCCGTAAGACCACGGACAAGATTTACTACCACCATACTCACTTCGCTGGTGGTTTGAAGTCACGGACCGCTGGTAACTTCCGGGATGAAAACCCTGAAAAGTTAATCGAAACTTCTGTCCAAGGCATGCTTCCGAAGAACTCATTAGGTCACCAAATGGCCTTGAAGCTTCACGTTTATGCTGGTGAAGACCACAAGCATGAAGCACAAAAGCCAGAAGTCTTAGACATCACGAACCTAATTTAAGGAGGAAACCCAATTGGCACAAGTTCAATATCGCGGCACTGGCCGTCGTAAAAACTCTTCTGCCCGTGTACGTTTAGTACCCGGTTCAGGTAAGATTGTCATGAACAACAAGGCAATCGAAGATTACATTCCATTTGCAAGTATCCGTGAAGTGGTTTTACAACCCTTCAACGTTACGGAAACGCTTGGTAACTACGATGCTTTAGTTACTGTACGTGGTGGCGGTTTCTCTGGCCAAGCTGGAGCTACTCGTCATGGGATCGCACGGGCTTTGCTCGAAGTTGACCCAGACTTCCGTGGCCCATTGAAGCGTGCAGGTCTGTTGACCCGTGACGCTCGAATGAAAGAACGGAAGAAGCCAGGTCTCAAGAAGGCCCGGAAAGCTTCACAATTCTCCAAGCGTTAATCTCAGGATTACCTTGGTGCAACCAAAAGGCGCTCACAGCGATGTGGGGCCTTTTTTGGTTTGTTTAGCAAAACGCCTTCCCAAGCGTGCCGATTGCGTTCAATTGAAGACCGGCACTAAACTAGGGGTGGTATTAGAGAAGGGGAGGATTTTTAATGATGCCAGAATCTGTTTTAAATCAACGCATCACCTTAAATAACGGTGTTACGATGCCACGGTTAGGCTTAGGCTCTTGGAAGGCGTCCAACACGGCGACTGATCAGGCGGTGAGTGCAGCCATTCAACAGGGCTACCGGTTGATTGATACCGCTAAACAGTATGGTAACGAAGCCGGCGTGGGTGCTGGGATTCGCAATGGTCTGTTAGCGACGGGATTGAATCGAAAAGACCTCTTTGTGACTACTAAGGTATATAACGGCGATCAGGGGTATGACAGCACGCTACGGGCTTTCGATCAGACTTTGAAGCAGTTGCAACTTCATTACGTCGATCTTTATTTGATTCACTGGCCAGTCGATGGGAAGTATATCGACACTTGGCGCGCCTTAGAGGAACTCTATCGTAATGGTCAGGTACGCGCGATTGGGGTTTCCAACTTTGACCAAGAACGTCTCACGAACTTATTGGACAAGACAGCGGTGACGCCAGTGGTCAATCAGATGGAATTCAATCCGCTTAATCAAGAGCGCGGATTACGCCAGTTGATGCGGCTCACCGGGATCCAGTTAGAAGCTTGGTCCCCATTAGGCGGCGGGGCATCGTTGAATCAACCCGTGATTCAAGAATTGGCGCACAAGTACCATAAGACGCCCGCACAAATTATCTTACGGTGGGATTATCAAGAAAATATTGTGACGATTCCTAAGTCCGTTCATTCCGGGCGTATCTTGGAAAACAGCCAGATTGGCGACTTTACGTTGAGTGAGCATGACGTGGCGGCCATCCAAGCGCTCGACCAGGAGAAGCGGGGCTTGTGGTATGAGGACTTTGCTTGGCATAACCCGACGGATCCCAAAGCGATGAAGGATTTTGTCTCATCTTGGGATGATACGGCTAAGTATCAGAAGTAACCATTAGTGTATCAAAAGTGGCCTAAGGCGAATGTCTTAGGCCACTTTCTGTTGGATTAGATTTTTACCGCAGGAGGTACCCGCCGTCTACGGGTAACATGACCCCCGTGACGTAATCGGAAGCGGCGCTGGCCAGAAAGACCATGGGTCCCATGAGTTCGTCCGGGACGCCCCAGTCACCGGAAGGGATGTGCGCTTTGATTTCGGGCCCCCGGACCGGGTCTTGCTGGAGTGCGACGGTCATGTCCGTCTTAATGTAGCCGGGTGCTAGGCCATTGACCTGGATATGGTAAGGTGCCAGCGCGTCAGCGTAGGCTTTAGTTAGGCCTAAGACGGCGTGTTTACTGGCGGTGTAAGGGAAGATGTACTTTCCTGCCCGGTAGGACTGCATGGACCCAATGTTGATGATTTTACCGTGACCTTGTGGGACCATCACTTGGGCGGCAGCGTGTGATAGGTAGTAGAGGGCGTTGAGGTTGACATCGATGACCCGTTGCCAATCAGCGTCTTTAAAGGCCAAGACGTCATCCCGTCGTTGCATCCCCGCGTTATTGACCAGGATATCTAGGTGGCCGAAACGGTCAATGACCTGTTGGATGATTCGGGGGGCACACCCTTCTTCCGTGATGTCTTGTTGCAGAAAAGCAATTTGGTGGCCGTTCGCTTCAACTTTTTGTCGGGTAGTCTCCCAGCCGGTCTGTTGCCGACTGACCACGAAGATATCAGCCCCGTATAGCGATAAGGCTATGGCGTAGTTTTGGCCTAAACCACTAGCCCCACCAGTAATCAGTGCCACTTTACCGGTTAAATCAAAACTTTGACGATTAAATGTAGACATTTGCGTCACCCCTTCGAAAGATTAAAAGCCTCTGGCGTTAATATAGGCTGGTGGCAGGCGCCCTGTCAACGGCCAATATTTAGGGACCGGTGTTGGGGAGAGAAATTGGCAAGAATCGCTTGCGTTATCCCGGGAATAAGGCTTAAGCTAGTGAGAGATATTTAAAGACATAAGGCAGGCACATATGAAAAAACTGGTAAAATTGAACTTTTTTAATACATTATCGAAGAAAATGGTCTTCGGATTCATTCTGCTGATTATTCTGGGGACCATTCTTCTGAGTCTGCCGATTGCAACGGTTCATCAGCAAGGAACGGCCTTTATTGACGTCGTGTTCACGGCCGCTTCGGCGACCTGTATCACGGGGTTAACCGTGGTGAACACCGCGGCCCATTGGTCGATTTTTGGCCAGTTGGTGATCTTGGGGATGGCTGAAATTGGGGCGTTGGGGTACATGACCTTTGCGGTGTTGCTCTTTAACATTATTCGGCGCCACCGTAGTATGGGACTGTCCACGCAATTATTGGTCAAAGAATCCCTGAACCTGGAAAACCTTAGTGATACCAAAAGTGTGATGAAGTACGTGATTGGGTTATCCGCCTTTTTTCAGATTGGCGGGGTCTTTTTATTGGCTTGGGACTTTGTTCCCCGGTTTGGTTGGAAACGGGGCCTTTACGTGTCGGTTTACCATTCCGTGATGTCGTTTTGTAACGCGGGCTTCGACGTATTTGGCAACAGCCTGATGGCCTTCCAAAATGATTCGTATGTGTTGATCGTGACGATTATCCTGATTGTAGGTGGGGGCTTAGGCTTCTTGGTCTGGCGTGACTTGTTGCTTTACCATGAACGTAAACGGTTAAGTTTGAACTCTAAGCTGACCTTGACCACTACGGGCACGTTATTCGTATTAGGTTTCGTTATTTTGCTGGTCACGGAAGGTAACCTCTCTAGTCTGGCGGGGAAGATGTCGTGGGTTAACCGCACCGTGAACACCCTATTCTTAAGTGTGACGCCCCGGACGGCGGGGATTATTACGCTACCGACGGACTCACTCCACTCCGGAAGTGTCTTCTTGATTATGATCCTGATGTTTGTCGGGGGGACCCCGGGCTCCACGGCCGGGGGGATCAAGACCACCACCTTTGGGGTCTTGATGCTCCAGAGCATTGCGCAGTTACGCGGGCGTGAGGACGTTGAGTTCAGCAAGCGGCGCTTCAGTCAAGCCAATATTAGCCGGGCCCTTTTGCTGGTTTTCTTGGCCAGCATTGTGATTACGCTGGCGACCCTAGTCTTGACGCAGACGGAAAAGATTCCACAGGGCTACGGCCTGGAGTACATTGTCTTTGAAGTGTTGTCTGCCTTCGGGACGGTGGGGTTAAGCCTAGGCCTAACCCCGCATTTGACGGTGATTGGTAAAGTGATTATCATGATTTTGATGTTCGTTGGCCGGGTTGGCATCTTTACGTCCTTATACGCCTTATCGAAACGGCAAACGCGGGTCAGCCGACTCCGGTATCCGGAAGAAAATATTTTGATTGGTTAGGGAGAACTTCTTATGAAAAAGAACTTTGCAGTCTTGGGACTCGGGCGTTTCGGTGAAGCCGTGGTCCGGACGTTAGCGAACATGCAACAAGATGTTTTAGCGGTGGATTGTCGCGAAGACCGGGTCAATGAACTGATGGACGTGGCCACGCAGACGTTGATTGCGGATACGCGGGATGAAGAGGTCTTGCGGCGACTGAATATCGACACTTTCGATTACGTGATCGTGGGAATTGGTAATAACATGGAAGCCAGTATTTTGACCACCCTGTTGGCGAAAGAGCAGGGGGCTAAAAAGGTGATTGCGAAGGCCGAAACCAGTGACCATGGTCGGGTCTTAAAGCGGGTCGGTGCGGACCAAGTGGTCTTCCCAGAACGGGACATGGGTCACGGCATTGCCCGAAAGCTATTATCGAACCATATCTTGAACTTCATTGACTTAAGTGAAGATTACACCCTGGCTGAAGTGGTGATCACGGACCCGACGTTTGTCGATCAGGATCTCGTGAAGCTCAACTTACGGCAACGGTTTGACTTGAACGTGATTGCCATTCAGCGGGGCAACGACGTCGATATCTCGCCACAACCCACGGCGGTCGTCCGGTTGCACGATGTGTTAACGGTGGTGGGACCGGTCAAGAGCGTGGAAGCGTTGGATGAAGCCTTGAAAAAGTAAAGCAGATTGGAAGCGATGACTGGGATTGACCGGTCATCGCTTTTTTAGAAGCCACCCATTGACAAGTGGACCGAATAAAATTAAAATGTGTTAATTAATCTAATCTTATTCTCATTTTAAATTTTTAGAAGGGAGGGACCAAGATGCACCAATCGTGGCACCTGTTTGTGAAGAAACCCGTTCAGACGGACCTTTATCGGAAGACGGGGTTGGCGAAGACCCTAACGGCGTTTAGTCTGACGACCATGGGAATCGGCGCCATTGTGGGGTCAGGTATCTTCATCACCCCGGGACTCATTGCGGCCAAGTATGCGGGCCCCGGCGTCATGTTTTCCTTTATGATTGCGGTCGTAGTCTGTGCGTTGGCCGCGCTGTGTTACTCGGAGTTTTCCTCGACCATTCCACTGGCCGGGAGTGCCTATACCTACGTGTACGCCGTCTTCGGTGAATTTGCCGCTTGGTTGTTAGGATGGGCGTTGATCTCGGAATATTTATTTGCGGTCTCGTCGGTCGCGGTGAGCTGGTCGTCGTACTTTCAGAACCTCTTACGCGGCTTCGGGGTGACCCTGCCGTCCTTTTGGCGGGCAGCGTCCGGCACGGCGGGCGTTCAGGGCGGGGGCATCGACATCATTGCGTTAGGCATTACGCTGATCGTGGCGGGCTTGCTCTCACAGGGCATCCGGGAGTCGGCTAAGGTCAATAACGTCATGGTAGTGGTTAAGATCTTGGTGATTCTCTTATTTATCGGCATCGCGATTTTCTACGTCCGGCCAGCTAACTACCACCCGCTATTGCCATTTGGGGTCAACGGTGTCTTTAAGGGAGCCGCGGTGGCCTTTTACGCGTATATTGGGTTTGATGCCGTTTCGACGGCGAGTGAGGAAGTCAAGAATCCTAAGCGAAATATGCCGATTGGTATCATTGCGTCCTTGCTAGTGGCGGCGGTTCTTTACATTGGGTTAGCCGCAGTCCTGGTTGGCGTGGTCCCTTATAGTCGGTTGAACGTTGCCGACCCGGTGGCCTTAGCACTCAACCTGATTCACCAGGATTGGGCAGCGGGCGTGGTTTCCTTTGGGGCCATTGTGGGGATGACGACGGTCCTGATTGTGATGTCCTACGGGGGAACCCGGTTGCTCTTTGCGATTAGTCGGGATGGCCTGTTACCACGGCCCCTGATGCGCTTGAACACCAAGACTCAGGTTCCCGTGGTCAATACTTGGATCTTTGGGGGGATTGCGAGTGTCTTTGCGGCCGTGATTCCCATTGATAAGATTGCGGAGCTCGTGAATATCGGGACCCTGTCGGCGTTTGCCATGGTCTCGTTAGGAATCGTCTTCTTACGGCGAGACGCACGGTTCAAGAACCTCGATACGGCCTTTAAGGTTCCCGGCTATCCCTGGTTACCCATTATTTCGTTTTTAGCCTGCCTTTATCTGATGAGTCAGCTCCAGCGGTTCACCTGGGAGGCCTTCGGAATCTGGGTGGTCATTGGTCTGTTGGTTTATGGCGGTTACGGGTATCATCACAGTCGGGTACGGTCAGAATTGGTCAACCGATAACGCTTACATCAGTGGTAAGATAGACCCAAGACTATCTTAGGGAGTGACGAGATGCGTTATTTAACCAGTGAAAGTACAGATATTCGCCGCAACTTGGCGGTGGAGACCTATCTCATGGAACATGCCGATTTGACGGAACCGATTTTGTATTTCTATATTAATTCTCCATGCATTATTGTGGGCCGATACCAGAACGTTCTAGCGGAGATCAACCAACAGTACGTCCGGGATCACCAGATTATTTTGACCCGACGGACATCTGGCGGTGGTGCGGTCTACGATGACTTGGGGAATGTCAGCTTTAGCTTCATTACCCGAGACGATGGGGATGCTGTGGGGAATTTCAAGCGGTTCACGGATCCGGTGATTAAGGCCCTCCATCAAATGGGGGCCACTGGTGCGGCGATGACCGGTCGGAACGACTTGACGATCAATGGTCAAAAATTCTCCGGTAATGCAATGCACGTGGAACGAGGACGTATGTTCTCCCACGGAACCTTGATGTATGACGTTGATCAGACCCAGATTGCCAACGCCTTAAATGTGCCGGCGGATAAATTGGCCACTAAAGGCATCAAGTCGGTCAAGAGTCGGGTGACGAACTTGCGCCCGTACTTTGAGCCTAAGTACCAACACCTGACGATCGAAGCGTTTCGGGATACCTTGGCCAAAGAAATCTTGGGGGTCACGGACTTAGCGGCAGCTCGACGCTACCAATTGACCGCGACGGATCAGGAAGGCATTCAGCAACTGGTCGACCAGTACTTTAATAATTGGGACTGGATCTACGGAAGTGATCCAGACTATGCCGTGACGCGACGGAAGCATTTTGCGGCCGGAACCGTCGAATTTGACCTGAACGTGGTCCAGGGACATATCGCAGCGATTCAGATTCACGGGGACTTCTTCGGTCAGCGGCCCATTACGGAGGTCACTGACCGGTTGCAAGGCATTGCGTACACGCCTGAAGCGATTCAAGCAGTCTTTGCACAACTGGATGTCGCCAGTTACTTCGGTAAGATTCCGGCAGCGGCACTGGTGCAATTATTGGCGGAACAACCGCAGGATGCTTAATTCTTGGGTTTTGGTAAAGATTCAGGGGGGCTTAGAAATCTTTAAGATGCACTCCCTATAATGGGGGAATCAGTAAATCCCGCACCATTGTAACCATGCGGGCGAAAGGATGGCTAACTAAGCAATGCAACGACGACAAATCAGACGGCGACACCCAGTTCGAAATACCCTCCTGTTTCTCCTACTCGCGTTAATCATCGGTGGGGTGGCTTACGGGATGCATCGCTATCAGAGTCTCCAGAACTCCGTTAAGCAATCCTATAAGGCTTCGGGCGTGACGAAATTGCGGAACGTGAATAAGCAACTCGCACAAAAAAAGCCGATTTCGATCCTGTTGATGGGGACGGATACCGGGGCCCTAGGTCGGACGTTTCAAGGACGTACGGATAGCATGATGGTGGTGACCATCAATCCAACGACCAATAAGACGACGATTACCAGTATCCCGCGGGACACGGCCGTCAACATCCCCGGGTATGAGAACCTTTCGCCCGCGAAGATCAACGCAGCCTACGCGTACGGAAAGTCCAAAACGGCCATTACCACCGTTCAAAAAATGTTGAACATCCCCATTGATTTCTACGCCATCATCAACATGGGGGGAATGGAAAAGATCATCGATGAAGTGGGTGGGGTGACCCTGAAGCCGTCCCTTAGCTTTAGTTACGGCGGGTTCACGTTTAAAAAGGGGGTCGCCACCCACATGAACGGGAAGAAGGCCTTAGCTTACGCGCGGATGCGGGATGATGACCCTAAAGGGGATTATGGACGTCAAACGCGGCAACGGAAGGTCATTATGGCGTTGTTGAATCAAAGTAATTCGGTTTCGACGTTGCTAAACCAGGACTTTATTAGTTCCTTGAGTAAGCAGACCCAGACTGACTTGACCTTCAATGACCTGACTGCGTTGGTCCGTAGCTACCGGAGTGCGACCCACCACATCAAGAGTACCCACTTACAGGGAACCAGTGAGATGTTGAATGCGCAAAGTATGGAAGTGGCGAGTCAAAAAGAACTCCAACGGGTCACGAACTTCATTCGGACGGGATTGGGGTTGGCTCACGCCACGACCGGTCAGATTGCGTTAACCACTGACCAGGATTCAACGGGCCAAGCAACCAGTACCACAACTGCACAGAATGGTGAGAATAGCGGTGGCGGTGGTTACTAAATTATGGCAAACTAAATGAGCATCCCGTTTTTGGGGTGCTCATTTTTAATCACCATCGAGTTTGAGTAAGTGGGGCTTGCCGTAGAACCAGCCTTGGCGGTAGTCGATGCCGAGATCGTTGGCCATATCGTGTTCGGCTTGATTTTCGACCCCTTCCAGGATCAGCCGTAAGCGGTGCTGGTCAGCAACCTGTTTCCAAAAGGCAAGGGCATCGGGAATCTCAGCGGCCCGCCCTTCCTGACGAAAATTCTGCATGGCGAATTTGATTTCGCTCGCGTAGGGAAGAATCGGTTTGATGTGGTCGTAGGTGTTAATCCCCGTGCCGATATCATCTAGGCTGAGTTGGATGCCATGTTCGTCAAAGTAGTGAACTTGGTCAATAATTTGTTGGTTCGTTACATGTTGGTCGGTCACTTCTTCGGTGACTTCCAAGACAAGGTTCATTGGGTAAATCTGTTTTTGCGCGGATAGAATGGCTTGCGCGATGGTGGGGTCGATGAATTGGCTCTGGTTGGTGTTGAAAGAGACCGAGCCAACCTTTAAGATGATTTTCTGAGCGGTCCGGCGAATGAGATCGGCTTGGACGTCAATGGGGATGGACGCAAAATCGTGGGGGAGAACCCATTTACCAGCAACCTGTTGGCGAATTAAGAGTTCGTAACCAATCAACGAGTTATTGGACGCGTCCAATTGGGGTTGTAAAAAATAACGGTACATGACCAATCCTACCTCCTTAACTTGAGTCAGTGTCTTTATGATACTGTATTTTCTGGAAGCTGAGTAGCCCCACGGGCCTAAAAATAGCGATTTTTATGGGAACGTTCCCAGATAAGTCTGAATAACTAGCTTGGATAATGTATATTTTATGGTTTTAAGACGAAAAATGTTTTATAGTAGTGGTAGATGTTAATCTTATTAACCGCTAAAATAGCGAATCGGTTTATTAACGATGCGACTAATCGATTGAACTTTAATTAATGAGGAGCCTGATATCAATGACCTGGTCCATGTGGCTAGTTCCCCCGTTTGTGACTAGTATTTTCTTTGTGTTAGGGGTTATTACCCTGTACTGGTCAATCTTTAATTGGGTGACTGCAAAAGCAGAATCTTTGAATAAACCTGTCAATCTGAACCACGTCCAGATCTGGGTGGGGGCACTGTGTGCATCCGTATCGATCTTAGCGTTACAAATGTTGGTCCGGGACAGTCACCTATCGTGGACGTTCACGAGCTTCCAGTTACTGATTCTACTGTTCGTCGCGTATTTTCTCCAGATACGGATTCCTTATTGGATGATTGTCATTGTGGCGGTGGTGTTCATGCTGATCAACGGCAACATTCAAGAGCCGTTGTCGTGGGTATACACTTTCATCTTCGGGGCCTTTTACGTGGTGGCCTATGCGCAGAGCGTCCGGATGTGGCCGCATCCTCTAATGCGGTACCTCATGACGACGTTGATTTTTGCCATGGCACTGTGGCTCTTCGTCAAGTTTCGCTTCTCGCTTTCGTGGCGGACCTACGTTGAAGAGCTCATAACTACATGATCTTAGCAGGATTGATGTACGGGTACTTTAAGTTACAGAATAAAGACCGGCGAATCAAAGACCGGTTGTTCCAAGCGGCTAATTGGGATGCGCTGACACGCGTTAAGAATTACGCGGCGTACGACCGCGAGATTGGGTACCAATTTCAGCACAGTGTCGCCCATCACCGGGATTTAGCGATGATTATGTTCGATATCGACCATTTTAAGCATATTAATGATACCTACGGACATTTAGCCGGGGATGAAGTGTTAAAAGGGATTGCGAGTGCGGTCAGCAACGTCCTAAAAAAGGACGGCGAAACGCTGACGCTTTATCGGACCGGGGGTGAAGAGTTTAACGTGATCTTACCCGGTTATAAGGTCGAACAAGCACAAGCGGTCGCGCAAGATGTCTTCAACGCGGTGGCCCAATTATCCGTTAAGTACAATGAAAATGTGATTCACGTCACCTTGTCCATCGGTGTTTCTTCACTAGCAGTGAAGGACCGTAACCCGTTAGACTTCTACAAGCGAGTCGATGCTAACCTGTACCACTCAAAGAAAAACGGGCGGATGCAGATTACGGTCGATTAAGCGACGGGGATGAGTAGACGATTAAGATGAGGAGGCTTCTGTGTGATTTTAGGCCTGTTATGCTTAGTGTTACTGTTTTTCGTTTTACGGCTAGTTTTTGGCTTAGCCGGCTGGCTGTTAGGACTGGTGGGGGCCGTGATTGTTGGGGGCGTGGTTTTACTAGCGTTTGCAGCCCTCTTCAAGGTCTTCTTGCTGCTGATACTCGTGATTGGTGGTGTCTGGGCGGCGAGAACATTAGTCAGTCGCTGAGCGGTTCCAATTTTAGGTGAAAAAAGAGGAGGTTAGGACAGTCGATGTCCTAGCCTCCTCTTTGGGCTTGTCCTTATTCGAATGAAAGCTCGACCAGGTAAGCCCGTTGATCGACCACGTGGCCCGTGGTGATCCAGACGTTCCGGTAGGCGGTCTTTGAACCGTGTGTGCGAATAAAGAAATCGTTGAGTAGGTCGCCGTGCATGGCGAGAAAGTCCTCACTCATCCGGTTGACAACTAGATGACCATCCGGAAAGTAGAGGTCAACGTTGGCGACGGGAACGTCGTCAGGCACGCCTACGGTAACCACGTTACTGTTACGTTGTTGAATGAAGGCAACCTGTTGGGGATGCCGGTGAATATAGGTCAAAACGTTGTAGATGGAATCTGAATTGCTCGCCACGATTTGCTTACTCCCTTCGGTGGTTATATTGTAACAAATTTTCATTGGATTACCAGTTTTGTTCGTGGGATGATAATTGCAAATGAAGGTTATCCGAGTATAATTGTTGCATATGCTTTTTGCAAATTTTTATAGCGTAAATGATAGAAAGAAGGCCAAAATCAAATGATGCGACTTGCCCGAAAACACCTTGATTGGTGGGCAGTGGCCCTAGCAGTGGGCTTTATGATCGTTCAAGTAGCGTGTGACCTCTCGTTGCCCACGTTGACCTCGAATATCATCGACAAAGGGATTGCCAATAACGACATTGGCTACATCTGGCGGGTTGGTGGTCAGATGTTACTCCTGAGCTTTATCGGCGTCCTCGGGGCGGCCGGTAATGTGTATTTCGCCGCCACCCAGTCCCAGAAAATGGGGCAACGGATTCGGTCGGGAATTTTTAAAAAAGTGACGTTTGCGTCCACAGAAGAGTTTGAGACCGTGGGGAATGCTTCCCTGATTACGCGGACCACGAACGACGTGGTGCAGATTCAAAACGTCATGGTACAGATGTTACGGATGATGCTGATGGCGCCAATCATGCTGATTGGCGCGGGGGTCTTAGCTTACCTGAAGAGTCCGCGGTTAACGTTGGTCTTTTTAGTGGCACTTCCCGTATTGGCACTCTTTACTGGAGGAATCATGTACTTTGCGGTTCCTTTGTTCAAGAGTCTGCAAAAGAAAATCGACCGGATCAACCTGATTTTCCGTGAAGGCTTGACGGGGGTCCGGGTCATCCGGGCGTTCAATCAAGACCAGTTCGAACAGGATCGGTTTGAAGGCGCCAACCAAGACTACACCAAGACTGGGATTAAAGTCTTCATGATTGTTTCGTTGATGTTCCCCGTGATTACGCTGATTATTAGCGGGACCAACATCGGTATTGTCTGGTATGGGGGCCAACTGATTGCCCATCAGGCGATGGAAGTGGGGAATTTGGTCGCATTTATGACTTACGCGATGCAGATTCTGATTAGCTTTATGATGGTTTCCATGGTCTTCGTCTTTGTGCCCCGGGCGCAAGCTTCTGCGGCACGGATCAACGAAGTCATGGATCTGAAGTCGAAGATCAACGACGCGGACCAGCCCGTGGACTTACCCAGTCAGGAAGCGAGTCTGGCGTTTGACCATGTTGATTTTCGGTATACGGGTGCTGAGAAGCTGGCGTTAAGTGACGTGAACTTCTCAGCCCAAGCCGGTCAAACCGTTGCCATTATTGGTGGGACGGGGTCCGGTAAATCAACACTGGTCAACCTGATTCCTCGATTATTTGACCCCGAAAGTGGGCAGATTCGCCTGAACGGGGTGGGCTTGACGGCTATTAGTCAGCAGGCCTTACACCAGGCAATCTCCATCACCCAGCAAAAGGCTGTTCTCTTCTCCGGAACGATTCGGAGCAACATGGTCTACGGGATGGCGGACGCAACGGATGAACAAATCTGGCATGCGTTAACGGTCGCTCAAGCGGCCGACTTCACGAAAGAAGCCGGTGGACTGGATGCGGTGGTTGAACAGAACGGGGATAACTTCTCCGGTGGTCAGCGCCAACGATTGGTCATTGCGCGGACGATTCTGAAACGGGCCAGTGTATACGTCTTTGATGATTCCTTCTCCGCACTGGACTTCAAGACCGATGCGTTGCTACGGCAACAATTACGGCAAGATGCCCAGGTACAGGCTGGGGTGACGGTCATCGTGGCACAACGGGTCTCAACCGTTGCGGATGCGGACCTCATCTTGGTTATTGATGGTGGAAAGATCGTGGGCCAGGGCACCCATGCGGAATTGAAAGCTCATAATAAGACTTATCAAGAAATTCTAGAATCACAACTGCGGAAGGGAGATGCTGTCGATGCGTAATGGACGCGGTTCAGCGACGATTCAACGTCCCCAGAGTTTTTGGAAGACCACGGGACGCCTCTTTCGCTATATGAAGCCTTGGCTGTTGGGCATTCTAGTGGTGTTGATTTTTGCCGCAGCCTCGGTTATTTTACAAATTCGGACGCCTAAAATTTTAGGGGAAGCCACCACGGAACTCTTTAAAGGGGTCATGAAGGGGACGGCTGAACTTAAGGCCGGTATCGGCCTGACCAGTCTACCTGTTAACTTTGGCAAGATTGGCCATATTTTGGTCATTGTCGCAATTTTGTACGTAGGTTCCGCACTGTTTGGGATTATCCAGCAAGTCATCATGAACTGGATTGCCCAAAAGGTGGTCTACCAATTGCGGCGTGACCTGAAAGACAAGATGCAGCATCTGCCCATCAACTACTATGATACGCATAGTAACGGGGACTTGATGTCCCGGATGGCCAACGATATGGATAACATTGGGGGCACGTTGCAACAGACGCTGTCGCAAATGGTGACCAGTGTCCTGACCTTCTTCGGGGTCTTGTACATGATGCTGACCATCAGTGGTTGGTTGACCCTGGTGGCGTTGATCTCAGTACCACTGAGTCTACTGGTGGTCATGATCGTGGCACCACGATCACAGAAGTTCTTCGCGAGCCAACAAAAGAACCTGGGGTTGCTGAACAACACGGTTGAAGAAACTTACGCGGGGCATACCGTGATCAAGACCTTTAACCAAGAAAGCAACGCCCAAGAGCAGTTCGAAGAGCATAATCAAAAGTACTACAAATCGGCTTGGAAGGCCCAGTTCGTCTCCAGTCTGATCTTTCCTTTGATGAACTTCGTTAAAAACTTGGATTACCTGGCTGTCGCCGTTATCGGGGGCATTCAGGTTGCCAACGGACAAGTGACGCTGGGGAACGTGCAAGCTTTCTTGCAATACACCAACCAATTCTCACAGCCGATTACGCAGATGGCGAACTTGACCAACACGATTCAGGCCACGATTGCGTCCGCTGAACGGGTCTTTGCGGTCCTGGATGAGGACGATATGCCGAACACCGCGACAGCCGAATTGCCGGCCCAAGCGACGACGGATCAAGTGATTGAATTCGATCACGTAAACTTCCAGTATGTGCCGGAAAAGCCGCTGATTGAGGACTTTAACCTGAAGGTCAAGCCGGGCGCGATGGTGGCCATTGTTGGACCCACAGGAGCCGGCAAGACCACGATCATTAACCTGCTGGAACGGTTCTACGACGTGGACAGTGGTCAGATCAAGTATCGCGGGCAAGACACCCACGCGGTCTCCCGGATGGATCTGCGCAAGCACTTTGCCATGGTCTTGCAGGATACCTGGCTCTTCACCGGGACCATCTTTGATAACATCAAGTATGGTCGCGAGGATGCGACGGCGGATGACGTGTACGCAGCGGCGAAGGCGGCCCACGCCGATACCTTTATTCGGCAGTTACCTCAAGGGTACGACACGGTCTTAAACGAAGCGGCCACGAACATTTCTCAAGGACAACGGCAACTGTTGACGATTGCCCGTGCCTTTGTTGCTGATCCGGATGTGTTGATTCTGGATGAGGCCACGAGTTCTGTGGATACGCGGACGGAAATGCTGATTCAACAGGCTATGACCCGGTTACTTTCCGGGCGGACCAGCTTCGTGGTGGCCCACCGGTTGTCGACGATTCAAAATGCGGAAAACATCGTGGTCATGAACCACGGCCAAATCGTCGAAACGGGGAACCATCAGAGCTTGCTGGCGGCTAATGGCTTCTACGCAGACCTGTATAACAGTCAATTTGCGGGGAATAATCTCGCTTAATTCAAGTCGGGATGACTCAATAATCCTAGGACGTGTAGCATTGCGCTGCACGTCTTTTTGTTTGGCATCATTTTAGCTTGAGAATTGCCTTTCGATCGGGAATGCGGTTAAATAAAAGGCAGAAGAAAGCGAGGAGATTAGATGGCATATCAGGCGACCAAGGCGGCTTTACAGCGGTTGGTGGATGAGCACGTGGTCCCCGGGGTCAGCTACGCGCTGATCGATGGTGATCAGGTGGAAACGGGAACCCTGGGATTGGCGGCCGTGGTCCCACAACCGGAAACGTTAGCCCCGGGGATGACTTATGATTTGGCATCACTGACCAAGGTCGTGGGGACGTTGACCGTAACGTTGCAACTCTTAGCGGAGGGGCGATTAACGTTGGATGCCCCCATCACGCGGTGGTTACCGGACTGGACGGACGACCGGGTCACGGTGCGGCATTTACTGACCCATACGTCAGGAATCGTGGGGTACATTCCGCATCGCAATCAGTTAAACGCCACAGAGTTGACCAAGGCCCTGTATACATTGCACGTAGGACCCACGTTCAACTGGAAGATGGTGTATGCGGATGTCAACTATATCCTGATGGGATGGCTGATTGAGGCGCTATTGGGCGAGCCCGTTCAATTGGCAATTAAGCGACGCGTCTTGGTGCCGTTGGGGATGATTCATAGTACGTTCACCCCGATGAACGCCATGCAATGTGTTCCCACGGCGGTGACGCCTGAACGGGGCTTGATTCGGGGGGCCGTCCATGATCCGAAAGGGTATGTGCTCCAACGTCGGTGTGGTTCGGCGGGGCTCTTCAGCACCGTGGATGACCTGGTCCGTTTCTGTCAGGCGATGCTCCATCCCGAACAGGCCGCAGCGGTCTTGCCACCTGATTGGATCCACCGGTTAGTGGGGGATTGGACGCCGGATGGCCACGCTGGTCGGTCGTTGGGCTGGGCGTTAACGGCAACGCAGTGGCCCACCCCTCATCGGGTCTTGTGGCACTCGGGCTTCACGGGGACCTACTTGGTAATCGATCCGCAGCAGCAACAAGCCATGGTCTTCTTGACTAACCGGGTGCACCCGCAAGCGCCTAACTTACCTTACTTGGATCAACGTAACGCCGTGATTGGAACTTACTTGGCCGAAAAGGCTGGTGTCTAACCAAAACTTTGTGGAGGAATTAGGATGGCTAAGATTTACTTTCTTTGTACCGGCAATTCGTGTCGTAGTCAAATGGCAGAAGGTTTTGCTCGACAATTACTCCCCGCCACCTGGCAGGTCGCCAGCGCGGGACTAGAAGCGCAGGGGGTGAACCCCCGGGCCATTAGGGTGATGCGGGAAGTGGGCGTGGATATCACGGCCCAACGATCGACGCGTCTGGATCCGTCCGCGTTGGCCCAGGCAACCATGATCGTGACGTTATGCGGGGATGCGCGTGACCACTGCCCAGTCACACCGGCCATGGTCACCCGTGAGCACTGGCCCTTACCCGATCCGGCGCAAGCAACGGGAACGCCGGAACAGCAGCTGGCGGTCTTTCGCGCCGTTCGGGATGAGATTCGGCAACGGGTGGTCGCTTTAGCTCAGCAGCTAGCAGATTGAAGATTTGATGAGACAACGCAAAAAGGCGTGAGAGAGCTCTCACGCCTTTTTGGTGTCGTCTTAGAAAGTTGCTGGAATGGGGAGGGCTTCTTGTTGACTGAAGTCCTCATCTGGGAACTTGCGTTTGAGCGCCGCAACCAAGAGGTGCTTAGCGATATCCCCGTTCCGGGTCAGAATTGGGCCGTGGAAGTAGGAACAGTAGACGTTCTTGTAAATGGCGCCTTCAGTCCCGTCTTCGCCGTTATTCCCCTTACCGGAAATCACGTTTCCTAATGGGCGTTCACCTTGGCCGATGAAGGTTCGTCCCTGGTGATTTTCAAAACCATGGTAGGTCTCACCCGTTTCGGCATTCTTAATCACGATATTACCAATGAACCGGTGGTTGTCCTGTTTCAGGGTGTAATGATCCAGGGCGCCGATTCCGGGGAGCTTTTCGCCGTCCGCTCCGATGTAATAGTGGCCGAGCAGTTGGTAGCCACCACAGATTGCCAGTAGTGGGCCGTCAGATTCAATGAACTTGGTCAGTTCAACCTTTTTGGTCTGAATATCCTTAGCCACAATGGTCTGCTCAAAGTCTTGGCCTCCACCGAAGAAGGCTAGATCATAGTCGGCAGCGTGGAAGTCTTCTTCTAAGCTGACGATCTTAACGTGTAACTTAACGTCCATTTGTTTGGCGTAGTAGTTCAACGCTAAGATGTTACCGACATCACCGTAAGTGTTCATTAGGTCGCCATACAGGTGGGCGACGTTTAAATCGTAGGTCATACGCCGAGTCCCTCCTTAATGTAGCCTTTGCTGGCTAAAATCTTACGCATTTGTAACATGGCCGTGTAGGTTGCTAGGACGTAAACCCGCTGGGTCGGGACCGTTTTGATGCGTTCGACGACCTTTTCCAAGTCTGGTTCGACGATGTGCTTGTCGTCAGGCACACCGGCAACCTTGAGCCGGAACGTGATATCCTTGTACCGTTCGCCCCCGGTAATGAAGGTCGGAATATTCAGTCCGGCCAGCTGTTCGAAGTCACCGTCCCAAATCCAACTGGTATCGATCCCGTCCGCGTAGTTCGCGTTGAGGAGTCCGACGAAGGAGAAGGGGTGCTGGTCCGTACTGATCATGTGGAGCACTTGGTCCAGCCCAACGGGGTTCTTGACCAGGATGATGGTGACTTGCTTGCCATCGACGTCGATGACTTCTTGGCGTCCAAAGACCCGTTCGTTCGCCGTAAAGGCATGTGCAATCTGGTCGGGGGTGACGTCCAGAAAGCGGCCTACAGCATAGGCTGCCAAGGCGTTGTAGATGTTATAGGTCCCGCCCACGTGAATCGTGAAGGGATGACCGTCCACGTCGAATTGTGACGATGTCGGGGTCTGTTCCCCCAACTTGGTCAGGCGATAGGTCAACTCAGGGCGTTCGAACCCACAGTTGGGACAGAAGTACTTGCCTTGGTTACTGTAAGTTAAGGAATGGTAGTGGAGAATGTGTTGGCAGTTGGGACATAGGACCCCATCGGTGTTCGGTTTGGCCTTGAAGTCCCGGTCAGGCTGGTCGTCGAATCCATAGTATTGAATGGGGTTCGGCAGTTGTTTCGAATTGAAGATGGGGGAGTCCCCGTTGGCGATGATGGTGGCTTTAGGAGCCAGAGCAACGCCATCTAAGATTTTTTGGTAAGTGGTGTAGATTTCACCGTACCGGTCCATTTGGTCCCGGAAAATGTTGGTGAACACGAACGCTTTAGGCTGGATGTAGGTCGTGACCTTGATCACGTTGGCTTCGTCCACCTCCAGCACTGCTAGGGGCCGACCAGTCTTCGGCCGCTTGGCATTCAAGAAGGTCGTGACGATTCCTTGCTCCATGTTCGACCCCGTGGGATTGGTGAGAATGGAGGGGTACTTTTCGTGGAGGACGGAAACCGTTAGTGCGGTCGTCAACGTTTTACCGTTGGTGCCCGTGATGACGATTACGTCGTATTTGGCGCCCAGAGACCGCAGAATCTGCGGATCTAACTTGAGCGTAATTTTACCTGGTAGAGAACTTCCACCGTGTAGAAACGTGTGAAGAAACCAGTAAGATGATCTCCCCGCAAAGGTGGCAACGCCGCTTCTCAATGACATGGATGATTTCGCTCCTTAATAAAACTAGGTTCATATTCAAGGCTTAATTTTAGCATTTTTTAGCGGAATCGGGGAGTGAAAGCCTTGAACTTTGCGAAAAAGCAAGGAAAGAATCCAAATGGCCGGTCGAATTTTTTATGAGAATCGGCTATAATAGATTGAAAACTGTCAAAAAGGTGGGAGAAACGTGGCGCAGCTCTTTTTTCGGTACGGCGCAATGAACAGTGGGAAGACGATTGAAATTCTCAAAGTCGCGCATAACTATGAGGAACAGGACAAGCGGGTCATCATCATGACCAGTGGCCTGGATACGCGAGATGAAGTGGGGTATATCACCAGTCGAATCGGTCTCAAACGGGCCGCTCACGCAATCTTTAAGACCACTAACGTGTACGAAGAAGTGAAGCGCCTCGACCCTAACGCCAACTGCGTGCTGATCGACGAAGCCCAATTTCTGACTAAGGCGCACGTACTTCAGTTGGCAAAAATCGTGGATGACCTAAAGATTCCGGTCATGACGTTTGGCCTCAAGAATGATTTTCGGAACGAACTCTTCGAAGGCTCCAAATATCTTCTATTATATGCGGATAAGATCGAAGAGATGAAGACCATCTGTTGGTTCTGCACCAAGAAGGCCATCATGAATTTACGTTTTCATGATAATCACCCCGTCTATGAAGGGGAACAAGTTCAAATCGGGGGGAATGAAGCTTACTACCCCGTCTGTCGGCGTCACTACTTTAATCCGCCGTTGGATCAAATCGGCAAATAAGAAATCGAGGTTAACACAAGAATGGATGAAATGTTTGATAAGCTCCAAGCCGTCGCTGACCGCTACGACGAACTCAATGAATTAATCAGTGATCCGGAAGTCATCGCGGACACCCAGAAGTTCATGGCCCTATCTAAAGAAGAAGGGGAATTGCGGGAAACGGTCGAAAAGTATCACCAGTACCAGGATGTCACCAAGCAGATCAAGGATGACGACGAACTGCTTCGGGAAAAGTTAGACGATGATATGGAATCGATGGTCAAAGACGAGCTCAAGGATCTCAACGATCAAAAGGCAAAGTTGGAAGAGGACATCAAGATTCTCCTACTGCCTAAGGACCCCAACGATGATAAGAACATTATCATGGAAATCCACGGGGCCGCTGGTGGGGATGAAGCCAGCCTGTTCGCTGCCGATCTGTTCAGCATGTACTCTAAGTACGCAGAACGGCAGGGGTGGAAGACGGAAATCATTGATGAGAACGCCACGGAAGTTGGTGGATTCAAGGAAATCGTCATGATGATCTCTGGTGATAAGGTTTATTCCAAGCTCAAGTACGAAAACGGTGCGCACCGTGTCCAACGGGTACCGGTAACGGAATCTGCGGGCCGGGTGCACACCAGTACGGCAACGGTCGGTGTGATGCCAGAAGAACAAGACGTCGACATCGATATTGATCCTAAGGATATTCGGACTGACGTTTACCGTTCCTCTGGTGCCGGTGGCCAACATATTAACAAAACATCGTCTGCCGTTCGGATGACCCACTTGCCAACGGGGATCGTGGTGGCCATGCAAGACGAACGGTCACAACAGCAAAACCGGGCGAAGGCCATGCAGATTCTGCGGGCCCGGGTCTACGACTACTACAAGCAGCAAGAAGAAAGTGCCTATAACGCTGAACGAAAGTCGGCGATTGGGACGGGGGACCGTTCAGAACGGATTCGGACCTATAATTATCCGCAAAACCGGGTGACCGACCACCGTATCGGCCTGACGTTGAATAAGCTGGACCGAATCATGAACGGGGAATTAGACGACATCATCGATGCCTTGATTCTTTCCGACCAAGCGGCCAAACTTGAAGACCTCAAGAATAATGGCTAACCCGATCACGTATTTTCAAGTGTTACGGGAGGCTGAGCAACGGCTGACCCGCGACCATCAAGATCCTAGTGCGGCCCAGTTTCTCCTATTGGAGGGCCATCAGTGGACGTTCACCCAACTGGTGCAACATTACCGTGACCAGGTGCCCAGTGACGAATGGCGGACGTATCAGCAGCAGATTCTCCGGGTGGGGCGTGGTGAACCAGCCCAGTATGTTCTCGGCCACGCGCCGTTCTATGGCCGGGACTTTCAGGTGACGCCGGCAACGTTGATTCCTAGAGAAGAGACAGAAGAGCTCGTTGAGTGGGTGCTGGCCAGTGTGCCAACGTCTGAGGCCCACGTGATTGACGTGGGAACGGGAAGCGGGGCGATTGCTGTGACCTTACAGGCCGAACGACCGCAGTGGCAAGTGACGGCAACGGATATTTCAACGGCTGCGTTGCAAGTGGCACAAGCTAACGCCCAGCGGTTAGCAGCTAAGGTGCGGTTTACCAGCGGGGACCTGTTGGCTCCAGTACAGGGGCAACGATTTGACGCCATCGTGTCGAATCCTCCCTACATTGACCGGGAGGAATTGGCCGTGATGGATGATTCTGTTCGACGTTACGAACCCGAACAAGCATTGTATGCGGCGGACCACGGCTTAGCCTTTTACCACCGGTTCGCGGCGGTGCTCACGGATTTCTTAGCGCCTAAGGGGTCCTTTTTTGCCGAGATCGGGTATCGGCAGGGGCCGGCCGTTCAGGCCTTGTTTCAGCAGGCCCTGCCGGGGGCAACCGTGACGATTAGGCAGGACATGAGCGGTCATGACCGGATGGTTCGGGTAAACTTAACAGATTAAAAGAGGAAGAGAGTACAGGTATGGAAACTCAAATTTTTCAACCAAATCAAGTTGAGGCAGCGGCAGCCTTATTGAAGGCCGGTCAATTAGTGGCATTCCCCACTGAGACCGTGTACGGATTAGGTGCCGATGCAACGAACGAAACTGCAGTCAAAAAGGTCTATGCGGCCAAGGGACGTCCTAGTGACAACCCCTTAATCGTGACGGTTACCGGACAGGCCATGGTTGAGGAGTACGCTCAACCGCTTTCCGCTACGGCTCAGAAGCTGATGCAAGCCTTTTGGCCGGGTTCTTTGACGTTGATCTTGAACCTACAGCCGGGCGCCCTCTCTAAGGCGGTAACTGGCGGGTTGCGGACAGCGGCCTTTCGTAATCCCAAAAATAAAACCACGTTGAACTTGATCCAAGCTGCCGGGGTCCCCATTGTAGGGCCTTCGGCGAATACGTCGGGGAAACCTAGTCCGACCCTGGCTCAGCACGTCTATCACGACTTGAACGGTAAGATTGCCGGAATCGTCGATGATGGCCCAGCGGCCGTGGGGGTGGAATCCACGATCTTGGACTTGACGGCGGACGTACCCACGATTCTGCGCCCAGGGGCGGTCACGGAAGAACAGTTGGCGGCCGTCATTGGGACGGTTCGGTCGAACCACCACAAGGTGGGGGCGACCGAAGTTCCTAAGGCGCCAGGGATGAAGTATAAGCATTACGCCCCGGATGCCCAGGTCTACATCGTGGATCAGGTGGCAGATTGGCCAGCTGCTCTGCAGTGGGCGGCTCAACAGACCACACCAGTAGGGGTGATGGCTGTGGATTCCGTTCTAGCTGACCAGACGTTACCTGCAAATGCGGAAGTCTTTTCGTTAGGAACTGACATTGCGAGTGCCAGTCATTTACTCTTTGATGGCTTACGCCACTTCGACCTGGAATCCCCAGTTAAGAACATCTTGACGCAGGGCTTCCCACCAGTGGGATTAGGAGCAGCTTATATGAACCGGCTGAACAAGTCCGCTGGTCAGATGCATTTTTCAAAATAAATAGGATTTCAGCAAGCGGTTCCCCGCTTGAGCGAAAAGTTTGGTAAAATATAACCAGCAATACGCTCAAGCTTAGGAGGGACCGCTTTTGAATTATCAAGAAAAAGATCCAGCATTGTGGGACGCGATTCATCACGAAGAACAACGTCAAGAAGACACGATTGAATTAATTGCTTCTGAGAACATTGTGAGTGCCGCTGTTCGGGCTGCCCAAGGGTCAGTACTGACCAATAAGTACGCTGAAGGGTATCCTGGCAAGCGCTACTACGGGGGAACCCAATACATTGATGTGGTTGAGCAATTAGCCATCGATCGGGCCAAGCAACTCTTTGGTGCGGAATACGCTAATGTTCAGCCGCATTCTGGGTCGCAGGCTAATCAGGCGGTTTATGCGGCCTTTCTTAAGCCGGGCGACACGATTCTAGGAATGGGCCTGGATTCCGGGGGCCACCTGACACACGGTGCTAAGGTCAACTTCTCCGGGAAGCTCTACCGCACGTTTAGTTACGGGCTGGACCCGCAGACGGAACGCTTGGATTACGATGCCATTCGGCAACAAGCGTTAGACGTTAAGCCGCAGCTGATCGTGGCGGGAGCTTCGGCTTACTCGCGGATTATTGATTGGCAAGCTTTCCGTCGAATCGCCGATGAAGTGGGGGCCTACTTGATGGTCGACATGGCCCACATTGCGGGATTAGTTGCGGTAGGCCTGCATCCGAGTCCCGTGGGAATTGCGGACGTGGTCACGACCACGACCCACAAGACGTTACGGGGACCGCGGGGCGGCTTGATCCTCTCCCAAGAAAAGTACGCTAAGCGGCTTAATTCAGCGGTCTTCCCGGGGACGCAAGGGGGACCTTTGGAACACGTGATTGCCGGGAAGGCTGCGGCGTTCTTCGAAGACCTGCAACCAGACTTTAAGATCTATGGCCAGCAGATCATTGACAACGCCCACGCCATGGCAGCGGCTTTCAAGGAAGCCCCGAAGGTCCGGGTGGTTTCCGGCGGGACGGATAACCATTTGATGACGTTGGACCTGTCACAGACCACGCTGAATGGGAAGCAAGCCCAAGACTTATTGGATAGCGTAATGATTACGACCAATAAGGAATCAATTCCCAACGAGACGCTAAGTCCATTCAAGACGTCCGGCATTCGCTTGGGAACGCCGGCAATCACGACGCGTGGCTTTAACGCCGCAGAGTCCCGTGAGGTTGCCGAGTTGATTGTTAAGACAGTGCTGAATCCAACTGATGACGCTATCTTAAATGACGTTCGGGCGCGTGTTCATGCGTTAACGCAGGCGCACCCGCTGACCGCCCTGCAATAAAATTAGGATAAAAACGATTTCATGTCTAAAAAGACCACTATCCTTGCTCAGATAATGGTACAATTGTAAGAAATAATAAAGGAGCGTTTATTCATGGGGAAGTTTCAAGTACTCGACCACCCGCTGATTCAACACAAGCTGACGATTATTCGTAACAAAAACTGTGGGACCCGCAGTTTTCGGGAGGTCGTTAATGAGATCTCAACTTTAATGGCCTACGAAGTCTCTCGCGATATGCCGCTACAGGACAAGGAAATTGAGACGCCGGTTTCCAAGATGACCGCTAAGGAACTCGCTGGTAAGAAAGTAGCCATTGTACCTATTCTCCGTGCCGGTATTGGCATGGTCGATGGCATTTTGGAGCTGATTCCAGCTGCCAAGGTCGGACACATCGGGATGTACCGGGATGAGAAGACGTTGCAGCCTCATGAATATTTTGTAAAATTACCATCGGATATTAATCAACGTCAAGTTTTCGTAGTTGATCCGATGTTGGCAACTGGTGGTTCCGCCATCATGGCCATCGATGCCCTGAAGAAGCGTGGCGCGACGAATATTAAGTTCGTGTGCCTGGTTTCAGCACCAGAAGGGGTCAAAGCTCTACAAGAAAAGCACCCGGATATTGACATCTACACGGCGGCCTTAGACGACCACCTGAATGAAGATGGCTACATTGTACCTGGTCTAGGCGATGCTGGTGACCGGTTATTTGGGACGAAGTAAACGTTAAAGGAGATCCGACTTTGGTCGGGTCTCTTCTTTCGTTATCATTTGAAACCCAATTGTTTGACTGGTCAACTAATGGGCTGATTGCGCACGCAAATAGCGAACGAAACCGGTTTCGTTGCCCGTAGTACGGTAAAGCTAGCTAGGAGACGGACTTAGTAAATACCCGGAATTTTCGGGAAAATTGTTTTGTTTTTTATGTGAATTGGTGGTATGATTTCCAGTGTATTTGAATGGAGCGCTCGCTTCGTTCACTATTCCGTAATTTCTCGGATGGCAAGCTGGTTAGGCCAGTTTTTGTCTCTTAGCAGTTACGTCCATATAGTGTTGAAAAGAGGTGATATTCGGTGAATGATGGTCCAGTTTCAACCTTCCAATTTCTGGGATTGACATTTAGTACTGCAAATGTCGTGTCCGGATTAGTGGTTTTCCTATTGGTGTTTGCTGTGGTGTTCTTTACATCGCGGCATCTGGCTTTGAAGCCTACCAAGGGGCAAAACTTTCTGGAATGGCTGATTGAGTTTACCAATGGAATTTTGAAAGGGTCGATCCCGGCTAACCAAGTTAGCAGCTTTGGGCTGTACGGGTTTACGTTGTTCCTCTTCCTGTTCTTGTCCAACCAATTGGGGTTGTTCCTTCAATTAACGTTCCATGGCGCTACCATTGTCCGCAGTCCTACGTCAGATCCAATCGTGACCTTGACGTTCTCACTGATGACTTTGATGCTAGCGCAATTTGCAGGAGTACAGCGGCTAGGGTATAAGAAGCATTTTGCTAACTACCTTAAGCCGTTCGTCTTCTGGTTACCAATTAGCATCTTCGAAGAGTTCACGAATTTCCTGACATTGGGTCTTCGTATCTTCGGGGTGATCTTCTCAGGTGAAATGTTGTTAAAACTCATTTGGGGGTTAGCAACGTCTCATGGCATCGCGACGATGATTGTCGCTGTTCCAATTGAAATGGTTTGGCAAGGGTTCTCTGCATTCTTGGGGGCCATCCAAGCTTTCGTCTTCGTCACGTTGTCGTCAGTTTATATTTCTCAAAAGATTGAAGTCGAGGAATAGAATCATTTTCAAAATTTAAGGAGGAAACACACATTATGGGAGCAATTGCAGCTGGTATTGCTATGGCCGGAGCCGCTATCGGTGGTGGTGTCGGTGATGGTATCGTTATTTCTAAAATGCTTGAAGGGATGTCTCGTCAACCTGAACTGTCAGGTCAATTACGGACGAACATGTTCATCGGTGTTGGGTTAGTTGAAGCCATGCCTATCATCGCCTTCGTTGTGGCCTTGATGGTTATGAACAAGTAATTCACTTATTTCTCAGTTATTTGACAGTAAAAGGAGGTGTCAATAGATGCTCTCACATTTAGTAGCTGGTCAAACGCTGTACTTCGGTGACTCGTTGTTCTACATCGTCTGCTTCTTACTGTTGATGTGGTTGATCAAGATCTTTGCTTGGAAGCCTGTCACTAAGATGATGCAAGACCGGTCAGATAAGATTGCCAACGATATCGACTCTGCCGAGAAATCTCGGACGGATGCCGCTAACTTGGTTGCTAAGCGCCAGGAAGCTTTAAACGCTTCTCACGCTGAAGCCCAAACGATCGTGCAAACTGCCAAGACCAATGGTCAACAACAGCGTGATCAAATCGTAGCGCAAGCCCAAACGGACGTGCAAACGTTGAAGGCCACTGCCCAAAAAGACATTGCGCAAGAACGTGAAGACGCGCTGGCCAATGCCCGGGACGATGTTGCGGACCTATCTATTGAGATTGCTTCCAAGATCATTCAAAGAGAATTGAACGCTGATGACCAAAAAGCATTGATTGATTCTTACATTGAAGGGTTGGGGAAGCAACATGAGTCTTAATAGGACAACGGTAGCGAAACGCTACGCACGCGCATTGTTTGAATTGTTGTCCGAAAAAGACCAATTGGAGTCAGTTTATCCTGAACTTCAAGAGCTTCGACGTGTCTTCCAGGACAACCCACAATTGGGTACTGTACTCTCAGACGCTAGTCTACAAGCTGCTGATCGCGAGAAACTGGTTAGCCAATTGGCTGAATCAGCTTCGCCTTACGTTCAAAACCTCATTCACATGGTGTATGACTACGGACGGATGGATGCGATGGTTGCCATTCTGGACCAATTCCAGCGCTTGTATGATGATTTGCATCATACCGTTTATGCGCAAGTTACGACGGCAATTGAACTTTCTGCTGAACAGAAAGATAAGATTGCGGCAGCCTATGCGCAACGGGTTGGCGCTCAGAAAGTTATTTTAGACAGTCAGGTCGACCCAACGATCATTGGCGGTGTTGTGGTTCAATCTGCCGGGATGATCCTTGATGGGAGTCTTAAGACGAAAATCAACAAGTTGCGGCGTCAACTGTTGTCATAAAAAATCTGTAGGTAAAGAGGTGAAACTTTCATGAGCATTAAAGCTGAGGAAATCAGTACTCTAATTAAACAACAATTAGAAAACTATAAAGATGAACTCTCAGTTGAAGAAACTGGTACGGTAACTTACGTTGGTGACGGGATTGCTCGGGCCCACGGCCTGGACAATGCCTTGCAAGGTGAGCTGCTTTTATTTGATAACGGGGTTTATGGTTTGGTCCAAAACCTCGAAGCCAGTGACGTAGGTATCGTTATTTTAGGTGATTACACTGGAATCACTGAAGGCGACACCGTTAAGCGGACTGGTCGAATCATGGAAGTTCCCGTTGGAGATCAATTAATTGGCCGGGTCGTAAACCCATTAGGTCAACCAATTGATGGCAAGGGGGACATTAAAACTGATAAGACACGACCAATTGAACATAAGGCACCAGGTGTTATGGACCGGCAAGGGGTTAGCGAACCTCTGCAAACCGGGATTAAGGCCATTGATGCTTTGGTTCCAATTGGACGTGGTCAACGTGAATTAATCATCGGTGACCGGAAGACCGGTAAGAGTTCCATTGCGATTGATACGATCATTAACCAAAAAGATCAAAACATGATTTGTATCTACGTGGCCATTGGTCAAAAGGAATCAACGGTTCGGTCCCAAGTAAATACGCTGCAACAGTTTGGCGCCATGGATTACACGATCGTGGTTTCCGCCGGCCCATCTGAACCAGCACCATTGCTGTACATCGCGCCTTACGCCGGTGCCGCAATGGGTGAGGAATTCATGTTCAACGGCAAGCACGTGTTGATCGTCTACGATGACTTAACCAAGCAAGCCGATGCTTATCGTGAACTTTCTTTGATTTTACGGCGGCCACCAGGTCGTGAAGCCTACCCTGGGGATATCTTCTACACCCACTCTCGTTTATTGGAACGGGCAGCGAAGTTGAATGATGATCTCGGCGGTGGGTCCATGACCGCGTTACCAGTGATTGAAACTAAAGCCGGTGACGTGTCTGCCTACATTCCAACCAACGTGATTTCCATTACCGATGGTCAAATCTTCCTGAACAGTGATTCATTCTATTCAGGGGTTCGGCCAGCCATGGATGCCGGGACGTCTGTTTCCCGGGTTGGTGGGGATGCCCAAATCAAGGCCATGAAGAAGGTTGCCGGGACTTTGCGGTTGGACTTGTCCTCCTACAAGGAACTGGAATCCTTTGCTCAGTTCGGCTCTGATTTGGATGCAGCGACCCAAGCTAAGTTAGCACGTGGGGCCCGGACGGTGGAAGTCTTGAAGCAAGGCTTACACGAATCCGTTCCCGTTGCTAAGGAAGTTGTGATTTTGTTCGCGTTAACGCATGGTCACCTCGACAAGCTCGAAGTTGAAGATGTTTTACGCTATCAAAATGAGTTGTTTGACTTTATGGACAGTTCGCACAAGGATCTCGAAGATTCCATTACGAAGACGGGGAACTTACCAGAAGGTAACGCCCTCGAAGACGCAATTAAGGAATTCGACCAGACTTTCCAACCGTCCAAGCACGCTGAAGCTGCAGCCAACGACTCAGAAAACTAAGATTGCTTGAAGGAAGGATGGTGAGGAACAATGGCTGAATCGATTCATGACGTTCAACGTCGGATTAACTCGACCAAGGCTACCCGCCAAATTACGGCGGCCATGCATATGGTTTCGACGGCGAAGTTAAACAAGATTCAGAAACACGCGACCGGCTACCAAGACTACGTGTCAAAGGTAAAGGCAGTCGTGATGCACCTTTCGCAGTCTCATCTGTTGGATAATTCCTCAAGCAACCTGCAGTCAGATCGTCCAGTTAAGAAAACTGCCTACTTGGTGATTACCTCTGACCGGGGCATGGTGGGAAGCTACAATAGTAGTGTCCTCCGCGATGCCAACCGGTTTATCGACAAGCGGACGCCGAACCCCGACGACTACATGGTGTTAGCCGTTGGTGGGACGGGTGCAGATTTCTATAAGCACCGGGGAGTCAATGTGGCTTACGAATACCGTGGCGTTAGCGACGTTCCTGAATTCAATGAAGTTCGGGAAATCGTCAAGACGGTTACCACGATGTTCGATAACCAAGTGTTCGATGAACTCTTTGTTTGCTACAACCACTTTGTTAACCGGATTTCATCCCGGTTCCGGGCTGAAAAGATGCTCCCAGTGGATAAGGAAACCCTGACCACTGATGCAGCCAACGATACGCCAACTAAGCCGTTAACGGCGGAGTATGACACGGAGCCTTCTGAAGCAGAAGTGCTGCAGGTCGTGCTACCACAGTACGCGGAAAGCTTGGTATATGGCGCGATTCTGGACGCTAAGACTTCTGAACATGCATCTAGCACCAACGCGATGCAGTCCGCTACTGATAATGCCGATGATTTGATCGCAACGTTGCAACTGCACTACAACCGTGCACGTCAAGCCGCGATTACGACTGAAATCACCGAAATTACCGGTGGTCAAGAAGCCTTAAACAAATAATGACGGGAGGAATTAACGAATAATGAGTACTGGTAAAGTTGTTCAAGTTATCGGACCAGTCGTCGACGTTGAATTCCCATTAAATGATGAATTACCTGACATTAACACCGCCTTAAACATCAAAAAAGATGACGGCAGTGTCTTAGTTACCGAAGTTGCCCTGGAATTGGGTGACGGTGTGATGCGGACCATTGCCATGGACGGTACCGACGGTCTTCGCCGGGGCATGGAAGTTGAAAACACGAAAGCTTCAATTTCCGTTCCTGTTGGTGACGACACCTTAGGTCGGGTGTTCAACGTTTTAGGGGAACCAATTGACGGCGGCGCCGAATTTGGTCCAGATGCTGAGCGGATGCCAATTCACCGTGACGCACCAAAGTATGACGAATTAAACCCTACGACTGAAATCCTGGAAACGGGGATTAAGGTCATTGACTTACTCGAACCTTACGTTCGTGGTGGGAAGATTGGGTTGTTCGGTGGTGCCGGTGTTGGTAAGACCGTTTTAATTCAAGAATTAATTCATAACATTGCCCAGGGTCATAACGGGATTTCCGTCTTCACCGGTGTTGGTGAACGGACTCGTGAAGGGAATGATATGTACTGGGAAATGAAGGGTTCCGGTGTTTTGAAGCAAACCGCCATGGTTTACGGACAAATGAACGAACCTCCTGGTGCCCGGATGCGGGTTGCCTTGACTGGGTTGACCATCGCGGAATACTTCCGGGATGTTAAGGGCCAAGATGTGCTGTTGTTTATCGACAACATCTTCCGGTTCACGCAAGCCGGTTCTGAAGTTTCTGCCTTACTAGGGCGGATTCCTTCAGCCGTTGGTTATCAACCAACGTTGGCGACTGAAATGGGTCAATTGCAGGAACGGATTACGTCAACCAAGAAGGGCTCAATCACTTCGATTCAAGCCGTTTATGTGCCAGCCGATGACTACACCGACCCGGCGCCAGCCACGACTTTCGCCCACTTGGATGCCACGACCAACTTGGAACGTTCTTTGACGCAACAAGGGATTTACCCAGCCGTGGACCCATTGGCTTCAACGTCAACGGCCTTGGCCCCAGAAATCGTGGGTCAAGAACACTACGACGTTGCGACGCAAGTCCAACACGTTTTGCAACGGTACCATGAATTGCAAGATATCATTTCCATCTTAGGGATGGATGAATTGTCTGAAGAAGAACAAACGATCGTTAACCGTGCGCGGCGGATCCAATTCTTCTTGTCACAACCATTCTCCGTTGCTTCTCAATTCACTGGTATGGATGGGAAGTACGTTAAGTTGGATGATACGATCCGGAGTTTCAAGGACATCTTAGCTGGGAAGTACGATGACTTACCAGAAGATGCTTTCCGGAACTGTGGGAGTATCGAAGACGCGGTCGCTAAGGCCAAGGAAATGAACGAAGCAGTTGCCAACGACTAGGGAGGGATTCTAATTGGCTGATAATTCATCAGTATTATCCGTTAGTATCGTCACTCCCGATGGTCGCGTGTATGAACACGAGAGTACCTTTTTAGTGGTCACCACGAAATTAGGACAACTCGGGATCATGCCAAATCACGTTCCGGTCATTACTTCTTTGGAAGTTGACGAGGTCCGGATCAAGCATGATGACACGGAAGACAAGGTTGCCGTTAACGGTGGCTTCCTTGAATTCTCGAACAATACGGCCACCATTGTTGCTGACAGTGCGGAACGTCAAGACGACATTGATGTCGCCCGGGCGGAAAATGCACGTCAACGGGCTGAGAAGACCATCAAGCAAGCGCAAGCGGCGCATGATGCGGACTCCTTAGCACGGGCTGAAGTTGCGTTACGACGGGCCGTTAACCGGATTAACGTCGCAAAGCACTAATGAAAAAATTAACATTTAAATAAATGGATTTTTAATGGCAATTCTCATCTGAGGGTTGCTATTTTTTTATACCTAGATAAGGAGGTCCTTAACGAGTTCGGGATTCATTAGTAAATGTAATATTACAACGGCCGATTTTACGGGAATCACGGGGACAAGTCCTAAGAAATATGCTATAGTTAATGAGAATGTTCAGAAGGGATGGAGTCGATGAAACTAATCGGGATGCAAGGAATTTTAACGATTATCAGTCACTTGTTCTTTATTGCGCTAGCTTTTTGGGCTATTTCAGCGCTGCATATTGAGCGATTGATGACCTTTTATCCGCGGCAGTCACGCGTACTGATCGTCATGTTAGCGGTCGCAATTGGCTTTGGCTGTAGCTCATTCTTTTTGGACTTCATTAACAATGTTCGTAATCTAGGCTACCTGGTACGGTAGACGTATAAAATATTTTTGGAGGTATCCCATGGAAAAAATCGTTGTTCATGGTGGGAACCGTTTAACGGGTGAGGTCCAAATCGAAGGCGCCAAGAATGCCGTTTTACCAATTTTAGCGGCATCAATTCTGGCGAGTGAAGGGATCACGCATTTAACAAATGTTCCGGTTCTATCTGACGTTTATACAATGAACAAAGTTCTGCGGTTCTTGAACCTGCGGGTCGACTTTGATGAGGCCAAGCGTGCGATTACGATTGACGCGACCAAGCAGCTTTCGAGTGAGGCGCCGTTTGAGTACGTGTCGAAGATGCGTGCTTCGATCGTGGTGATGGGTCCCTTACTGGCGCGGTTAGGGCATGCCCGGGTCGCCTTACCAGGGGGTTGTGCCATTGGGACACGACCGATTGACCTTCATCTGAAGGGTTTAGAAGCCCTAGGTGCGCGGATCGAACAGCATGATGGGTTCGTTGAAGCGTTTGCCGACCACCTGACCGGTGCGCACATCTACTTGGACTTCCCTAGCGTTGGGGCGACCCAGAACATCATGATGGCGGCCTGCCTGGCGCAAGGGACCACGGTGATCGATAACGTCGCCCGGGAACCAGAAATCGTAGACTTGGCTAACGTCTTGAATAAGATGGGTGCGCATGTTCGCGGTGCGGGTACGGAAACGTTGCGTATCGATGGGGTTGCTGCGATGCACGGGACGGACCACAGTGTGGTTCAAGACCGCATCGAGGCGGGGACCTTCATGGTAGCTGCTGCGTTGACCCGTGGAAACGTGTTGATCAAGGACGGGATTGTTGAACATAACAAGCCTTTGATCTCCAAGTTGCAAGAAATGGGTGCGCAGGTCATGGATGAGCCAGCGGGAGTTCGGGTTATCGGACCCGATGAACTCGCACCAACGGACGTTAAGACCTTGCCGTATCCCGGTTTCCCTACGGATATGCAGCCGCAGATGACGATTTTACAGCTGGCCGCTAAGGGGACCAGTACCATGACCGAGACCGTCTTCGAGAATCGGTTTATGCATCTGGAGGAATTGCGGCGGATGAATGCCCAATTCCAGATCAATGGTCAGACGGTGGTCATGCATGGGCCGACCGACTTTAACGGGGCCGAGGTCGCAGCAACGGATCTACGGGCTGCCGCGGCGCTAGTTTTGGCTGGGCTGGTCGCAGATGGCTACACGCAAGTCACGAATTTAAAGTACTTAGACCGAGGGTACTACGATTTCCATAAGAAACTCGCAGCACTGGGGGCAGAGATCAAGCGGATCTCGGTTCCGGATAATGACGCCGTGGTGTTGAAGAATGCCCGGGTCGATAACGAAGTCTAACGTTGAAACCTAAAGGGGTGGCATCAAGCCACCTTTTTATTTGGTTTAGCAAACCATTTAGAGTTTACGTGGATTGTGGTATAATGAAACGTTGAAAATTGGCATCTAAAATCAGGAGGATTCAAAAGTATGGCGAAAGACATTGGGATTGATTTGGGGACTGCGAATGTTTTAATTTACGTAGTCGGTAAGGGTATCGTATTGAACGAACCATCAGTGGTTGCGATTGATACGAAGACCGATAAAGTGTTAGCGGTGGGTTCCGAAGCATACCGGATGGTTGGTCGGACTCCCGGCAACATTCGCGCGATTCGGCCCCTTAAGGACGGCGTTATTTCCGACTTTGATATTACCGAAGCCATGCTCTCCTACTTTATCAACAAATTAAGTGTGAAGGGTTTCTTATCCAAGCCTAACATCATGATTTGTGCGCCAACGAATATTACGGAAATCGAACGGAAGGCGATTATTCAAGCAGCCGAAAAGTCCGGTGGAGCGAAGGTTTATCTGGAAGAAGAACCTAAAGTTGCGGCCTTGGGCGCGGGGATGGACATCTTCAAGCCTAGTGGTAACATGGTGATCGACATGGGTGGGGGAACCAGTGACATTGCCATCCTGTCCTTGGGTGATATTGTTGCGAGCCAGTCCATTCGCGTGGCCGGTGACCGGATGAACAGTGAAATCGTCAACTACCTCAAACACAAGCACAATCTTATCGTGGGGGAACGGACGGCCGAAACCATTAAGATTAAGATCGGAACGGCCTATCCAGAACCTGATAACGAGAAGAAGACCATGGCTGTTCGGGGCCGGGACTCCGTTTCGGGGATGCCAACGGAAGAAACCATTACGGCGGCAGAAGTTGAAGAAGCCATCCATGATTCGGTGGAACAGATCGTTTCAGCGGCCATGGCGGTCTTGGAAACTACGCCACCAGAATTGGCAGCGGACATTATCGACCGGGGAATCATGTTGACCGGTGGCGGAGCGTTGTTGGATGGTATCGACAAGCTCTTCTCCGAACGGTTGACGGTTCCCGTCATTATTTCCGAGGATCCTTTGGATAACGTGGCTAAGGGAGCCGGCGTCTTATTGGAACACATGAACACGAAAGTCGCTAAGCAAAACAACTAGGTGAGCCAAGGGGGTGGCCGTGTGCGTCGATTCTTAATGATGATGGTTCGCGGATATCAGCGGTGGATTTCACCACTCTTTCCGCCGACCTGTCGCTATTATCCGACCTGTTCAACTTATATGTTGCAGGCACTGGCGAAGCATGGTGCCTTAAAAGGTGGCCTGATGGGGTTAGCACGTATCTTACGGTGCCACCCCTTTGTTCACGGTGGGGTCGATCCCGTTCCGGATCACTTCACCTTGCGGCGCAACGTGGTGGCTGAAAAGGCCTATCGACAAGCAATGCAACTGGATGACAAGCAATCCACAACTAAATGAAGGAGCGTTGGCATGAGTAAACGAGAAAAATCTGTCCAAGTGACGGTGGACGAACAAAAACAATCTGACGGCACCACGGTGTCTGCTCTTAAAATCGGGGATGACACGATTGGAACGGTCAAGCCAGTAGAAGATCGGTTTGAAGCCCAACTAACGGACGGGGATGTCTACCGCGTCAAGACCATTGACGAAGGGGTCGAATTACTGTTGCGGGATTACCATCTGCACCAGGGTTAATAATTTTTGGTAAAATTGGCCGGAGCGGAACAGACCTGTTCCCTTCGGCCTTTATAATAGACTTATTGAGTACTCGGCAGAGCTTACCAGCTCAACGAGACAATTTTTAGGATTAAGGAGAAATCGATTGTGGCAAAGAATGCGACCAGACAACCAGATGAGACCGACTCGCGAATTGACTGGGGAATCATCTTCTGTGTCTTAATGTTGGCCTTGATTGGTCTCGCGTCGATTTACGTTGCGGCGACGCATGATTCTAGTGCAACGAGTATTACATCCGCCGTGGTTTCCCAACTGGTATGGTACATCATTGGGACGATTGCGATCGTGATCATTATGCAATTTGACTCGGAACAGCTGTGGAAGGTGGCCCCGTTGCTCTACGGGATTGGGCTGTTTCTCCTGTTCTCCGTGTGGGTCTTCTACAGTCGGTCCTACTATGCTAGTACGGGGGCCAAGAGTTGGTTTGCGATTGGACCGTTGACCTTCCAACCCTCCGAAGTCATGAAGCCGGCGTTTATCCTGATGCTGGCGCGAGTTGTGGCGGATCATAATAATAATTTTCCGTTTCATACGGTTAACTCGGATTTCCGGTTAATCGGTAAGATCATTTTGTGGACGTTACCGGTCGCCGTCGCTTTGAAGATGCAAAACGACTTTGGGACCATGTTGGTGTTCTTCGCGATTGCGGGGGGTGTCATCTTAGTTTCGGGGATTACTTGGAAGATCCTGGCACCAGCGATGATTGCCTTAGGGGTCGGCGGTAGTGGGGTGCTCGCCCTAGTAACGACGACCATGGGCCGGAAGATCTTGGAAAAGGTCGGTTTTCAGGCTTACCAATTCGCTCGGGTCGATACGTGGCTCCATCCGTCCGCTGATACGTCCAACCAGGGGTATCAACTCTGGCAGAGTATGAAAGCTGTTGGTTCCGGTGGCATCTTCGGGACGGGTTTCAACGTTTCTCACGTCTACGTGCCGGTGCGTGAATCCGATATGATTTTCTCAGTCATTGGGGAGAACTTTGGGTTCATTGGCGGTTGTGTGCTGATTTTCCTTTACTTCTTATTGATTTACCAAATGATTCGGGTCACGTTCGATACCAAGAACGTCTTCTACGCGTACATCTCAACCGGGGTTATTATGATGATTCTCTTCCACGTTTTCGAAAACATTGGGATGAGTATCGGACTTTTGCCACTAACGGGGATTCCGTTGCCCTTCGTGAGTCAAGGGGGGTCGGCCCTAATTGGAAATCTGATTGGGATTGGACTAATCATGTCAATGCGGTATCATTATAAGAGTTACATGTTTAGTCGTAACGAGTCATTCAAATAAAGGAGATTATGAAATCATGAGTGAAATGGTTAAGTATTTCTGGACGAAGGCTACAAACGATGGTACGCGGATTGGGTTGACCACTGAGGGCCAAGACGAATTGGGAACGGTTAAGTTCGCTAAGTTGCCGGCCGTTGGGGACCAAGTGAAGAAGGGCGAGAACCTTTTGAGCGTGGAAGCTGACAAGGCGGTCTCTGATATTCCAAGTCCTGTTACGGGTAAAGTAACGGCTGTTAACCCAGCCTTGGCTGATAGCTTTGACGCGTTAAACGGCAGTGACACTGATGCTGCTTGGTTTGTTGACGTTCAAGAAGACTAAGTCATTGAAAAACCGGTTATTCTCTACGGAGATTAGCCGGTTTTTTAGTGGTTTCAGGGGTTGTCGGGTATAATAGAGGTATCGTGATAGAAATGGAGTGGGCGATATGACGGAAAAAAACGTGTTTCACATTAACGGCTACCTAGGCTTGTTGCTAGTCCTGGTGCTACTGGCAGGGGGTGGCTTACTGGTGTTCCAGGGAATGGGCATGGCGATTTTAGGAACCCTCTTAATTATCGTGGGATTATTGGGTGCCAGCAGCTTGACTATCGTTGGGCCCAACCAATCGAAAGTCTTAACGTTCTTTGGACGTTACGTCGGAACGATTCGGGAAGCCGGCCTGTACTTGACGATTCCGTTGACCAATAAGGCAACGGTTTCGTTGCGGGTTCGTAACTTTAACAGTGCTATCTTGAAGGTCAACGACCTACAAGGAAATCCGGTGGAGATTGCCGCCGTGATCGTCTTCAAGGTGGTGGATACCAGTAAGGCCTTGTTCGCCGTCGAAGACTACGAACAGTTCGTGGAGATTCAAAGCGAATCGGCTATTCGCCACGTTGCGTCCGAATACGCTTACGATAATTTTGGCGACCATCAAGCGTTGACGCTACGGAGTAATCCCACGGAAGTGTCTAACCATTTAACGGAAGAACTTCAGGAGCGGTTGGATGTCGCGGGGGTCGAAGTGGTTGAGACTCGGCTGACGCACCTGGCCTATGCGACTGAAATTGCTTCGGCAATGTTACAGCGTCAGCAGTCACAAGCAATCCTGTCGGCCCGTAAAATCATCGTGGAAGGGGCCGTCTCGATCACTGAAGGTGCCATTAGCCGGTTATCGGCGGAAACCAATTTGGAACTGACCGATAATCAGAAATTGCAATTGATTAATAACATGATGGTCTCAATCATTAATGAACGGGGTTCCCAACCCGTAATCAATACGGGAAAAGTTGACGATTAAGGATCACGAGGTTTGGTCTGGAGGATTTTGATGGACGAACAGATAAGGACGTTACAAGCAAATTTACGGGCGCTCAATGATCAGCTGCGTCACGGGGAGGTCTACCAATCGTTGGGGGATCGCCTGGGGCAACTGATGGATGGTCTACAGCGGCACCGCCGTACCGCCATTGACTTTCCGGATGATCAAGATGGTATCGAAGAGCTCTTAGACCAGATTCATCAACGGTTAGCGGCTGACCAACCGGCAACGGTCTCACTGGCAGAACTAAGCCAGCTGTTGGATCACCTGCGCTCGGTCGACCCGCGGGTCCGCTATACGGGCGTTCATTTTACGCTGTATGATGCACTGGAAGCTGATACGTTTACCTCGGAGCAGCTCCAGTGGTTGACTGAGCAACTATTAGCCGACCACCGGCTGTTCGCGCACATCTTAGAACCCGCTAACCAAGCCGTTTTTGGTCGGTCAACGACCACGTCCTTTTTAGCCACGGTACTGCACTACGGTCAGGGCCATCCCCAATTATTCCAGATTGACTATGATCGGGTGGTGATTCAGATTGCGACGTACCTGTGTTTGGAGACCGATACGCGGGGGTTCATCAACGGTCAGGGATGGGCTCACGCTTTCACGTCGGTGACCGCTTTAGTGACAGCTTTGAACGATAATACGGTGATTCCCCGGGCTGATAAACTCTTCTTGATGATGACGTTTATTGAGCGGTTTAAACGGTTAGCGACACCGTTGATTTATGGTGAGACTACCCGGATGAGCAATTATCTAGTGTCATTGACCAACCGCCATCCACTGTACACGGACGCGTGTGTGGCGGCCTTGAAGCAGTGGCGGCGTCAGGTTGCCTTACAGCGGCGGTCGACGGAAACGTCGGCGGGCTGGAATCGCTACTACAATCGGCAGCGTTTACTGGATGCCTTGCAGCTCCACCGGGATTTAGCTCCCCAGATTCGAACGTATTTATCCGCAGCCATTGATTTTTTGGCGTAGTTTGTAGGCAGATTTTATCAGAAATGGTATACTGAAGGCTAACCGAAAACTATACGATAGGATGAGTGACATCATGGAAAAAAATAAGTTACACGTAGGTTTACTATTCGGTGGCAATTCCTCGGAACACGATGTTTCCAAGCGTTCCGCACACAACATTTACGATGCGATGGATAAGACCCATTATGATGTGAGTCTGTTCTTATTGACCCGCGATGGGTTCGTGTTAAGTGACGCGGCTTCCCGCCGAGTCTTCAATGGTGAAGATGAGGGGACGGTAGCGGCAGAGGAACAAGCGAAGGTAGATGCTTCTAATCCATTGGCACCCATTTGGAACCTATCCCAAGCGAAGGATATTGATGTTTTCTTCCCGATTATTCACGGTAATCTGGGTGAAGACGGTACGATCCAGGGGCTTTTCCGCTTATTGAAAAAGCCTTATGTGGGGAGTGGCGTCTTGGCATCAGCGACGGCCTTCGATAAGGATCGGACAAAGCAGGTCTTGACGGCGAACGGTATCCGGAACACCAAGTACGTGGTGGTGACGCCGGCTAACCGGGACCACTACGATTACACCACGGTCCAAGCCGAGCTGGGGACGGACGTCTTCATTAAGCCAGCTAACCAAGGTTCCTCCATTGGGATTCATATGGCGACCAACCAACAGGAGTACATCGATGGCATGGCAGATGCCTTCCGGTACGACTACAAGGTCTTGGTTGAAGAGACGATTGCCGGCCCAGAAGAAGTGGAAATTTCTATTCTGGGGAACGAACAGCCCCAAGCTTCCAAGTTGGGAGCAATTCGGGTTCCTAAGCAGGATGTCTTCTACGACTATAACAATAAGTTCGTTGACGCCAGCGGGGTGACGTTCGAAGTACCCGTCAAGTTGGATGATCAGCTCACGCAAGAGATCACGGACATGGGACTCAAGACCTATGCTGCCCTGGGCTTAACGGGGATGGCGCGAATCGATTACTTAGTTTCTAAGGACGGCGTGCCGTACGTGGGTGAGGTGAACACCTTGCCAGGCTTTACCAACATCAGTCTGTACCCACAACTATGGGAAGCCTCAGGCATCAGTTATGCGGATCTGATTGACCGGTTAATCGACTTAGCGATTGCTGAGTTTAACCGTCAGGATCAATTAGCTTATGACTTTATTCCGTTGAGTGATAATTCCGCCGCTTCAACTTATCAACCTAAGCAAAAGTAAGCAATCAACGAAAGCCGGTGGGATTTTCCCAGCGGCTTTTTTCATGGAGGCGAGTAGCGAATGAGCACGGGATTCACAGAATTGAAACGCGCGTGGTTCTGGGGTTGGCGAACCCCTCGCGTTTTAGGGGGCTGGCTACTCCTTGTGGGCGCGTTAGGTAGTTTGCGGTGGTTGGGTCGTTTTCCAGGGTGGCAGCCACTCACAGTCGTTTTAAGCCTATTTACGCTAATCTGGGCCGGTCGGCAATGGTGGTGTCTGTTACAAGCTTGGTGTCCGGAGTTAAGCGTCGCGTGGCGGCCTAGGCGACACTGGCGGGCCTGGACAGGGCTGGTCATTGGCGGTGGTATTTTAGCATTGCCATGGGGGCTCTGGGGATTAAGCAGCCGTTTTTGGGTCCGGTTACCCATGGACGCTCACGTGGTGAACTGGGTTACGTTGAACCGGCGACCGTTTCTGGTGGTCGCGGCGTTGATTTATCTGGGCATCTTGGGGTGGGGACTGCTCTGGGGACCGCAGCACTTGCGAATAACCCCCCGTAATCGACGGGGAACGCCCTTACAAATGTTAGCCGCCGTGGGTGTTCAGGTAGGCCTATTAGCGGTGTGGCTCCTGATGAGCGGGGGCATCATCTGGGGTAATTATTGGCTGGATCAGCGGGCAACGTTACTAACAATTCGTTGGGTGACGGCTGGCTCCTTATTGCTCATTTTACTGGGCTTCACCGTCGCTAGTCTCTTGGGCAGCACGACTCTGGCTTGGAGTTGGGTGGGCCAGCCGAAGTTAGCCGCGTCGATCAAGAAAGATAACCATTATCGCTGGTGGACGTTAAGCTTGGGGGTGGTCTGGCTGGTCGTTAGCGGTGCCGTTGTGATGCAGACCATGACCAGCCCGCGGTTGGGAGCCACGACCCTGATCAGTCACCGGGGCGTCGATCATCATCGCGGGGTACAGAACACGCTAGGGGCGCTACGGGCTGTTCATGCCGAACACCCGCAGTACGTGGAAATGGACCTGCATGAGACCCAAGACCACCAGTGGGTCGTGTTACACGATGAATCGTTACAAGCGCTGACTGGCCGGGATGTCCGGCCGGCCCAGCGGCCGTTGCGTGCTTTAGTGGGTTTACCCCTCCATGAACAGGGGCAGACGGGTCGACTAGTCAGTTGGCAACGGTACTTGAAGGTGGCGGAGGATCTTCACCAGCCGCTACTAGTGGAACTGAAGACCACGCCGCAGGATTCACCGGGAATGGCAGCGCGGTTTGCCCGCCAGTACGGGAAGCGCCTGCGTCGCGATGGCTCAGCAGTACATTCGCTGGACTATCGAGTGGTCGCGACTTTGCGCCAGCGGTGCCCGCAGTTGCGGACGGGGTACATTACGCCCTTCAACTGGGTCGATCCACGCTCCGTGCCCGCGGACTTCTACTCGTTTCAGCGATTATCGGTGAGTGATCAGTTCATCTTGGCGGCCCACCAGCAACACGCGACGGCCTATTTATGGACCCCGGACCAGCCGCTTGCCATGACCACCCTTTGGGCGTTGGGGGCGGATGGCCAGATCACGAATGAGTTAGCCGAATTGCGCAGAGTAGTGCGGCAACGCCCTCAGCAGGCCTATTGGGCAATCTTGTGGAACTTTACCCTTAGTTACATATAAGTTAATGGATAAGTAGCTAAATGGGTTAAGGACGAACAATTGTAAAGGTTATGTAAAAATAGTTTCGTAACGGTGACTTTACTAACAGCTAAATGAAAAAATGGTATAGACAGATTAGAGTTCCTTAATCTAGCAGTTTATTACTTGTGTTTCCCGTTAAATCACTTATTATTATATTTAAAGATAAAATAACGAACCGGCTTGGGGAGAACTATTCGAGAAAAAGGGGGATGATGGGTGGTCACCAATCGCCAGCCTGGTTCTCAATCGTTCGGATTTTATCAATGAGTGATAGAAAAGCAGAGGCTTATCGACAAGGGAGAAATTAGATGCGCTTATTAGGGGATAAGGTAAAGCAATATCGTAAGCAGAAAAATTTGTCGCAACAGGAGTTGGCCAGTGGGATTTGTACGCAAGCAACGGTTAGTTTGATGGAGAAGCGAAACAAGGTACCTAGTATTAAGATCATTCTCCAGATTTGTCGACGGTTGAACGTGTCATTGGATGATATCTTAGCGGGCGTAGGGAGTAGTCTGGATGAACAATTCGACCGGATCTCCTTAGCCGTCCGTGCCGATGACTATGACCATGCCAGTCAGTTGATCGATCAACTGGATATGGGCAGCGTTCAAAATGCTTTCGACCGAGAACGCTACCATTACTACCGGGGATTTGTAGAATTACGGGCCCATCATCGTTCGGGGGAAGCTATTTTTCATTTTAACCTCTTATTACACCGTTCTTACCGGATGCCTTGGGACCTCTATGCCATCGTTGGAAATGTGGGGATGGCGGCGGCCTACTTAGACCGGAACGAGTACGAGAAGGCCCATTATTATTTGCGAGAAGCGATGACTTACCTCGAGAACTATGAGTGGCATGAGAAGGAAGAATTTTGTCGATTGATTTGGGCCCGTTACCAGATTGCGCAACTCTACTTAAAGCTGGAGCAACCGCAATTGGTCAATGAGAACGCTGAGGCGGCACTTCGGGTGGTCAAGCAACAGGCGTCCCTGTACTTAATCGATGTTTTGTATGAATTAAAGGGTGAGGCGGAGACAGCCTTGTTAGCAACGCCGGCGGCTAGACGGAACTTTACGATTGCCAAGACCTTGGCGCTGGTGACCCACAACGTGGCGTTACAACAGCGTTTGGCCCATCAACAGGCCTTAGTTGAATAAATTGAGCCAGCTTTTAAGGGAGTCGTTGATCCGTTACGGGGTCAGCGGCTTATTTTAGTGGCGTCAAAAAAAGCCACACCGCCGAAGCAGTGTGACTTGATGGAATAATAGCTGGTTAATTTTCAGGGCGGGTCGCCTTAGCGGGCTTGTTTTGCAAGTCAGTCCGTACCACGATCACGTCGCAAACAGCCGTCCGAGTAACGTATTCGGTCACGGATCCGATTAAGAGCCGTTCAACCGCGTTCAACCCGGTAGCCCCAATCATGATCAAGTCGGTATCGTTATCCCGTGGGACGTCCCGAGCGATGATAGTCTTAGGTGCCCCGTATTCGATGGCGTAATCGATCTTATCTAAGCCATCGGCCTTGGCATCGGCAACGTACTTATCGAGGGTCTTCTTAGCCGTCTCGGTCACTTGTTCCACCATACTGGTGTCGAAGCTCGAGATGTTCTGAAAAGCGCGGGTATCGACAACGTGAACGAGATGTAAATCAGCATCGTTACGTTTAGCGACCGCTACGGCTTTCTTGAAGGCTAATTCGGCTTCGTAGGAACCGTCAACGGGAACTAAAATGTGCTTGTATTGTTGTAACATAATTATTCACCTCTCATTACTTGATACTTTCATGATACGTTATTTACACTGAAATAAAAAGTAAAATGGCAGAAATTAGGTGAAAATTTGGAACCGGTTACCCCTTAGGGAACCAATGCACTAGGATTAACTGGATGCTAATAATGGCGATGACACCAACCAGTAGAATGACGGAAATGAAGATGGTGTTGTTTAGAATGGTTGCGACAGCCGAAATGAGGCCAATCACCATGAGCACAATTCCGCCGCCGCTGAGAACGTGGCTGAGAGCGGGCGTGTTTTCCGGATGAAAAACTAAGAATGGTCGGCGTCGGTGGCTATAGAAGTACCACCCGATGCCGAATGAGAGTAGGGTGTAAAGAATCATAAGAATGGTGATAACCATGGGTCTGAGTTCCTCCTTAAAAATAGTGACGCTTAAGTATGCGGTTTTTCGGGTTCTAAGTCAAACACGGGGGCTGAGCACGCTTAGTATCGCCAAAAGAAATATCCTGAGATTAGTTCTGTAAAAACCAACCGTTGTGATGGTCATCCGCCTTACCGGACGGCCAGACAAGGCTAGAACGCCGTGGGCACAACTTGGAGCCCCCAGTGCAGGTCTCCAAGCTTGGCCTTTTCCTAGGCGAGCTGAAGAACGCTCACCAAGGAAAATTTTACGGCTGAGCCTTGTCTGACCGTCCTCACGGCTTACAGTTGCGTAACCATGGCGGAACATGATTCGCCATTAGGACGGTTCCTAATCATATTAGTGACGATGATGATTAGTTAAAAAATTTATCTTAGACAGGATAGGGTCACGGTGGTCGTTTGTGTGAATTGCCGTCAACCATTTGTAACATTAAGTGTATGGTGATACATACTATGGATTCGGGGCCCAGTAAGGCTTGCCTGACTAACCGCCTTTGGCCCACTCCCAAAAGAAAAGGGCCATTCAGAGGAATGGCCCTTAAAGCACGTGGCTTTAGAAGATCTAAGTGGTGCCGTTAATTGTCTAGTCATGTTGACCCGCGATGACAATGCAGGGGGGAAAGCCGGTTAAGGCGTCTGACTTCCAAATGAAAAGGCCTGCCATCTTCCTTAACGTTGAGCAATCCCGTTTCAAAATTACTTGATCGGCAACTTGTAGTGAGACAACGCGTACACCTTAGAACAACTGTAGTCTAGCATATAAATATTTAAATATCAATTATCGTGATAGTTGGCTTGGCGTAATCGTTGGTACTGCTCAGCGAACCGCTGCTCAAACTTTCCGTTTTGCTTCGGTTGGTAATATTGCGCGTGCCGCAGGGTATCGGGGAGGTATTGCTGGGCGACCCAGTCGTTAGGAAAGTCGTGGGGGAACTTGTAGGTGGTTCCGTGGCCGAGCTTTTTGGCTCCCGCGTAGTGGGCGTCCTTGAGATGGTCCGGGACGATGCCACTATGACCGCTGGTAACGTCGCTAAGGGCGGCGTCAATGGCGGCGATACCGGAATTCGACTTGGGCGACAGACAGAGCTCGATGACGGCATCCGCTAAGGGGATGCGTCCCTCGGGAAGCCCCAGCTGTTGAGCCGCTTGAACGGCGGCAACCGTGCGGGCGGCCGCCGGCAAGTTCGCCATGCCAACGTCTTCGTAGGCGATGACCATGAGGCGCCGGCAGATGGAGGGTAAATCGCCAGCCGCAATCAATTGGGCCATGTAATGGAGGGCCGCATCGGTGTCACTCCCACGAATCGACTTTTGAAAGGCGGAAATCACGTCGTAGTGGGCGTCGCCATCTTTGTCGCCCATCAACGCCTTTCGTTGAAAGCATTCCTCGGCTACCTGCAACGTGACCTGAATCTGATCAGTGCCGGCTGTGGGCGGGGTGGATTGGGCTGCGAGTTCCAGTCCGTTCAAGGCACTTCGTAGGTCGCCGTTAGTGGCATCGGCCATGAACGCCAGGGCCTCCGGGTCAACGGTGAGGTTGAGCTGACCTAGACCACGGTCGGGGTCAGTGATGGCCCGTTGTAGGGCGGTCACGATGTCGTCGTGGGTCAGGGGATGCACTTCGAAAATCTGGGTTCGACTACGGATGGCCGGGTTGATGTTGAGGTAGGGATTTTCGGTGGTCGCGCCAATCAATACAATGCGGCCACTTTCCAAGTGTGGCAGTAGAAAATCTTGCTTAGTTTTGTCCAGCCGGTGGATTTCGTCTAGGAGCAGGATCACCGTCCCGCTCATTTTCGCTTCTTCGGCGACCACTTGGAGGTCCTTTTTAGAATCGGTGGCCGCGTTGAGTTTGCGAAAAGCGTACTTGGTGGAGCCGGCAATCGCACTGGCGATGCTGGTCTTACCGGTACCCGGGGGGCCGTAGAGAATCATGGATGATAGGAGCTTGGCGGCGACCATGCGACGAATGATCTTGCCGGGGCCCACCAAGTCCTGTTGCCCAACAACGTCCTCTAGTCGTTGAGGACGCATGCGGTAGGCTAAGGGTTGTGCCAAAGTAAAACTCCTTTCAAAAACTTAGTTGTCGTGAAAGAGACGGTCTAGGAGCCCCTTTTTCTTGGGGATAGGTGTTGCGGAAGGCGTCTCGGTCGGATACTTCTGACGTAGGGCGACGGGCGCCACGTTGATGGCCGTCGCATTGGTGCAGACGACCAACCCAATGTCGCTATCACTGATTCCGTAGATCGTATCTTGTTTAATGCTGAATTGAACGTTATTTTGACTGGCGACCTTCATATACGGGCCTAAGTCGGCTTGGTCGATGTGGCCGTTCAAGATGACCTGGTAATCGGGATGGGCCGTGATTTCGGTGATGAAAGCCTCTAGATTGTTACGGTCGCGAACCTCGGCGATGGTCATAGTCAAGGAGACCCGTTCACGAAAGGTCCCTAAGTAGTGGCGCTGTTCGTCGGGATTGATCTTGGGGGTCCCGTACATCGCCGATTGCAAATGTTCTTCCATTGGACTCTTGTCAGTCATGTAAATCCCTCTTTCCAACGTATTGGCATTAGTATACCATGGAATCAACGATGCCGTTGGAAAGACGGTAGGGGGTGATTTCATCTATCAAGATCGAGATTTTGAGATTTTTGCAGACCCAACTCTGCCGGGGCGATTGGGGAAGATTCGGCAGCGGTTGGACCCTAAGTTTGAGCAAACCGTTATCGACCTGCAGGCCACTTTGGCGGCGTTTCCGGTTCCGCTATACGCCCACGTGGCCCAACATCGGCGCCGAACCAAGAATCCGCCGCCGGATAGTTGGGTGGCGTTCAGTACGTCAAAACGGGGGTACAAACGGTTACCACACCTGGAGATTGGCCTCTGGGAGGACCGTCTGTATATCTGGTTGGATGTCTTGGAAGAGGCTACGGATCGACGGGACCACTTAAATCAGTTACCGGCAACGCAGGTATTGGCGTTACCGGCGACGTTTAAATGTGCCGATGATCATACGGATAAGTTAGCGGAACGGCCGTTGACCGCCGCGACTTACCAGGATTTGATGGCAGTTCAAGCCACGCAACGACACGCAGAGTGGTTGGTGGGGCGGACCTTTTTACGGGGCACGGCTTTCTTTGAAACCACGCCGGACCAGCAACGAACCATGATTCAACAGACCGTGGCGGCGTTACTGCCGCTGTACCGGCAATTAATTTAGGACAGCAAAAAACCTTGCCCAAACGGCAAGGTTTTTTGAACAACGATTAAGAAGTTGATCTTAACGGTTGTAGTATTCAACGATTAAGGAATCGTCGAGTTCAGCATCGAGCTCTTCACGTTGTGGTAAACGGGTCAAAGAACCTTCCAGCTTGTCGGCGTCGAAGTCAACGTATTGTGGACGACCCACAACGGCTTCAACGGCACCCTTGATAACAGCTAAGTCCTTGGACTTTTCGCGAACGCTGACAACTTGGCCAACTTCGACTTCGTATGAAGGAATGTCCACACGCTTGCCATTAACAGTGATGTGACCATGGTTAACCAATTGACGAGCTTGACGACGAGTCGTTGCCAAACCTAAACGGTAAACCACGTTGTCCAACCGACGTTCGAGCAAGATCATGAAGTTGGTCCCGTGGGTACCTTCCTTGATCTTACCTGCGCGCTTGAACAGGTTGTAGAATTGACGTTCAGTTAAGCCGTAAGTGAACCGCAGCTTTTGCTTTTCGCGTAATTGCGTCCCGTATTCAGAAAGCTTTTGACGACGGCCTTGACCGTGGTCACCAGGAGCGTAAGGACGACGTGCTAATTCTTTACCAGTGCCGGAAAGGGAAACCCCTAAACGACGTGAAATCCGCCAACTTGGGCCAGTATAACGTGACATAAATTGAAATCCTCCAATAAATATTATTTGGAGTAAAATAAGGCTATTTATGGGTTTAGTATTCGTGCAGGTCATTTTGCAAGTTTCACCCTTGCAGCCGCAGGTTACTCCTTGAGCTGTAAAACGCAATGATCTGTTGACGAGCTTACCGCCCATTGCTGCATTATTTTACACGACGACTAGTATAACCGGAAGACCTAGGCTTTGTCAACATGGGCGACGAAAACCCGGGCAAACTCTTCGAGCACGGCTTGATCTTCGGCTGAAAAACGGTTAGTCGATGGGGAGTCGATGTCTAACACCCCGAGTTTGCCTTGCTGAGTCGTCAACGGGATCACGATTTCGGCGTTGCTAGCAGAATCGCAGGCAATGTGTCCGGCAAATTGGTGGACGTCGGCGACCCGTTGAACTTGTTGTGTTGCCAGTGCGGTCCCACAAACACCGCGGTTGTTTTCGATGTGCATGCAGGCCACGTTACCTTGGAAGGGGCCCAGGATCAGGTCATCGGTGGCCGGTTGATAGAGGTAGAAACCGGCCCAATTAATGTCTTCGATCGTTTGCTTAAGCAGTGCTGAGGCGTTTGCCATGTTGGCAACCAGGTTAGTCTCGCCGTGAAGCAGTGCGTCTAGTTGTTCGGAAATTAATGGATTGATTGAAGCAGTCATATCAGTGACCTCCTTAAAAATGGGTGCCCGTCGGTTTCATGAAAATGCAAACGGAATCACGAAACCTAGTGAAGCGTATGCGGGACTTATGCTATAATCGAAATTAGATTAAATTGTAAAATGAACCGAGTTGTTTTGCAACTCGTTAAACGTTGAAATGTGGATGAAGGATGGGGTCAATCATGTTAGTTGTGCTAATTGGAATCGTCATAATTGCGATTGTTGTCTATATCGGCATTCTCGCTTATCAGCAACGAATTCGGCGCCAGGTCGCAACGTTGGCGGAAAAGAAGGCTTCTTTATTGAAGATCCCGCTAGCTGACGAGTTGCACCTAGTGGGTCAGTTAAGCCTGACGGGACAGTCCCTCGAACAGTTTGAGGCGTTGCAAAGCGACTATGACGAGATTACGAAGCATCGGTTGCCCCGAATCGATGAACAGCTGACCGAGTTGCGAAACGCGTCCCGGGGGATGAACCTGTTACAACTACGTCAAGATCTGGCGAAGGCGGCCTTGCTGGTTGACCAGACTGATGAATTAGTGCAAACGGTCCAGTCCAAGTTGGCGGAGCTTCAGGAAATTGATAAGCAGCACCGGCAGGCTGTGCACGACCTCGAACAAAAGTATCAAGAGTTGCGCAAAACGTTACTGGCTAAAAACTTTGCCTTTGGCCCCAGTATTGATGGCCTAGAAGAGCAGTTGAGTCACCTTGAGGATAACTTTGATACCTTTACCCAATTGACCCAAGAAGGGGACCACGAACGGGCCAGTGATGTTTTGAGCCAGTTAAAGGAAGATACCAGTGCGTTGGAGAACTTACTGACGGCCATTCCACCCCTATACAAGGACTTGACGGCAATCTATCCGGATCAGCTAAAGGAACTCCAGTCGGGTTATCAACAATTAAAGGCCCAAGATTTTCAGTTCAGTGACCACGATATTCCCGGCAGCATTCAGGAGGTCACGGACCAGGTGAAGGATAACGTGGCGACCCTGGCGGCTTTGCGTCCGGATGATGCCAAGATTATCAACGAGCGGATTGCAACGCGCATTGACGCACTTTATGCGGTCATGCAAAAGGAAATCGACGCGAAGGGTCCCGTTGAAAAGAACCTGGATGGGGTGGCTAAGTTTATCGCGCACGCGCAAAATCAAAACCATACGTTGCTCAACGAACTCGACCGCTTGAGTCAAAATTACACCTTGGACCACCAAGAGTTGGAAACGGCTCGGGAACTCAATGAGCAGTTGCGGAACATCGATGGGGTCTACCAACGCGATGTACAGGATCTGACTGGGAAGTCGGCTACTTATTCGGTCGTTTTGGGACACCAAGAGCAACAGCAAAAAGATCTGCACCAGATTGAGGAGCAGCAAGCGCAGATTTTAAAGAGCGTTGCGGGCTTAGCCGATGAAGAACGGCAGGCACGGGAGACGCTCCGTCAATTTGATTTCAAACTACATAGTTTACGGCGTCAAATTGAAAACTTGAACTTACCGGGGGTTCCCCAGAGTTACCTAGATTACTTCTTCGTGGTCCGGGACGAAGTTGAACAGTTGGCGACTGACATGGACCAGCCCCAGATCGACATGGAGCGGATCACCAAGCAGCTCTTGATCATCCAAACGGACTTAGACACGTTGGAAGAGAAGACCAATGACCTGATGGACAGCGCTGAGTTAGCGGAACAGTTGATTCAATACGCCAACCGTTACCAGACCAGTCACGAAGACGTTGCGGCGGCGAGTCAGCAAGCCGCTGAACTATTTGAAAAGCAACACGAGTACGGCCAGGCCTTGGAAACCATCGCTACGGTCTTGGATAAGGTTGAACCGGGTTCCTATAAGCGGTTAGAAGATGCCTATTACGAACGTAAGGGGCGTCAGAAACCAGCGGAACGGGATGCGGCGGAAACCACTAAGAAAAAATAAGGATTGAACGGTCGGTCTGAAGACGCCCAGCGGGTGGTCAGGCCGATTTTTTAATCCGTGAGTCGGGTCTTGGACTTGTGAGATTGACGGATTGTGTTTATAATAGGTGAGAATTTCTATCGGAGTCGAACCAATAGAAAAGAGATAAGAGGGTTCAGCATGATTTATTTTGATAATAGTGCGACAACGAAAGCCGCACCGGAAGCTGTCGATACCTACGCTAAGGTCAGTGCGAACTACTGGGGCAACCCGTCTAGTCTGCATAACTTTGGGGAACAGGCCTTCAACCTCCTAGAACAATCGCGACAACAGATTGCGGACTTAGTCGGCGTGAAGTTGAGCGAGATCCTATTCACCAGTGGCGGGACCGAAGGCGATAACTGGGCCATTAAGGGCACGGCGATGGCGAAACGGGAATTTGGTAAACATCTGATTACCACGGCCGTGGAACATCCAGCCGTGCATAACTCGATGGAGCAGTTGAAACAACTGGGGTATGACGTGACCTACCTCCCCGTCGATGAAAATGGTCGGGTGTCGGCCGATGATTTGCGGGCTGCAATTCGGCCGGATACGATTCTGGTATCGACTATGGCCGTCAACAATGAAATCGGGGCCGTCCAGCCGTTAGCTGAGATTGCGGACGTGCTGCGGGACTTCCCTAAGATTCATTGGCACATTGATGCTGTCCAGGGAATTGGTAAGGGCCTGCATGATCTGATCTTTAATGATCGTGTCGACTTTGTGACCTTCTCTGGCCATAAGTTCCACGCACCGCGGGGCATCGGCTTCATGTATAAGCGGCAGGGTCGGAAGATTGCGCCGCTTATGGCGGGTGGCGGTCAGGAACGGAATTTACGTTCGGGGACCGAAAACTTACCAGCCATTGCGGCCATGGCCAAGGCGTTACGGCTCCTCTTGGCGGATGAACCCGCTAAGGTTGCCCAGCAGCGGGCCATTCGGCTAGCCATCTTGCACCACATCGAGACCTTCGATCACGTGACGGTCTTCTCCAAGGACTTGCCCGTTTTCGCGCCCCACATTCTGTGCTTTGCGATTGAGGGCGTTCGGGGAGAGACCATCGTGCACGCGTTCGAAGAACACCAGATCTATATCTCGACGACCAGTGCGTGCTCCTCGAAGAAGCACGTGGAATCAAGTACGCTGCAGGCCATGCAGATCAACCCAGACGTGGCGACGAGTGCCGTCCGGATCTCACTGGACGAACACAACACCATGGCTGAAGCCGAAGAGTTTAACCGCGTCTTTGACGTGCTTTACCAACAATTTGCGAAGTTACGCTAAATCACGAAAGGGGTTGCGCAATGGAATATAGCGAAATTATGGTCCGCTACGGCGAATTGTCGACGAAGGGGAAGAACAAGAAAGACTTCATCCGGCAATTAGGACACAACGTTAAAAATGCGTTGAGCCAATTTGAGGGCTTAGAAGTACATGCCCAGCACGACCGGTTACACGTTACCCTGAACGGGGCGGATTCTACGGCTGTGATGGACCGATTGAAGGGCGTTTTCGGGATCGAAAACTTCTCGCCATCGGTTAAGACGGAAAAGGATCTGGAAGCCATCAAGGCAACGGTCTTGGCAATGGCTAAAGAGGCCTACCAACCAGGGATGACCTTTAAGATCAACGTTCGGCGGCAAGATAAGAACTTTGAATACGATACCTACCAACTGAATGATATCTTGGGTGGTGTGGTGCTTCACGGAGTACCTGGCATCCAAGTCAAGATGAAGCATCCCGACCTGGAGTTACGGGTTGAAATCCGCTTAAACGGGGTCTTTGTCTCCGGCCAGACCATCCAAGGTGCTGGTGGTTTGCCCGTCGGGACTGGTGGCAAGGCCGTGATGATGCTCTCTGGTGGAATCGACTCACCGGTTGCGTCCTACTACGGGATGCGACGGGGCGTCAAGCTGGATATGGTGCACTTCTTTAGTCCGCCATACACCTCAGAACAAGCGTTGGCTAAGGCCAAAGAACTGACGGCCAAGTTAGCGAAGTACTCGGGGAGTATTCAATTCATCCAAGTGCCGTTCACCAAGATTCAAGAGACCATTAAGGAAAAGGTTCCGGAAGGGTACTTGATGACGATTCAACGGCGGATGATGCTCCGGCTGACCGTAGCGGTGGCCGAGATGCGGCACGCCAAGGGGGTTTTCAACGGAGAATCTCTGGGGCAAGTGGCTTCACAGACGTTGGAAAGTATGGCGGCCATCAATGATGTGACGTCCATGCCGATCCTGCGGCCGTTGTTGTCGATGGATAAGACGGAAATCATCAAAGTGGCGGAGGACATCGACACCTATGACTTGTCGATTCTGCCATATGAAGATTGCTGCACGATCTTTACGCCGCCGGCACCGAAGACCAAGCCCGATTTGGAAAAGTCGCGAAAGTACGAAAAGTTCATTGACGTTGAAGGGCTGATGAAGGAAGCACTCGACGGAATCACCATCACGGAGATTCGGCCCGGCGATAATTGCCTGAATCAAAATGAAGACGTCTTTGCGGAACTGCTCTAACCCGTACGACATTTTAAATAACCAGACACAACCACAAATGACCGCTTTGAGCCTGAATCTTATCAGGTACAAGGCGGTCGTTTTGTGATTATGGCGTTACCGTAGCGGGGCCAGAACTGGTTGGTGGCCCTCACGCTGGGTCACCGATGCACTACATTGTTTTTTCTAAAAATCCCCTTCAAATTACTTGTTTTTTCGGGGGTGCCTGCGTCATAATTAATCTAATAACCAGTGTGATCTGGTTAAACAATCTTTAAGGAGTGATCTGTGTGGAAGTCACGAGACTCGGTAAAAAAATGTCTCTGGCGGGGGAATTACCCGCAGTGGGCGATCGGTTACCCAAGTTTAAGCTTTTTGATCAACAGAATGAAAAGGTGAAGACGGCTGATCTGATTGGCCAAGTTGCCCTGATCAGTGTTGTTCCCGACTTAAATACCCCGGTTTGCACGTTACAGACGCGAAAGTTCACCCAACAGGCGGACCATTATCCAGCCGCTAAATTCTACACGGTGTCGAATAACTCCGTTGCCGAACAGACGGGCTGGTGTGCCGCTGAAGGGGTCAACAACGTCGACCTCCTGTCTGACGAAGAGTTGTCGTTTGGTTACGAAACGGGCTTATACGTGCCGAACCTTGGCAACTTGGCCCGGTCCATCTGGATCATCGATGACACGGGGAAGATTGTTTATCGTCAAGTCGTCGTTGAACAGTCGGATGAGCCAGATTATCTGGCAGCGTTGGCGGCCTTAGAAAAGTTGGTGCCACGTGTTGACGACTAACTAAAAATTCGTTACACTACAAGTTAAATAGCTGTGAGCAAGAGAGTAGCTAGTGGGAACCGCAGTAGAGAGCCGTGTTGCTGGGAGACGGTCGGAACGCACTAGTGAACGTAGCTTGTGAGCTGGTTAGCTGAAATCAGTAGGCTAACACCGGAGCACACTCCGTTAACAACGAAGATAAGTGGGGCATTAACGCCCAATTTAGGTGGTACCGCGAAGAGACTTCGTCCTAATGTTTAGGACGAGGTCTTTTTTTTGTGCCAGTGTGACCGGCGTCGTTTTTGAAGAAAGGGATTGAGAGATATGGCAGATAAGCAAATTGACATGCCGACCAAGTATGATCCGACCGCCGTTGAAGCGGGACGCTACCAGACTTGGTTAGACGAAGATGTGTTCAAACCAAGTGGTGATCCAGAAGCTAAGCCTTATTCGATTGTTTTACCACCGCCGAACGTTACTGGGAAATTGCATTTAGGTCACGCATGGGATACCACGTTGCAAGACATGCTGATTCGGCAGAAGCGGATGCAAGGATACGATACGCTGTGGTTACCAGGGATGGACCACGCCGGCATCGCCACCCAGGCTAAAGTGGAAGCCAAACTGCGTGAACAGGGGATTTCCCGTTACGATTTAGGACGGGAAGCCTTCATCAAGCAAGTCTGGGACTGGAAAGACGAGTACGCGGACACGATTCACAAGCAATGGGCTAAGTTAGGCCTCTCGTTAGACTACTCCCGGGAACGGTTCACCCTGGATAAGGGGCTCTCGGATGCGGTTAAGAAGGTCTTTGTGGCGCTCTACAAGAAGGGCTTGATCTACCGGGGCGAGTACATCATCAACTGGGATCCACAAGCCCGGACGGCCTTATCCGATATCGAAGTCATTCATAAGGATGATAAAGGGGCCTTCTACCACGTCAAGTACCCATTTGTGGATAAAGATCAGACCTTTAACGGTAAGCACTACATTGAGATTGCAACGACGCGGCCGGAAACCATGATGGGGGACACTGCCGTAGCGGTCAACCCTAATGATGACCGGTACAAGGCGTTAGTAGGCACCAAAGTGGTCTTACCGTTAGCGAACCGTGAGATTCCGATTATCGCGGACCAATACGTTGATCCCGACTTCGGAACGGGGATGGTAAAGATTACCCCAGCCCACGACCCGAACGACTTCTTGGTTGGTAATCGTCACAACTTGGAACGAATCAATACCATGAACGAAGACGCGACGATGAACGCTAAGGCTGGTAAGTACGAAGGAATGGACCGGTTTGAAGCCCGTAAGGCCATGGTTGCGGACCTGGATCAACAAGGTTTATTACTGAAAGTTGACCCTATCGTGCACGCCGTAGGTCATTCCGAGCGGACGGGGGTTCAAGTTGAAGCCCGGTTGTCGACTCAGTGGTTCGTTAAGATGAAACCATTGGCTGAGGAAGCCATGGCGAACCAAAAGAGTGACGACGCGGTGGACTTTGTACCGAAGCGCTTCGAGCACACCTTTATGCAGTGGATGGAAAATGCCCATGACTGGGTCATCTCCCGGCAACTCTGGTGGGGACACCGGATTCCAGCCTGGTACCATAAAAAGACTGGTGAAATCTACGTGGGTGAAACGGCACCTAAGGATCCGGAAAACTGGGAACAAGATCCCGACGTGCTGGATACCTGGTTCTCCAGTGGGTTATGGCCATTCTCCACAATGGGTTGGCCCAATGAAGACAGTGCCGACTACCAGCGGTACTTCCCAACCAACACCCTGGTAACGGGATATGATATCATCTTCTTCTGGGTTTCCCGGATGATCTTCCAAAGCCTTGAATTTACGGGTAAGCGGCCGTTCAAACACGTCCTGTTACACGGTTTGATTCGTGACGAGGAAGGCCGCAAGATGAGCAAGTCCTTAGGGAACGGAATTGACCCGATGGACGTGATCAACAAGTACGGGGCCGATGCCTTACGGTGGTTCCTGTCTACGGGTTCGACGGCCGGCCAAGACGTGCGGTTCAGTTACAAGAAGATGGACGCTGCGTGGAACTTCATTAACAAGATCTGGAACGCCAGCCGGTTCGTGATCATGAACTTGGGTGACGACACGAAGCCAGAGGTTCCTGCTGAAGACCAATGGGACTTAACGGATCGGTGGATCTTGAGCCGGTTAAATGCCACGGTCAACCACGTGACGGAGATGTTTGATAAGTTCGACTTCGGTGAAGCGGGGCGTGCTCTGTACAACTTCATCTGGAACGACTTCTGTGACTGGTATATCGAAATGAGTAAGAGTGTGCTGACCGGGGATGACGCTGCGGCGAAGGCCGTTAAACAAGACCTGTTGGCTTACGTTCTGGATCAGACGTTACGCCTCTTACAACCAATCATGCCGTTTGTCACGGAAGCCATCTGGCAAGCAATGCCGCATAAGGGACAATCCCTGGTTACGGCGGCGTACCCGGTTGACCATCCAGAATTCGACAATGCCACGGCTGAAAACGACATGACCAGTCTGATCGACCTGATCAAGGCGGTACGGAACATCCGGGCGGAAGCCAACGCGCCGATGTCTACGCCAATTGATTTACAGATCAAGACTAGTGATGCGAAGCTCCAAGCCGTCTTTGACAACAACCGGGACTACATTGACCGGTTCGTTCACCCTAAGAACTTGGAGATTGGTGCCGACTTAGTAGCGCCGAAGCTCGCGATGACGGCGGTGATTACGTCTGCTGAAATCTCCGTGCCATTGGCCGAGTTAGTCGACTTGAAGGAAGAAGCTGCCCGTCTGGAGAAAGAAGTGGCGAAGTTCACGAGTGAAGTTGAACGCGCGACTAAGAAGTTGAGCAACGAACGCTTCGTTGCCAACGCCCCAGAAGACGTGGTTAATGCGGAACGGGAAAAGCAAGTGGATAACCAAAAGAAGTTAGCCGCAACCAAGGACCGTTTAGCTGAAATTCAAGCCCAACTTTAAGCTAAGTTAAAATGAAGCCAAGCCCGCCGATTCCCGGTGGCTTGGCTTTTTTGTCGTGCTGAAATCTGCTAAACTGGATAAGGATTTTGCGGTCTAAACGGGGCTAAATTGGTACCCGGCAGACCGTTTTAACGGAAAATTAGTTAATCGAGACGATTAGCGGGATGGTAGGAGGCCAAAATAGTGGTTAGAACTTATCAAGAAGCTTTAAACTTTATTCATGGTCGGGACCGGTTCAAGAAGGCGCCGACCCTAGAACGGATGCGGCATTTTATGGCGTTGTTGGGGAATCCCCAAGAACAACTACAAATGATCCACGTTGCGGGGACCAACGGTAAAGGGTCAACGGTGGCGTTCTTACGAGATCTGTTGATGGCCGATGGTCAAACGGTCGGGACGTTTACCTCGCCGTTTATTACGCGGTTCAACGAACGCATCAGTCGCGATGGGGAACCGATTTCGGATGACGAATTGGTCGCGTTGGTGCAGCGAGTTGAACCCGTGGTGGCGCAGCTGGACCAGGAGTTAGCCGAAAAGGGCCCTACCGAGTTTGAAATTGATACGGCCCTGATGTTTTGCTACTTTGCCAGTCATCCGGTCGACACCGTGGTGGTCGAAGTGGGGCTAGGCGGTCTGTACGATTCGACAAATATCATAACACCGTTAGTTTCCGTGATTACCACAATTGGGATGGATCACATGAAAATTTTGGGCGATACTATCCCTAAAATTGCGGCGCAAAAAGCGGGAATCATCAAACCGAACGTTCCCGTGGTGTGTGGTCGCTTATCCGCAGATGCCTTGGCTGTGATGGATCAAACGGCTGCTCGTCAACAGACTCAAGTCGTTGCGTTGGGTCGTGACTATACGGTGACCAACCAGCCACACGAGGCGTGGGGGGAACGGTTTGCTTACCGGTATGCGGCGTGGCATTGGCAACATTTGCAAATTGATCTTTTGGGACCATACCAGATGGATAATGCTGCAACGGCGCTGACGGCGTTTATTACCTACCAGCAGCTCCGGCACGGGGCGGTAACGCCGGCGACGATTCGTCAGGGATTGGCCCACACGGCTTGGCCGGGGCGCTTTGAACGGTTGAACGACCAGCCGTTGATCGCTATTGACGGGGCCCATAACGAACCCGCTATGGTCGAAATGGCCGCGCTGTTGCGCCGCCACTTCGCGACTAACGAGGTCTACATCGTGTTAGCGGTCCTCGCAGATAAGCAGTACACCCAGATGGTTCGGACGTTGTTGACCGTTCCGAACGTTCACTTAATCGTGACCCAGTTCAGCGGACCAGGCAAACGGGCGGCAGCAACGCCCGTTGAATTGGAAGAGGCGGTAACCGTCCATGACCGGGTGACCATGGCCGCAGACTGGCCGACCGCTTTGCGGGAAGCGTTAAGCAAGATGTCGGCCGAGGACCTGTTGTTGTTGACGGGGTCGTTGTACTTTATCTCGGAGGTTCGGCACTACTTCAAGGATCCGGATGATCCGGCCTAATCAAGCGGAAGCGGGGGGCTGATAACTGATGAGCGGCGGCCCCGTGACCGGGAAAAGGTGGGGAACCCTTAAAATCTAATTAAAATCATCTTTAGGTATTTCTTTCTGCTTAAAAGTTCGGTATTCTTAACGTTGACGACGTGTTTTCACGTAGATAGGTATGTTATAATACGTCTATCAATGAATAAGACAAAAATCCATTAATATTTTGTTGACAATGAAGGGATGAAACACAGTGTTCGGATTAGGAACGAAAAATATTGGAATCGATTTGGGTACCGCCAATACGATTGTCTACGTTGACGGTAAGGGAATCGTTCTACGCGAACCTTCCGTTGTCGCCAAGAACACAAAGTCTGGGGAAATTGTGTCCGTTGGTGAAGACGCACGCGCAATGATTGGACGGACGCCAGCTAGTATTGTGGCGATTCGCCCAATGAAAGACGGGGTCATCGCTGACTATGACACGACGGTTGCCATGATGAAGTACTTCATCGAGAAGACGGTTGGGCGTTCAGGCGGTAAACCTTATGTCATGGTCTGCGTACCTAGCGGCGTTACGGAAGTTGAAAAACGGGCGGTCATCGATGCTACCCGGGTTGCAGGCGCACGCGATGCTTACGTGATTGAAGAACCATTTGCCGCAGCGATTGGTGCTGGTCTCCCCGTCATGGACCCAACCGGGAGCATGGTTGTCGACATGGGTGGTGGAACCACCGATGTGGCCACGATTTCCTTAGGTGGGATCGTTTCCAGTCGGTCCATTCGGATTGCTGGGGATAAGTTGGACGATGCTATCTCGACTTACGTTCGCTCTAACTTCAACCTGTTGATTGGGGAACGAACGGCTGAAAAGCTGAAGATGGACATTGGTTCGGCTTCCGTCAAGGACGCTGAAAAGATCGAGGGTGCCACGATTCGTGGCCGAGATCTGGTTACGGGCTTACCCAAGGCCGTTGAAGTCTCCGCCATCGATGTGGCGAAGGCCATTCAAGAACCCGTTCAAGCCGTGATCACGGCGATCAAGGAGACCTTGGAAGAAACGTCGCCTGAAATCGCTGCCGATGTGATCGATCACGGGATCGTCTTGACCGGTGGTGGCGCATTATTGAAAAACTTATCTGAAGTGATTGCTGATGCAACCAAAGTTCCGGTTTCCATTGCGAACGACCCATTGGATTGTGTGGCTGCAGGTACTGGAGAATCCTTAAAGAGTATCGATGTCATGAAGAAGAAATAGGGACTAGCGGGAAGGCAGCTTCCCGCTTCTTTATTGTTTAAGGTCGGATCCTCAGTGGATCGAACCAGATGGAGGTCAAACATGCAGAAATTTTCTTTCAATCGGCGGCTGGTCATCATCATCGTCTGCTTGATTGTTAGCTTTGCTTTGATGACGTTGTCCGTAGCCATTCGGAATAAGCGTTCGACGCCGCCATTGATTCAACAATTCGGTAACGATATTGTCGGGTTAGCCGACCGGGTGGTGGCTTTACCAGCCAATGGGTTGAGCGGGTCCGTCAGTTCGCTTTCAGAACTCTTAAATACGTACCAAGAAAATCAACAGTTAAAGAAACAAGTCGGTGAATTGGCCCAGACGAAGGTTCGGGACCAAACGTTGGCTAAGGAAAATAAACAGCTGAAGAAGCAGATTGGGTTAAACGCCTCGTTAACGGACTACACCGCAATTACGGCGGCGGTTATTACCCGGACGCCTTCATCCTGGCAGAATCAAGTCGTCATCAATAAAGGTTCTTCCGCGGGCGTGGTCAAGAACATGCCCGTCATGTCCGGTTCTGGATTAGTGGGGCGGATTGCGGAAGTCAACAAGACAAATTCGAAGGTTGAACTGATTACGGATAATAACGACTCGGCGAACCGGTTCGCCGTTCAGATTACTACCAAATCCGGCAAGACGGTCAACGGTGTTTTGAGCGGGTTCAATGCGAACAGTGGCGAGATCACCATGAACAACCTGACGACTAAGGCTAAGATCAGCAAGGGCGACAAGGTCGTCACCAGTGGTTTGGGTGGCGTGACACCTAAGGGCTTATACGTCGGCCAAGTCGCGAAGTCAACGGGTGACGATTACGGACTGTCGACTAAGCTGTACATTACGCCAGCAACCGACTTAAGCAGCCTGAACATTGTAACGGTTGCCGTTACCAAACAGTAGGGGGGACGCGGCGTGTATCGACTATCAAAGTTACGATTTGGCTTTCCGATTGGCCTCTTTTTGTTTCTGTTTTTAGACGGGTCAATCAGTCAGGTCTTTAGTACGCACCTCTTTCGTTACTCGGCGGTTATGGTCAGTCATCTGGTGGTTCTGTGGCTAATTTGTGCCATTTTGTTTGAAGACCGGATCGACATGCCGTTAGCACGGTGGGCTGCCGTGATGGGGGCCGTTTTCGATTTGTACTATACGGGCATCTTCGGGGTCTACGTCTTCATCTTTCCGTTAGTGGTGTACTTGACCCGGGTGTTAACGCGGTACATCAGTCCGAACTTTTTGAGTGGACTATTGATTTACTTTATTGATATCACGTTGGTTGAGGCCTTAGGGTACTTGGCTAGCCGCATGGTTCATTTGACCAATATGGCAGGGAGCACCTTTCTAGTCACGACGCTGGGGCCCACATTGGCCTTGAATCTTGCGTTGTTTGTGATTTTATATTTTCCCATTCGATGGGTGTATAATTGGTTAAACTAGGTGGAGGGAAAGAACGCTATGCAAGCTGCCGTATTACGTGGAACGCAAAACGGCTATGATTTAGTCCTCAAGCAATCTGCAAGTCTGGACCAGATCCTAGTCGACTTAAAGACTTTACTCGAAAATCTCAAGGTTGATCCGCAGGCCCAAGAAACCAGCAAGGTATCGCTGGACGTGTTAACGGAAGATCGAATCTTGACTGCGGAAGAGAAACAGCAAATTGAACAAATGGTGGGGAACTATCCCCGGTTTGAAATCCATAAGATTGCCGCCAACGTCATCACGGTTGCGGACGCACAACAGTTGCGGGAACGGGAAAACGTCCATTTGCTCAGTAAGGTGATTCGTAACGGCCAAGAGGTCTCTATGCAGGGGGATGTCCTGTTTTTAGGTACCATCCATGAAGGGGGCAAACTCTGTACGACCGGAAATATTTTTTCCATGGGTAACGTTAGCGGTATCTTGCAGGCGGGGTATCCCGACGACGAGTCAAAATTGGTCATGGGAAATTTAGAATCTGCTCAACAAATTCGAATTGCCGAACAATTTGATATTATTGAACCTGATGAGTTACAACCTTCACCCCAGACCATTGCCTACGTGAATGACCTTCACGTGTTGAGCTATGGTCACTTGGATAAACTAAAAAAGATTAATCCCAAGCTGTATAACCAGATCGGAGGAATTTAGAAATGGGAAAAGCAATTGTCATTACCTCTGGTAAGGGTGGCGTTGGTAAGACCACGACCAGTGCGAATATCGGGACGGCGCTTGCCTTAATGGGCAAGCGGGTCTGCCTGATGGACCTTGATATTGGGTTACGGAATCTAGACGTGGTCTTAGGCCTCGATAACCGAATCATTTATGATATCGTGGACGTGGCGACGGGCCGGGCGAAGTTACCGCAAGCTCTGGTGAAGGATAAGCGCTTTGATGATAAGCTATACCTGTTACCGGCCGCACAAAATACGGATAAGACGGCGTTGCAACCAGAGCAGGTCAAGGAAATCGTAGACGAATTAAAGCCAGAGTACGATTACGTGCTGATTGATTGTCCTGCCGGTATCGAGCAAGGTTTCATGAACGCGGTCGCTGGTGCGGATGCGGCCATTGTGGTCACAACGCCAGAAATCTCTGCGGTTCGTGACGCTGACCGGGTCGTTGGTCTGTTGGAACAACACCCATTGACCGAAGCGCCCCGGTTATTGATTAACCGGATTCGGCGTAACATGATGCAGGATGGTTCGATGATGGACATTGATGAGATTACGCACCATCTGGGGATCGAACTCTTGGGCATTATCTTTGACGATGATGCGGTCATCACCACTTCTAACCAAGGGGAACCTGTGGTCTTGGATACGGATAACCCGGCTGCTCAGGGCTACCGGAACGTGGCCCGGCGTCTTGAAGGGGAGACGGTGCCGTTGATGAAGTTGGAAGACCAACCGGAACCGGGCTTCTGGCACCGGGTCAGCAACTGGTTCCATCGCGGTTAAAAATTAACGCTTGACGAACTAGGAAAAACATCGTAGTATATTGTCAATGAATTTAAAACGTTGAACAGAAGAGTAGGACTCACAAGCGTCTCCAGAAAGCCCGGCCGATGGAAGCGGGTGACCTTGTTGTTTCGAAACACATCTGTGAGTGGTTGTCTGAATCTTAGTAGGATGGCTCGGGAAAGCCCGTTACAGCTGGAGTTGCTTGCAACTCACTGAGGTCGATTCAGTAATGGATCGGCGAACAGGGGTGGAACCACGATGTGATCGTCCTCTTAGGCCAGTTAGGTCTAAGAGGACGTTTTTTATTTCGGGGAACTGGTGCAGGTAACTCCACGAGTCGGTCGATGTGAGTCGATCGAGAATTGAGGTGGCACCGCGGTGAAACGTCCTCTTGGCTTTAAGCCAAGGGGGCGTTTTTTAGGTTCAGCGCCGATTTGCTGGCAGGTACTGGTTAACGTGGATAAAGGAGGAAACAAGTGATGATGACTTATATTAGTGAAATTTTACCGTCGTTGATTTCTGGGACGGGGATGACGTTGTCGATATTCTTCTGGACGGTGATTATTTCCATCCCCTTAGGTATCTTGGTGGGCTTGGGGATGTTGACCAAGTTCAAGCCCTTAACTTGGGTGATTAACGTCTACGTCTTACTGATGCGGGGAACCCCCTTGTTACTGCAATTAATTTTTGTTTTTTATGGGTTACCCATCATCGGTATTGTCTTTCAACGGTATGACGCGGCACTCTTCGCGTTTATCTTGAACTACACGGCGTACTTCGCCGAAATCTTCCGGGGGGGCTTGCAAGCCATTCCGGAGGGACAATATGAAAGTGCCCGGGTTCTCCGGTTGACAAATTGGCAGACGTTACGGCGCATCGTGATTCCTCAAGTGGTAAAGATCGTTCTTCCGTCCATTGGGAATGAAGTTATCAACTTAGTCAAGGATTCGTCCTTAGTCTACGTTATCGGGTTAGGTGACCTGTTACGTGCAGGGAACGTCGCCATGGCGCGTGATGTGACACTGTTACCGTTGGCCTTAGTCGGCGTGATCTACCTGTTACTCACGGCGGTCTGCACCCTGGTCCTACGGCGGTTGGAAAAACACTACAGTTACTGGCGGTAAGCTAAAGGAGGTCGTCTAAATGTTAGAACTTAAAGGAATTACCAAGAAGTTTGACGGTAAAGTCATCTTAGATAATGTGAATCTCACCGTGCAAGATGGTCAGATCTTGACCATTGTAGGCCCTTCTGGTGCTGGGAAGACCACGTTGCTGCGGTGTATCAGTGGTTTGAGTCCAGTGGATGGCGGTCAGTTTCGGTTAGATGGTCAGGCATTTGACCCAGCGACCAACCGGGATAACGACGCGGTGATTGGGGTAGTCTTCCAAGACTTTCAATTGTTCCCGAATTTAACGGTCTTACAAAACGTGACGTTGGCCCCGACCATGGTTCTGAAGAAAACCACGGCTGCGGCCGAACAGGAGGCCCGGGAGCTGCTCAAACGGTTGAACCTGGATGGCAAGGCTGACTTGTACCCGTACGAATTATCTGGGGGGCAAAAGCAGCGGGTTGCCATCGTGCGCGCTTTGGCCATGCACCCGAAGCTGTTATGCTACGATGAACCAACGTCTGCGTTGGACCCGGACTTGCGGAAGGAAGTCGAGCAGATCATCCTTTCTTTGAAACAGGAAGGCATGACACAGATCGTGGTCACCCACGACATTCCCTTTGCGGAAAATATTGCGGATCAGATGTTACGGGTTGAACCCAAGCAAGCTTAGAGAGGGGGACCAGAATGAGTATGAAACGACTGTTACGGTTGCTGGTCGCCGGTCTGCTGGTGATTAGCCTGGGAAGTGTCTTAGCGGGATGCACCAACGTGACCCAACGGGCCAACACCCAGGATACTTGGCCGAAGATCGAAAAGCGGCAACGGGTGGTTATCGGGTTAGATGACACCTTTGTCCCCATGGGATTTCGTCAGAAGAGCGGGAAGTTAGTGGGGTACGATATTGACCTCGCCCGCGCGGTCTTTAAGTTGTACCACATCAAGGCTGATTTCCAGAGCATCGATTGGAGTATGAACGTGACGGAGTTGCACAACGGGACCATTGACTTGATCTGGAATGGGTTCTCGATTACCCCGCAACGGCAAAAGCAAGTGGCCTTTTCGGACACTTACCTCAACAACGACCAGGTTTTAGTTACGTTGAAGAAAAATCACATTACGTCGTTTGCAGGGATGCAGGGGAAGGTCTTGGGGGCCCAAAGTGGGTCGTCGGGCTTCAACGACATCGATGCTTACCCAAAATTACTGAAGAACCGGATTAAAAATCACAGTGCGATTCAGTACGATAACTTCACGAACGCGTTTATTGACTTGAACGCTGGTCGGATTCAAGGCCTGTTGATCGATAGTACTTACGCGAATTACTACATTAAGCACCAGAAGAATCCTGGTGCTTACCAGACCACGGTCGGCAGTTTCCCTAAGGAAAAATTTGCGGTAGGGATGCGTAAGGGCGATACGACCATGCGCAAGAAGATCAATGCAGGGTTGAAACGTTTGGCGGCTAACGGGACGTTGGCGAAAATCAACGAGAAATGGTTCGGTCAAAACGTGGATACGCCATTATTGAAGAATCAAAAGACCCAATAGGGATTACTAAAAGTTAAATAAGCTGAGACTTAAACGGCGTGCTACGGATTGGTTCCGTAACACGTCGTTTGATTTATGCCGGATAATTGGGATTCAGAGAGGAAAATAGTGGGTAAAACCGGTGTCATATCTCGCACATTTGGGGGAGGTCGGCTTGTATTTAAGCGTTATTTCCCTTATCATTAAACACCGTTAGTGATTTGTTAAGGAGGGCCCACGCGTGCATTTACAGATAAAAGACGGGGTAACGTTAGACTTGTTACCTTCGAAGCAATTCAAGACCATCGGCATCAAGGTGGACTTTGTCACGCCGCTGAAAGCAACGGCGATTACCGCCCGCGCCTTGTTGGCTCAGGTCTTAGAGACCAGTACGGCAGACTATCCGACCCAAACGGCACTGGCACGTCAGCTTTCGCTGATGTACGGGGCAAGCTTTGGGATTACGGTGTTGAAGGTGGGGACCCAACACATTCTGCGGTTAACGTGTTCGGTAGTGGATGAACAGTACCTGACGGCCTATCAAGACGACCAGCCGCTTTTTGAGCGGGGAATGGCGTTATTGCGGTCGGTCTTATTTGCCCCCTTGTTACCACAGGGGAGTTTCGATCCTACAACGTTTACACAGCAACGGCAGAATTTATTGACAGCGATTAAGTCATTAGACGATGATAAACAGTATTTAGCTAATCGCCGGTTACAGGAGCTACTCTTCGCGGGTCAACCCACGCAAGCAATGAGTGCGTTGGGGGATGTGACCACGTTAGGGGCGTTGACGGCTACGGACGTCTTGGGGACGTACCACGAGATGTTGGCTCATGATGCCGTTCACGTGGCAGTGATTGGTGACGTGACGGCAGAACGCGTACAAGCGGCACTAGCTCAGTGGCCACTAACGCCACGGACGGTGGCTGATCAGTCTCCGTATTACCGGTGGACGCCCAAGTCCCAAGTTCAAGTGGGGGATGATTTAGCGCCGGTCGTGCAAGCCAAGCTGAATCTAGGCTACAGTCTGCCCATCTATCGGGATGATCCCGACTTCATGGCAGCGGTGGTCTTCAACGCGGTCTTCGGGGGAACGCCCCTGTCCCTGTTGTTTACCAATGTTCGTGAGAAGGCGAGCTTGGCCTATTACGCTAGCAGCAGTTACAATCCTTTTACGGGGACGTTGAGCGTCCAGACGGGGATTCAAGCGCAAAATCAGCAACGGGTGGAGACCATCGTCCAAGAGCAATTGGCTGCGTTGCAAGCAGGACAGCTTGAAGCACAACTCTTGGCTGAGGTGAAGGCGAGCCTACTGAATGCGCGGTTATCCGCGCTAGACAGTCCCCAGCGGTTGTTGAATGAGCGGTTGAGTGCCCAACTAACACATGCGGGCCTATCAGTGGCTCAATGGCAGACGGCGTTGGCAGCGGTCTCGGTGGCGGATGTTCAACGGGTCGCGCAGCGAGTTCACCTGCAAGCGACGTATTGCTTACACGGAGGTGTTGCGGATGCTGACTAAGCAAAATTATGAACAATTAGGCGAAGCCGTTTACCGGACGACCCTGGCCAATGGGCTCAAGGTGGTGTTGGTTCCTAAAGCGGGCTTCCATAAGACGTTTGCCATTATGACCACGAATTACGGTTCGATGGATAATGAATTTGTACCTCGCGGGCAAGAAACGGCTGTCCGGTATCCGGACGGAATCGCCCATTTTCTTGAGCATAAGTTATTTGAAAAGAAAGACCACGATGCGTTTGACCTGTTCGGAAAATTTGGGGCAAGCGCCAACGCGTTTACCAGTTTTACGCAGACCAGTTACTTGTTTGCGACGACCAGTCACCTGCATGAGAACTTAGATATTTTGTTAGACTTTGTGCAGGATCCCTATTTTACGCCGGCTACGGTGAACAAGGAAAAGGGGATTATTGGTCAGGAAATTCAAATGTACGATGATGATCCGGGATGGCAAGGGTACTTTGGGATGATCGGCAACCTCTACCCTAAGGAACCGTTGCATATTGACATTGCGGGAACGGTGGCATCGATTGACCAGATTACGGCGGATGACCTATACGCGGCTTACCAGACTTTCTATCATCCTAGCAATATGAGTTTGGTGATTACGGGCCAGTTAGAACCTGATGAAACATTGGCGTGGATCACGGCGAACCAGGCCAAGAAGACCTTCGCACCAGTAACGCCGATTCAACGAATTGCAAGCCCTCAGGCGGCGCCAACGGAAGTGATTGCGCAAACCACGCGGCACTTAGCCGTAACCCGGCCTAAGGTCAACATTGGGATTCGTGGCTATGACCCGGCACCGACGGGAACGGCAGCCCTAACGTATAGTGTGGCCGTTTCGTTGATTTTTGACTTGCTTTTTAGTGATACCAGCGACCATTATTTGCGACTTTACGACGCTAACGTGATCGACGACAGTTTTGGTTATGATTTTCAGATTCAACGGGGCGCGCACTTCGGGCAACTCGCGGGAGATACCGACCATCCGGAAGCCTTTGTGAGTGAATTAAAGGCGATTTTGGCTGATGCGCCTGCGCAGGTTCAAGCAGCTGAACCACAGTTTGATCTGGTCAAGCGTGAGGCCATTGGCCGGTTGATAGGCGCTATTAATTCACCAGAAGCGATTGCCAATCAATACTCGGGGCCGCTCTTTGGCGAGACCATGTTGTTTGACGAACTAACCGTATTGGAGCAGATGCAATTTAGCGACCTGTTACCCGTTGCCCATGCGTTCTTTGATCAGAGCGTTCAAACGGTTGCAACGATTTTGCCGGAAGAGTTAAGAAACGGTTAAATCCTGATTTATGGGGCTTGTGGCTGAAAATGGGGCGGTGCCTATGCTATACTTCAATAGAGAAAACTTAAATAGGTGGAGAGTTTAAAAAATGAGTGAGAACAAGATTACGCTGGGAAAGACGTTAAAGGATGCGCGGATTGCCAAGGGGTTTACCCTGGATGACTTGCAACAAGCCACTAAGATCCAAAAGCGTTATCTGATTGCGATTGAAGACCAGCAATTTGATGAGTTACCTGGGGATTTTTATGTCCGGGCGTTCATCAAGCAATACGCGGATATGGTCGATTTGGATGGGGGCGAGCTGTTAAAGCAATTTGACAGCGCGTTGCCCAGTACGCAGACACAAGAGTATGTGGATAAGGTCAACGAGAACAATCCAGAGACCCGTTCCCAACAACGGAAGGTGGATGACCGGTCCCTACGGTTACGGCGGTTGATTCCGTTAACCGGAATCGTGGTCGTGGTTTTGGCCGTCTTAGTGGGTATCTGGATCGCTGCTGCGCGGAGTGGCCACTCAACGGCGCAACAGAACGTTGACAGTAGCTCCGTGAGTGTTTCGGGCAGCTCGAGCAGTAGTTCTAGCAGTTCTAGCAGCAGCTCGGCGGCAAAGAAGTCTTCTTCTAAGAAGAAAGCAACCAAGAAGGGCACGTTCAAGCGACTGAGCGCGACGACTTCCGGGTCAACTTGGCAGATGACTAACGCATCTAGCAAGCCGAAGATTAACCTGTCCGCAACCGGGAACAGCTGGATGTCCGTTTCCGTTGGGGGCTCCACGACTTGGCAAGGTACGTTAACGTCGTCGACGACCCACGCGCTGACGCTCCCTAGCGGCACCACTAGTGTGACCTTCAACTTTGGGAACGCCCCTGTGACCACGGTGAAGGTCGATGGTCAGAAGTTTAACTTCAATTCGGCCACGGCAACTAGTAATGTGTCCAGCAGTAGTAGTACTACGACCACAACGACTTCGACGAGTTCAAGCACCACGACCTCATCGCAAGTTCAACGGGTCACGTTGGAATTTAAATAAACAACCTGTCAGCGGGTCGGTCATTGACGACCGGGCCGCTTTTTGGTGAGAAATTAGCTTTTTAAAAGGAGGAGTTAGTTGTGAACGTCCCGAATCGGTTGACGATCATGCGAATCATTTTGATTCCAATTTTCATCTTGGTATTAGTGTTGCCCCTTGATTGGGGAACGGTGACTTGGTTAGGTACCGATATTCCAGTTACCCAAATTTGGGGGGCCTTGATCTTTGCGGTGGCCTCAATTACAGATTTCCTAGATGGTCAGATTGCGCGGCGCCAGCACTTGGTCACGAACTTTGGTAAGTTTGCGGACCCCCTGGCCGACAAAATGATCGTCATGACGGCGTTCATCATTCTGGTCGCCATGGGTGCAGTTCCAGCATGGGGTGTGGCCATCATCGTCTGCCGGGAATTGGCCGTAACGGGATTACGGTTGATTGTCGTGGAAACCGGGGGGCGGGTCTTAGCTGCGGCTTGGCCGGGCAAGATTAAGACCACGACCCAGATGGTCGGCATCATTCTCCTCTTGTTGAACAACGTTGGCTTTGGGACGATTCACGTGCCAATGGCTCTGATTTTCTTCTACATTTGCTTATTCTTCACGATTTACTCGGGAATCGATTACTTCGTGCAGAACCGGCAGGTCTTTGCTGAATCTTCGGCTGAATAGGTTAAACACCCCCGTTGGCTAACGGGGGTGTTATACTTTGACCAGCAGGTTTTGTCCGTGATGACCAGTTAATGGCTGAGTGCGTCCGGACGATGAATGAGCAAAAATAAACCCGTTATCGAAAAACGGTCACCCGTTATCGGAGTTATCAGGTGTGACCAGCTAGGAGGACATGGCGTGCAAGCAGAAATTATTGCAGTGGGAACGGAAATTCTATTGGGACAGGTCGCGGATACGAATTCTGCGTTTATTGCGCAGGAACTCGCGAGTGCCGGTATTGAAGTCTACTATCATTCGCTGGTTGGCGATAACGCAGATCGGTTAACCGCACTGGTGACGCAAGCTCGTTCGCGGAGCGATTTAGTCGTGATCAGTGGCGGCCTGGGCCCCACTAAGGATGATTTGACTAAGCAGACCGTCGCTCAGTTGTTGGGGGTCAAGTTGGTGCAAGATGATTCGGCGATGGCTAAGATTCGTGACTTCTTTGCAACGACTGGTCGAGAAATGACGCCTAATAACCGTTTACAGGCGTTATACCTCGCGGGTAGTCATCCCCTGAAGAATGAGACGGGGATGGCCGTAGGGGCCTTTTATCAGGCACCAGACGGCGCTGACGTGATCCTGTTACCCGGACCGCCTAGTGAGATGCAGCCAATGATGGTCCACCAGGTGTTGCCCCTGATTCGGAAGACGTATCAGCGGCAAGAGTATCTGACCTCTCGGGTCTTGCGCTTTTACGGGATCGGTGAGAGTCAACTCGTGACAAAGTTAGCGGACTTGATCGACCAACAGACGAACCCGACGATTGCCCCTTACGCTAAGCGTTATGAAGTGACGTTACGGCTGACAGCTAAGACCACCCAACAAGCGTCGACGGAACAGTTATTGACGACCATGATTGCGGAGATCAAACGACGGGTTGGAACCTACCTGTATGGCTATGGCGATGAAAATAGTTTGGCTAACGTGGTAGTCCAACAGCTTATCGAGCGGCACCTAACCATTACGGGGGCGGAGAGCCTAACTGCTGGTGAATTTCAAAGTACCTTGGGAGCCGTTCCGGGGGTTTCGGCGGTCTTTCCGGGGGGCTTTGTGACTTACGCTAACCGCGCGAAGCATGACCTGTTAGGGGTCCCACAGGCCACCATTGACCACGATGGGGTCGTCAGTGAAGCCGCGGCTAAGGCGATGGCGGAACGCTCGCGACAGATCTTAGATACGGATCTAGCGGTCAGCTTTACGGGAGTTGCGGGTCCGGACAGCCTGGAAGGCCAGCCGGCGGGAACCGTTTGGCTGGGCTTGGCCCAACGGGGACGGGCACCACAGGCAAAGCTGGTCCATCTGGCGGGTAACCGAGCAGATGTTCGGATGCGGGCCGTCATGAGTGGCCTGGATTGGGTCCGGCAGACGGTGCAAGCTTCTAAAAAATAGGGGAACTATTGTTCTGTTTTCGCTTGCATTTTGTTCGTTAAATCGGTATAGTGTTACTTGGAAATGAGAGCAACTAAAGGAGGATTTGGATGGCTGACGAACGACAAGCGGCGCTGGACAAAGCGCTGAAAAAGATTGAAAAAGACTTCGGTAAGGGGTCGATTATGCGGATGGGTGATGACACCAAGACGCAGATCCTGACAGTTCCATCTGGCTCCCTGGCGTTAGATGTCGCCTTGGGTGTGGGTGGTTATCCCCGTGGTCGTATCGTTGAAATTTATGGTCCTGAATCTTCAGGGAAAACCACGGTTGCGTTACACGCGGTAGCGGAAGTGCAAAAGCGCGGTGGTACGGCAGCGTACATTGATGCCGAAAACGCGTTGGATCCGGCGTACGCGACGGCCTTAGGGGTCGATATCGATAACTTACTGTTATCACAACCAGACACTGGGGAACAGGGGCTGCAGATTGCGGATGCCTTGGTTTCCTCTGGTGCGGTGGATATCGTCGTGGTTGACTCCGTTGCGGCTTTGGTTCCCCGTGCCGAAATCGAAGGTGAGATGGGTGATGCCCACGTGGGGTTGCAAGCCCGACTCATGTCGCAAGCGTTGCGGAAACTTTCGGGAACTATTAACAAGACCAAGACGATTGCCCTATTCATTAATCAAATTCGTGAAAAAGTGGGTGTGATGTTCGGGAACCCTGAAGTGACCCCTGGTGGTCGTGCCCTGAAGTTCTACTCGACGATTCGTTTGGAAGTTCGGCGAGCTGAACAGATCAAGAACGGGACCGACGTTATCGGGAACCGGACGCGTATCAAAGTGGTCAAGAACAAGGTTGCGCCGCCATTTAAGAAGGCTGAAGTGGATATCATGTACGGTCACGGGATTTCCCAGACCGGTGAACTGCTGGATATGGCGGTCGAAAAAGACATCGTGGATAAGAGCGGGTCTTGGTACTCTTACGGTGAAGATCGTATCGGCCAAGGACGTGAGAACGCTAAGCAGTACCTGGCCGATCATCCGGATATGATGGCAGAAGTTAACCGCCGTGTGCGGGTAGCCTATGGTGTTGCGGATGAGGACGAGACTGCTACGACGGCTAAGGATACCAAGGCAACCGATAAAAAGGCGGACCAGGCGGATTCGACAGCCAAGGCTGCGGATAAGTCAATGGTTAAGCAAACGTCGTTGGATACCGATACCCCTAAGGATACAACCCCGGGGGCCAAGGTGATTCAACCTAAAACCCATAAGTAATTCAAGGACACGATGTGGTGAAGGCCACGTCGTGTTTTCTTTTGACCATCCAGCGAACTTAGCGATAGTTTCTGATGAGTTTAGTTGACAGTCTTTGTGGCAACTATTAAAATTGAGTTTGTGTCAGTTATCATACAAACATCTTGAAAAGTCTGATTACAAATTAGTCATTTTTGATGATGCGGAGGTGGAATCATGAGTGTTCCAATTATAATCCTCGCAATCATCGCTATCGTTGTTGGTGTCGTGGGTGGTTATTATTTTCGGAAGTCCGTCCATGAACGCAAGTTAGATGCTGCTAAGTACACGGCCAAGGGTGTGCTGGCGGAAGCGCGTAAGCAAGCGGAGACGTCGACTAAAGAAGCACTGTTGAGTGCGAAGGAAGACAGTCATAAGTATCGTGCAGAAGTTGAACAAGAGCTCAAGCAACGGCGAGCGGAAGTTCAAAAGCAAGAAGACCGGTTAATTCAACGGGAAGAAACGCTGGATCGTAAGGACAGTTCCTTAGAGAAGCGGGAAAATTCATTGAATCGACGGGACAAAAAGCTGAGCGCTGAAGAGCAGAACTTAACCAAGAAGCAACAGCAAGCAGACTCACTGATTGAAAAGCGGCAAGCAACGGTGGAATCCGTTGCGGCGCTATCCCAGGATGATGCACGTGACCTGATTTTATCTGAGGCGAAGCAAGCCTTAGCGGGTGAACGTGCTAAAATGATTCGAGAAAGCGAAGAGACTGCGCGAAAGACGGCTCAAGAACGTGCCAAGGATCTCATCGTTTCGGCAATTCAACGGAGTGCCGCGGATATGGTCACAGAGACCACCATCACGGTCGTGACGTTACCGAACGATGACATGAAAGGGCGCATTATTGGCCGCGAGGGTCGCAATATTCGGACCTTAGAAACGCTGACCGGTATCGATTTGATTATCGATGATACGCCGGAAGCAGTCGTCTTAAGCGGCTTCGACCCCTTACGGCGCGAAGTTGCCAAGATTGCGCTTGAAAAGCTGATTCAAGACGGGCGGATTCATCCCGCGCGGATTGAAGAAATGGTGGCCAAGGCGAAGAAGGAACTCGGCGAACACGTTCGGGAACTGGGCGAGCAGGCGACCTTTGATTTGGGAATTCATTCCATGCACCCCGAGCTGATTAAGCTGGTCGGGCGGTTGAATTTCCGGATTTCTCATGGGCAAAACGCTTTGGCCCATTCAATTGAAGTTGCGAAGATCACTGGGGTCTTAGCAGCGGAACTCGGTGAGGATGTTACGTTAGCAAAACGTGCAGGATTATTACATGATATTGGCCGCGCTGCAGAGCATGAAGATGATAGTTCGTACATTACCTTAGGAACGGAACTGGCAAAGAAATACCGGGAAAGTTCCACGGTAGTGAACGCCATTGCTGCGCAAGCGGATCAAACGGCGCCGCAATCTGTGATTGCGGAACTGGTCGGGACAGCTGATACGATTTCAGCGACTCGGCCAGGCGCACGTTCAGACTCCTTAGTAAGCTACATTCACCGCTTAGACAAGCTGGAAACTATCGCCAATAGTTTTGATGGTGTGGATCACAGCTTTGCCATTCAGGCGGGACGTGAAGTTCGAGTCATCGTGCGGCCCGAGAAAATTTCCGATACGGATGCCGTGGTCTTGGCCCGCGACATCAAGAAACAAATTGAGGGTGATCTGGATTATCCAGGACACGTCAAGGTTTCGGTTATTCGGGAAGTTCGGTCAGTTGAATATGCGAAATAAGTCAGAGAAGCTAGGCCTTAGGGTCCTAGCTTTTTTACGTCACTGCCGGAACAATCATGGTAAAATAAGTAGTATTTATAAGGGCGTCGTCTGAAAGTAAGGGGCGCGCCAAGATAGGGGCATAACGATGCGGATTCTTTTTGTTGGCGACGTAGTTGGTGATATGGGGATGGCGATGATTCACGAGTACCTTCCTCAGTTGAAGCGGGACTTAAAACCCCAAGTTACCATTGTGAATGGTGAAAATTCAACGCCGGTAGGTCGCGGCATTAGCTATAAAATTTATAAACAACTCCTGAAAGACGGAGCTGACGTGGTGACCATGGGAAACCATACCTGGGATAACGCCGAATTATTCGAGTTCATCGATGACGCTAAGCGCCTGGTCCGGCCCGTGAATTTTCCGGGAAAGACGCCGGGACAAGGTTGGACTAAGGTTAAGGTCAACCAGCAGACGTTGGCGGTCGTGAATATTCAGGGCCGGGTCTTTATGAACCAACTGGTCGATGATCCCTTTGCCACGATGGCTGACCTGGTACCGGAACTCGATACACCGTTCGTGTTCGTAGATTTCCACGGTGAGGTGACCAGTGAAAAGCGGGCTTTTGCGATGCGCTTCACGGGGGATGTCTCAGCCGTTGTGGGGACCCACACGCACGTTCAGACCAGTGATGCCCAGGTACTCGACCACCAGACGGCCTTTTTAACGGAAGTGGGTATGACGGGCCCGGCAGACAGTATCTTAGGGATGCAGGCGGATAGTGTTATCACCCGTTTTGAGAATCAGCGCCCCGCACGGTATACGGTTCAGACGCAAGGCCCAGGCCTGTTGTCTGGTTGCGTCATTGACCTGAATGATCAGACGGGGCATGCACGGTCGATTCGGTCGATTCTGATCAGTCCCCAACACCCCTATCAAAGTTAACCAAGTGTTTTTAACGGAAGGATGACTCACGCTTCATGACCAAGACAAAATTGACACCCATGATGGAACAGTACCAAAAGATTAAAGATCAATACCCGGATGCGTTTTTGTTCTATCGCCTAGGGGATTTTTATGAAATGTTTAATGACGACGCCGTGAAAGGGTCACAGTTATTGGAACTCACGTTGACCACGCGGAGTCACAGTGCGAAGAATCCCATCCCCATGTGTGGGGTGCCTCACAAGGCCGTCCAGAACTATATTGATATTCTGGTGGACCAAGGGTATAAAGTGGCCATCTGTGAGCAGATGGAGGATCCTAAGCTGGCCAAGGGCATGGTCAAACGGGAAGTGATTCAACTGGTCACGCCGGGGACCCAAACGGATACGGGGGCGGCGGGCGCCAAACGGAACAACTATTTGACCGCCTTAACCATGCCCACGGCGGACCACTACGGCTTAGCCTATACGGACCTTTCAACGGGTGAGTTGAAGGTGGCCGCAATCGACAACCTCACTACGGTCATGAACGAGTTGATGAGTCTTCAGACCAAGGAAGTCGTGGTTAACGAAAGTATTCCAGCGTCTCTGACGGAGCGGTTCAAGAAGCTAGGACTGCTGGTCTCACGGCAATTGGAGATTGAGCCTAGCTCTGAATTGAGTTACGTGCAACAGGACTTGACGGATGAACGAATGATCCAGACGGTGGGGATGCTGGTCACCTACGTGACGGTCACGCAGAAGCGGAGTTTGGCGCATCTTCAGCGGGCGGTGGCGTATCGGCCGACCGCTTTCCTTAAATTTGACCATTCATCACAAGCAAACCTTGAGTTGACGCAGAACTTACGGACCAAGAAGAAGTCGGGGACCCTCCTATGGCTGCTTGATGAAACCAAGACGGCCATGGGTGGCCGGCTGTTGAAGCAGTGGCTAGACCGGCCGTTGATCGATCAAGCCATGATTGAGGACCGGCAGGCTAAAGTTGGGGCGCTCCTCGACCATTATTTTGAACGGAATAGCTTACAAGCCGAACTGGTCAAAGTCTATGACTTGGAACGGTTGGCTGGCCGGGTCGCTTTCGGCAGCGTCAACGGCCGAGATCTGATTCAACTGCAGACGTCGTTGGAACAGGTTCCCCAAATCAAACACACCCTCAGCGAACTGGATGAAGCCGTTTTTGATCCGATGCTGGACCAACTAGATCCCGTTGAAGACGTCGCAACGGCGATTCGCGACGCCATTGTGCCGGAAACACCTTTATCGGTCACGGATGGGGGCGTGATTCGCGACGGCTATAACGACCAACTGGATGACTATCGGGATGCGATGCGCAATGGCAAGCAATGGCTGGCCGAACTGGAAGCACACGAACGCGAAGTTACGGGCATCAACAACCTAAAAATCGGCTATAATCACGTCTTTGGGTACTACATCGAAGTCACCAAGGTCAACTTGGACAAGTTGCCAGCTGACCGGTATCAGCGCAAGCAGACCTTAGCTAACGCGGAACGGTTCTCAACGCCAGAGTTGAAAGAAAAGGAACGCCTGATTCTGGAAGCGGAAGAAAAATCCACGGCGTTGGAATACCAGCTTTTCGTGGATCTACGGGAGCAGGTCAAGAAGGCCATTACGCGATTGCAGAAGTTGGCGGCGGCCATTGCTAGCCTGGACGTTCTCCAGAGCTTCGCGGTGGTCAGCGAAGACTACCATTTCGTTAAGCCGACCTTTACGCAGGGCCACCAGTTGGCAATCAAACAGGGACGGCACCCCGTGGTTGAAAAGGTCTTGGGGCGGCAATCTTACGTTCCTAACGATGTCTTGATGGACGATCAGACCAATATCCTGCTGATTACCGGACCGAACATGTCCGGGAAGAGTACCTACATGCGTCAGTTGGCGTTGACGGTCATCATTGCGCAGATGGGGTGCTTTGTGCCCGCCGAATCCGCACAGATGCCGATCTTTGACCAGATTTTTACCCGTATCGGGGCGGCAGATGACCTGATTTCCGGGCAGAGTACCTTCATGGTCGAAATGCAGGAGGCTAACCGGGCACTCAGTCAGGCCACGGCCAACAGTTTGATCTTATTCGATGAGATTGGTCGAGGAACGGCCACCTACGATGGGATGGCGTTAGCCCAAGCCATCGTGGAATACGTTCACAACAAGGTTCACGCCAAGACTCTGTTTTCGACCCACTACCATGAGTTGACGGCGTTAGACGACGTGTTACCGCAGTTAAAGAACGTTCACGTCGGGGCGGTCGAACAAGATGGGGACTTGGTCTTCTTGCATCAGGTTCAACCAGGTCCAGCTGATAAGTCCTACGGGATCCATGTCGCGAAGTTGGCGGGGATGCCGGATTCCTTACTACAACGGGCAGACGTGATCTTACAGCAACTGGAACAACAAGCGGCGGATGCGCCGACCGTTGCTAAAGAAACTGACAGTCAGACCAAACCCGCAGCACAGTCACCGACTGCCACAGCGCCAGAACCGGCGACTCCCGTGGCACCAACTCAACCAGCAGCGCTCGTGAGTGAAACACAGCCGGTGGCAGATACGGATCAACAGCTGTCGCTCTTTACGGATGAGCCGGAGCTGAATCCCGTTCAGGCTAAGGTATTAACGCAATTAAAGGATTTAAACCTGATGGGGATGACGCCAATGGCCATCATGAACCAGGTTTACCAGTGGCAACAGAAGCTAAATAAGTAATTGACCGTACACGGAAAGGATGAGCAGCGATGGCGAAAATACATGAACTCGCATCGGTCTTAGCGGACCAGATCGCGGCGGGAGAGGTGGTCGAACGACCAGCTTCAGTCGTGAAAGAACTAGTGGAAAACGCCATTGACGCCCACAGTACCCAGATTGATATTGTTGTCGAGGAGTCTGGCTTGAAACGAATCACGGTGGTAGACGACGGTGACGGGATTGCCGACGAAGATACCGAGATGGCTTTCAAACGGCACGCTACCAGTAAGATCACGGACCGCCGGGACCTCTTTAAAGTGAAGTCGCTGGGGTTTCGGGGCGAAGCCCTTCCCAGTATTGCGTCGGTGGCGGATGTGACGCTGACCACCTCGACGGGTGGCGTCGGGACCCTGATTCACAACGTCGGCGGTCAGATTGTGGAACACGCACCGGCCGCGGCGCGCAAGGGAACGGAGATTACCGTGACGGACCTGTTCGGTAACGTTCCGGCACGCTTAAAGTACCTAAAGTCCCCCACGACGGAGCTGGCAAAGATCACGGATATCGTGAACCGAATTGCCTTGAGCTATCCGCAGATTGCCTTCTCGCTGGTGCATAATGGTCGCGAACTGACCCGGACCAGTGGCCGGGGGGACCTGCAACAGGTGATTGCGGGGATCTATGGGGTCCAGAGTGCGCGAAAGATGGTGGCCATTAACGGCGAGAATCCCGACTTCAAAGTGACTGGGTACGTCAGCTTGCCAGAATTGACCCGCGCAAGCCGTCAGTACATCTCATTGCTCCTGAATGGTCGGTACATTCATAACTTTCATCTCAGTAAAGCCTTGATTGCCGGGTATGGGTCTAAATTGATGGTGGGGCGTTATCCGATTGCCGTTTTAGCCATCACCATGGACCCCTTACTGGTCGACGTGAACGTCCATCCGACCAAGCAAGAGGTTCGGATTAGCCAGGAACCGGAATTGACCAAGCTTATCGAGACCACGGTCTATCAGCGTCTGTCACAGGAGAACTTGATTCCGGACGTTTTCAGTGAGTTGCCTCGTAAACGGCAGAACCAGCCCGCTAGTGATCAGCTGACCATGGCCTTGAATCAGGCGTCCCAGAAGCATCCGTTGCCGAGTGCCCGGGAGACGACGCCAGCGACCACGGTTGACACCACCGCTGAAGCGACACCGGTGGCTCCTAAGCAACCAGTAGGTAATGCGGTCGATTATACGGGACCGGCACCGCTGACGACGCCGACAGCCAGTCCGGTGGAACCGGTGATGATTCAAGCTGAATCGGACCTCCAGTTACCGGCCGTTCAGGCGTTTGATCAGAAGTATCAGACGGAGACGCCGGCGGCTCCCTTAGGCCGACCGGCCGCACAACCGGCACCGGACTCCTCGCTGGCGGCGTCGCCCGCCCCGGAACAGCCGCGGTTCCCACAGCTACGGTATTTAGGCCAGGTTCATGGGACCTATCTGTTAGCTGAAGCCGACGATGGACTATACTTGGTCGACCAACACGCTGCCCAAGAACGGGTCAACTACGAGTATTATCGGCAGGCCATTGGGCAAGTTAGCGACGATGAGCAGAAGCTGTTGGTGCCCATCGTTCTGGACTACCCAACCACCGATATTTTGGCGTTGAATGACCACCTGGAGACTTTGGCAAGTGTTGGGGTCCACCTGGAGTCGTTTGGCCCGAACAGTCTGATTGTGCACGAGCACCCGACTTGGTTTAAAGCGGGGCAGGAGACGGCGACGATTAAAGAAATGATCGATTGGGTCTTAAAGGACGGTAAGCTATCCGTTGCCGCTTTTCGGGAGAAAACGGCGATTATGATGAGCTGTAAGCGGGCCATTAAGGCCAACCATCATCTGGATGATCAACAAGCACAAGCCTTGCTCGCTAAGCTGGCAACGGCGGAGAACCCGTTCAACTGTCCGCACGGCCGCCCCGTTTTGGTCCACTTTACGGATCAGGATTTGGAACGACTATTCAAGCGTATTCAGGATCCACACCAGAGTGGGGATGACTGGGAAGCCTGATGGGGATACTCTTTGACGGACGAGTATGGTACAATTTAAAGGCAAACATATGTTTTTTTAAAGGAGCTTACAACCCATGTATGAATACCTACGAGGGACCGTTGCGGCGGTAACGCCGGACCACATCGTTGTGGACGTGAACGGGGTCGGGTACTTAGTCAACACGGCGAACCCGTACCGTTACACGGAAGACCAGACGGTGACGATTTATGTTTATCAGGCCGTTAGTGATACGGCGCAGACTCTATATGGGTTTGCGGATTTTGCTGAAAAGCAGTTATTCTTAAAGCTGATCAACGTCAGTGGTATCGGGCCGAAGAGTGCCTTGGCGATTCTGGCGAATCCAGATCACGATGGTCTAATGATGGCCATTAAAACCAATGACGTGAGCTTCTTGACTAAGTTCCCTGGCGTGGGAAAGAAGACGGCTGGGCAATTGGTCTTGGACTTACAGGGTAAGCTCGATGACCTCACGCCGGCTGCGAGTTCGCAGCTCTTTGAACCGGAAGCCGTGGCAACCGGCGAAGGCAATCCGCAATTGGATGATTGCTTAGCAGCGTTAGCGGCTTTGGGGTACCGGGAAGCGGCCATCAAGAAGATTACCCCGCAATTGCGTCAATTTGCGGGTCAGAGTACGAACGATTACTTGAGTGAAGGCTTACGGCTCTTAACCAAATAAAGAAGGGAGGGGTCGCCCATGGCAGATGACGACCGTCTTGTATCACCAGAACCGGCCGATGATCGTGAAGATTCCGTTGAAAAATCATTACGGCCCCAAACGCTGGCCCAGTATATTGGCCAGGCGCCCATTAAACACGAGTTACGGGTTTATATTCAAGCCGCGAAGCAACGGGAGGAATCCTTAGACCACGTGCTGTTGTACGGACCACCGGGTCTTGGAAAGACCACGTTGGCCTTGGTGATTGCCAACGAGATGGGGGTTCAGATTCGAACCACCAGTGGTCCCGCAATCGAGAAGCCGGGAGATCTGGTTGCGTTGTTGAATGAGTTGCAGCCCGGCGATATCCTGTTTATTGATGAAATTCATCGGCTGCCTAAAGTGGTGGAAGAAATGTTGTACTCCGCGATGGAGGACTTCTATATCGACATTGTGGTGGGGCAGGGCCCGACCGCCCATCCGGTGCACTTTCCGTTACCGCCGTTTACCCTGATTGGTGCGACCACCCGTGCTGGGCTGTTATCGGCGCCGTTACGAGACCGCTTCGGAATCGTTGAGCACATGGCCTACTATGATGCCGATGATTTAGAAGATATCGTGGTTCGGTCAGCGGAGATCTTCCAGACGCCGATTGCCCCGGCAGGTGCCAAGGCGATTGCGTTGCGGTCACGCGGGACACCCCGGATTGCGAACCGGTTGTTGAAGCGGATTCGGGATTTTGCGGAAGTGTCACCGGATCACGACACCATTGATCCTGTAATCGTGGACCACGCCCTGACCCTCTTGCGGGTTGATTCGGCGGGACTAGATCCCATTGATATCAAGTTGTTGACCACCATGATCGATTATTACAACGGGGGGCCGGTTGGCCTGAATACGTTGGCGGCAAATATCGGTGAAGAGACCGAAACGGTCGCCGCCATGTATGAACCGTACTTACTTCAGCGGGGCTTCTTGAAGCGAACCGCGCAGGGACGTGTCGTGACCCCCGCTGGGTACGAACATCTGGGTCGGCCCTATCCACAGCAAAATTAAGGAACGACTGGCGGAGTGGCCGTCATTGATGTTGGGGAGGCGTGCAGTGTTTTTGCGGAGATAATGCCGAACATCCTTAGAATTTTTAGAAATAATTGGACGGATTCCCCGGATTCTGGTAAAGTTGTCCATTAGATAGGACACGAAGGAGTGAACGAATAGTGTTAGGAAATCTTGCAATCGCTGCCGGTGCTGGCGGCTCATACTCCACGTTGATCATTTTAGTGGTCTTCTTGGCGTTGATGTACTTCTTGATGTTACGGCCACAACAAAAGCAACAAAAGCAACACCGTGACATGATGAGTAAGTTAAGTAAGGGAGACCACGTCATTACGATTGGTCGTCTGCACGGGGTCATTGATGAAATCAACGACGCTGACAAGACGGTTACGTTGGACTGTGACGGAATCTACTTGGTCTTTGACTTACGGGCCATTGCCCAAGTAACGGCCCAGGCACCCCAAGCTGTCACGACACCAGCTGCTGATAAGGCTGATGACGCGGCTGACAAAGATGCTCAGGAAGACACCAGTGCTGCTGAAACGTCAGCAACTGATGATGCCGCTAAGCCAGCTGACGACTCTGCCGCTGACGATACGACGAAATAAGCCGATAAAAACGACTCCGTGGGGGTCGTTTTTCTACGTCTTGTCAATAAGAATGTTGTTAAATCAATGTTTTATGATG
>NZ_AZDT01000015.1 GCF_001434785.1 Levilactobacillus namurensis DSM 19117 | reverse complement strand
GAAAACCTACATTTCTTTCTGCCGAAAACCTACATTTTTAAACTGCCCTTGACAGTTTGCTTAGATCGTAATTCTATAAGCCAAACTTTTGCCTTACTTGTTCTTCAGAATAGTCATCAGTAGGAATAGTATCGCCCAAATTATTTAAGATTCTTTCTACTTGGCCCTTACGCTTATTAAATTCGGTCAGAATATCTTTTCCTCGAAAACCATCTTTAATGACACCAGCTAAAATATCAGAACTGAAATCGAAAAAGGTGTCCTGGTCCACAACTTCGTAGGAAAACCCATACTCAGTCTTCTTGGGTCTCACCGTCACTTCCGCCTTAATCCCGAATTCTTTGGGAATGGTGACGGTCACAGAATTACCCTGTTTTCTTGTTTTGAGATCTTGCATGTTATCCCTCCTATGTATTTACTAGTAAATACATTTTAAAAGCTTGCCTCCCCTAAATACCAGTAAGAAATACTTCTCCAAGAGTTAAAATGAACATTTCGTTTCACATGCATCTTTCCAAACCACACTGAAGATTCTAGTAATTGTGGAATTTTTTACAATCATGAATCTCTCCCACCCCTCTAAAAGATAGCCCATCTACTAGTCATTAAGGACAAAATCCAAACACTATAATTCAGCCCTTTCCGCTCAGCTCCCGCTATACAAAAAGTGTAAAGAAGATTATATTATCAAGTTCACCAAAGGCTCTGACTACGTGAACAGTCAGAGCCTTTTTATAATTCTTTATTGCCACTTCAATATTTAATTGCTTAACCCAAAAATATCAAAATTGACCTTATAGATTTACCACTCATCTGAAATCCTTGTCTAGCAAAATCAGGATTTCTTTTAAACGGGAGATTGTAAAATATAACCGAACACTTGTAGACAAAAAAGCCCATAGAGGCC
>NZ_AZDT01000002.1 GCF_001434785.1 Levilactobacillus namurensis DSM 19117 | reverse complement strand
TTTTTGAAAAACATGAAAACTGACGACTTTTTTGAAAGGTATGAATAATTCAGGTTACTATGAATAAATTTTTGCCTAAATTTCAGTAAAACTCGTAACTAAGGCCACAGGTGTAGTACAATGACCCTAAGCAATAATGTAAGCGTTTTAAACTCAGAATCCGAAAGGGAGGTTTTGGTGTTGCAAGCAGAATTGAAGTGGCTGGACGATCCGGAGACGTTCCGGGTCAACCAATTACCAGCGCATAGTGATCACCATTACTACGCAACGGTGACCGACGCGGACCAGGGGACCAACCAGCTGGAGCAGTCGCTGGATGGGACTTGGCAGTTCGCCTTTGCGCCCAATCCGCAGGAACGCCCACAAGGCTTTTATCGGCCGGACTTTGACCGGCACAACTTCGACACGATTCAGGTACCGGGCCATATCGAATTGGCCGGGTATGGTCAGATTCAATACATTAACACGGCTTATCCGTGGGAAGGCAGTCATTATCGACGGCCGGCCTACACGTTAGGTGACCGGACCGGGAAACCGGGGATGTTCAGTGAGGCCCCCGATAACACGGTCGGCGCTTACGCCAAGCACTTTACCCTGAATCCGGGGCTGCAAGGCCAGCGGGTCATCGTGCAGTTCGATGGGGTCGAAGAGGCCCTCTACCTGTGGTTGAACGGGCATTTTGTAGGGTACGCCGAGGATAGCTTTACCCGTTCCGAATTTGACCTGACCCCCTACCTGCAACCGGGCGATAACTTGATTACGGTGGAGGTCTTCAAACGGTGCACGGCATCGTTCTTAGAGGACCAAGACATGTTCCGGTTCTCGGGAATCTTCCGCAGCGTGCGCCTGTTGGCCCAGCCGAAGTTACACGTCAATGACCTGACCATCCGCGCCAACGTTCAAGATGACCTGAAGACGGGGGATCTAAACGTCACGGCGCAGTTAGCGGCCGATACGTTTGACGGCGCCCAAGTTCACCTGACCTTACGCGATGCTCAGGGTGCGCGGTTATTGGAGCGGACAAGTTCGGCGGATGACACGGTCAGCTTTACCCATTTGACCGTGCCAACCGTCCACCTCTGGCAACACCACGACCCGTACCTCTACCAGCTGACACTGGAATTACTGGATGCGCAGGGCAACGTCATCGAAGTCGTTCCTTACGTAGTCGGCTTCCGGCGCCTCGAGCTAAAGGACAAGGTCATGTTGTTGAACGGTAAGCGTCTGATCTTAAACGGCGTTAACCGGCACGAATGGGATGCGCGGACGGGCCGCAACGTTTCACTAGCGGACATGCACCGCGACCTCAGTATTTTTAAGCAGGCCCACATCAACGCGGTTCGGACCTGCCATTACTCGGATCAAGATGTGTGGTACGACCTCTGTGACCAGGCGGGAATCTATATGATGGCCGAAAACAACTTGGAATCACACGGAACTTGGCAGAAGCTCGGTGCCGTTGAACCCTCGTATAACGTACCGGGTTCCTTACCAGAATGGCGTGCCGTGGTTCTGGACCGGGCCCGCAGTAACTACCAGACGTTCAAGAATCACCCGGCCATCCTGTTCTGGTCTCTGGGAAACGAATCTTACGCGGGGGACAATATCGCCGCGATGAACCAGTTCTACAAGGACCACGACGATACGCGGTTGACCCACTATGAAGGCGTCTGCCGTAACCGGGACTACACCGACCGCATTTCCGACATGGAAAGTATGATGTACGATCCTCCTAAAGCCATTCGCGACTACCTGCAACACGATCCGCAAAAGCCGTTCATCAACTGCGAATACATGCACGATATGGGAAACTCCTTGGGTGGCATGCAAAGTTACATGGACTTGCTGGATGAGTTCCCGATGTACCAGGGTGGTTTCATCTGGGACTACATCGACCAGGCCCTGTTGGTCAAAGATGAGGTCACGGGCCGCGATGTTCTGCGGTATGGCGGAGACTTTGACGACCGACCAGCCGACTACGAATTCTCCGGTGACGGTCTGTTGTTTGCGGACCGGACTCCGAAACCAGCACTTCAGGAGGTGAGCCACTATTATGGCAACTACGACGACTAAGTTACACGTCATTTACGGCGACACGACCCTGGGACTAGTGGGCGAGCACTTCCACTACATTTTTAGCTATGACCAAGGTGGCCTGGAATCCTTGCAACAGTACGGTAAAGAGTGGTTGTACCGGACTCCTAAACCGGCGTTTTGGCGCGCTACCACGGATAACGACCGGGGGAACCACTTCTCGGCGCATGCCGCGATGTGGCTGGGGGCGGATCTCTTCAGTCCCTGCACCGATATCGAAGTGGCGGTCAATGGGCAGGTCATCACACTCCCCGTTGCGCCCGAAAACAACCGTTATAGCGACCACGAAACGGCGGATACGGTCAGCCTGACCTTCACTTACACCACCACGACGGTTCCAGCGACTACGGTCGAAGTGGTCTACACGGTGGATGCAACGGGTCAACTTACGATTCAGGAAAACTACACGGGCCAACCGGGCTTGCCCGAGTTACCGGCGTTAGGGCTCCAACTGATTGCGCCCACCATGGCCATCGGCTTCAGTTACCAGGGCTTGTCCGGAGAGACCTACCCCGATCGGATGGCTGGGGGCATTCCGGGTACTTACAAGGTTGACGGCTTGCCCGTGACGCCGTACCTGGTGCCGCAAGAAAACGGGATGCACATGCAGACGCAACGGGTGACGGTCACCCGGCAGACCACGTTGAACAACGCCGACCCGGACCAGCAGGCCTTTTCGTTGACGGTTCAACAAGCCGATGAGCCGTTTGCGTTCAGCTGCCTGCCGTATACGGCGGCGGAACTGGAAAATGCAACGCACCAGGAAGAATTACCGCCTGCTCGCCGGACGGTCCTGACCATCTATGGCGCCGTGCGAGGCGTCGGTGGGATTGATAGTTGGGGCGCGGATGTTGAGCCGGAATACCATATTTCGGCCGAGACGGGTCACAGCTTTAGCTTTAAGATTGCGGGTCCTGATGAACTTAATCATTAATCACAAGAGAGTCGGTTTGATGCCGGCTCTTTTTTGAGCTTAATTATCAAAAAAGTAATAAAAAGAGTGCGCTAACCCCCGGAATGTAAAGGTTCTGCATGACTTGTGTAAAGAGGGTTGTGCTGGGTTGCAAGAGCAGGTATCTTAGAAATATGGTCTTGTGAAAATCACAAATCTCAATTAATTACTAAAATCAATTATTAAAATTTATTATTAATAATTAAGAACAAACGCGTACCTAACAGGATGTGGTTCGGGGGGGCTTTTAGCATGACAGACTACACGGTTCAGCAGGCAGCAGAATTAGTGGGACTCACACCGGCGGCGGTGCAGGTCTACCAGCAACAGGGATTGATTACGACCACGGCCCAGGGCACCTTAGACGCCAGTGCGTTGCAGTGGCTCAGTCGGATCAAGCGGTTGCGGCTCAGTGGGATGGCGCTCTCCCAGATTGCGGCGTACGTCGCACAGAATCGGGTGGATGGTCAGCCACTAGCTACCGACCAGCCGCAAGGGCAGTATACCCGTTTCTTGGCCGAATCCACGCCGCCCCTCACTTGGGATTACTCGGATTGACTTGAGTTCTAGCAGTGATAACGGTACCATGAAAGTAAATCTAAATACGAAAACACTAGGGGTGCCCCAATTGGGCTGAGATGAACGACCGTTCGATCCCTTTGAACCTGTTAAGTTAGGACTTGCGAAGGAAAGTGTTCGATTAAAACGACTTTCGCGCGGACTCGACCCAGCGGGAGTCGTTTTTGTAAATCAAAGGAGTTTTTTGGATGAAGACACAGTTACATGGCCTCTTTTTACTTTGGCTTGGCGCGGCAATCTCGATTGCGGAGATCGTGACCGGTACCCTGATGGCCCCATTAGGATGGCAACGGGGATTAGCGGCGATTCTGGTGGGGCACTTGATCGGTTGTGGCCTCTTTCTGTTGCCGGCGGCTTACTTATCCGCTCAGCAACACCAGTCGGCGATTGGGGTGACCCAGACGGTCTTTGGTCCCTGGGGCGTCCGGCTCTTTTCCCTCTTGAACGCGCTGCAATTATTAGGTTGGACCGCCGTGATGATCGTCAACGCCCAGCTTGCGATGAACGGTATTTCTCAGCACCTGCTGGGGTTCCACTCGGCTGTCTTAATGGCCAGCATCGTGGCGGCCTTGATCATCGTTTGGCTCCTCCTAGACCACGACTGGCTGTTTCGGGTGAATAACCTAGTCGTGATTCTTCTGGCCGTGGGGATGCTGGTTATGATGGGCGCCATCTTGGCGACCGGGCACGTCCATCCCAGTCACGGTGCGGCGTTAAGCTTTGGAAGTGCCGTTGAATTGAACGTGACCATGGCCCTGTCCTGGTTACCCTTGATTGGGGACTACACCCGCAAGACCACGCAACCCTGGCGGGCCAGCCTGGTCAGCGTGAGCGGGTATTTCCTGGGGAGCGTCGCGATGTTTGCGATTGGCCTGTTCACCGTGATCTTAACGGGTCAAGCAGATTTCACGGCCGTCTTAGCCCAGTCGAAGATCGGAATTTTGGCTCTGTTGGTGATCGTGTTCTCGACCGTGACCACCACCTTCATGGACGCTTTTTCGGCGGCCACCAACTTGAACAACTTGGTGCACCGGGGCCACGTGAACCTGTGGGGTGTCGGCGTCACAGTGGTGGGGCTGGCTATCGCGTTAGGGGTCTCGATGACCTTCTACCAGAACTTCTTGTACGCGATTGGCGCGGTCTTCTCCCCGTTATTCGCCATTTTGGCGGTCAGCGTTTTCGGTCTCAAGCAACGATTAGCCGTGGGCTGGAACTTCGCATGGTGGCTCATCGGGGTCATCGGGTATTCCTGGTTACAGAAGCTGGATTTCTTCGGTGGGACCACGTTATTGCTCCTGCTGGGGTTATCGTTAGGCGTCTACCTGACGAGCCGGGTCACCCGGCGGTATCCATTGATGACTAAGCAAGACTAACGTAAGATAAACGCCCGGATTCGGTCAGTGTGTGCTGACGAATCCGGGCGTTTTTTGTTTCACATGAAACATTAAGGGGCGTAGGCGCGAAACAGCAGTGAGCACCCGATGAACAGGTACAAGACTGCTGTGACATAGTGGCCGTTGCGCTGTAACCAGTGACGGTAGGGCAACTGGGCCAGACACTTGGCCGCCCAATAGAAGACCGTCAGCATGGCAAACAGGGTGATGATCAAGACCACAATCTGCCAGGATAGAGCCTGGGTCAGTAAGGGGACGTAGACGCTGATGTTGTCGGCGCCGGTCGAAATGATCAACGTCGCGATGGTCCAGGAGAGGCGGTGCCGAGACTTAGTCAGTTGAGAGGAATCCTGAGCTTGGGGTGCGGTGAACGCCGTTTTTAGCCCGATGAGAATCGGAAAGATGCCCAGGACACCCATAATCGTGGTTTGGGGCAGACTGCGTAACGGATACGCACAAAGGCCGCTGATCAGAAGCAGTACCGTGGTTCCCAGACAATCACCCAGGTAGATGGCGCGGTTGGCTGAGTTGCCATGAATCCCGAATAGAATGGTCAGTAAAATCAAACAATCAATACTGGTCGATGCGTAAGCCACGATACCCGTTGCGATAGTGGTCAACATGGTGGTTCCTCCCCGAAGACGTTAGTGAATCAAGCGTACCATACGGCCGAACTAGTGGCGCGTCCCGGCCACAATCACACAAGAAATTTACGATTTTAGACAATAATTTAACAATCTCCGGTACCGAAACGCCTAAAGTTGACACGGTGTCACCAACGTGCTATTCTCAATTCATCAACTAAAAGTGACACGGTGTCACTAATTATTTTCAGGAGGCGTTTCAATGCCAACCGCAACCTTTGACCATTTAACTGCACCCAAACGCGACCGCATCACGGCGGCGTTACTCACAGAATTTTCAGCCCACTCACTAGCCACGGCGCAAGTCGCCCGCATCGTCAAGCAGGCCGACATCGCTCGCGGGGCCTTTTATAAGTACTTCGCCGACTTGACCGACGCGTATCAGTACCTGTACGGCTTGGCCCTCGACCAGATTCATCAGGCCGTGCCGACCTCGGTAAGCGACCTGGACGTAGCGGCCACTTACGCGGCGGTCCGCGACTTCGTGGACCAGGCGACTGCCAGCCCCTATTACGCGTTAATCCAACGCCATTTTCAAACCAACGAGGGCCTGTTGCCCGTGGCGCCCGCCATTCCGGCGACCATGACGGCTCCCGTCTGGGCGGCCATGGTCCTGAGCCACGCCACGATTAAAGAGATTATGTTACGTCCGGATAGTCGAACGGCCAGTCTAGCGCGGTTCCAGACCGCATTACGGGCGTTAGCGGACTAGACCTAAGGAGGGAAACAGATGTTTTTAGCTTTAAAAGAAATTCGTCACGAGAAGCTCCGGTATGGCTTGATTATCGGAATGATTCTCCTGATCAGTTACTTAGTCTATGTCTTAAGCGGCCTGGCTTACGGGCTAGCGCAGCAAAACACGCAGGCCATCGATTCTTGGCAAGCGCAGAGCGTGGCCTTGGATAAGGACGCCAACGTCAGCCTGTCCCAGTCGCTGATTACTGCCGATACTGCGGATAAAATGACCCTGAAGCGTTCGCAAGCGTATCTGGGACAAGCGGGAGTCGTGGCTAAAGCCAGCCAACGCCCCAACCTGTCCGCCCAATTTTTAGGCCTACAACCCCAGCAGTTTATCTCCCGCAACCTGACATTGACGGCGGGGCATAAAGCCCGTAACGATCGTCAAATCGTCGCGGACACCGCCTTTCAGCAGCAGGGCTACAAGCTGGGTGACCGCGTGACCCTAAATTCCGTGGATGGCAAGTACACCATCGTGGGCTTCACCAAAAACGCTAAGTTGAGCGTGGCCCCGGTAGTCTACGGGACGTTGGGCGCATGGCGGACCTTGCGTGGGGTCACTCCCGCCTTTAAGGCCAGTGCCGTAGTTTCTCAGCGGGCCCACCAGGCAGTGCCGAGTCCGTTGAAGACCTACAGTACCCAGACCTTCATCAACAAGTTACCGGGCTATTCTGCCCAGAACACCACGTTTACCTTCATGATCGGTTTCTTGATGATCATCGCGGTAGTGGTGATCGCCGTCTTCTTGTATATCCTGACCATGCAGAAGCTGCCCAACTACGCCGTCTTGCGTGCCCAGGGGATTCCGTCGAAGTTTTTGGTCAGCACGACACTGAGCCAGGCCTTCATCTTGGTCGTTGGCGGCTTAGTTCTGGGCGCTCTGTTGACGGTGGCCACCATGCGGATCTTGCCGCTAGGGGTACCGATTAGCTTTAACCTGCCACTCTTGGCGGGGGTCACTGGCGGCATCCTCTTGACCGGGATCTTGGGTGCGTTGATTCCAGTGAAACTGATTTTGAAAGTCGATCCCGTGACCGTGATTGGAGGATAAGCAGATGCCCGCATTAGCGTTACAACACGTCAATAAATTTTTTGGTCAGGGAACGAGTCGTGTTCAAGTCCTAAACGACGTCAACTTCGCGACCCAACCCGGTGAACTTAGCCTAGTCTTAGGCCCGTCCGGCTCCGGGAAGAGTACCTTTTTGACCATCGCCGGCGGCATTCAAACGCCGACAGATGGCCGGGTGACCGTTGACGGGCAGGCCCTGGCAAGCATGGCGGCCAAGGACCGCGATAAACTGCGGTTACACCAGATTGGCTTCATTCTGCAAGCCCACAACCTGGTGCCGTACCTGACCGTCCGGGACCAGTTCGCCTTAGTCGACCGGGTCAAGCCGCAGGGCAACCTGAGTCCAGTGGCCCTACACCAGCTCTTGGACGAACTGGGGATTGCGCCAATCGTCGACCAGTACCCGGGCAACCTGTCCGGGGGACAAAGTCAGCGGGTCGCGATTGCCCGGGCCCTGTATCAGGATCCCGCGATTATCTTGGCGGACGAGCCTACGGCGGCACTGGATAGCGATCGAGTCAAGGTCGTGGGACGCATCCTTCAACAGCTGGCCCAGGACCACCATAAGGCCGTTGTGGTGGTCACCCATGACCTTCGCCTCCGCGAGTTCGCCGACCACGTCTACCAACTGATGGATGGCCAGCTGACCCTGGAGGCTTGAGACGCTTGCTTCCTGGTAACGATGTACTAAGTAAAGACAACGCAAAAGGCGCGCGCTTCGGGTCAGTCGAAGCACGCGCCTTTTAGGCGTTTACAAGTTAAATTAGGGTTGTCTGTAGCGGAAGCTGATTAATGGTCGAGGTGGTGACCCTGGAACCGAATCAGCCCGTAGGCCCCAGCGCTGCAGGCGAAGAGCATGGTCGCCATGGCGGCGTAGGAACTACCGGACATCCCGGCTAGGGGCGACGCGATTCCACCGCAGGCATTTTGGGACAAGCCGATGACGGCCGAGGCCCCGCCAGCATTGGTGGTGGCGCGGTCCATGATCACGGTAACGGTCAGCGTCAAGAGCGCCCCAATCAAGATGACTAATAAGAGGACCAGGCCAATCACCAGCCAGAGGTTGGCGGGGAAGAGGAGCGATACCAAGAGCACGGCACTCACGGCCATGGCCGCTAGCAGGAGCCCGGTCAATTGTTGCCGGTTCGAGAAGCGCTTGGCTAGTTGCCCCGGCAGGTTGCTCCCAACCACGATGCCCAGTCCGTTGAAAGCGTACAGGAGGCTAAAGGTTTGCGGAGGCATACCGAACCCGGTCTGGAAGACGAAGGTCGACGCCGAGATGTAGCTGAAGAGGGCCCCGTAGACCAGCCCCGTTGCCAGAATCAGCGGCCAGAAGGCGGGTTGGACCACCAGTCCGCCCATGGCCAGGAAGGCACTCTTGTAGCCGCCAGCCTGACGCTGGTTGACCGGCAGGGTCTCGTGCAATCCCCAGACCACGGCTAAGGCGATGGCCAGACCGATGAAAGCCAGTAAGACGAAGATGGCCTCCCAATCGACGTAGTGGATCATGAAGCCCCCGATAATGGGCGCGATGATCGGGAAGACCCCGTTGACCGTGTTCAGCATGGCATAAAAGCGGGTCAGCTTTTTCCCAGAGAACAGGTCACGGGCCACTGCCCGCGCCAGGACTTGGCCGGTCGCGCCGGCGATGCCTTGAATAAAGCGCAGTCCGATCAGTAGCCAGATCGAGTGAATAAAGGCGATGGCTAAGGAGACCAGGCCGAAAATTAAAAAGCCGATGATCAACGGCTTTTTACGCCCGTACTGGTCGGAGAAGGGGCCGGCAATCAGTTGGCCTAGAGCTAATCCGACCAGACAGCTGGTGATACTCAGTTGCATTAACGAGGCGTTGGTCATGAACTGCGTCCGCATCTGGGGAAGCGCCGGGAGATACAGGTCAATGGCTAGGGGTCCGGTGGCACTCACGGTTCCCAAGAGCAGCGTGAGCCAGATCTGCCGGCGACGAGAAAGTAATGGTTCCAAAGTAGTCAGCCCTTTCATAATAATCTTAATATCGAAATGGCCGTAAAGCACTGGACCGCTACTCTGCTTAGCAGAATGGCGGTCCAGTGGGTGTCACGGTCGCAGTAATCTCTGTCCTTCATTATTGCTGGAATCTGACAAATTTGCAAGGGGCCTCCGGCGGGTTATGCCAATATTTGTCACAAATAAATTAATTTTAGGTCAATTCGTAGGGTTTTAGGACGGTAAATGGTAAGATTAATAACAGTTCTAGACCTGAGTGTCGTCCCCCAGGGGACCGACTGCGGGAAAGCTTCCCGTTAAGTAAATCATTAAATCGTTGTTTTATAAGGAGTGCCATCGATGCAAAAAACAAAAGAAATCATGAGTTGGGTTGTCCCCGTATTGATTGGGTTAGCCATCGCCTTTGCGATTAAGGCGTTCGTCTTCACCCGAGTGCGGGTCGATGGGCCATCCATGGAGCCGAACCTGGATAACGCGGAAAAAGTTGTGGCGTTAAAGCCCGCTAAGATCAAGCATCTGAGCGTCATCGTCTTTGACGCGTACGGTGAGGATCCGTCCGCCAAGACCCATACGAACTACGTTAAGCGGGTCATCGGCTTGCCCGGCGATAAGGTTGCCAGCAAGAACGGTTACCTCTATGTGAATAATAAGAAGATCAAGCAAAGCTTCATCAGCGAGAGCGAACGAACTTCCGGCACCGGGAACTGGACCTTAGCTAGCTTAGGAAAGCAGAATGGCTGGGGTAAGCACGTCACGGTCGTCCCTAAGGGCAAGTACTTCGTTCTCGGGGATCACCGGAGTGTGTCCAACGACAGCCGTTACTGGGGCTTTGTCGATAAAGATAAGGTCGTAGGGGTGGTCAAGGTGCCATTCTGGACCTCGACCAAGACCAAGCGAGCCAATATTAATTCCGTGGCCTATTAAGGGCTTCCAAGCGTTTCAGTCTAAGGCTGGAGCGCTTTTTACTTGGAAACGAATCAGTTGACTTTTCAATCTATTTAGTATATGCTTGCGCACGTAATTTGATGAGAGGGGGCTTGGTTCATGGGCACAGCTGCGAACGATTCAGATATTCTCAAATGGCTGTCGATTGCGAACCGGTACACGCGGATCGCGTTAGACCGCCGTCTCCAACCCTACCGGTTGAATGCTAGCATGTATTACTATATCTTGCGGTTGCATGAACAGCCGCGAATGACCCAGGATAAGTTAATCAGCTTGACCTATCTGAATCCCAGCAACGTGACCCGAGCCGTGAACCAATTAGTGAACCTCGGCTACGTGCGTAAGCGCCAGTCGAAGAACGATCGGCGGGTCTATGAGCTGTCCCTGACCAAGAAGGGGGAGCGCATCTACCCGGAAATCGTGAAGCTCCGGCAAGCCGTGGCGGATGCCTTATTGGTCGACGTTCCAGTCGCCGACCATGACGCGTTAGTCGCCCAGATTCAACAGCTTGCCTTGCGCGCCGTCGCGAATGAGACCCCCAGTTCAGCAGAATAGAAGTGAAAAAGCGGGTTGACGAAGTGGTCAACCCGCTTTAAGATGGCCTTATAAGTGAGTGAGCACTCACATACTAAGCAAAGGACGTGATTCGATGGCAACACTGATGATCGATGTCCGGGATGTGGCCAAGCGCTTTGGGACCAACGTGGTCTTGAAGCGAGTGAGCCTGCAATTACCGGCCGGCAAGATCTTAGGGCTGATTGGTCCTTCGGGGGCGGGGAAGACCACCCTAGTCAAGGCTGTGTTGGGGATGGAAAGCGTCGATGCCGGGACCACTCAGGTACTGGGCACGACCATGCCTAACCGGGCTATCATGCAACGCATCGGGTACATGGCACAAAGTGACGCCCTGTATACGCGGTTAACGGCTCGCGAGAACCTACGCTTCTTTGGCGAGTTGCTGGGTTTGCGTGGCCAGCATTTAACGGCCGCCATCGCGCACGCCGCTCAGGTGGTCAATCTCACAGCAGACCTGGATCGCCGGATCACCGCGTATTCCGGGGGGATGAAGCGCCGGTTGTCGTTAGCCATTGCGCTACTGCATGACCCGGACCTCCTGATTCTCGACGAACCCACGGTAGGCATCGACCCGGAACTGCGGCAGCAGATCTGGGCGGAGTTGGACCAGCTGCGAGACCAGGGCAAGGCCATCCTGGTCACCACCCACGTGATGGGGGAGGCCGAACGGTGTGACGACTTAATGCTGATTCGGGGCGGCGTTGCGCTGGCCCAGGGAACGCCGGCGACGCTCAAGCACGACCATGGCGTGTCGACGATCGAACAAGTCTTTTTGAAAGCGGGGCGGATGCAAGATGCGGATCATCGCGATCGTTAAACGGGTTTTACGGGAAATGGTGCGGGACAAGCGGACTTTAGCGCTGATGTTCTTGGCACCCCTGTTGATCCTGACGTTGATGTACTTTTTGTTCCAAAATAACGCGACCAACGTGGCGACCATCGGGGTCAGTCGGGTTGATTCTCAGCTGGTGACGGCGTTGAAGAACTCGCATACCCAGATCAAGTCGTACGACGCGCAGGCCACGGCGCGGACCCAGATTCGGCGGGACAACTTGGCAGCCTTCATTCACCAGCAAGACGGCCGGTTGACGGTCATCTACCAGAACAGTCAGCCCAGTGATACGGCACTGGTTCGCCAGGCCTTGCAGGGCGCCCGGACTAAGCTCAAGGTTCAGGCGCTCGTGGCGGCTACCAAGACCCAGCGGCAGGCGCTACAGCGACAGACTAAGGTCCTAAAGACGCTGTTGCAACAGCGCCCTCAGGCCGGGCAGACCGTCCGCACGCCAGCTAAGTCGGCGGCTGTGACGGCTCCGGATTACACCGTCACCAGTCATTACCTATACGGCAGTGCGGATTCGACGTTTTTTGACACCTTTTTGCCCATTCTGTTAGGCTTCTTCGTGTTCTTCTTCGTCTTTTTGATTTCCGGTATCTCGCTACTGAATGAGCGGACCACCGGCACGTTGACCCGGCTGCTGGCTACGCCGATTCGGCGGGGTGAGATTATCGCGGGCTACCTGGTGGGATACGGACTGTTCGCCATCGTCCAGACGGTGCTCACCGTGGCGTTCGCGTTAACGGTCTTTAAGGTCCACATGCTGGGCAGCGTAGCGGTAATCCTGTTGATCAACTTCTTATTGGCCATGGTGGCGCTGTCGCTAGGTATTTTCATCTCCACGTTTGCCAATTCGGAGTTCCAGATGATGCAGTTTATCCCGCTACTGATCGTGCCGCAGATTTTCTTCTCCGGCCTGATTGCCGTCGATCAGATGCCCACCTGGCTCCAGGGGCTGGCCCACATCTTCCCGCTATATTACGGCGGACAAGCTCTGATGGACGTCGCCACCCGTGGCGTTGGCCTGGGAGCCGTGGCCGGGGACCTCTGGATTCTGGTCCTGTTCGCGGTGGTCTTTACGGTCTTGAACGTCGTGGGGTTGAAACGGTATCGGAGGGTTTAAAATGGACAAACAGACAGCGATTCAGACCGCCTTCGCGCAAGCCATGGCGGCCACGGAAGAGATTCCAGCTAAACAAAAACAGGTGTTGGCGGCCAGCCTCGCGCTCTTTGCGGAGCAGGGCTTTGCCAACACCACGACCAAGGAGATCGCCGAACGGGCAGGTGTTGCGGAAGGCACCGTCTACCGGCGCTACCACACCAAGGAGGCCCTCTTAGCAGCGTTGTTACAACCCGTGGTGCGGCAAGTGGTTCCCACGTTGATGCGGGAGTTCGCGCACCAGGTGATGCAACAGACTTACCCGTCTCGCCGCCAATTCTTGCAGGCGTTATTGACCAACCGGGCCGAATTCTTGCAGGGCAATTGGCGGGAAATCAAGATTCTCTTGAATGAGATGCTGGTCCGCGATGATCTGCGGGCCACGATTATCCAAGAGGCGACGCCGGTGCTTCGGGACAACCTGTACCCGTTGCTCGATCATCTGCGGCAAGCCGGGGAGTTGGTCGCTTGGCCGAATGACTTGGTCAGTCAGTTCTTGATTGGGACCGTGATGACCAACCTACTCCGGGCGAATCTCCAGGGAGATTTACGAACCTTTAGCCGGCGGATTCCCTACCTGGTCGATTTCTTAGACCGGGGCTTGGCGCCTGATTAGGCGACTAACACAAGATGAGTCACTTAACGGACCGACCCAACGGTCCGTTTTTTGTAGCAATAATTGCGCTTTGGCGGCGGAAGGCTTAGAATGGGGATATTATAATTATGAGAGATTGATGAGAGTTCTCATAAAATGAGAAAGAGGGACCATTGATGGATGAAACACAAACCAATTCAGCGTTAAGCGCCGCGGACTTAGCGGACTTACACGCAGACCTGACCCAACAGCCCGCCCATGACGTGATCAGTCGCGCCGTTATCAAGAACGGGGTCTTAGCGGCTTCGGAGGACCCCGCCGCCGCAGTCCGGTTGAACCGGACCTTCTCCGTGGAACTCGACACGGGAGCTGTATCGAACCAGAAGCATTCCGGCCGGTGCTGGCTCTTCGCGACCTTGAACACGTTACGGCACCAGTTCGCCGCGAAGTATCAGGTCAAGGACTTCGAATTGTCCCAGAGTTACCTGTTCTTCTGGGACAAGGTCGAACGGGCCAACATCTTCTACGACCGCATCCTGGCCACGGCCGATAAGCCCGTCGACGACCGTTTAGTCAGTCACTACCTGGAAAGCGCAGCCGGCGATGGCGGTCAGTGGGCCATGGGGGCTGCCCTGGTCCAAAAGTACGGGGTCTTACCCAAGAGTGCCATGCCGGAATCCTTTAACACCAACGACACCACGGGCTTTGCGGCCACGCTGGGCCTGAAACTGCGCAAGGACGCGGTGACCTTACGTCAATTAGTGGCGGACGGTGCCGACGACGCGCAGATTGCGGCGACCCGCAAGCAAGCCTTAAAGGAAGTCTACCGGATGGCGGCCTATTCGTTCGGTGAGCCACCGACCACCTTTGACTTGGAATACAAGGACGACAAGAAGCAGTATCACCATGATGCGGGACTGACGCCTCAGGCCTTCTACCAGAAGTACTTTGACGCGGACCTGGACAACTACGTGGTGCTCGCCAACTCACCGGATAAGGCCTACAATGAGCTGTACGCCTTGCCGAGCCAGGACAACATCGTGGGTGGGAAGCACATCACTATGTTGAACCTGCCGATGGCGGAACTGAAGCGCACGGCCATCGCCCAACTTCAAGCGGGAGAAGCCGTCTGGTTCGGGAACGACGTCTTGCAACAGATGAGTCGCGAACGGGGCTTCTTGGATAGCCAGCTCTACAAAACGGCGGATCTGTTCGGTATCGACCTGAGCCTGACTAAGGGGCAACGGATGGCTTATCACGAAGCCGAAGTCTCCCACGCCATGACCCTGACCGGGGTCGACCTAGTGGACAATCAACCGACCCGGTGGAAGGTAGAAAATAGCTGGGGTGAGAAGAACGGTGCCAAGGGGTACTTTGTGATGACCGACGAATGGATGGAAGATTTCGTCTACGAAGTCGTGGTTCGCAAGGACTTCTTGACGGCCGATCAGCAGGCCTTACTCAAGCGTCAGCCGGTTGACTTGGCGCCTTGGGATTCATTAGCATAATTTAAACGAAATAGTCTAAGATTAGCGCTGTAAAACCAAAATAGTTGCGATTGTCATTCGCCTTACTGGACGGCCAGACAAGGCCGGAACGCCGTGGGCACAACTTGGATTCCAAAGGACAGGTTGGCCTTTTCCTAGGTGAGCTGAAAAATGCGTACCAAGGAAAATTTCACAGCTGAGCCTCGTCTGGCCGTCCTCTCGGCTTTCATTTTAAGGAGGAAATTAGATGTCGAATTGGACGCAACACCCGGTGACCCAGGTGATGGCCCCGGAGCGCCTCAAACAAATTTTGGTCGACCTGGGGGTTCAGCCCACGGATAGTCTGTTGGTGCACACGGCTTTAAGTCACCTGGGGTATTTACCCGGTGGGGAACAGACCCTAGTGGGACTCCTCAAGGACCTGGTGGCCCAGGGTAACATCGTGATGCCCGCCCAAACGGCTGATTGGTCGAATCCCGCCGACTGGGAATATCCCCCAGCGGCTCCGGCGGCAGCGCGAGCGATTCGCGCGGGGATGCCGCCGTTTGATCCCGACCTTACACCGATTCATAACATCGGGAAGACGCCGGAATACTTCCGGACGTTACCAGGGACTCGGCGGAGTCGCCACCCGTTGGTCTCGATGTGCGCGTGGGGCCGCGATAGTGCCCACATTGTGGAGACGCCCACTTATGATTTGCCGTTCGGCGCTCAGGGACCCCTCCAGAAGCTGTACGACTTAGACGCCAAAATCGTGGCGTTGGGCACGGACTACGAAAGCTGTACCGCCCTGCACCTGGCCGAATCAACGATTGACCGGCCAACGCATACGGAGATCGCGCCGGTGCTTCGGGATGGTCAGACCGTCTGGGTCGACTATCAGGACGTGGAACTAGAACCCTATGATGATTTCAATCTGGTGGGGGCGTCCTTTGAAGAAGCCCACCCGGATGCGGTTCGCTGGACGGCGATTGCGACGGGGACGATTGCCGTTTTGCCGATGCGACCGTTGATTGACTTTGCCCGGGACTATTACCGGAAGAAAGACCGGTTAATGGGTAGTCTATCTAGTAACTAAAATTAAGCGCCGACTTTCAGACCAAAAATCGTTTGAAAGTCGGCGCTTTTTTGGGCCGTTACGAGGTGTGGACCCGTGCAACGGAGGCGTAAGCCCAGTCTAGTTCTTTAAAAAGGCGTACAAAAAAACCGTCCTTGGTTAGGGGACGGCGCTACTCGCTTGGTTAGGGCGAGCATTTCATTTTAAGTTGGTGAATAAAATGAAAAAGGTTGGTTAATAGGTTTTTGGTATGCTTGTAGCATAACCGGTAAATGTGAAGAAATTATGAAGAAAATTAATGCTAAAATGATTGAAACCATAAGTAGAAACGAAGAGCCCGAAAAAACGGGATATTCTGGGGGTTGGATTACTTTTTTCTAATTGATAACTGTGAATTATAGGCTAAATTGGCCTTGTTATCAGGAGATAAATTTATTTTATTGATATAAAGTAATCGGTTTGATAATCTATATATTATGTTACATTTTGCTAAATTTTTGCTAAGAAGCCGTAAACGGGAAATAAAAGCAAATTAAGCTTAGCTCTGTAAGGCCAAAACAATTTTACAGCGCTTTTTCGAATGATAGTGGCATATTTGGCGCTGTCGATCGGACATAGACCCTTAGGCTTGGTAAAGCTTTATTAGGACCGGGTTTAAAACAAAATCATTATGATGGTCATCCGCCCTCTCGGTTTATAGTCGTATAACCATAGCGGAACATGATTCGCCATCAGGTCGCAGCATTCGGGCCCAACCGGTAAGGCGGGGGATTACCACAATCTGTCCTTGATTAAGCGTAAGAAAAAGTCTGGGACAAAATGCCCAGACTTTCGCTGTTCTTAACGATATGGTGCTGAAACGTGCGGGCGAAGCTGGCAACTGCCTGTGCGCCCACGCGCCTTCAGCGATACTTAGTTGTTCGTTACTTTCATCAACACGGCCTTGGTGACGTCTTCGTCAACGTTCCGGGAGATGTGGTAACCCGCGACCTTGAGCTTAGTGCTCTTGTTGGTTCCGGTCAGTGTCTTCTTGACCGTGAACTTTTGGGCCATCGGAATATCGGATAATTTTCCTTTGAACTTAATCAAGGTCTGTTTCCCCTTAGTCTTAAAGGTTGCCGTTAACGTGCCGGCCTTGCTTAAGGCGTCGGCCTTCTTAGCGGCGTTGTAAGACTTGTAGAGCTTATCAACGTTGTAGACCGTGACTTTGTTACCGTTGAACCGGTAAGCCTCTAAACCAGAGTTACTTTTGGCGTTAACGTTTCCCGCCACGTACCAGAGTTGCTTGGACTTGGTCAGCGTAGACTTGACGTCGGCCTTCTTAGTGGTCTGGTTCTTGAAGCTAGCTTGTTGGTTACTGCCATTTTGACTACTGTTACTGCAACCGGCTAAACCAATTGCCATCACGGCAACTAGGCTTAAGAGCGCGGTTAAAACACGTGTTTTTTTCAATGTTAGTCACCTCTTCGCAAATCATACCAGTTTTTTCGCAAAGGGACAACGCCGGGGACTTAGTCGGGTAAAGGCGGTATACCGTAAAGACTGGATCAACGCGGGGGTCGTTAAGAAAGGGTTAAGTTCCCTAAATGCGTTCTGGGTGAAAAAGCGCACACTTGTTCGCTGAATTCTGGTAAAATGAAAGCCGAATCAATTTGGCAGAGATGAGAGGGGAGTTTTAGGCGTGAGTAAACGCTATCGACGCCGGTCGCGGCGTAGTCCCATCACCGTGTATGGGGCGGTCATTCTAATCGTTTTAGGGATCATCGGCTTCTTGGGTGGCCAGGGGAATCCAACGGCCCAACGGATCACAGAGCAAGCGTCCAGTGTGGTCAGTCAGGTAACGGGGCACTCGAATGCGACCAGTACCGTCACCCCCAAAGAATCGGTGGCGACCAAGCAGCTGGCGCAACAGAAGTATACGGGGACCCAGATCGTTGCGGTCAACCACAATCAGCCGACCTTTACCAAGCAGGAGCTGTCACTGAGTCGGGGGTCCTGGCAGAAGTACGGCAATCTGGACAGCCTTAACCGGGTCACCACCGCGAACGCGATGCTCAGCAAGCAGTTGATGCCCACCGCTAAGCGGCAACCGTTGAACGTGACGCCTACGGGGTGGCATAATAAGCCGTACACCATCAACGGCAAGCGCGGCTACCTGTATAACCGGAGTCACTTGATCGGGTATCAGATGACCGGCCAGAATAATAATTGGAAGAACCTGATGACCGGGACCCGGTCGTTGAACGATCCAGGGATGACGGCTTACGAGAATCCGGTGGCGAATTACCTGCGCAGTCATCCGCAAGACCACGTCCGTTACCAAGTCCAGCCGGTCTTTCGGGGCAACGAGTTGGTCGCGCGGGGCGTGCACATGCAGGCCCAGTCGATTGAGACCAAGGATATTGCCTACAACGTCTACATCTTCAACATTCAGAGCGGCGTGAAGATCGATTATCAGACGGGATATAGCCAGCGCGGGGACGCGGCAGCCGCCTTTTAACTAAAAAAAGCCCCCTCAAGGGCACTCAAACGGGACGGTCGCGAGTCTAAACGCGGCGGTCCCGTTTGTGGTCAGCGGCGGTTGTTATACCGGTAGAGCAGGTACAGAAGAACGCCGGCGATAAAGATGATTGCGATGCCGGGGTTCTCGCGGAATAGCCAGTGGAAGACCCGAAAAGGACTGGTTCCGTGGAGTCCGGCGATCAGGGTCATGGGTAAACTTAACAAGATCATTTCCCCCTTTAAATTTATCGCCATTGTAAGCCGAAATTTTCTAAAAAGTAAAGACATTTGTTTGTTTTGGCGTATGATAAAAAGGCAAGGAGTGAAGGAGGGAAAGCCATGACGTGGAGTATGGTTATCGAAATCATTATCATTATTAACGCAGTCCTAGCCTTTCTGACGGTCTTTCGGGAGAAGCGGGATATCGCCGCAACTTGGGCCTGGATGCTGGTGCTGGTGCTGGTGCCCATTGTTGGGTTTATCGCCTACGCCTTTATCGGCCGGAAGCTACCCAAGGGCCGGATGTTTCGCTTGAAGCACCAGGTAGCGGTTCAACTGGATGAACGGTTGTCGCAACAACGTGAACAGATTGGCACCCAAATCATGCCGGCGGATAAAATCAGCCACTCCGTGATCAACATGGTCAACATGTTCATGTCGACGGACTCGGCTTTCCTAGCACGGCAGAATCGCGTGCGGGTGATTACTGACGGCCATGAATTATTTCATACGATGTTGGAAGATATCGAGAGTGCAACTTCCAGTATTCATATTGAGTTCTATACTTTTTATAATGATCGCATTGGTAACGAAGTCTTAGATCTGCTGGTGAAGAAGGCGCAAGAGGGCGTCGAAGTCCGGGTCATCTACGACCCTTGGGGTTCGATGGGGACCTGGAAACGGTTCTTCAAACCCTTAATGGCCGCCGGTGGTCACGTGGAGCCCTTCTTAGGGACCCGTTCGGCCGTGATTGACTTTCGGCTGAACTTCCGGGATCACCGGAAGATCGTGACGGTCGATGGGCGCATAGGATACGTCGGGGGCTTCAACATCGGCGACCAGTACCTGGGGCGTAAGGAGAAGTTCGGTTACTGGCGCGACACCCACCTGCGAATCGTGGGGTCGGGAGTCTTCGCGTTACAGGCCCGCTTCATGCTGGACTGGAACGCGACCGATAAGGACCACCCCTTTGACGATAGTGTGATCGACCACCAGTACTTCCCACTCACCAAGGTGAAGGGGGAGACCAGCTTACAGATCGTCTCGAGTGGTCCGGATTCCGACCTGCAACAGATCAAGATGGGGTACATGCGCCTGATTCAGACGGCTGAGAAGCGGTTGTGGATCCAGACGCCGTACCTGATTCCCGACGACAGCGTCTTGGATTCGTTGCGGATCGCTGCGATGGCGGGCATTGATGTCCGCATTATGATTCCGGATAAGCCGGATCACGCCTTCGTCTACCGGGCTACGCAGTACTATGCGCGGCAGTTGGCCGAAGACGGCGTGAAGATTTACTACTACCATAACGGTTTCATTCACGCCAAGACCATGGTGGTCGATGGTAAGATTGCCTCAGTGGGTTCGGCGAATATGGACTACCGTAGTTTCAAGTTGAACTTCGAGATCAACGCGTTCATCTACGACAGCGCCATCGCCACGCAGTTGGAAGACATCTTCGAAGCCGATATGCGGCACAGCGAACTGATTACGACTGAAAAGTTCAACCAACAATCGCTATACCTTAAGTTTAAGCAGACGGCGTCACGCCTACTCTCACCAATTCTCTAACCGGGGAATTACGGGTCAAATTAGTTGGTTTCCGTAGGGTGCGGGTGTACGCTTAGGATGCTGGCGGATAACGTAGCGGCCGGATTGAGGCCAGGGTTTCCTGGTGGTCGCGCGTTGAACAGCAGAATATGAATGTATGTGTGAGAGGAGCTCGTATCGTATGATGCGGGCCCTTTTTACGTCTAGGGGAATCGGAAAATGTTGGGGATACCAAAATTGCGTCAAAATATTACCGTTTGGCTAAAGGTTGGCAACAATGATTGACACGGCGCGACGGGATTTGTACATTGGGAGTAATGACTTCAACTGTGCATTTTTAAGGAGGATTTGCCACTATGAAAATTGGACGTCACCGGTGGCCGTTGTTTGTCCTGTATACAGCGGCCTTTGTGGTGATTGCCGCACTGAGTTTTGGGATATTCCGTCTCAGTAATCGGACCTTTATCTGGTATCTAGACGGCATCAGTCAACATTACCCCATGATCTTGGAACTACACCGGTTATTGGTCGCTCAGGGATTGGACGGTCTCGCGGGCTGGTCTTGGACCCTGGGCTTGGGTGCGGATAAGTTAACCACCTTGTCCTATTACGTGTTGGGTGACCCGTTCGCGTACCTGAACGCTCTGTTACCCACGCGCTGGTTGGAAACGGGCTTCGCGTGGATGGTGATTCTGCGCCTCTACGCGGCGGGCCTCGCGTTCCTGCCTTTGGCTAAGCTGTACCGCTTTAAGCCTGGAAGCCAGTTGCTGGGGACCTTGACCTACACCTTCACCGGCTATTCGCTGATGATTGGGGTGCATCACCCGTTCTTCTTACTGCCAATGATCTGGATGCCCCTGTTATTTGTGGGAATCGAACGGATCTTGCAGGGCAAGAGTTGGGTGCCCCTGGGCGTGGTGACCGGTGTTGCGATTCTCAGTAACTTCTACTTTGCGTACATATTGGGACTGGGGAGCCTGTTCTATGCCGCCATCCGTTTCGCTCGGCGGAAGGTGGACCGGACGCTGCTAGCCAGTGGTTGGCAGGTTCTGCGACGCTTTATCTGGGCGGCCGGGAGTGGCATCCTCTTATCGGGAATCTTCCTGGTGCCATCGCTATTGATGATGCTGCACTCGACCCGGGCCGTGACCAAGTTTGCGAACGGGCTGTGGCTCTACCCAATCAACTACTACTTGAACCTGGCGAATACCGTCTTGACTACCGGAAATGGGCTGACCTATTGGGTCGTCTTCGGGATGACGGGCTTCACCTTCTTCGGGTGCGTCTATACCTTGCTCCATTGGAAACAAAACTGGAGTTTGGCGTTGACCTTAACGGCGATTCTGGTCGGGCTGGTCTTCCCAGCTGTGGCGGCCTTCTTCAACGTCTTATCGACGCCTTCGAACCGGTGGCTTCTCCTGGCCGCGATTCCGTTAAACCTTGCGACCATGGTGTTGGCGGATCAGGTGACTACCCTGACCACCCGCGACCGCCGATGGATCGGGGGAACCGCCGCAGGACTCTTGATCTTGGTCTACCTGAGCAACGGGGCGACCTTCGACAACCCTGCGAGAGATCTCCTGGCTTATGGCTTGTTTCTGGCTATGACCGCCGCGTTGGTGGGGAGTGGCCAGCAACCCGCTAAGGTCGTGATTCCCGTAGTGGGCGTGTTAGTGGGGATGAACCTGGTCAGCAACGCGTGGGGGTATTACGACCCCAACCTGAGCCAGCAGGCCACCCAGGAGTTACGCCGCAAGGACGCGACCCAGTACCTGACCAAGTATTACGATGGCGCCCAGGTAGTCCCCAAGGCCGAGAAGACGTTTAGCCGGATTAACCAGTTACCCAGTTATAACGTCTTTCGGACTGCCGGGAACAACTACGCCATGTTCCACCAACTGCACGGGGTGATGTCCTACTTCTCCGTGGAGAACGGGTACGTGGGGCAGTTCAGTCAGGACCTGCAGAACTCGCAGTACCAGATGAACTCCCCGATGACCCAACTGGACAACCGAAGTACCATGAACCACCTGTTGGGCGTCAAGACGATTTTTGCCCGTCAGGACCAGGTGGCCGATAAGATGGCGATTCCTTACGGATACAAGGCCGGTAAGAAGGTCTATAACGAAAAGCCGGTTTACGCGCTGTCGAACGGGACGGGGACGCAGCTGTTGACCACTGACCTGGCCTTCCCGCTGGTCTACACCCAATCGCAGGCCATGACCCGGAAGCAGTGGCTGAAGTTACCGGCGACTGACCGGGCCCGGAGCCTGACGCAGGCGGCCGTGACCACGCATAAGGCTAAAAATGTGACCCAGGCGGATTACCAGTCGCCGGCCCGCAAGCTGGATTATACGGTCACGCCTAACGCGGTACCGGTAATTAACAACACCAATAAATTGATCCAGTATCGGTTAAAACAAGCGTTTGCCGGACAGAAAGATAACTTGAACAACAAGCAGTCGGCTAGCTTCGGTCAGACCCTGAAGATGCCTAAGTTGACGTTGGACGAAGACGGGATGATGACGCCGGAGGAAGTCAAGCAGTACGCGCCAATGGCGGGGCTGGACAAGCATCCTAAGGCGGTCAGGAACATCTTGCAGGAGAACCAAAATATCCTGGACGCAACCACTGAGGCCAACGCGCACGGGTTACGGCAAATGACCAGTGACGCGCAGGGCCACCAGATCAGCTATACGCTGACCATTGACCGGCCAAAGCTGGCCCAGGGGACGGAACTGTACCTGGCCTTTGACGGGTTACAGTCCAAACGTCTGACCACCAACGAACAGCTGCAGGCTCAGGAGAATACCAGTCTGTTAGGGGCCACGCCACGGTCGGACCTGACTAAGCTGAATGCTTGGCGAAAAGCCGTGAAGTCACCGGACTTGGGCGGTTACTGGGTCATGGCGAAGACCCGGGATCAGATGAAGAGCTTCACCCAATTGGGCTTGGATAACCTTTCGGATTACGAGCCCAAGAGTAAGGTGCTGTTAAACCTGGGTTATAGTCAGAAGAATCGGGAGACTATCGACATTACGTTCAACACCACCCACCAGGTCTCGTTCAAGTCAGTCAAATTGATTGCGATGCCGTTCAACCGAAGCTACGACCAGCAGGTTCACCAGGTCCAGCGCCAGGGGCTCCAGAATGCCAAGGTCAGTGACGACCGGGTGACTGGCGATCTGACCACGACCCAGGCCAGCGTTCTAGCAACCTCGATTCCGTATTCAACGGGGTGGCGGTTGACCGTTGACGGGAAGACTACGCCGACCCAAGTGGTCAACGATGGCTTCGTGGGCGCGGAACTAGGCGCCGGGACCCACCACATCAAGTTGACCTACCGCACACCAGGTTTGCGTGTCGGAGCACTATTGAGTGCTGTCGGCATCGTCTGCTTGGGGCTTAGCAGCCTCTGGATTTGGTGGCGGCGGCCGATGAACCGCAAACACTGATCTTTGAGTTAGTCAGAACATGGGACTAACGGCGAATCGTTAAGAACATTAGGAAGAGGCTGGAACGGATGACGCGTTCCAGCCTTTTTCTATGTTTAGTCAAAGGGGAGGCGGATACCCATCAAGGTGGCAATGGGCTCAACATGATGGACTCAAGGATGGTTTACGTTACCCGTCGCTTGTTTACGGTGAGGGGACGGGTATAATCGAGGATAACGAACGGAGATGGTGATCACGAAAATTTTAGTGACGGGTTTTGATCCTTTTGACCACGCGACGGTCAATCCGGCCTGGGAAGCTGTCCGCCGGTTACCGGCGACGATTGCGGGGGCCCAGATTGTCACGGCGCAAGTTCCCACGGTTTTTGACCAGTCGGCTCAAGTATTGCATCAAGCGATTCTGGACCACCGCCCGGACGTGGTCTTAGCTATTGGCCAAGCCGGGGGCCGCGCAGGGTTGACCCCGGAGTTGGTGGCGATTAACCGTAACGATGCCCGGATTCCGGACAATCAGGGACAACAGCCCTGTGACCAACCCGTCCAAGCGGATGGCCCTGCGGCTTACTTCACCCAGTTGCCGGTCAAGGCCATGGTGGCGGCGATTCGTGCGGCGGGGTTGCCCAGTCAGCTCTCGACCACGGCGGGAACCTTTGTCTGTAACCACTTGATGTACCAGGCTCAGTACCAGCGGGCCCACGAATTTCCCGGGTTATGGGCGGGATTCATGCACATTCCGTTCTTACCCAGCCAGGTGGTTGATCGCCCCGGCGTTCCCAGCATGGCGTTAGCGGACGCGGTGCGCGGGATTACGGCGGCCGTGACGGCCATCGTTACCGCACGACAAGCGGATTACTAAATAAATGAAGGCCCCACTAGTCCGTGATTCGGTGCTAGTGGGGCTTGTTGGTTAACCGTCCTGGGGGAAACATAACCCGGGAAATCTGGTGCGCCACCCGGTGGTTATTTCCCGGGTTAACGGCGTGAGGTTGAAGAAGGTGGGGCGGATTTGGTACCCTAAAGGGAGAAAACGAGGAGGAAATTAGCGTGAAAGCAATTTGGCAACGGCCGCTGGTTCGGTATAGTCTACTGGGCGGCTACGGTGTCTTGTTCCTGTTCTTTGTGTGGGGGCTGGCCTTCACTTGGCCGATCCGACTGATTTGGTTCCTGGGGTTGGGTCTGACGTCGATACTGTGTTGGACCTTGCGCCCAAGCTGGTCGGCAGTGTGGCACGGCCGCGAGAGTCCCGCTTGGGAACTGGTCTTGTGTTTGATGGGTGATGTGATCATGTTAGGCCTTTTTGGCAGCTTACCGGGGCGGTTAATGGGACTCGGTGCGGTGCTCTGGCGGGCTACAGCATTTCTAGTTGCCAGCCACTGGTTAGTGTTACTGGACGAGTTGGTCTACCGGCGCCGAATACGCCGGTCCCAAAATAATTGAGTGTGAATTGGGGGAGCGAGTGAGATGTGGCATGAGTTATGGCATCCTTGGCGAGAAGGCGCAGCAAGTTTTCGGCGCTGGGCCGACGAGTATTCGCCGCGACGGTTACACTGGTTTGGACTGGGACTGATCGTGGTCCTGATTCTAGGAATTGGGTTGATCACGACCCGGGCGACGACCTGGGGCTACGGCCTGGGGCTACGGCCTCTTGGGGGTGTGGTTCTTCCCGCTGGCGGATTATTTGACGCTTCGATTCTTACGGTGGCACTGGCCTAGCGTGGTGAGTCTGATTGTGGGCACTTTATTGGGTGCCGTGGTAACCATGGCCGTGATGCTGGGCTGTGCGTTGGTATTCCACGATTAAAACGTGTCCACTGCGGTTTTGGTAAGGGGCCGTAGTCGAACGCACTAAAAAAGACTGGGAAATCTTCCCAGTCTTTTTTAGGTCCAGGTTAAAGGCGGCTATTGTAGATCAAGAAGCTGATATAGCAAGGTTCGCCTTCCGGTAAGTCATAACCCGTATTTTGGTTGGAGCCGTCGTTTTCGTGGAGTACCACGAACTCACCGGACCCGTAGTCTTGTTCGTTTAAATATTTGGCGAGACGGTCGTCACACTCCGCGAGGGTCTTCCCCGTAACGACGCGTCGATTCCAGCCCCGATGGATAACTTCAGTTGGATTCATCATTTGCCACATCTCCCGTAATTGGCGCCAAGGGCTGCTAGCTGGTCGAAATCAGCCCAGTCCGACGACCAAAAGTTAAAAAATAATTGTGTCTGACCTGAATGATGATTAAGCGGTTCCATTCAAGTCCTTAACCTCATCATAGCAAAGTTGCCGTCCGGATACCAATTATCTCGGCGACCGATTCATCAAAATGTAACAGACATAAGCGACACCCTCTAGTATAATAAAAAATTGCGTGTGTCAGTCGGACTGGTTCTCGCGACCGGCGCTGGCATACCTAGGCATAAGTTGAAATAGGAGGATATCGTTTTGCTAGTACATAATTTAGTTGCGGAATTTATGGGTACCGCGCTGATGATCATTTTTGGGGTCGGCGTTCACTGTAGTTCCGTCTTAAAGGGCACCAAGTACCGGGGTTCCGGTCATATCTTTGCCATCACGACTTGGGGTTTCGGGATCAGTATCGCGTTGTTCATCTTCGGCAACGTCTGCATCAACCCGGCCATGGTGTTGGCCCAATGCTTATTGGGTAACCTGCCTTGGAGCAGCTTCATTCCTTACTCCGTGGCGGAAGTTTTGGGTGGGGTCATTGGCTCCGTGATCGTCTACATCATGTACGCTGACCACTTCAAAGTCTCGGCTGATGAGATTTCACCGATTACGATTCGGAACCTGTTCTGTACTGCGCCAGCCGTGCGGAACTTACCCCGGAACTTCTTCGTCGAATTCTTTGACACGTTTATCTTCATTTCAGGTATCCTGGCGATTTCTGAAGTGAAGACGCCCGGCATCGTGCCGATTGGCGTGGGACTGTTAGTCTGGGCCATCGGGATGGGCCTGGGTGGCCCGACCGGGTTCGCGATGAACCTGGCACGGGACATGGGTCCCCGGATTGCGCACGCTTTACTGCCCCTACCGAACAAGGCGGACAGTGACTGGACTTACGGGATCATCGTGCCCGGCATTGCACCGTTCGTAGGGGCGGCTTGTGCGGCGTGGTTCATGCACGGCTTCTTCGGCATTGGGTAATTCGTCCGGTGACTTTGGGACTGACTGATTATAAGGTTAAAATAGTGACATTAGGCGTTGGGCTGCGGCTTAGCGCCTTTTTTAGACCAAAAAATCGCCTGACCCGGAGGCCAGACGATTCTGATAACCCGATTAAATTAGTTGGCGTTTAAGATCCAGAGGAACCCGATGAAGACCACGGCCAGGCCGTACATCATCGGACCGACTTCCTTGCCGCGTTTGGCGGCAATCATGGTCAGTGGGTAGGTGATGAATCCTAAGGCGATACCGTCGGAGATACTGTAAGTCAACGGCATTCCCAGTACAATCAGAAAGGCGGGAGCGGCAACTTCGAACTTTTCCCAGTGGATGTTCTTCAGGGATTGCGCCATCAAGACCCCGACGATGATCAGCGCGGGGGCCGTTACTTGGCTGGTCACCACGGAAAGCAGTGGGGAGAAGAACGCACCCAGGATGAAGAGAATCCCGGTCACAATTGCCGTGAAGCCCGTCCGGCCCCCAACGGCGATTCCGGCGGAGGATTCCACGAAGGCGCCCATTGGCGAGGTCCCCAGCAGCGATCCCACGACCATGGTACTGGAGTCAGCCATCAGCGCTTTCCCGATACGGGGCAGCTTGTTGTTCTTGACCAGTCCGGCTTGTTCGGCCAGTCCGACCAAGGTCCCGGTAGTGTCGAAGAAGGTGACCAGTAAGAAGGTCAGGACCACTACGGCCAGTTGTAAGGAGTTGATGCTCCCGGCGTGAGTTAGCCCAACCAGAAAGGTCGAGTCGATGCTGGGAACGGGCGCGATGATCTGCTTAGGCATGGGAATCAAGCCAGTCATCAGACCTAATGCGGAATTGGCAATCATCCCAATGAAGATGGCTCCGGGAATCCGGGCGCTCATCAGAATCAACGTGACCAGTAATCCGAAGATGGTCAACCAGGTGCTCCCGGTATGCAACGAGCCTAGGGTGATGATGGTCGACTTGTCGGCGGCCACCAAGCCCCCTTCGCTCAGACCGATAAAGGCGATGAACAGGCCGATCCCGGCACTGATCGCCATTTTGAGGTCCCGGGGAATCGCATCAACCACCATTTCCCGCAACTTGAAGGCCGTCAGGATCATGAAGAGGATCGAGGCCACGAAGACACCGGCCAGCGCCGTTTGCCACGGGACCTTCATCCCGATGACCACGGAGTAGGCGAAGAAGGCGTTGATCCCCAGACTCGCCGAGATAGCGATGGGGTAGTTGGCCAGGATGCCCATTAAGAAACACCCGAAGGCGGAAGCAAAGGCGGTCGCCGTGAAGACGGCCCCTTGGCTGATTCCGGAAGCCCCTAAGACCTGGGGGTTGACGAACAGGATGTAGGCCATGGACACGAAGGTGGTGATTCCCGCCAGAATTTCGGTCTTGAAGGTCGTGCCGTTTTCGTCAAAATGGAAAAAGTTTGCGATGCGTTGCATATCATGCACTCCTTAAAACAGTAGTTAGTAGAATCCGAACATTAATCAAGAACGTTCGTGTTTATATCCTTAAACATTACTTATAGAGTATAACATAGCCATTAAAAATAGCAATCACGAATTTATCAAAAATGTTAAATAATAAAGTTCGTGATTTAACGTTAATTCATCTGAGCACTAAAAAAGCCGCGGCGCAATGCCGCGACTAAAGAAATTTAAGGTTAATCAGGATCGGCCAGGGACTTGCCGCTGGTAACGGCTTTGAACTTGGTGAAGGCTTGGTCGATGGTCTGGTATTCGGCCGACGTCAGGGTCACGTCGAGCGCTTGCGCGTTGGCCTCGACTTGGCTGGCCCGCTTGGCTCCCGGAATGACCACACTGATGAGTGGGTTTTGCATGTACCAAGCCAGCACCGTTTGAGCGACCGTGGCGTTGTGGGCCTGGGCAATTGGCCGAACTTGGTCGATGGCGGCCAGGGCTTGGCTGTACCGGGGTTCCTGGAAATCGCTGATCTGACTGCGAATGTCGTCAGCTGGGAAACTCACGGACTGGTCGTACTTCCCAGTCAACAGACCTGAAGCCAGTGGGAAGTAAGGGACGAAGCTGATGTGGTGGTCCTTGAGGTACGGCATCATATCAACTGCGTGGTCTTGGTGGAGGAGACTGAACTCGTCTTCGACCACGTCAACGTACCCGTCAGCATTGGCTTCCTTAATCTGGTCTAGGCTGAAATTAGAGACCCCGATGGCCCGAATCTTCCCCTGTTCCCGCAGGCGTTGCAGGGCACCGACCGCTTCGGCCTTCGGGGTGTCCTTGTCGGGGAAGTGGATGTAGTAGATGTCCAGGTAATCGGTATTCAGGCGTTTCAGACTGGCTTCGACTTGGGCGGTCAGGAATTCAGGCGTGTTGTTGATGACCTGTTCGCCTGACGAGAAGTCCTGGGCGCCCTTAGTGGCCAGGGCGAAGCTGTGACGGTCGAAATCGTGCATGGCCTGGCCGACCAGTTCTTCGGAGTGACCTAACCCGTAGACGTAGGCGGTATCGAGTAAGGTGATACCGTGATTCAGCCCGGTCTGAACTAACTTCAGGCCGTCATCGTCCTTCAGGTTGGGAAAGAGGTTATACCCGCCGACCGCGTTGGTTCCTAACCCCAGGGCGGTGGCTTGAACGTCGGACTTACCAATCGTAACTAATTCGTGTGACATTGAAATCCCTCCTAAATAGTATGAAACCGAATACAAAAGCTACCATTATCATACCAGATTCTGAGAAGCGGGGATACGCTTGTGAAATCTTTTCGGGAATCCATGACGCGAAGCCGACGCTTTCTGGTACACTGGAACCTAAAGATTGGAGGAAAACGTGATGACGACTTATTTGATTATTGGGGCTAACGCCATCGGTCAGGCCGTAGCTGGTAACCTGGTGCGCCAACCGGCTGCTACGGTCCGGCTCTTGCACGGCGCGGACGAAACGCTGCCCGCTGAACTGGCTGCTCAAGTCACGGAAATGACGGGTGACCTGCATCAGGCAGACACTTACATTCCGGCGCTTCAGGATACGCCCATCGTCTTTTCCGCGTTGACGGGACCCGATGTGGACTGGGCGTTTGAAGAACTCTTCGATGCCCAATACCATCAACGGTTACCGTTGACCCGCTTCGTAATGTTGAGTACGGCGGGGGTCGACGATGAAGTGACCGGTCAGTTGGCCTATCCGGGAATCTCGGACGTCAAGGAGTACCTGAACCAGCAGCGGTATGCCGCTAAACAGGTGGATGAGGCTGAGTTCCCGTACACGATTCTGCGGCCCGTGACCCTGACGGAGACGCCCGCCACGCCCGCCAAGATCATTGCGGAAGGTCAACCGGTTCCCGCGGGGACTGTTTCACGTGAAACAGTGGTCCAGGTCGCGACCGATTTACTGATCAACGGCGGTCATGACTATCAGTCACTCGCAATTTGTTAACCATGGCGAAAACTTTCTTCTTTTAGGAGAAATGGCGGTCGTTTGGCCGCTAACTTTGTTACACTTAATGAGCGGGGGTGAATACAGTGGCTTTAAACATTAATGACCAGCAGTTGGCGGCGGTGCGGGAACGCATCGACCAGGCCAACCAGAAGTCCCATTTTGTAATCTTTCAATCCGTGGAGAAAGCGACCGGTAAGGTATTACGGTTGATCACGGATATCGAGAGTTTTCGGACGATTCAAGAACAGCACCAGGCGGACGCCGTGATGGTGATCATTCAAGACATCGTGCCGATTACCGACGACTTGGCCCGCTGGGCGGTCGCCGAGAATATGGCGGCGCAGCAACCCAACGACGCCGCGGTGCTCGAGGACTTGGAGACGTATACCAATGCGGTGCTCACGGAGAATCACCAAGCAGCCAACACGGACGATGATCAAGACTAAGCAGTCGACAGCGATGTCGGGCTGCTTTTTATTTTGGTTCTGAAAAGTACGGTTGCGACAGGAACCTTAGCTTGGGTGGGCACCGTTGACCCCCTTCATGAGGAAACCTGCTACACTTAACTTAAGTCAGGGGGATACCCGTGAGGAGGGGGTTTCATGAAGCGAAGAATAGTCTGGACCAGTGTCTTAACCGTGGTGACCACGTTGGGTCTGTTAGGTGGCGGTCAGTCCGCTCAGGCCAAGGCCACCGCAAATCGGGTGGTCACGTTTGGGCAACTCACGAACCGCAATCCGAAACGGCTCGCCGGGATTCGGCAGGCGGCCCGGCAACAGATTCTAACGCAGACGCACGCCAAGAGTCGGCGGGTGCCGGCGGTCTACCAAGTCAAATTACCGCACCACATGACCAAGAAGGCGACGTTGACGCCGCAGGGGTTGCGGATGAACCTGTTGGCGAACAGCTTCAAGGTCAAGCGCATTACGATTCCCTATCAGCAGTTGACTGGGAAGGTCCTCAACCGCTACTTGCCCAAGGCCAACCGGACACCAACCACCAAGGGAAAGTTGGTAGCGTTGACGTTTGATGACGGGCCGGATGCGAAGCTGACGCCTAAGTTATTGAAGATTTTGAAACGCAATCACGTGCACGCGACCTTCTTTGAAGTCGGCAACAGCGTGAGTCGGTACCCGCAGATCAGTCGGGCCGTCCTCAAGGGGGGCAACGAACTGGGGAACCATTCTTGGAACCATCCGGACTTCAACCGCATTGGGACGGCAAAGACCGTCAAGCAGGTCATCCGGACCAACCAGGCCCTGTATCGTGCCACGGGGCAGTTACCGGAATATGTCCGGCCGCCGTACGGCAATATTACGGCGGCTGAGGGCCGGGCCATCGAGCAGCCAATCATTCGCTGGTCCGTGGATTCTCGGGATTGGGCTTACCTGAACACCCAAAAGGATATTAAGTCCGTGCTGGGTGCGACGCGTAACGGGTCGATCATCCTGATGCACGATATCCACGCGCCGTCCGTTGCGGCGGTGCCTACCATCATTCACCGGTTGAAGGCCAAGGGGTACCACTTGGTCACGGTCAGTCAGCTCTTGAATCAGCGGGCGTTACCGGACTTACAGTACTTTGGCCGTGGCGATTACCGGGTTGTCGGACATTAATTTTAAAATAGAAACGATGCGTTGCGGCGATTGGCGTAACGCGTTTTTGATAGGAAGATAGTGGCATGGGACGTTGGAATTGTTATGAACGATGACGGCTAGTCGCTTGAGCAATGACAGGCAACTAATTGGGGAAACAAAAACAGACGGTCAGAATGAAGTGCCCCAGAATTCTAGGGCGCTTCATCCTGATCGTCTGTTTTTTATAGGCTTAAGTTAGGCCAAAAATTCTTCCGCTAACTTCTGGTAGACCCGTTGGACGTGGGCGAACTGGTCCAGGTCGACGGATTCGTTGGTTGAATGGGCGGCACTCCACTCGCCGGCACCGTAAACGGCGACCGGGAAGTGGTTGGCGGACTTGGTGAATTCGGAGGCGTCGGTGGCTCCGTGGATGACCTGTAATTGAATCGGATGATCGAATTCTTGATCGGCAATCGATTTAGTCAGCTGTAAGAGCTTTTCTTGCGGGTCACTGATGATTGGCTTGAAACTGTAGTCGATGTGCAGCGTCAAGTGGACATCGGGCTCTTGATTCAACTGGTCCACGACCTGGTGCAGGCGGTCGATCACGGCCTGGTTGTCGAATTCAGGAATAGGGCGGATGTTCCCTTGAAGTTCCGCGTTGGCAGGAATACTGTTAACTTGTTCCCCACCTTTGAAGACGGTGACGTTGTGCACCAGCGGTCCCAGTTCGGGACTGACCGGGGCGTTATCGAAGGCAGTCTTTTCCGCGGTGACGAACTTGATCAAGTTGGTAATGGCGTTGATTCCCTTTTCGGGCATGGAGCTGTGGGCGCCTTTGCCTTGGCAGAAGACGTGGTAGTTCAGTGAGCCATTGTGGGCGTAGACCAGGTTCCCACCAGTCGGTTCACCGATGACTAACCCGTCGAGGTCGTCCGCGAGACCTTGTTGGGTCAGCATCCGCGACCCCATGGCCCCGTTTTCTTCGCCCACCGTTCCGATAAACCGTAAGCGCCCCTTTAAAGGAGTGCCTGCGTCTGCCAGGTTGATGAAGGTGATTACCATACCGGCCAGGCCGCTCTTCATATCGGCGCTCCCCCGACCGTAAAGGACGTTGTTTTCGACATGGGCGTCGAAGGGTGGAAACTGCCAGTTCGCTGGATCACCGGTGGCGACCGTGTCCAGGTGGCCGGAGAGGGCTAAGACGTGATCGCTATTAGCGTCCCCGATTTCGGCGACCAGGTTACTGCGTCCGGGGGCGTAGGGGATGACCTGACTGTCGATGCCGTGGTCGGCGAATAAATGTTGAATGTAGTCAGCGACTGCGGCTTCGTTGCCGTTAACGGAGTTGAGACTGACCAAGTGTTTTAAGATTTGAAGTTGTTCCTGGGATTCCATGGTAAAAAGGCCCGCTTTCTCTCATCATTTTTTAATTTTAGCTTGTTTTCAGTGTAGCACGCGGCGGGTCAAACGGAAAAGAAATTGGTAGATTTTTTGCCCAGTAAGTTCAATTTACGGTGAACGTATGTTCGAGATGACCAGCATCTATGCTAAAATAAAACTATCGAGAAAATGACGGAGGGGTGGCAGATGAGTTTACAATTTATCTTAGGCAGTGCCGGAATGGATCACCGCAAGCCGATGGTCACGGCCCTAGCCCAGCAGTTGGCCGAACAGCCGGAGGAGCAGGGATATTACCTGGTTCCGAACCATATTAAGTTTGAGACGGAAGTGGATGTCCTGACCGATTTGAAACGCGAATTGGCCCAGGACGACCCACTATTTGCGCAGTCCCAGGTCCAGGTGTTTTCCTTTACCCGGTTAGCCTGGTTCTTCATGAAGAACGAACCGATTTACCAGCTGCCCCGGATCTCACCGGCGGGGCTGAACATGTTGATCTATCAGATTATTCAAAGTCACGCCGATCAACTCACGATTTTCCGTGGGGAAGTCACCCGACCAGGTTTTATCAGCCAGTTGACCGCCCAACTCGCGGAATTTCGGGTGGGTCAGGTGACCGCGGCTGATTTAGCTACGGCCATCGACCGCTTGGCCCCCGGTAGTGCGGACCTGCAGGCCAAGCTCCACGACCTTCTGATTATCTACGAAGCCTTTGAGACCCAGATGGCGGGAAAGTACGTGGCCAACACCGACCTTTTGAACCAGTTGGCCGACTTCTTGACCCAGGTCGACCTCAGCCACGCCCACTTCTACCTGGAAGGCTTCTCCCAATTGAGTGCGCAGGAACGTCAGCTGGTGACCGTCTTGATTCAACGAGCAGCCAGCGTCACGGTGGCCTTGAACCTAGATAAAGCGGCTCCGCAAGAGCTGCCAGATCCGACCAACTTGTTCTTCCAATCGGCTAAACTTTATCAGCAACTCTATGCCGGTGCCCGCGCCAATCAGGTGCCGATTCTGACGGATCAACGGGCCCAGGAACCACGTGTTTCGGCCGACCTTTTGGCATTGGACCAATATTGGCAGGCCAGCACCAACCTGAGTGCCCAGCTTCCGGCGGTGACCTCCACGCCCCAGCAGATTCAGGTGGTCCAGGCCGCCAGTCGGTATGCCGAAGTGGCCCACGTTGCGACCCGGATTCGCCAACTGGTAGCCAGCGGCCAGTACCGATACCGCGATTTTCTAGTGACTACCCGGCACTTGGACGCTTATCAGACCGTGATTGCACCGATCTTTAACGCCCAAGCGATTCCTTACTTTGACGACGCGGACGTGCAGATGGCGGACCACCCCTTCGTGGAATTGTTGACGGCCCTGTTCGACGTTCAGCGCCGGGATTACCGTTACGCCGACGTATTCCGGGTCCTGAAGTCGGAGCTGTTGTTGCCGGTAGATGAAAATGGCGACCCCATGACCCTCGACGCTTATCGCCAAGCGGTCGCCTTGACTGAAAATTGGGTCCTCAAGAATGGTTACCAAGGTCAACACCGCTGGACCCAAAAGGATGATTGGGTCTACACGCGTTTCGCGGCTGGTGACGATAGTGTCCAGACCACCCAAGATGACCAGATTACTGCGCAGATCAACCAGATTCGCCACTTCGTTAAGCAGACGTTACCGCCGTTCTTTACCCAGTTGAAGCACGCGCAGACCTATACGGATGCGGCGGCAATTCTCTACCAGTTCTTGGCCAACCACGGCGTGACTCAGCGTCTGATGGCTTGGCGGGACCAGGCCATTGATGCGGGGGAATTGATGCAAGCGGGCCAACCGGAGCAGACTTGGACCACGTTCTGTCAGATGCTCGACGAGTGCCACGCCATTTTGGGACCACTGCCCTTTAACCTAACGGACTTTGAAGCCCTTTTGCAGGCCGGGTTTGCCGGCGCCAAGTTTAACCAGATTCCCTCGACGCTGGACCAGGTGTCGGTCTCGGAAAGCGGGTTAGTACAGGCTAACAACCGGAAGGTGACTTTCTTGATTGGGGCAACCGCCGACACCATGCCGGATAATCAGGTCCCCGCGACCTTGTTGGCGGATAGTGACCGCCAAGACTTGGGGGAAGAGTTACAGACAACGGATAGCCATGCCTATCTGCGTGATGACGCGGCGACTCAATTAGCGGGAGAACCTTACTTGAACTACCTGGCGTTCTTGAGCGGCAGCGAGCAACTTATTTTCAGTTACCCGGCGGCCAGTGACCAGAGTGACGGCGTCGAGTTATCGCCGTACGTTTCCCGGATTCAAGAACACTTCCACTTGCCGACACAGGTGGTGACCACGACGCCAGCAGCCGACGACCACGACATCTGGAACTATATCGGGACCCGCCGGACCACTTTGCGGCACCTGGTTCAGGCCAGCTACGATAGTAAAGAACGCAACCAGTCATTGTCACCAGCCTGGTCGTATATCTTGACACTCTTACAGCAAGACCCGAATTATGGAGAGTTAACCAATAAATTGTTGGGAAGTTTGAGCTACCGCAACGTCCCGCAACAGCTACGTCCGGATATCGTGACTCAGTTGTACGGCCGGAAGATCAGCACATCGATTTCAAAGCTGGAAGAGTACTACGCCAATCCGTACGCCTACTTCTTGAAGTACGGCCTACGGTTGCAGGAACGTGACGTCTTCGAACTGTCTCCCGCCAGCACCGGGGAGTTCTTCCACGCGACGCTGGACGGCTTGATTAAGCTGGTCAATCAGCAACACCTGAACCTAGCCGACTTGGACGACCAGCAGATGAACGACATGATTGACGAGGTGACTGCTAAAGTCCTGGACACCACCCTGAATCCCCAGTTTGCGATTCTGGAAAGTTCCGCCCGAATGGGGTACATTCGCCACCAATTGATCAAAACCATGCACCAGATGGGCCGGACGCTCCACGAACAAAGCCGGCGAACGGCATTGCGGCCGCGCCGGACCGAAGTCCAGTTTGGCTTGGGGGACCAGCAGGGGCTTCAGCCATTGGTCTTTGACTTAGACGCGGACCAGCCGGATAGCGCCACGCCACACCGGCAAGTGCTGGTGCGGGGGCGAATCGACCGGCTAGATGAGTTGAAGCTGGCGGAGAAGACCTTCTTGGGCATCGTCGATTATAAGAGCTCCGAGCACCAGTTCGACTATCAGAGCGCTTACTACGGGCAGGCCATGCAGATGCTGACCTACCTGGATGCGGTTAAGCGCAACTTGTCCCAGCTGGTCGATCAGCAGGAGGCGCCGTCTACGGAACTGGCGGGCGCGGTGTACCTACACCTGCAAAACCCAGTTCTTAAGGCGGGGGATATCCTGAATCAGGACCCCTTGGACGCGTTGTTAAAGGCGGAGCAGTATCAAGGGTTGCTACTCGATGACACGGATTTTCTGGACCATATCGAGGAGTGGCTGGCGACCGACAGGTACTCTAAGCTCTTTAGGGGTCTGCGGAAGAAGGTCAAGGGGGGCTATTCATCAGAGAAGCTGGTGACGCCCGACGAATTAGACAATTTATTGGCCCACACGGAACGGCTGATCAAGACGGCCGCACTGGAAATCTTGGAGGGTCATTTGGACCTGGCACCGGTGCGGGAACAGAACCGGACGGCCCTTCAGTTCTCACCCTATAAGTCGATCATGCAGTTCGACCCACTCTTACCAGAAAACAATTACCATAATTTAATCAGTCTGAAGAAAGCGGACATCATGACGCTGATCGAACAGGAACGGCAACAGAATGCCGCGGATGAGATGGCGGCCATCAAGAAGCGCGCGGAACAGGGGGATCATCGTGAGTAAATTTACCTATACGGAAAGTCAAAAAAAGGCCATCTTCGACCGGGGAACCGACTTACTGGTCTCCGCTTCGGCGGGGTCCGGGAAGACCCGGGTCTTGGTTCAACGGGTCATCGAACACCTCAAGACGGGAACCGGGATTGACCAGATCCTCATCGTGACCTTTACCAAGGCGGCGGCTGCCGAGATGCGTGACCGGATTCAGACGGCCTTACGGAAGGCGTTGGCGGCAAGTCAGGGCGACAGCCAGCAGCAACAGTTCTACTTGCGCCAATTGAACCTCTTACCGGTGGCCGATATCAGTACGCTGGACGCCTTTTGTTTAAACTTGTTGCAACACTACTATTACGTGATTGATTACGACCCGGTCTTTCGCCTCTTGGCGGACACCACGGAAAGTGCGCTATTACGGGACGAGGTCTGGACGGACCTGCGAGAAGAGCTGTACGCCGACGATCCGCAAGGACGGTTCGCCCGGTTGACGGAGAACTTTTCGGGCGACCGGAATGACCAGGGGTTAGCGGATCTGGTTCAACGGGTCTACACCTTTGCGGATGCGGCCCCAGACCCGGATGCGTGGTTATCCGGGTTAGCGGATGCCTACCAGTTGGATGCGGCCCATCTGACGGAAACTAGCTTCTTCCACGACCGCTTACAGCCGTTATTGGCGGCCCAACTGGACCAGGTCCAAGCCGACCTGACTAGTGCGTTGGCGCTGGCTGAGAATGCTTCGTTGACCAAGCAGATGACGTACTTGACCCAGTGTTTAGACCAGCTGCGCAACCTCCAGGACATCCTCCAAACGGGGAGTTGGAACGATTTGCGTACGGAAGTCCTGGCCTTTAATTGGGGGCGGTTGTCGCCGATTTCTAAAAAGAACGAGGATCACGCGGTTTACGTTGACCTCAAGGCCTTTCGTGATTCGGCGAAGAGGCAACTGGATACCCTAGGGAAGACCTACTTCTTACAAGCCGAAGACGATGCGCTGACCACCATGCGCCAAGCTCATGAATTGGTGACGGAGTTAGGGAGCGTGGTGCAAAGTTTCCGCCACGCGTACCTGGCTGAAAAGCAGCGTCGGCACGTCTTAGACTTTGCGGACGTCGAACACGCGGCGTTGCAGATTCTGACCCAACCTGGGCAGGATTCCCAACACGTACGCGAACAGTTACGTAAGCAGTACCAGGAAATCATGGTCGACGAGTATCAAGACACCAACAGCTTACAAGAAGCCATTTTGACGGCGATTGCCCAGCCCGAACCCCACGGGAACCGGTTCATGGTGGGGGATGTCAAACAATCCATCTACCGTTTCCGGCAAGCCGACCCGACCCTGTTCATGCATAAATCTGACCGGTATGGGGCCAGTGACGCGGGCGAGCTGGTGACGTTGGCCGAGAACTTTCGGTCGATGAAGAACGTGGACGACTTTACCAACCTGATCTTCCAGCAGTTGATGGACCGGCAGTTGGGCGAAGTGGCCTACGCGGGCGACGCACTGCTGAAATACGGCGCGCGGTATTATCCCAGTGACCTACAGTTCCCGGCGGAAGTGATGGTCTACCTGAGTGACCGACCGACGACCCCCGACTCTGGAGAAGCCATGGATGAGACTTTCCAAGTGGATAACAAGCACCAGGGCGAAGTCCTGATGGTCGGCAAGAAGATTCAGGAATTAATCGCGGACCAGGCGCCGATTTATGACCGGGAGACCGGCCAGACGCGGCCGGTGCAGTATCGCGACATCACCTTACTCACGCCGACGCGGGCGAACAACCTGATTATCACCGACGAATTACAGCACCTGGGGATTCCGGTGATGGTCAACGATGCCCAGAACTACTTTAAGACCACGGAAATTCAGATCATGATGGCCCTATTGCGCGTCATCGATAACCCGTATCAGGATATTCCACTAGTGGCCGTTTTACGGTCACCCATCGTGGGGCTTAACGAAAATGAATTGGCGTTACTGCGAATCAATCAACGCACGGGCGACTACTATCAGGCCGTGTTGCACTTTGAGCAGACCTATAGTGAAGACCACGCCAGTGATTTCCAGCACACGGTCCACGAAAAGATCAGCCATTTTCTGGAACAGCTAAAGACCTTCCGGGACGTGGCCCAACAAAATGAGTTGGTCACGTTGATCTGGCGCATCTACCAGGAGACTGGTTTCTTGGATTACGTTGGGGGGATGCCCGCCGGTAAACAGCGGCAGGCGAACCTCCACGCCCTGTACGAACGCGCCCAAAGCTATGAGCACAGTAGCTTCAAGGGCCTCTTCCAGTTCGTGCGGTTCGTTGAACGGCTCCAGGAACGGGACGACGACCTAGCGAGCGCCCCCGTGCAAACGGCCGATGATGCCGTGTCGGTGATGACCATCCACGGAAGTAAGGGATTGGAGTTCCCGGTAGTCTTCCTGATGGACGCCTCCCGGCAGTTCAACCGGCAAGATCAGACGGGCCCTTACGTTTTGAGTGGTAAGGATGGGATTGGCATCGACTACCTGGACACCACCAGTCGGATTCAGGCCCCGTCGCTACAGAAAGTGGTGATGGCTCAAGCCATCAACCGGGCCAGCCTGGCGGAAGAAATGCGGAAACTCTACGTGGCGTTGACCCGGGCGGAATCGCGACTGTACATCGTGGGGTCGCATAAGACCCAGGACGAAGCCTTGAAGAGTTGGCAACAGGCCTTCCAGAGTACCGACCTGGTACTGCCCGCGACGCTACGGGAGAAGTCCACTCAGGCCAATTACCTGGACTGGATTGGGATGTGCCTGATGCGGACCCCTCAAGCCGGCGACTTGCGCGATGGCCAACCGGCATTGAGTGCGCTGGCGGGGGATCCCGCGTTATTTAAGGTCAGCTTTGCCACGGAAGACGACGTTGCCCCGGCGACCAACGTGACGCAGTCCGCCCAGGATTGGCTCAAACAGGCTAGTGCTGCGGCCCAGAAAGTACCCGCGACCGCAGTCGATGGTGCCAAGTTGAAAGCCATTATGGACTTCCAGTACCCGCACCAGGCGGCAACGGTCACCACGGCCTACCAGTCCGTATCCGAAGCAAAACGGCTCTTCGAGGATCCGGACAACGCACGCATCGGGGAGAGCCAACCCACCGAATTGGGACGGCAACGGGGGCGGCGGTTCGTCACCCATGACTTTGCTCGACCGGACTTCTTACAGACCGTGCGGGAACCCTTGCCGACTGAAATCGGGACGGCGACCCACTTGGTCCTTCAGCGACTAGACCTGACCCAAACGCCCACGGCGGAGCGGGTCCAGGTGGTGATCGACCAGCTGGTCACGGACCAAGTCCTGACGGCGGCCGTTGCGGCTAAGATTCAGGTGGACACGGTGTTGCGGTTCTTCGCTAGTGACCTGGGGCAACAGCTCTTGGCGGCGCCTGACCGGGTCCAGCGAGAAGTGCCGTTCTCGCTATTGATGCCGGCTAAGAGTCTGTTCCAAGACTTTCAGGAACAGGATTCGCAGGTTCTAGTCCACGGGATCATTGACGGGTACCTGCAGACGGACCAAGGCATCATCCTCTTCGATTACAAGACCGACCACGTGAACCCCGACCGGTTAGATACCAGTGTGGCGCGGTTAGTCAATAAGTACGGCGGGCAAATCAATCTTTACGCGACCGCCTTACACCAGATGACCGGCCATCCGGTCTTGGGTCAGTACCTGTATCTCCTGTCGGTAGGTCAGCTAGTCCCGGTTCCCCGGCGAGATCTGGACGACCCCACAACGACTGAATAATTTAACCTAAATCAAAAAATCGGCGGCTAGTTGTGAACAACTAGTCGCCGATTTTTAATTACGAATGAATCATGATTAAGGACGTTAGGATGGCGATCAGGACCACCATCACCGCCACCACACCGCCCAAGTATTTGGAGAAGTGGTGGTCGCGGTGGAGCAGGTAGCCTAGGATGCCCAGCAGAGCCACCAACGCGATGGTGGTTAGGATGATGAGCTTGATCTTGACGTCAAAGTCTGCAGAAATCATGGCGGTAACTTCCTTCCGGGGATTTAGTCCCCATTATATCAGCCTTTGGTGACGGACGGAACTGGAATGATGGCGTCCGTTCGGCAAGTGGCACTACCGCAACTCAAGTGTGAGGGCCATCCCCATGCCGCCACCGATACACATCGCGGCCAAGCCCCGGTGTTGGCCGGTTCGGCGCAGTTCGTGCAGTAGGGTGACCACGATGCGGGTGCCGGAAGCACCTAAGGGGTGTCCCAGGGCGATGGCGCCCCCGTTGACGTTGACCTTATCCGCAGGAAGCTGGAGGTCCCGCGTTACGGCGACGGATTGGGCTGCGAAGGCTTCGTTCAGCTCGAAACGGTCGATATCCGAGACGGCGAGCTGTTGTTTCTGGAGAACTTGGGCGATGGCTTCCTTGGGTGCGTAGCCCATGAGGGCGGGATCAATGCCGACTTCTTGAAAGCCGGTCAGGGTGGCCAGGTACGGCAGGTGGGCCGCTTCGGCCGCTGACTTGCGCATCAAGACCATGGCCGCCGCCCCGTCGTTGAGTCCGGCGGAATTTCCGGCAGTCACGGTACCGTCGGGTTTGAAGGCCGAGGGTAACGCAGCGAGCTTGGCTAACGAAGTGGTCGGCCGCACGCCTTCATCGCGGCTGACCAGGGTGTCGCCCACGGGGACGGGAATGATTTCGTCAGCAAAACGGTGCTCGGCTTGGGCCACTGCGGCCTTTTGCTGGGAGGCCAGGGCGAACGCATCCTGTTCTTCGCGGGTAACGTGGTAGGTGGCGGCGACGTTTTCCGCCGTGATACCCATAGGATAGCCGTGGAAGGCGTCCGTGAGCCCGTCGCGACTGAGTCCGTCGACCAGTTGAATATCACCGAATTTATGCCCGAAACGGGTGTGGGGACTCAGGTAGGGCGCTTGGCTCATACTTTCGGCTCCCCCGACCAGGACCGCGTCGGCGTCGCCCATCAAGATGGCGCTTTGACTCAACCGGATGGCCTTGAGACTGGACCCACAGACCTGGTTGACCGTCATGGCGGTGCTGGAGACGGGCAGACCGGCGTTTAATTCGATTTGGCGGGCGACGTTTTGCCCCAGACCGGCTTGAACTACCGTGCCGAAAATGGTTTGTTGAATCTGGTCAGCGGTTAACCCGCTGCGTTGGATGGCCGCCTTGGCGGCAAGCGTGCCCAGTTGAACGGCAGAAACGCTTTGTAAGGCGCGCCCCAGCTTCCCGATGGGAGTGCGGACAGCGCTTAAAATAACAACTTCATCGACCAATTGCGATTTCTCCTTTTCCGAAAAGTATCCGAACCTCTAATATAACCGAATTTGCCGGCTTTGTCTTGGGAAACGCTGACCACTAACGGAAAACTTGGGCAGGCCTTAAGGAACGGCTGAATTTTTAAAATGTTGGGAAGTCGCTTATAATGGAAGTATATTGCGGCGCCGGCCGCTTGAATGGGACTAGGCGCCGCACGACTTTATGGATAAGGGGAAATTTAGGATGACACAAACTGACGCAACATGGACTCCCTGGACGCCGGCAACTTTCTTGACGCCGACGCGCTTGGGACGGTTATCGAAAAATCAACAGGCACACGCAGAAACCATCATCACCGATTTTAACGATGCCTACCAGCAAGTCGCCGCGACCGACCAGACTTGGACGGTCACGGGCTTGAAAGCAGCGTTGACGGCGTTGCCGATGTTGGTTGATCGTCCGCATAACTATTTCGTTGCGGTGGTCCCGGTCCTTAGCGCCTACATACAGGCTCAGGTGCCGGCAGAAGACTGGCCGGCGCTTCAGGCCGAACTAGTGGCGGCGCGGCCACAGTTGGTCGAGAAGCACACCACGCAAAAGGTCAATCAGGAGCAACGGGCTTACGAGGACGTAGTGGCCCAAGTCGAAGGCTGGGTCCAAGCCATGGCGGCCCAACCGCAGGTGCAGAATCTGAGTGCGGCTAACCAGCGGGCCTTTGGCGTGATCGTCCACGTGACGGCGGAGCTGTTGCTTACGGGCCGGCACTTACAACCGGCCGAGTGGGATGCGAAGGCGTTGGCGTCCGTGATGTTTGGACCCTTTACCCATTTGTTGGATAAGGACCAACGGGAACCGCACCTGTACCAGCTGATTCCGTTCGCGTTGACCACGTTGTTCACCTACCTGAAGGACCAGCTCAAGTATGCTGGGGAACTACAGGATTGGGTCCGGACGCACCACACGGCGTTGACCACCATGTACGATCCGGAAATGGAGACCTTCTTCGAGGAACTGACTACGGCCATGCAACGGGCGGGAATTGATACCCAAGACCACGCGGCGGTCGACCAGTTCACCAAGGCCTACTTGCGGGAGCATCCGGAACGGGGACAGAAGTTATTCGCCACGGACCAACAGCTCAAGGCCGTGGGCAAACGGCGGGGTAGCCGTCCCGCTTTCCGACGTAAACGTCGCCGGTAATGAGATGATGACTTGAGATGAGAAGCACGGGACTGTTACTTGTTCCGGGCTTTTTTGTTTTGCATATTTAATGATTTTCTAGGAAAAAACTGAATATGTGAAGAAATAAGCATTTGCGATTAATGAAACATGTTTCATGATTTGAAACGATTATCAGGCTGAATTAGCTGATGACAGTAGTCTTGAAAACGCTTCCCAATCCAGCGATCGTCCGCTATGATAAGTCATGTAATCAAGGGAAACCAAATGAATAAATAAAAAGATAAGGGAGTTTTTGACATGACTAAACGCGATTTTATCGACACGAATACTTACACGAAAGACGAAATTCAATACATGATTGCCTGAATTATTCATACCTTTCAAAAAAGTCGTCAGTTTTCATGTTTTTCAAAAAC